>JADLHJ010000027.1 GCA_020848835.1 Candidatus Hydrogenedentota bacterium
AAGCCGGCCATCGCTGGACGACTTTTGCGTGGAATGAGTTGTTTCGTGGGTTTCATTCTGAACTCCTTCATTTGTATAAGCATTTTACAAATTGAGGATATCTACGCAGCGACAAATCTGCGAAGATGGTCCCCCCCTTGCTGCACACTTATACAAGTGTGTGCTCAATTTTTCAATTGCTGCCATCGATGCGCATGGCCGATTCACGCAGGATCATGTTGCGCTCATCCCGCAACGACAAACCGTTCTTCTGGCAGTTACCGAATTCGGTTGGCGAGTTTTCGCGATTGGTTTCGAAGGAGTTGGAACAGTTTCGGCTCAAGCGCGCGGGGGCCGGCCTCGACGATGGCGAAGGTGACGTCATCGTGCGTGAAGGTATCGCAGCCGGTGTGTGACGCGAGCCGCCGCGCGATCTCATCGGCTGATTCATCAATAGATTTGTTTCCAATTTCATTCAACACATCCAGGAGCGATTCGGATCCAAATAGCGCGCGCGATGCGTCAGGCGCTTCGAGTACGCCGTCGGAATAGATGAACAGGCGATCGCCTTCGTTCAGCACGCGCGTGCCGGTGTCGAATGCGGCATCATCGGAAATTCCAAAGGGAATGTTGCGCGCGCCTTTGGCGTCGTCTGTATCCGTCTGTAAGGTAGCCCACGCCGTTGCACCCGCGGACAGGATAAACACCGGCGGATGACCCGCGTAGCAGAAGCGGAGTTCGCCGTTGGTGATGTCGTAGCTGAGGCAGACCGCGGTGGTGAGGGCTTCGAGGCCGAAGATGGACGCGCGTTTGTTCAGCGCGCGGAAGACCTTCGCGGGTTCGTGCTGGCCCATAGTGCGGCGCATGGCCCCCCGCAACCAGTTGCCGACTTGCGCGACCTGTTCGCCGTGGCCTGCGATGTCCGCCAGGCACATGCGCGAGATAACACCCGCCGCGCAGGCGGATGCGTAGTACACGTCACCGCCTTTCTTGCCCCCGCAGGCGCGCGAGTACAGCTTGCCGCGCAGCCCCGGCAACACGAGGTCAATATTCGCGTTGCCGTTGCTGCCCCAGACTTCGCTACAGATGAGTTCTTGCGTGGGCATGGCGATAGAAGAATTCAGATCAGCGTCGAAAACAAGTCAGACTCTGACGGTATTGAAACTGCCGTGGAGGACGCCAGCTGGTGATCAAGCGACATTTACGTAGCGAATGAGGTGGAGAACCATCCACACAATCGAGAGGAGCGCGACTACCAGCACGCCAGCTCTGAGAATCGGAAGATTGCTGCCTTTCCGAAAATAAAAGCAGAGTCCTAATCCCGCTATGCCAAAGCAGCGAAACGCGCCCCAAATTTCATACGGACGTTCCCCAATCTTATATTCAAATTGTGCCATGGCGCTTACAGCGAAAATCAACGTAAACAAGATCACCGGCAAATGATTCAATGGCAAGAAACTACTTTGGTGCCCCGAAGTCGTATTCATAACCTATGCCAGCATCTTATCCACGACCTTGCCCGCGACATCCGTGAGCCTAAAATCGCGGCCTTGGTAGCGGTAGGTGAGTTGTTCGTGGTTTAGGCCGAAGCAGTGCAGTAACGTGGCGTGGAGATCGTTAATGTGGACTGGGTCTTTGGTGATGTTCCATCCGATTTCGTCCGTTTCGCCGATGACTTGTCCGCCTTTGATGCCGCCGCCGGCGCACCAGATGGTGAAGGCGAAGGGATGGTGATCGCGGCCGGTGTTGGGCGCGCGGAATCCTGCGCGGTTTTCGCCGAGCGGCGTGCGGCCGAACTCGGAGGCCCATACGATGAGCGTGGATTCAAAGAGGCCGCGTTGTTTGAGATCGCGGATTAACGCGGCAATGGGTTGATCGCACATCATGCAGTTGAAGGGCAGGCGTTCGCTGATGCCTTCGTGATGATCCCAGGTTTCGTGGTAGATGCTGATGAAGCGCACGCCGCGCTCGACCATGCGGCGCGCGAGCAGGCAGTTGAACGCATAGGTCTGGAATTCGTCTGGACCGCCGCTGCGGTATTTCTTCCACTCCTCGGGCTCGCGGCGGTTCACGCCATAGGACTCGAGCGTCGCGGGGGATTCGTTTGAGATGTCGATGAGGTCCGGCGCTTCGGCCTGCATGCGGCCCGCAAGTTCGTAGGATGCGATGCGCGAAAGAATTTCGGGATCGTTGATCTTCTCGTAGTGCATTTGGTTCAGATCGCGGATGGCGTCGAGGCCAAGACGCTGGCAATCGTGCGGCAGGTTGCCGGGATTGCTGAGGTGCAGGATCGGATCGCCCTGATTGCGCAGCAGCACGCCCTGATAGGTGGACGGCAAAAATCCGCTGGACCAGTTCGACGCGCCGCCGCTAGTGCCGCGGCCCGCGGTGAGCACGCAGTAGCCCGGGAGATTGTTGCTCTCGCAGCCCAGGCCATAGTTGATCCACGATCCCATCACCGGGCGACCGAAGGTCTGCACGCCAGTGTTCATCGCGAGTTGGCCGGGGTGGTGATTGAAGGCCTCGGTGTGCATCGAGCGAATCCAGCAGATGTCATCGGCTACGCTGCCGAGGTGCGGCAACAGATCGCTGAGATCGATGCCGCAATCGCCGTACTTCGTGAACTTGCGATCGCTACCTTTGAGCACCGCCGTGTCTTTTTGGATGAAGGCGAAGCGCACGTTTTCGGTCATCGACGGCGGCAAGGGCTGACCGTCGAGTTCTTTCAGTTTTGGCTTCGGGTCCCAGAGGTCAAGTTGGCTGGGAGCGCCGGCTTGAAAGAGGAAGATGCAGGCCTTCGCCTTGGGCGCGAAGTGCGGCGCTTTGGGCGCGAGCGGGTTCACGATCTGCGGCGTCTCCGCGTGGGCGAGGTAACCCTCCTGCGCCAGCAACGACGCCAAGGCCAAGCCGCCGAGCCCGCTGGCCGACGTGGCCAGGAAATCGCGACGGGACTGGACTACTTTTTCAATGCGCGGATCCATGCCGGAAACCCTCTGTTGACAACCGATTGCGCTGTGCGGAATGCGCAGGTTCCATGCTACTGCAATCACTGCCGGGGCGCAAGCGGTATTGCAGCGGCTATTGTCTCAGTTTGAAAAAAGTGGGAAGGTTAGGCCTTAAGGCCTTCTGGCTTCATCTGATTTTGGAATTGGCTATCATTGGGCGTTAATTCGCCCTTAACTTCCTCAATAATCAGTTGAGCAATAGGCAAATCAGGGCTGAGGCTAAAGACGTTTGGCCCAAGGTTGATCATTTCAAGGGTTAAGCGGCCATGAAAGCCTGGATGAACCGTTGGCGCGGTAAAATGCACCAGAACTCCGCAACGCGCTACGCTGCTTTTGCCCTCTATCCGAGCGCCTAGCGCGCTCGTAATTGGTAAACTAATAACCTCCTTGGTTTGAGCCAAAATAAATTTTCCTCGCTCAAGCTTGTATGGTTGATCCTTTGTCGCTGTTCTACGCTGTGCATTTTGAGAGATTAAGGTTGCGATACTTCCTGATTCAGATAAATCTATGGAAGCGGTCATTGGTTGTGGAATGACGATTTCAGAACCCAACGTTAAATCGACTGAGTGTGTATTGTACGGGGATTTAGTGCCAGCTGAGCCAGGAACGGGGTTGATGACTAAACGCCCATCTTCTAGGGCCTTTTGTATTTCCGCGCTCGATAGAACCATATATAGGTTTAAGCACTTACCTGATGAAGCTGGCTAACCTTTACTGTCACGGTTGTTCCTGCTTCTGGACTAAGCTGAGGAAGAACAACCATCGCTAGATCGTTAGATGTTTTAATCCTGTTCACATGAAGTAGTCCGGATACAGGGGATCCATTGGGCGCAGATTTCGTGCGAACGTCATCTTGCAGAGCAAATAAAGAAAATGTCTTACCATCAAATTGTTGCGCCGTTATAGCAAATTCGGTGGAAAACATTCCTACCGAAACTTCGCATTCTAACCAGTTATCCATCGTTTCACCTCCTTTACTCTCCACTTCCAAAAAACAAAGATCGCAGGAGCGCTACTCCCTTGGATCATAGACAGGTTAGGATAAGATTAGGATTCGACGCGTGACTGTCCGCCCGCCAGCATGTACACATCGTGCGATTACCCCGAAATTAGCCCCAAGCCCGCACAAACACCGCACCTAGTGTTCCCGTAGCGCATATACTACAATCTATAGGGTTTAAATATCTACTGAAAATAATTATAGCAATGTCTTGTGGTTTACACAAGTGAAAAATCGTAGCATATTCACGTATGCCAAAGTGCTCAAGCAAATACATGGATGCGAACCAGATCGCCGCGCGATCGGCTCAAGACACGATTGATAAGAAGGAACGTGCGCCGGTAGAAAAAGAACCCCGCCACCGTCGCATTGGGCCGGGCCTCCCAGGTGGTCTCACGGGCGGGAAAGCCCGCGCACAAGCGTTATCTGCACCTCGACGTACGGCAATCGCCAAGAAAGCAACGGCAACACGATGGGTTTTTCAGGATAACCCTAAGAAGGACTGGGTAGGCTCTCCGGCGTATATGCGCCAATTGCAATTTGCACAAACGACGCTGGTAGATTCTTTTTCTTCGCTGCTTGAGTAAGATAGTTTTTGAACTTTTTCGGGATGTACTCGTCGCGCATCCATTTTCGGAAAATCCCAAGCGCATCTTCTGGATAACACCATGCCGGCTGCGGATTTGCCACCGCTTGGGGAAAGTAGAGCGGAAAGTTGTGCTCAAACTTTAGGCGCGCCCCGTACTGCTTATCTAAGTCATTTGCAACCCAATAATCGCTCCAACACCGACCTACGCTTATATCCGGGACAATGCTGCTGTCGAGATGTAATCCGACCTGTCCGAGAGTAACGATCATATCGGCCATTTCCTTGAATACGCCGAAATAACCCTTCGGGAGGGAGTTATAGACTAACGAGACGCGATCGTGAAAGTCCCTCCATACCGGTGGAACCTTGTTGTTTGGATCGTAGCCAACTTGTGCGTAAATAAACTCTTGTAATGCCTTACCGGCCAACTTACGGAAGTTTTTGACCGCGACCTCGGATGGCGTCTGGGCCTCAAAGGCGTAGTATTCGAGCACCGCCACACAGACCACATCGGGATACGCGTAAACCGATCCCCCGCTTCGCTGTTTAACTTCTATGTATGGGGCATCTTCGACAGTTACCCCGTGCGACACCATAATTGCTTTGACCTTAGCGGTCATCGAGTTGTCGGACGCTGTAGCCCACGCACTCTGCATTTCACTTATGCGCCCGGCATTGACGCCGCAAAGGCGGGCGAGACTCCGTCCAGAGAGATACGGTATCCCTCCGGTCAATACCCCCATTTCGATGCCGTCTATCTCTGTTCGTTTTTCGATCTGGAATTCCATCTGGCCAGAGGGGGTGTTCGGACTTGGGATCGTAATTGTAGCTAAAGCATTAGCAATGCCTGACTTAGAGGTGTTCGGTTGGCTCCATCGTGCTTTCGCTCCCATGCGGGCAATCTCCCTCTTGCGTTCCGGTGATAGCTGTTCGGCGCGTGCCCTACCACCTATCGCCTTGCCCGTAACTTGTTCTCCATCAATATCTTCCGAATTCATCTCGGTTACCTCCATCTGTGATGTGCTTACAGTATTGCATGCACATGCTTGCATTTGCAAGCATATTTTAAAATTTATGCTTGCATTTTCTTGGGAGTGCTCTCGCATAATCACTTTATTGGAGGCACGAGCAATGAACCGCTTGGGCATTCATCGGCTCTCTTATTCCATATCAAATGACCCCGCGCGCGAAGTTCATTCCCCGTATTCCGCCACAGCCCCATTTTCCGTCAATCCCGGTCTCGATCCCCGATTGCATCTTCCTGCCACCTGAGCAACTATTTGGACAACACGGCTTATTTTCCCTATTCTCCTGACTTCTGACTCCTTCCATAACTTCGACTACAACGACGTGGGCTTCTGTAGTAAGGAGATCTACAGCAATGCCCACATCAACCACCACACCACGTGCCACCGAACTCGGCACCCCCTGCGCGCGTTCTTGGTCAGCAGAGTGGATCGCAGCCGTCAACGCCAAAGAAACCGAACTCAACCACCGCATCTGCGGCGCGCGCCTACCCGATGCAACACCGTGCACCACCACCTCCGACCACCCCACTGGCCGCTGCAAACTTCACGGAGGTTGCGAGCTCATAGGCGCTCCCAGAGGGAATCGCAACGCCGTCGTTCATGGCCTCTACTCCCGCCGCCTAAGGACCTGCTCGACAAGCTGTCCCTACTGGCAATCCTGTCCCTGCGCCTCGCCCGAGATCGCTTCCATGCCTCCCGGAAAAGCGCCCACTTGTCCATACCAACTCATGGAGTACAACACCGTCGTCACCGATGCATTGGCCATCGCCGAATCCCAAACCCATCCCAATCCAATCGGAATCCACGCCGCTCACAACGTCGCAATGCTCCAGGTCCTCGTCAATACCGCCGCCGCACACCTCAACAACACCCCCCTGACAGGGGGAGGGGTGTCACAAGACCCGGGCGCAAGTTCCGTCGAAGTCCCCAACTCCGCTAACCCCAACGCCGTATTGGCTTTCATTCGCCTCATGCGCGAGTTTCGAGCCAACTTGCGCGTCCTCTGCACTCCCGTCAACACCCCTTTGTTTCGTCAAAAAAATAATCTCACACCCCCCTCCCCTGAAGGCGTAATGCGCCACATCGAACGCGCGAAACACGACACAGCCATCGATCCCGACTCCCTCGCCGAAGCCCGAGTCGAAGGACGATTCGCGCAAAACTACGCCAAAGCGTATCTCCGACAATCCATCCACGCCGCATCCCAAGGCCGCGACGTAGAAATGTGCGAAGCCTTCGACACCGCGGCCCTGCTCGACGAACCTCTCGCCGAAGCCGAACGTGACCACGTTCTTGCATCCTACCGCCCCGCAAAACAAAGCGTCTCCGAAGAACTCGCGGAACAAATCCTTGGAAATCTCCACCTGCCCCCACTCGAATCTGCCAACAAAGAAGAAATCGAGCCAACCGTACCACCCAACCCACAACAAACGCTCTGGCAACCGGATAATCCGCTGCATCAATTCCTTGACGAATTCATAGCCGGCCAAATCCCGCCAGAAGCCTTTCCCCTAGATACGCCCATCCGCGCCCACGCCGAAAAAATCTACACCGGGCCACGGAACCGCTTCGCCGAAACGGCGAAAGCTTCTTCACCAACAGAGAGCTCATAAAATGTCCATCGCGTCCATACAGTCCATCTCCTCCATCGGTCCCGGCGCGACCGTGTTCGGTTCTACCGGTTGCAAATTGCTCTGTGCTGGACTAGGCTCGCGTGTGGTGCTTGGCGCGCAGCGCGTGGAGGGATCTCGCAATGAATCGTCGGGACTTTTTCAAAACCAGTTTCGCCGGAGCGGCGATGGCGTCGATGGGAGGAAGCATGGCAGCAACGGCACAGGCAACAGACCGGCAACGGCCTTTCTTCGACAAGTCGCGGATCGAGGCGCGCAATCGAAACCGATCGACGGTGGTATGCCAGCACGGCATGGTGTGCGCGAGTCAGCCACTTGCGGCGATGGCGGGGATCGATGCGTTAAAAGCGGGCGGCACCTGTATCGATGCGGCGATCACCTGCAACGCGGCGCTGGGCGTTGTCGAGCCTGCGAGCAACGGTATCGGCGGGGACCTGTTCGCGATTATCTGGATCGAGAAAGAAAAGAAACTTTACGCGCTCAACGCGAGCGGACGCTCGCCCTACGATTGGAACCTTGATGAAGCCGCCAAGCTGAATCTCAAAGACATTCCCGGCAACAGTCCGTTGTCGTGGAACGTGCCGGGTTGCGTGAGCGGCTGGAAGATGTTGAGCGAACGTTGGGGCAAATTGGGTCTAGCAAAGTGTTTGGAACCGGCGATTGCGTTGGCGCGCGATGGATTTCCGCTTTCGCCGATCATTGGAACGGCGCAGTTCAGTTCCTGGACCAGCGAAATGGCGCCGCAGATGGCGAAGGTTTATCACCCCGACGGCAAGCCGTTGCACTACGGCGAGATTTTCAAGAACCCGTTGCTCGCGAACAATCTGTCCGCGATTGCAAAAGATGGGGCAGCCGCATTCTACGAAGGGGAAATCGCACAGGCGATTGTAAAGAAGTCGCAGGAACTCGGCGGCAAGATGAGTCTGCGCGATCTGAAAGATCACACCGCAAACTGGGTTGATCCTGTCAGCACCAATTATCGCGGTTGGGACGTGTGGGAAATTCCGCCCAACGGGCAGGGTATTTCCGTGCTGCAGATATTGAATATGCTCGAATTGTTCGACATTGGGAGTATGCAGCCGAATTCCGCGGAGCAGCTTCATTTATTCATCGAGGCAAAGAAACTTGCGTATGAAGATCGCGCGGTGTACTACGCCGATCCCGAGTTTGCCGATGTGCCGGTGAAGCAGCTCATTTCCAAAGAGTATGCGAAGGCGCGCGCGAAGCTGATCGATCCCAAGCGCGCCGCGACGGACGTGAAATACGGCGATCCGAAGCTCGACTCCGACACGATCTACATGTGTGCCGCCGACGGCGAAGGCAACATGATCTCGTATATCCAAAGTAATTATGCGGGTTTTGGTTCGCGCATCTGCCCTGATGGTTGCGGCTTCGTGATTCAAAATCGCGGCGAAGGCTTCTCTCTCGATCCGAAACACCGCTGCAAACTCGAACCGCACAAGCGTCCCTTCCACACGATCATTCCCGCGTTCATGACGAAGGACAGCAAACCGGTGATGGCCTTCGGCGTGATGGGCGGCGACTTCCAGCCGCAGGGGCACAGCCAGGTGACGATGAACATGATCGACTACGGCATGACGCCGCAGGAAGCGGGCGACCAGCCGCGCGTGAGTCACGATGGCAGTTCGTCGCCGTGGGGCGGTCACATGGAAAACGGCGGACGCTTGAAGTTCGAGAATGGGTTCGACGATTCCGTGAAGCAGAAGCTCGCGGAGATGGGACACCAAATCTCGGATGGTGTCGATTCACACGGCGGGTATCAGGCAATCTGGCGCGAAGATGATCCCTTGCGTTATTTCGGCGGGACCGATCCACGGCTCGATGGCGCGGCATTGGGTTATTGATGAAGTGGCATTTGATCGCGGGGGAGGACGGTTGCCGGTTCGCCGTTGAAAACAAATGCGTCGCGATTATCGTGGATGCCCTGCGCGCCAGCGCAACTGCCGCGTACATGCTCCACGCTGGCGCGACGGAAATCCTCGCCGTGCGCGAGGTCGATGAAGCCTTTGAACTGCGGTGGGACTATCCGGCGGCGTTGCTCGCGGGCGAGCGCGGCGGGTTGCCGCTGCATGGATTCGACCTGGGAAATAGCCCGCGTGAGGTCGCCGGTGTTCGTAGTAAGCGCGTCATCTTTACTACGACGACAGGCGCGGGCCGCTTAGTGCAGGCTTACGGCGCGCACGCGGTGTACATGGGATCGCCAGTTAACGCGGCGGCCGTCGCAAAGGCGGCGCTCGCGCATCGGCGCGATATTGTTTTGGTCCCCGCAGGACTGATGAGCGATCCCACATATAGCGCGCAGGAAGATTGGGTAGGCGCGGCGGCGATAGCGATGGCCGCTCGCCAACTCATGGGGGATCTGGAACTAGGCGAAGGCGGGCACAAGTACACCTACTGGAACGACCGCATTCTGTGCGATGGGATTCTCGAACTGTTTGAAGCAGCGCCCCACGCGCAAAACCTGCGCGACGTCGGCATGGCCGATGACATTACGTTCTGTGCGCAACTCGATTCGGTGCGTTCCGTGCCCATGGCCTCCGGTGCACAAGGCGTTGCAGTGCGCGTAATTAACGGATCAGCGCAGTTAGGATAGCGCAATAAATGGGCACGGGCGTCCCGCCCGTGATTTTTACACAATAACCCCACGGCCCCGCATCACGGGCGGGACGCCCGTGTCCCCTTAACGCGCTAGACCCCAGCTGTGGAAGTATTGGATAATGGCATCGAAGGCTTCTATGTGATGAACAGTTCACGAAATGAACAAGACGCGCGATTGCGCGATGTAACGCGCCGCCAATTTTTCCGCGATTGCGGTGTCGGCGTCGGCAAGATTGCGCTGGCATCATTGTTAGCGCGCGGGGCCGTGGCTGCGCCCGCGAACCCGCTTGCGATTCGCCAACCGCACTTCGCGGCAAAGGCGAAGCGCGTTATTTATTTGTTTATGGCCGGTGCGCCAAGCCAACTCGATCTCTTCGACTTCAAACCCACGCTGGTGAAATACGACGGCCAACCGATTCCGCCGGACATTGTGAAAGACCAGCGCTACGCGTTTATCCAGAAGAACGCGGGATTGCTGGCGACGCGTTTCAAGTTCGACAAGTACGGGCAGTCCGGCGCGGAACTCTCCGAGATGTTGCCGCACCTCGCGAAAGTCGCGGACGAAATCTGTCTCATCAAATCGATGTGGACGAACCAGTTCAATCACGCGCCCGCGCAGATCATGATGAACACCGGATCGCCGCAACTTGGCCGGCCGAGCATGGGCGCGTGGGTTTCGTATGGGTTGGGAAATGAAGCCGACGACTTGCCAGGCTTTGTCGTGTTGAGCACGGGTGAAGGGGTGAGCGGCGGCGTGCATTGTTGGGGCTGCGGGTTTATGCCAACCGTCTACGCAGGCGTGCCTTTCCGCAGTTCAGGCGATCCGATCCTGAATGTGTCCAACCCAAAGTTTGTCGATGCGCAGACGCAACGCGCATCCCTCGATCTGATCAATGAATTAAATCAACACCATTTCGAAAACGTCGGCGATCCGGAAATTGAAACGCGCATCAGCAATTACGAACTGGCGTACCGCATGCAGTCCAGCGCGCCGGAGCTGATGGACATTTCGAAGGAATCGCCCGAGACGCTCGCGCTCTATGGCGCGGAAGCGGGCAAGCCTTCCTTCGCGAACAACTGTCTACTCGCACGCCGCCTGCTTGAACGCGGCGTACGTTTTGTAAACGTGTATCACGGCGGCTGGGACCATCACAGCGACGTGGCCGGCGGATTGAAAGGGCAGTGTGGCGCGACGGATCAGGCGTCCGCTGCGCTATTGCTCGATCTAAAACAGCGCGGCATGCTCGACGATACGCTGGTGATCTGGGGCGGCGAATTTGGCCGCACGCCGATGGTCGAGTCCAGCGCGGCGCTGGGCCGCAGCATGGGCCGCGACCACCACCCGCAGGCCTTCACCATGTGGCTCGCCGGCGCGGGCGTGCGCACAGGGCAGACCATCGGGGCAACCGACGATCTCGGATTCCATATCGCCGAGCGCCCAATTCATGTGCACGACTTGCAGGCAACGATTCTACATCTGCTGGGTCTCGAACACACCGAACTTACCTACCGTTTCAAAGGACGCGACTTCCGTCTCACCGACGTTTCGGGAAGCATCGTCAGCGAAATCCTCGCGTAGCGTTTCACTAAAGGAGCCGACGGTATGTTGAGCGATCCGATCATGTACCGGCTACATACCGTCTTCGAGTACTACGAGACAGAAGTTGCCATGTCGAAACTCGAGGGTTTCCTGTACGAAATGCAGGGCTTCACGCTAATGGTGCTCGCGGAACAAGGGCCGGGCGCGGGCGCGATCGTGGAGATTGGCAGTTTCAAAGGTAAATCCACCGGGTGGCTTGCGAAAGGAACCAAGAAAGCGTCGCGCGAGAAAGTCTTCGCAGTCGATGCTTTTACAGGTTCGCCGGAACACCAGCCGGGCATGGGCTGCGAAGACCACGATATCGTGCGCATCGGAACAACGCTGGAAGCCTTCAAGCGAAATATCGCGGCAATCGGCGTGGACGACTACGTCGAGACTATCGTCGCAAAATCGGAAGACGCTGCAGCGACGTGGCAAGGGCCGATACGTTTACTGTTCATCGACGCGGATCATTCGTATGAGGCGTCGAAGCTCGATTTCGATCTTTGGACGCCGCATGTCGTGCGCGGGGGGCTAGTTTGCCTGCACGATATTGGGCACTGGGACGGGGTGACGGAGTTTTACGATCGCGAAGTGAAGACCAATCCCGCCTATCGCGAAGTGTTGAACGTGATGGGGCTTGTCGTACTGGAGAAGCTTTCCTAACATGCCCTCCGCGAAAAGCGGAACCATTTTCGCGCATTGTGGATAGTTCGTGTATACTCTGACGCTTTCGTACTCATTTGAATTTGCACGGAGGATGTTCCGGCTGGACGCGGGCCCAGCCCACGTTTCAGTATGCCTCGATTCTTACCTAAATCCGTTGTCTGCTACCGCGAAGGCTACACGAAGCCGCGCGTGACCGCCGACCTTGTCGCGGGCGTTACTGTTGGAATTATTGCGCTTCCCTTGGCGATGGCGTTCGGCATCGCATCCATACCCGAATCTGTCGCAGTAAAAGAGGGCATCTCTCCGCCTGCCGTCGGAATGTACACCGCGGTAGTCGCGGGGCTAATCGTCGCGCTGTTTGGCGGCAGCCGCGTGCAAATCGCCGGGCCGACGGGCGCGTTCATCGTCATCATCTATGGCATCGCGCAAAAACACGGGTTTTCAGGACTCGCAACCGCGACGTTGATGGCGGGGTTGATCATCATCGTGATGGGTCTGTCCGGTTTCGGCGCGATGATCAAATTCATTCCGTATCCGGTCACGACCGGCTTCACTACGGGCATTGCCGTAATTATCTTCTCGTCGCAGATCCGCGACTTTTTTGGGCTCGCCATGAAAGAGGTGCCCGCAGAGTTCATCGCAAAGTGGCAGGCATACGGCGCCAGCGCATCGACATGGGACGGTTCAACATTTGCTGTTGGCGCGGGATCCCTCATTCTTCTGATGGTTGTGCAGCGCTATATCAAGCGCTTGCCTCCCGCGATTACCGCAGTCGTCGTCATGACGGCGATTGTGTGGATACTTAAGCTACCTGTGGCGACGGTCGGCTCGCGCTTTGGCGACCTGCCGCGCACCTTGCCTGTGCCGCACATGCCCGCCTTCAGTTTTGATCTGGCCATGCACTTACTGCCGGAAGCCGCGACAATCGCCTTTCTCGCATCGATCGAATCACTACTCTCGGCGGTAGTCGCCGACGGTATGATCGGTGGAAGGCACAAAGCCGACTGCGAACTGGTTGCGCAAGGACTCGCCAACGTCGGTTCCGTGGTATTCGGCGGCATTCCTGCAACCGGCGCCATCGCGCGCACCGTGGCGAACATCCGGAGCGGCGGCCGTACACCGTTGGCGGCCGCGGTGCATTCGGTGACCCTCGTTGCCGTGATGGCCGCGCTCGCGCCCCTGGCGGCCCACATTCCGCTGCCAACGCTAGCGGCCGTGCTCATGCTCGTTGCATACAACATGAGCGAGATCGATCATTTCCGTTCGATCCTGCGCGCGCCCGCAAGCGACGTTGTAGTGCTACTCGCCACGTTTGGCCTGACCGTGTTTACCGATTTGACGAAAGCCGTGGGAGCGGGCGTGGTGTTGGCGTCGGTCCTCTTCATGCGCCGCATGGCCGAAGTATCGACGGTTTCCGAAATCACGGACGAAATCGACAAACAGGACGAAGACGAAGACGATCCCGACGCTACGAGCAAGAAGGACGTGCCCGCGGACGTGGACGTGTTCGAGATTAATGGGCCATTCTTTTTCGGTGTCGCGGACCGCTTGAAGGACGTCTTACGGCAGCAACAGCCTCCTCCCAAGATATTCATCCTTCGCATGCGCAAAGTGCCCGCGATCGACGCCAGCGGCATGCAAGCGTTGCGTGAATTTCATTGGAAGTGTCAACGCCAGGGCATCACGTTGATTCTCTCGGGCGTGCATTCTCAACCGCACGAAGCCCTGGAAAACAGCGGCCTGCTCGATCAGATCGGCGATGAGAATGTGAAGTCCCACATTGACCTCGCCCTAGACCGTGCTCGGGAAGTGCTTGCCACAAAAGCGGTGTGAAGCATTGGAGACGCCTCAGTTGGGTCGGGGCGCACCTCTTCGCTGACGATCCCCCTTTGTTCGTTTAACCTCTTGACGATCAATGAGCTAGGCTGGTAGGCTATTGGGCTTTCCGGGCCTTTGTGCGTGCGGCATGGAGTTTGCTTTTTCGCGGCGGGGAATACCGTCGGGCGAACGAACGGAATCTATCCAATGCCGCCGCGGTGGCCGGTATTCCAAACACCAAGTCAATTCGGGAGAACAGGGATGATCAGAGCCGAGAGCCTGTCGATGCATTACGGGCCGGTGCAGGCGCTGCGCAATGTATCGTTCGAGGTGAAAAAGGGAGAGATCGTCGGTCTACTGGGACCGAACGGCGCCGGTAAATCGACGACGATGAAAATCCTAACGACCTACCTGCACCCGTCGAAGGGGACAGCGAAAGTTGGGGGGATGGACGTCCTGGAAAATCCCCTGGGTGTCCGCAAGATCATCGGGTACCTGCCCGAAATTCTGCCGCTGTATATGGACATGGAAGTGAAGGGGTACCTCAACTTCGTGGGAAAGGCGCGCGGATTGAGCGGCGCGCGATTGCGCGAGCGGACCGATGTAGTGCTCGATGCTTGCGGCCTGCGACACATGTACCGGAAAGTCGTGCGCGAGTTGTCGAAGGGGTACAAGCAGCGCACTGCGTTGGCGCAGGCGCTGATTCACGATCCCGAAATCATCATCCTCGACGAACCGACCTCTGGTTTGGATCCGCACCAGATCGTCGAAATTCGCCAACTCATCAAGAACCTCGCACACGGCAAGACCGTGATTCTCTCTACGCACATTCTGCAGGAAGTGGAAGCCACCGCGGACCGCATCGTGATCATCAGCCAGGGACGCATCGTCGGCGACGGCACTTTGGAAGAACTGCGCGACCGGGCAACATCCGAAGAACGCACGCGCGTATCGGTATTGGGCAAACGCGAGGACACCGAGCGGCTGTTGTCGGGCATCGAGGGATCTCGCAAAGTGGATTACATCGGCGATGAGGACGGCTTCTCAACCTTCGTGCTGCACGGCAAGCCGGGCTCGCAGTTGTGGCGCGAAGTGGGCAAGCTGGCGCGCATGAAGAACTGGGAGCTGCGCGAGTTGACCGATCGCCCGCTGACGTTGGAGGAAACATTCTTGAAATTGACCGAGAAAGCCCAAGGCGCGGGAACGGGAGCGCAGTCATGAGCAATATCAGAACAATCATTCGCAGAGACCTCGGCGCGTACTTCACGTCGCCGATTGGTTATATCTTTATCATCGTATTCCTGGCGATTAGCGTCGGGTTGTACATCACCTCGTTCTTTACCTTCCCCGTCGCGGACATGCGCTCCTACTTTGGCAACTTGCCCTTGATGATGTGCATCTTCATTCCCGCGATCACGATGCGAGTTTGGGCCGAAGAACGCAAGGAAAACACCTGGGAAATGCTGCTCACCTTCCCGATGCGCGCGTGGGAACTGGTGATCGGAAAGTTTCTGGCGACATTGACGTTCTTCGCCATCACTCTCGCATGTACGTTTACCGTGCCGCTGATGTTGATGGTGCTGGGCAACCCGGACAACGGCGCTGTGTTTGGCGGTTACTTGGGCACCCTGTTGCTCGGCGCGTTTTTCCTGTCCATCGGCATTTTTGTTTCCGGTTTCTGCCGCGACCAGATCGTCGCGTTTGTCGTGTCGTTGCTGGTGTGCTTTACGATCTTTCTGCTCGGCACAAACTTCATAGCCGCGTATATCGACAGCTACGCGCCCGGCGTCGGTGCGACGCTGAGCAGCCTGGTCGGCATGGTCGAGCATTACAACACCTTCACGCGCGGCGTACTCGAATTTGTAGATGTCGTGTACTTCGTCGTTTGGACGGTCATGTTCCTGTTCCTGAACATCATGTACATCGAACAGCGCAACCGTCCCGGCGCGCGCGCGGCCTATGCTTCCGCCGTTGTGTTGTGCTTCGGCATTGGCCTCGCATTCAATTGGCTTGTCGCGGATACCAGCTTTATGCGCGTGGACATGACGGAAGACGACAGCTACACCGTGTCGCCCGCGACGAAGACCATCCTCTCCCAACTCGAATCGCCCGCGCAGGTGAAACTCTATATTTCGTCGCGCGAAGAAATGCCCACAGCGTTGTCAACGCTGGAACGCGATATCACCGATAAACTCGAAGAACTGAAATTCGTCGCGCCGAACAAGATCGAGTTCACGGCCGTATACATGCGCGCGGCGAATGCGCTCGCGTCGCAGGATGAAATGCTCGGCGCCGAAGACGAAGAAAAGAAAGAGGGTGAATCGAGCGACGCCGAGAAACTCGAAAAGCGCATGCTGAAGAAGGGTGTGCAACCTTTCATGGTGCAGGCGATGCAAAACGACGAAATCTCGCAGAAGCCGGTCTATTCGAGCATCGGCGTGGGCTATCGCGACGCGAAAGAAGAGATTATTCAGCCGGTGATGCCGGAGACCTTGCAGGAGCTCGAGTACCGGCTCGTGAACACGATATTCAAGATGTCGCGCAAAGAGCCCGCGACGGTCGCGCTGGTCGCGCCGAAAGAAGCGGTCAACATTCCGCCGCAGATGCGCGCGCTTTACGCGCAGATGGGCCAGCCCGTTCCGGAGAGTGAAGACCCCTACGAGTATTGCCAGCGCATTCTCGAACAGGAGAAGTACAAAGTCGAACGCGTAGAACTCACGCAGCAGAGTCCGCTGCCGGAGAAGTACGACACGCTCGTGGTGATCAACCCCCGCGAGTTTAACGAGCGCCAGAAATGGGAAATCAGTCGCGCCATCGCGTCAGGCAAGAATGTTGTCATCGCGGTGCAAGAGTACGAATGGGACTACAAAGTAACTCCCGAAGGCAACGTAAATCTCACCAAGCGCGAGCAGAATCCAAATGTCGATGATTTGCTGACTGCATACGGGCTAGGTGTCAGCAAAGATATTTTGATGGATACCAACAAGGTGCCCCTCACAGTGCGCAGCGGCAATCCGCTCGAACAGTTGATGGGCGGCGGCACGACACTGAATCTGCCGATGCATATGCTCATCAACAATTCGACGATGAACCCGGGCGCGCCGATGACGAGCCGCCTCTCGAGCGTGTTCTACCTCTGGGGCACCGCGCTTGAGCTCAACAACGACGAATTGGCTAAACATGGTCTAAAGGCCGAAACAATCATGTCCACCACGGATCGCGCCTGGACAGTGCCAGCGGACAAGAAACTTACGAATGAAGACATAGCAGGTGGACCCGGGAAGTCCTATCCACTGATGGCACAAGTCACAGGGCAGTTCCCGGATGCATTCAAGGACAAGCCGCGTCCCGCGTGGCCGCCTGCGCAGCCGCAACCCGGCATGCCGCCAACGCCCCCTGAGCCGGAAACAGGCGAAGCGCCGGCGTTAACGCCTGCACCAGGAAAACTTGTCTTGCTGGGTTGTTCGCAGATGTTCAACAAGAACTTCATCCAGGGCAGCAACCTCGAGCTGTTTCTGAACTGCGTTGACAACCTGACCTTGGGCGACGATATCGTGAGCGTGCGCGGCCGCAAGCCGATCGATCGCGCGATTGACAAGCCGAGCGATGGCCAGCGCGCATTTTGGAAGTTCATGAACTATGCGGCAGTGAACATTCTTGTCGCATCGATTGGGATTGGCACGTGGGCGGCGCGCAAGCAGTCGCGTAACGCGTACACGATGTCGTACCAGTCGCAGAATAACGGGTAGCGGAAAAGGACATGCCGCGCCACACGTGCGGTATTGACGGAGGCATACATCGATGAAACAGAAATACGTCACGCCACTTGCGGTGATCTTCGCGATCCTGCTGGTGTTGGTGGTGGTGAAGCAGGTGCGCAAGCCGAAAGTAACCATTACCGACCAGGTGAAATTGGCGGCGCTTGTGCCCGAAGGGTTGACTAAGGCGGACATTACCAAGCTGGAGTTGTACGCGGGCGGCAAGCCTGACGCGAAAGTGACGCTGCAACGCAGTGACAGCGATCCAAACGTATGGGCGGTCACAAGTCACTTCAATGCGCCCGCCGACACCGAGAAGATCGAGAAGTTTGTTGAACAGGCGATCGGTCTTCGCGGCGAAGTGCGCGACAGCGGCGCGGGCGACGCGGCAATCGACTCCTACAATCTCAAAGACGAAAAAGCATTCCATGTGAAGGGTTACAAGAAGGGCGAGGAAGCGCCTGCTGTCGATGTATTGATCGGCAAAGCGCCGGCCATGGATCAGGTGCTGGTACGCGCGGCCAATTCGAGCGACGTATACATGCTCGATACCAACCTTCGTCGAGAAGCCGGCCTGTTCCAGGACGAGCCCGATGCGGAACCAAAAGCCGACAACTGGCTCAAGAAGGACGTCGTCAAGATCGCAAAGGACACGATCTCCAAGATCGTCGTGACCACCCCGGACAAACGCCTCGTCGTTGCGAAAGAGACAAAGGAAGTCCCGGTCGAGGATCCCGCAAAGCCGGAAGACGCTGCCGCGGACGCGACACCAACGGCGGGTGAACCGCTCGCAGAGGCCGCAAAGAAAGAAGAAGAAGCGAATGCAACCGCAGAAGGCGAAAACAAAGAAGATAAGCCCGCCACCAAGAAGGAAGTGAAGTGGGTGCTCGCGGAAGGCGGCACCGGGTTGGAAGTCAAGCAATCCGGCGTCGAAAACCTCGCGGGTGCCTTTGCCACCGTAACTGCCTCCGATGTTGTCGATCCCGCGAAGCTCGCAGACTGGGGCCTCGAAACCCCGCAGTTCAGCGTCGCGATCACCGTCGAGGGTAAAGAGGGCGATGTCGTCATCGAAGGCGGACGCCCCGATCCCAATGGCGATGGTTACGTGCGCGTCGCATCCGCAAACAAAGACGTCATTTTTAAAATGAGCAAGTTCGCCTTCGAGAAGATCTTCCCGAAGGGCACGGACATGTTCACGCTGAAAGGCCTCACGCTCGATAAAGCGCAGATCGCGAAAGTCGATCTCTCCCAGCCCAGCGGTAATATCTCGATCACGAAGCAAGGCGAAGAATGGACTATCAACGCGCCTAGTGCAGACCTCGCCGCGCAGAAGTCCACACTTGATGCGATTGGCAATGTGTTATCCGCGTGGACGCCCTCAGACTACGCGGACAAGCCGGACGGTGCAGGCCTGGAAGCACCAACACACACGGCTGTTGTGACGATGGCGTCCGGCGAGCAGCATACGCTCGTGCTGGGTGCGCCCTCGAAAGGAATCGCGGGCCAATACGCGCGGTTGGACAATGCGCCGAACGTTCTCGTGATGAGCAAGGGCGATGTGGACCGCGCCTTCCCGCCCGCGAAAGATGTCTACCAGCGCGCGCTCCTCGATATTGACGAAGCCGAGGTGAACAGCATCAGCATCGAGCGCGCCGACGATCCGTTCCAACTCGCGCGCGCAGGCGAAGGCTGGACTCTTTCGGTCGGTGGCGCCGCGGCAGAAGCAAACCCCGAGGCCTGTGAAGATCTACTCTCCTCCGTTGCCGAACTGGAAGCGTCAGACATCGTTTTTGGTCAGGCGGACCTGGGGGTTGAGCCGATCGCTACGTTGCACTGCGTGATGAAAGACGGCAGCGACCACGTCTTCCGTTTCGGACCCGAAGAGAATGGTTCGCAAGCATTGGCATTGTCCGGGAAGGCACAGGTTTTCAAAGTCGAGAAGTTGACCGCCGAGGAAGTCTTAGTGACCAGCGCGTCACTGAAAAAAGCCGAGCCAGTTCCCGCGCCAGCCGCGGAGGCGACGGCAATTCCGGATGCGGGCACACCCCCCGCGCCAGCCGCCGTTCCCGCGGATGCGATTGCCCCGGCGCCGATGCCCGCCGAACCTGCTGTCCCAGAAGTCGCGCCCGCCCCGGATACGGCAGCACCTGCGCCAGCCGCTGCGCCCGCCGGCGACGCCTCGGCTGATGCATTGCCTGCTCCAGCGGAAAGCCCTGCGCCGGCTCCCAGTGAGTCCGCAGCGCCCACAGAACCACCGGTAGCTGCCGCGCCGTCACCCTAGTAAGTAGGACATCGGAATGGAATTCATGAGCGCCGCGTTATTCAGTAGCGTGGCGCTCATTTTTTGCTCATCGTTCCTGCCGTAACTTGTCCTGCCGGCGCGGTGTTGTGGTGTAGGATACTTCTTACTGCGAGAATCTTCTGAAGTACGTTAGCCTTTCACTCGAAGTACATTTCGACAGCGAGCAGGTCTATCCCTAACACGGGTGTAAATGAATACATCAACGAAACTCTGGATTGGGTTTGGGACGCTCACATTTGTCCTGATCGCGACCGCACTCGCGATTCTCGCAAGCGTGAAAGGGATCGAGTCAAAATTGAAGCGCGTCGAGGAAATCACGGCCCCACGCGCGTTGGCTGCCCGGCAGGCGGAGGTGGGCGTTTACCGGTTTGCCGCAGCGGTACGCGATCAGTTGGCCGGCTTTCCGCGAGAGACTGAACCTGCCGTTCAAGCACTCGCAGCCGCGGTGTCGGAAAAAATTGCGTTATACCAACGCATGGCCGAGACGCCGCGCCAACGCGAAATGGCCGACAACCTCACCAAGCTTTGGACAGGCCATGCGGAACTGGGATCGAGACTTGTAGACGGTACGGAGAATCGCGACGTCTCCCAACAGCTGTTCTCCACTCAGCGCGCCGCAATTGCGAATTTCATTCAAGATGAAATGTATGCGGATTCGTATGACATCAACCTTGAACTTCGGCATGCCATATTGAATGACATACGAACGGCGATACTTCTCGTCGTGCTGCTCATGATTGGCGGCGCCGCAATCGGCATCATAACGAGCGCACTGGTCGGGCGAGGCATTATTCGCGCCGAAGAAGAGCTGATTGTTGCCAGCGAGCGTTTCCGCGTCACCTTGTCGAGTATTGGCGATGCCGTGATCGCGACGGACCGCGAAGGGAAAATTACATTCATCAATCCCGTAGCGGAAACGCTAACGGGATGGGCTTCTGCCGAGGCGGTTGGTAAGCCGCTTGCGGAGATCTTTCACATCGTGAACGAGCGAACACGGCAACGCGCCGCAAACCCCGCCGAACGCAGTCTGCGCGAAGGTGTGGTCGTCGGACTGGCAAATCACACGGTACTGATAGCGAAAGACGGACACGAGACGCCAATCGACGACAGCGCGGCGCCCATTCGCGGCAAAGGGGAAGATATCACCGGCGTGGTGCTGGTATTTCGCGACATCTCGGAGCGGCGGAAGGCGGAGGCCAAGCTGGCGCACCTCGCGGCGATTGTCACTTCGTCTGAAGATGCGATTGTGAGCAAGGACCTCAACGGGATCGTCCAAACGTGGAACCACGGCGCGGAGCAATTATTCGGCTACACGGAGCAGGAAATCGTCGGCAAACCCATCATGACCATCATCCCACCCGAGTTTCATGACGATGAACCGAAGATATTGGAGCGTATTCGCCGCGGTGAAAAAATCAATCATTTCGAAACAGTACGCCAGCGAAAGGACGGGTCGTTGGTTGATATTTCACTCATGGTCTCGCCCATACACGATTCAGAAAACCATGTGATCGGCGCCGCCAAGATCGCCCGAAACATCTCGGAACGCAAACACCTGGAAAAACGCGTCGCGGATCAGGCCGAAGCGTTGGCGAACGAATCGCGCCGTAAAGACGAGTTTCTCGCCATGTTATCGCACGAACTGCGCAATCCGCTCGCGCCTATTCGTTCCGCAGTTCATTTATTAAGACGCCAGGCGCCAATCCATACCGAACCAACCATTCAAAAGCCAGTCGAAATTATTGAGCGGCAAGTTACGCATCTCACGAAACTCGTGAGCGATTTGCTCGAGGTGTCGCGCGTTATCAGCGGGCGTATCCATCTAAACAAGGAAGTCATCGATGTGAACGAAGTCGTGCGCCATGCTATCGATTCGGTGCAGCCGATTTTGGAAGAACACGGCCACGAACTAGTCACCAAGCTTTGTCCGGACGACTTGTGGGTGAGCGCCGATGCGACGCGTATTGAGGAGGTGATGGTTAATCTCCTGAACAATGCCGCCAAGTATACTGACCCGGGCGGGCGTATCGAAGTCCTGTGCGAACAGATCGACGATCATTGGATTCGCATCGGCGTAAGAGATAACGGTATTGGAATCGAGCCTGAGCTCATGCCGCGCATTTTTGATCTTTTTACCCAGGCCGACCGTTCCCTTGCACGTTCAGCGGGTGGCTTGGGAATCGGCCTGAGCCTCGCCCACCGCCTCATAACGCTGCACGGCGGCAAATTGGAAGCGAAAAGTCCGCATGATGATGGTTCAAAGGGCAGCGAGTTCATCGTGACGTTGCCCGTCGCGCAGGCTCCGAAAGCCGGCCACTCTGCGCAGGAATTGGCGGATGCTCAGATTCAAAACATTTCTCGGCGGGTGCTTGTGGTGGACGATAACGTGGATCAAGTTCTCATGGTTGCCAGCGCGCTGCGCCATAGCGGACATCTGGTCGAAACTGCCCACACCGGACCAGAAGGCCTTGATCTCGCGCTACGTTGGATCCCTGATGTCATCCTGCTGGACATCGGCCTGCCGGGTATCGATGGATTTGAAGTGGCGCGCCGCATTCGCGAAGATGCCCGAACAAAACATACCCGGATTATCGCCGTGACCGGCTACGGCCGCGAAGCGGACATCGCCACTGCGCACGAAGTTGGCATAGACGTGCATCTCACCAAGCCTTACGATATCGATGACATGCAGAAGTTAATAGGACGCGGGTAGCCGCGCTGCGGTATGATATGCGCCATGAACGACCCTGCGGCGAAAGCGGACGCGCTACTTACCGCGCAGCTCCACAATGACGAATCACGCAAGACGCGCGTGATGTGCGTAGACGATCACCGCGACATCCGCGCCGTGATGCAGCTGGTAATCGACGCGGAACCGGATATGACCTGTGTCGGTTGCAGCGCTTCGGCTAACGCGCTGCTCGATGACGTGCGCCGCCTGAACCCCGATATCGTATTGGTTGACGCGACGATGCCGGGAAAAGACCCGTTCGACGCACTGCGCGAATTGAACGCGGAAGGCCTGCCGGTGCGTTCGGTCGTTTTCACGGCATGGGACAAGTTTGAAATTGTGGAGCGGACCAGGGCCTCGGGGGCGCATGGGTGGATTGTCAAGAGCACCGATCCCGAGCAGGTTGTGGAAATCATTCGCCAAATCGCCGCGGGCGGAACCTACTTTCCAGAAACACAGTAGCACGCTAATGAGAATCGTCCATCTACTCCCAGTTCTATCGTTCTTGGCGGCGGTCCACGTTTTTGCCGATGATATCGCCGATTCGCGGCGCAACGCTATCGTCACCTCGATTGAGCGCGCCGCCCCGGCGGTTGTGTCCGTTAATGTCGCCGTGCGCGCGCAACGCCGCGTGCAATCGATGTTTGACGAGTATTGGGGACTGTTCGACGTTCCACGTCCGCAATACCAGATTCAAAAGCGGCGCATGAATTCGGTGGGAAGCGGTTTCGTATTCGACGCGCGCGGCCATATCATCACCAACTATCACGTCATTGAGGAAGTCGCGGAAGTCGTGTCCGTGACGCTGCCCGATGGCCGCGAAATTCCGGTGGACGTCGTTGGCGCCGATGAGCGCACCGATGTTGCCGTGTTGCGCGTGCGGGATGCGCAAAAAGTTCCCTTCATCGGTTTCGGCGACTCCGACGATCTACTCACCGGCGAATGGGTGATCGCGATTGGAAACCCCTTCGGCACCTTGATGAAAGATCCGCAACCCACGGTGAGCGTGGGCGTGGTGTCCGCAAACCATCGCCGTGTGAGTTCCTCCATCGGCGAAGGCGAACGCCTGTATCAAGGCATGATCCAGACCGACGCTGCAATCAACCCCGGTAACAGCGGAGGACCCTTGGTAAATTCACGCGGCCAAGTCATTGGCGTGAACACGATGATCTTTTCCCAGAGCGGCGGCAGCGTCGGGCTCGGATTTGCGATACCGATAAACCGCGCCCGCCGTGTCGCCGAGGAGATTATTCAATACGGCCGCAGGCGCGATCCGTGGGCAGGCTTTAAAGTCGAGGACGTTCAGTCGCTCTCGCCGGCTTTTTTGCAGGAACTTAAGATCGGGGTGGACCACGGCTGCCTCGTGCGAAACATCATCAAAGGCGTGCCTGCGCATCAGGCAGGCTTGCAGCCGGGTGATGTAATCGTCGCAATCAATGGCAATCGCGTAGACAATGCAACGGATATCGACTTTGTAATCTGGGACCTCTTCGATGGCGATCGGTGCACGCTCACCGTCGATCGCCAAGGCCAAACGGGAACCATCGAGTTCACGATCCGCGAACTCCAGCGCTAGGCGAAAATCCGCTACAATCCCGTCGATGAGTACTGCACCCGATACGCTGCAACCGCGCTTGCATGTGCGGCTCCCGCGCAATTTAAGTCCGCTTGACTATTTCGCCGGCTTCTTCGTGTTCGCGGTGTCTCTTGCTGTATATATCAAAACCCTTGCCCCCACTGTCTACGGTGAAGACAGCGGCGAACTCATCGCGGCCGCGGACACGCTCGGTATTCCACATCCCACCGGCTATCCGCTATGGTGCCTGCTCACGAAAATCTTTATGACAATCGTGTATGCGGGCGATCCCGCATGGCGCGCGAACCTGTTTTCAGCGATGTGTGGCAGTGCGGCGGCCATGTGTGTTGCGTGGATTGTTTGCCTGACTACCCACCATCGTCTCGCGGCAATTGCCGCGGCCTTGTCGCTCGCGTTCTCGTTCGAGTTTTGGGAGCAGAGCGTCATCGCGGAAGTGTACGCACTAAATGCGCTGATCACCGCCGTGTGCATACTGTTGCTGCTGCTTTGGAGCGAATCGCGGCGCAACATTCTGGTGTACGCATCGGGTTTGCTCTTCGGCGCAGGATTGGCAAATCACCAGGTGCTGTTGCTGTGCGCGCCTGCATTTGCCGTATACGTGCTCACCATCGGCGGCATTCGATTTCGTGCGTGGACCATGCATCTGATCACCCTCCTGCTGGCCTTCGCGGGACTCGCCGTGTATCTCTACCTGCCCTTTCGCTCCATGGCGAACCCGCCGATGGACTGGGGCAACCCCGAAACGTGGCCTGCATTCTACGACGTTGTTACCCGCGCGCAATACCAGTTCATCATCACCGACGGTCCGCGGTCCTGGCATCGCTTCTTCGAGCAGGCGGAGACATTCGCCTCGATATATCTCACGCAATTTACGCCAGGTGTCGGGTTGTTGGCCCCATTCGGCGTCTTCGTTTTGTGGAAGCGCGGATTCCGTGCGTTGAGTGCCATGCTGCTGTTGGCTTGGTTCGGCACAACCATCGGCGGAATCGTGATTCCAAACTTCGGCGCGGACCGCCTCTCCATCTGGCTGAATACCACCTACTGGATTCCCGCGTACCTAGTCTCGGCGATCTGCATCGGCGCCGCAATTGCCGGGATCTCCGCTTCAATCCAGCGTCGCCTCGTGCGCGGTATGGTTCTGGCGGGTCTGGTCATCGCGGCGCTTGGCGCGCCGTTGCTCGCAAACTACGCGCACAACGACAAGGGCCGGTTCTACCTGGCGTCCGATTACGCGCGCAACATCCTCGCCACGCTCGCCCCCGGCGCAATCTATTTTGGCGACAGCGATCTCTCGCTGTTCCCGGTGATGTATTACCAAGTCGTCGAACACATGCGCACAGACGTGCTCATTGCCAACCCTTACGGATACCCCACCGAGAACCTCTATAACGACATGCCGGAAGAAATGCGGGAAGGGTTTCGCAAACCCATTCCTACCGATGAGGACGAACAGCGCATTTTCGAATGGCTCGTGAAGACCAGCGGAAGACCTGTGTACACGACGGCGCAAAGGAGGGGAGAAGGCATCCTCGTTTACAACGAGGGACTGCTGTATCGTTACGCGCCTGCTGCAACGCCGATCGATCCGGGCTCACCGTGGGACCGCTATACCTGGCACTCCCTCGACGAATCCGAATTTGGCGACGATTGGTCCGCGGAAGTGATCCTGTCCGAATATTACTTCGCGCGCGGGCGCGCGGACTTCGATGCGAGCCGCCGCGCATCAGGACTAAACGCCTTCGAGCGCGCCGCCAATATTGCCCGCGAAAACAAGGAAATGCTCAACAACCTCGGCTGCGCAGCCGCCAGCTATGGACTCTTCGACGACGCAATCCGTTATTTCCAATCCGCCTGCGTTCTCGACCCCGAATTCCACATGGCACGCCTCAACCTCGGCCGCGCGTACATGAAAAAAAGTGACTTCGCGCGCGCCAAGGCGGAATTTGACCGGGTGCTTGTAACCGTTCCGGCCGACCCCGCCGCCAATACTTTGTCCGCGTATTGCCAAAGGCAATCCCAAGCCCAAACCCAAACCCCAACAATACAAGCCCCTCCCCCGCGGTAGTGCAGTGACCCGCGGTTCCACTCCTTCAGTTTCTTGTTTTATTTTTCGCATTATTATTGATTTAGCGTCGTAGTGTCAGTCAAACGCAGGTCGTCTCGCACGGCCGCCATGCTGCTTCGGGTTATTCGTCAACCGATTGACCCTTGTTCCCCAAGGGCGGATTCAACACGTGCCGTGCAAACAGCTTGGGCGTACCTATGAGGGATTGAGTTGGCGAGAGCATCGAGTGGCTCTGTAGTGCCCGCGCAACAATCATAACTTCGGGCCCCGTGTTCCCGAGTCACCCGGCACGCCGACTCCGCTTAGTTCACCTTGCAATCGGGGAGTTCAGTCGATACACCAAATATGATCGCCAAAAATCTCCAAGTGGTAACGGGCCGGGTTTCCTTGCTAGGCTTCGCTGTGACCATCGCGTTGGCCGGCACTAATCGTTTTACACGCCGTCGGCATCGAAGGAAAACGCGGGGGAATCGCGTCATTTTCAAAGTCGTTACCAAGCGGTCGAGGAGTACGATGAGCGTTCGGTTAGTAGTGGCGGTATGGGGCGCTGTCTTTGCCGCGCACGCCGCGTTTGCGGCGGAAACTGAAGCAGCGTCACCGGAGCCGTCAGCGCCGCAGGCGGAACCCGCGCCAAATGGCGACGCGCCCAAACCCGCGCAGAAGCCCGCGGTCGAAACGTTGCTGACGCTGCAGATGGCGCAGGGATTAGCAGTGAAGGATAGTCCGACAATCGACGCGGCGGAAGCCCGGATCGCGCAGGCTATCGAGCGCGTGAAGCAGGCGCGATCGACCTGGTTCCCGACGATATTTGCCGAGGCGGCTGCATCAAACACGTGGATATCCGAGAGCGACTACGATTTTGCAAAGCGCGCCGCATCTGACGGTTATTGGACGTCCTTCGCGTTGGGTACACAAGCGCGATTGCAGGGCGAGATCGCGGCGTTCGCACAAATCGTCGGCACCAACATTGCCAGCGTATTCAATCCGGCGGTTCAGCCGGTGTCCTGGCTGGTGCCGAATTCTGATCGCGCAATCGTGCAGGACCTCGTGAAGGCCTCGCTCTATTCATCCAACGCGCGAGATGCGGTGAAAGACCAATTTGAGGCGTATACCATCAGCATCGTCGCGGACTGGATCGTATTTAACGGGTTCGACCGTAAGTTTTCGATTCTGGAAGCGCGCTACGGGAAGGAGCAGACGGAAGCCGCGCTCGCGGAAGCCCACAGAATTCTGCTTGAAGCGGTCGCGCAGGCATACTTCTCCGCGCAGCTCGCGCGCGAAAACATTGCCATTGCGGAAGCGGACGAAGCCTTTAACGAACTTCAACTTAAACAGGCCAACCTGCGCAAAGAAGTAGGTACGGGCTCACGCAGCGACGTGCTGAATTTTCAGGTGCGCGTAAACGCGGCGCGCGCCGCATTGATTTCGGCGCGACAGAGTTATGCGACATCGCTCATTGCGCTCGCGGAACTGCTCGCGCTGCCAGATGCAAAGTTTCCTGAAACGATGGACCTCGCGCCGCTCGAAGAAGCATCGCTCAACGCGCTTGAGCCACCCGACAGCGACGGTCTCGTAGCATATGCCAAAGAACATCGGCCGGATTTGCAGGTGAGCGCGTTGGACGTCGAGCGTGCAAACGCCGTCGTGGGCCGTGCGAAGTCCGCGTTTTACCCGACTATTCGCGCGCAAGTGTCGAAGGATGGTGTGCGCGATAATAATCCCGAGTTCGGCATCGACGATTTCAGCACCACGGTTGGCGTTTTCGGCACCTACGAACTGTTTGCGGGCGGTCGTAACGTCGCCCGCGTGCGTGAAACGAAAGCCCTTCGCGCAGAAGCAGAACACCTCGCGCGCGAGACGGAATTAAACGTCGCCAGCGAAGTGCGCACCTCGGTCGAGGACTTGCGTGAAGCACAGGAGCTCATCGTGCTCGAGCGCGCAAACGCAGTCTATGTGAAGGACAATCGCGATCTCGTGGAGAAAGGTTACCAGGGCGGGGTCGAACCACTCGTACGGCTGAACGAAGCGCAGCGCGATCTGGTCCAGGCACAGGCCAACCTTGCTTTTGCGCGCGTGCAGTTGCAGGCGTCCTGGCACCGCGTGCGCACAAACACAGGCGAAACAGTCGCGAGTCTGGGCGTAACCGAAAAAGCCGATGAAAAGCCCGAGGCAGAAGTAAAGACCGCTGAACCGAAGTAAACCGACTGAGATGATCTAGTGCTACAGTTTCGCGTAGAGTACGCCCCGGCGAAGCTGGCCTCATGCACACATCCCCAATTCACAGAGTTGATTTAGGCGTCACGCGATTTCCATCGTGGCGCGCTTTGCTATTCCTGGCACTGCTTGCGTTTGCATCGATTTCTCTTTTCGCGGCCGAACAGCGCAGCACGCCAATCCGCGTGGGCATTTACGAAAACCGCCCCATGGTGTTTCTCGACGACATGAAGCGCCCTTCGGGCTTGCAAGTGGACATCATCCTCGAGATCGCAAAGCAGCATGAGTGGCCAATCGAGTTTGTGTTTGGGACTTGGCAGGAATGCCTGGCACGGCTCGACACGGGCGAGATCGATGTGTTACTCGATGTCGGTTACTCAGACGATCGTGCGCAGGATTACGATTTCAGCAATGAATCGCTCTTCTCGACTTGGGCGCAGATTTACACGCCGCCGGGCGCTGCCATGCGTGGCATTACCGATCTCGATGGCAAACGCATTGCGGTGATGCGCGGCGATGTTCATTATGCCGCGCTCAGAAAATTACTGGCCGATTTTGGCATGGAGGTAACCTACGTCGAGTTCGACGACTACAAAGACCTCATGCAGACTGTCGAGCATCGCCGCGTAGATGCGGGACTCTTTAGCCGAATCGCCGGACTGCAACTCGAAAGCAACTATGGCGTGCGGCGCAGTTCCATCGTTTTGGACCCAATTCAAGTTCGCATCGCCTTTCCAAAAGGTAAGAACGGGGAACTGCGCGAGGCCATCGACGCCGACTTGCGTCGGATGAAGCGCGAGCCAAACTCAGCGTACAACATAGCAATGGACAAATGGCTCGGCAGTGCTCCGTTGCCGGAGCCGCCCTGGTGGCTGAAGTTTGTCGCCTATGGTTTGGCCGCATTAATCGCGACCGGAATCGGCATCAATACATTGTTGCGTCGCCAGGTCCGCCTGAAGACCGCGGAGCTCACAACAAAAAACATCGAACTGGAAAAAGAGATCGATTCCCGGGCACGCGTCGAGAGTTTGCTCCAGGCGGGGCGCGAACGTCTCGCGACGCAAAGCCGGGCACTGATGACGCTCGCACGCAGCGATGCCATTGGCGGTGGCGATCTGGAAGCAGCCCTCAGGCAGATCACGGCGGCAGCCGCGCAAACATTGGATGTTGATCGCGCGAGCATTTGGATCGCCGAACCAGACCTCTCCGCCATTCGTTGCATATGTCTTTACGTTCAATCAAGAGCCGAATACACGGCAGGCACGATCCTGAGACGCGAGGACTATCCATCGTACTTTGGCGCGCTTGGGGCAAACCGGATCATTGCGGCGTCGAACGCCGCACAAGATCCGCGCACCAGCGAGTTCGCGGCCACTTACCTCGCCGCGTTGGGAATTACTTCAATGCTGGATGCCCCCGTGCGGTCCGGCCAGCGCCTCGCCGGGATTGTCTGTAACGAACACACCGGTCCCGCGCGCGAGTGGAACATTGAGGAGGAGAACTTCGTCGCATCGCTCGCGGACTTTGTGGCACTGGCTCTCGAGGCGCACGAACGCAACATGGCGGAATCGCGCTTGCGGGAAAGTGAAGAGCGCAGCAGACTAATCATTGAGAAGGCGTTAGACGCCGTAATCATCACCGATGATCGCGGCGTGGTAATCGGGTGGAATGCGAAGGCTGAGGAGGTATTTGGTTATAACCGCGACGAAGCGCTTGGCGAACGTGTCATCGATTTGACGGTGCCGGAAAGAATTCACGACTTGGTGGCCAAGGAGTTTCTCGACATTCTCCGCTCGCAGCGTGGCCGCACGCGACGGGACGTTTCTGCAAAGCGAAAGAACGGCGAGGAGTTCTTTGCGGAGTTCTCCGTGTCTGCGTCGCGTCAGCGGCGACGGTTCATTTACACGGCGTTTGTGCGCGACATCACCGAAGAAAAGCGCGCACAGGAGATGCAAGAGCGTCTCAGGCAAATCGAGACCGAACTCGAGCTTGCGAGAACAATCCAGCGCTCGTTCCTACCACAGATTTTCCCAGCCTTTCCCCAGCGCCGCGAGTTTGAAGTTTATGCGGAAATGATTCCTGCCATGAACGTCGGCGGCGATTTCTATGATTTTTACCTGCTGGACTACGACCGCCTGGCTTTCGCGATCGGCGACGTATCGGGCAAGGGGGTCCCAGGCGCGCTCGTGATGGCCATGACATTAACCCTCCTGAAAGCTACTGCTCGTACGACGCATTCCGTGTCGGACTGTTTACACACAGTCAACAAGTTGCTCTGCGAAGAAAACGAAGCCGCATTTTTCGTGACCCTCTTCTACGGCGTGATGGACATCCGCACAGGTAAGGTTACTTATGCAAACGCTGGACATCCTCCACCATATTTATTGTCTCCCACGCAGGAACTATCGGCGCTCGATCCCACCGGCGGGTTGATACTGGGTGTGTTCGATGAGGCGCAGTACGAAGAGGCGGTGGTAAACCTGGGGTCCGGCGAAAGTCTATTGCTGTTCACGGACGGCGTTACTGAAGCGATGAATGATATGCGCGGGTTCTATGGCGATGATCGTTTATTTTCCGTTCTCCGTGGCGTGTCCGGCAAGCCGGCAACGCAACTCGTCAAACATGTTGTGGAGGACGTCGAGAAATTTACCGGTGTAACGCAACGGCATGACGACATCACGCTGCTTGCGCTTCGGTACTTAAGTTAGTGGTATTTCAATAAAGCTTTTGCATTGCATGCGTAAAGCTGGTGTAATCGCGTCCGCCGAGTGGATAAAGGAGTGACGATCTGTGGCAGAAACGATTGGGCGCCGCGCAGGGCTGCTGGTATTGACCGCTGGAATTGTCGCGACACTGCTGCTTCAACTCGCCGTCCCTTCAATGGAAGTATTCTGGTCGGGCGACGGCGGACTCAAAAACCTTCAGGCCAAACAATTCGCGCATGGCGACATGCACGTGGACCTGCGATTGACAGAAAAGGAATGGGTCCGTACGGCATGGGACGAGGGCCTGCATCCGGGCGAATATGGAAACTACATCTACAAGATTGACGGGAAGTACTTCTCTGTCTTTCCTTATCCCTTCCCGCTCGTGAGTGCGCCGTTCTACGCCCTTTTTGGTGATCGCGGCTACTACGTCATACCCGTCATCGCACTGTGGGTAGTCTGGATCACGATCTATCTCGCGATGCAACGCGCGTGCATCGATCCTTGGATGAAGGCTTTGCTGATGCTGTCACTGGTGTTCGCGATGCCAGTTACACTTTACGCGGCCACGTTCTGGGAGCACACGCTGGGTCTCGCGCTCGCGATGACAGGAATCGTATACACGCTTCGCTACGACGATTTTGAGCCAGGCAAGACTGGCCCGCTGCTCGCGGGCGGGGCGCTGGGATTTGCCGTCTGGTTCCGCCCGGAGACACTTGCCCTTACAGCAATTCTATTGCCTGCGGCATTTCTTTGGCGTCGCCGCGCGCTGACATTTCGTGGCTGGTTACTGTTTTCGGTTGCCGCGGTAGGCGTCTCCATTCTGTTTTTCGTGGTCAACTATTGGATTTATGGCCATCCGCTCGGCACGCACGGCATTCAAATGCGCAGTACGGAAATTGCCGCCACGACGCCACACGCGATAGTCGATCGCTTTGTATCTATGGCGAAAATGACGATCCGCTTCGCGCCCGTCGGCGGATTTGTAGCGGCGATTTTTGCTGTGCTGCTCATTTCCAAACGCATCGTCTGGCAAAGCGAATATGTGTACCTCACCGTCGTTGCTATCGTATTTTTTCCATTAATGGTGTACATGGTGCCGAGTGACGGCGGGTTCCAGCCTGGGCCGCGATTCGTGTTCATCGCATTTCTGTTGATGATTCTCATCGCCGCGTATGCGTGGCGCGCTGTCCCGCGAAATTATGCCCTGCGCGTCGCGCTATCGGTGTTATTAATTGGGACGATACTAGTCGGTGTAAAGCGCAGCGCCATTTCAGAGACGCGCTGGCTTATCAAGCAATATGATGAGCGCGTACTACCCGCCTACATGTTTTTAGCGAAGCGGGACGAACAGGTGGTCGCGTTGTCTCGCGTCGAAATTCTGTTGGAACTGGGCGGACTTGTAGAGCAGAAGGATTTCTTTGCCGCGTTCGACGACGAAAAATTCTCCAAAATGATAGAGGTATTCCGTGCGCAAAAGATAAATAAGTTCCTGTACATCGGCTTTGGCGATTTGAAAGAGGAACACGATTCCGCATTGCGCCACGACGTAGCCAAGGGGCTACAAGTTGAATCTCTTGGGCACTATGGCACACATTTTTACTTCTATTCCGTGACGATTCCGCAGGGCGCTTAGTCCAGCGGCGAATTGAGTCCAGTCCTCAGTCTGGACACTTTTGCCCCAGATTCGCCATACTCTCTGGTTGGGCGGATAGTGGTTTTTGTAGACCCAGAGGAGGCGCTCTCGTGACTTTTTGCCGGAAATTCTTGCCCACGTTGATGTGCGTCCAGTTTCTTCTTAATGCACTTGCGTGGAGCGAAATTGATGGCGGCGTGCGCAATCAAGCCGGCTGGGAACCACTGTTTAACGGCAAAGACCTCAGGGGCTGGTACACCTTTCTACAACAAGACGGCAGAGGCTCCGACCCCGATCGAGTGGTCACCGTAGAAGACGGCATGATCCATCTCTACAAGCATGCGCCGCAAGGCGGCCCAGTGGAGATGGGATATATCTCCACTGAAACAGAATACGAAGATTATCATCTGCGCCTGGAATACAAGTGGGGCGGCAAGACCTTCGAGCCGCGTCTGGCGCTGCCGCGCGACGCAGGTGTCTACTACCACATCGTCGGCGACGACGCTGTTTGGCCGAAGTCGCTACAGTACCAAATTCAGGTCGACGACGTTGGCGATTTGTTGGTGCTCTACGGCGTCGCCTGCGACACCTGGATCGATCCCGCAACAAAGGCCAATGAAATGGCCACGTTCAAAGATCCCATCGACGGCGGCGAGGCTCGCGTGTTTGGCGGCAAAGGAATTGGCTACCAGAAACGCGGCGGGATGTACGAGCTAGAAGGATGGAACACGCTTGAGATCATCTGCGAAGGCGACACCTCCAAACACATTCTCAATGGCAAACTTGTAAATCGCTGCGATAATATCCGCTACGCCAATCCAGACGATCCATCCGCGGTGGCGCAACCGCTTGGTAAAGGCAGGATTGCGCTGGAAATCGAAGCGGCGGAAATGTTTTATCGCAACATTGAGATTAAGCGTCTGCCAAGTGCCAACGAAAAGCCGCAACCGATAGAAGGTCCTGATGGCACACTCAAGGTTGGCGCAGCCGCAGCAAACCTTATCGGCGACAACGAAATGGTCATGGCTGGCGGCATTGGTCCCTGGAAGCCGAACGGCCAAGAAGGACAATTGCGCGCGACCGCTGTCGTTGTGAACAAAGAACCGTTCGGCACTTTCGCATTCGTTGGGTTGGATGTGCTGTTCGTCACGCGTGATACCGTCGATGCGGCACTCGCGGAGATTCAGCAGGCCACTGGAATACCGCCAGAGCACGTTCTGGTGAACGCATCGCACACCCACAGCGCGCCAAGCACCATTCGCGTTCACGGCTATGGTCCCGAACAACGATTTAAGAAAGCGGTACTAAATGGAATCGTAGCCGCAGTGAAACAGGCGCACGCCCGACTCGAAGACGACTGCACGTTCAACTATGCATTGGGCGCGGAATACGGCGTGGGGGAGAACAGCCGTCTTCTACTCGGAGACGGCACAATTTTCTGGACAGGCCCACACGACGATCGCGTGCGGCCGACGGATCCCTTCGATCCCGAGTTGCCAGTGTTTGCCTTCTACGGACCCGACGCGAAATTGCGATCGATTCTCTACAACCATTCCACGCACACGATCGGCACGGTGGCCGGCATGGTGCGCTCCCCCTCATACTATGGTCTTGCCGCGCAACAGCTTGAACAGGAAACCGGCGCAACCGTCTGCTTTTTAGAGGGTGCTTCAGGCTCAACGCATAATCTTTACCTCACCGCGCCGGCGATGATCGATAGGATGAAGTCGTCCGTGCGCGCAACGGTGGATAAGAGCGCGCCACAACGCGTCACCAAAATGGCCGCAATTCGCCGGCCGTTTACGTTCAAAGTGCGCGCGTTTGACGAAGCGCTCGAAGAGCAAAAAGTAAGTTCGTACGTGAATAAGCGCGCCCCCGCCGGCGCTGAGTATACGGTCGGCGTATTTCGCACGATGCGCGAGGAAATGCGCGCGCAGCAAGGTGAAACGCGCGAAACGTATTTGCATGCGATTCGCATTGGCGACGTTGCGGTCGTCGGCGTGCCCGCCGAGTATTTCACGGTGCTCGGGATTGAGATCAAGCGGCGCTCGCCATTTGCGAACACCGTTGTGACTGAACTTAGCAACGACTGGATTGGTTACGTGGGCGATCGCAAAGGCTACGAGCGCGGTGGCTACCAAACCTGGTTTGGGTATCATAGCTACTGTGAGATTGGCACCGGCGAAGCAATCGTCGATGAAATTGTGCGGATGTTGAATGAACTGTATACCGCGTAACTGCGCGGTGGAAATGTTTGGGAAATGAATTGAATATGAAGAAGTACGTGTTTCTGCTTGTATGCGGTGTCCTGTCCATTGCGTCATTGGCGCAGCCCGCCCCCGACGACCATTCCGTAGAAAAAGTTTTGGCCGCCCTGCGATTGGCCGATCCGAACTTGATGGTCGAGTGTGTGGCCAGTGAGCCGGATATTGTTGACCCTGTTGCAGTCACATGGGACGAAGACGGGCGCATGTACGTTGTCGAAATGCGCGACTATCCCTTGGGCCCCGTCGGTGGCACAGTCCGCAGACTTACGGACGAAAACCAGGATGGAAAGTACGAGAATGCGACAATCTTCGCTGACAATCTTCCGTTCCCGAACTCCGCGCTTGCATATAACGGCGGATTGCTCGTAACCGCGGCTCCCGACGTCTGGTTTCTCAAGGACAACGATGGCGATGGCTTTGCGGAAGAGCGGCGCGTCGTGCTCACGGGTTTCGGGGAGGGCAACCAGCAACTACGCATCAACCATTTGTTTTGGGGGCTTGATAACTGGGTCTATGCAGCCAACGGCCGCAGCGACGGCACCGTGCGCCGGCCGGAGGACTCGCCGGAGAATGCTATTCCGCTGCGCCTCCACGATCTGCGTTTCAAGCCAGACGGCGGCGCAATTGAACCAATCACGGGCTTCAGTCAATTTGGAATCTGTCAGGACGATTGGGGTAATCGATTCTTGTCGTGGAACACGGTGCCGATTCGTCACGTCGTTCTTGAGGAGAAGTATCTCACGCGCAATCCACATCTGACGGATACGACCACGGAAGAGAAAATTGCGGAGAAAGATCTACGCATCTTCCCCATCATTCCGGTGCAGCAGCGCTTTAACACCGAAGTCATTGATTCATGGAACGCGAGTTGCGGACTTACCATCTATCGCGGCGATGCGATGCCAGCATATAACGGTAATGCATTTGTTTGCGAATCCGTAACCAGTCTAGTGCATCGCATGGTGCTCGCACCGCAGGGGCCGACCTTCATTGCGAAGCGCGCGGATGAAGGCGTCGAGTTTCTTGCTTCGACAGATTTGTGGTTCAAGGCCGTCAATCTCGCGACCGGCCCAGACGGTGCGCTCTATGTTGTGGACTTCGCACGCGAATGGGTTGAGCACCCGGACTTTGTGCCGCAGGATATGCGCTCGGCAGTAAATTGGCGGAACGGCGACACGCTCGGGCGTATCTGGCGTATTCGACCGAAGGATTGGACCGCGGAAAAGTATCGCGTACAGAAGCTATCGGTGCTCGCATCAGCCGAACTGATACCGCTACTCAATTACCCGAATGCATGGTATCGCACGCAGGCGCAGCGCCTGCTTGTCTCACGCAAAGATGCATCGGTTGTTGATCCATTGAAAGAAGCTGCACGCGCTGTATCAACACCGCAGGGCCGCATTCACGCGCTGTGGACACTCGATGGCCTCGGCGCGTTAAATGAAACAGCGCTATTGGCGTCACTCGAAGACTCAGACGCGCGCGTGCGCCGTCAGGCAGTGCTGCTGAGCGAGTCGCAATCGTCCAATACCAAAATTGTCGTGGCGCTGGCGAAACGATCCGCCGACACCGATCCTGCGGTCCGATTACAGGTGGCAGCGGTCGCGGGCAGCCTCCCTGCCGATGCGCGAATCGGCATTTGCCTGGAAATCGCCGCGTCGGATGCGCAGAACAAGTGGTTTAGACTCGCCCTGCTGGGCAGCAGCAATAACGAAACGTTGGCGTTCGCTAAAACGCTGCTTGAACGTTACCAGGGCGATTTCGACGCATATGCGTTCGCCAACTTCGATTTCGTCAGCTCACTTTGCGCAGTGATTGGACGGTCTGGTCACGAACAAGACATTTCGGCGTTGCTAAGCGCCATCGCACAGCAACACCCGGTGACCTCCGTACCCGACCTCGCGATGCTCTCTGGGTTGACGCATGGACTTTCCCAATCTAAGAAACCGTTGCGTCAATGGTTGGTCGAAAAGCCGGAACTCGGCGCCGCGCTGCAACGCGCCTTTACGTCCGCAGACTACATCGCGCACAAGGACAATGCCCGGGAATTCCTGCGGGTCGCAGCGGTGACCATACTCGCGCAGAATCCCGATGCAGCAGGCGTTGAGAAAGTGAAGTCCCTGTTAACCGACGGCGACAACGACGCCGTGCGCACGGCCGCGCTCGATGCTTTGGTGAACGGCGGCGATGATGCGGTGGTAGCATCCATGATCGCGGACTGGCGCAAGCTCACGCGGCCCGCGCAACGCGCATTGGTGACGAGCATGGTCCGCTCGCCAAGTTCTGCGACTCTTTTGATCGATGCAATTGAAGAAGGCACCCCGTCTCCATTGGAAATCGATCCTGCCGCGCGCGAAGCATTGAAGGCCTACCCCGTGGAGGAATTGAAAGAGCGCGCAAATACCTTGTTTGCCAGCACAGCAACCGCGGGCCGCGAAGAAGTGCTAAGCCAATACAAAGCCGCACTCGATCTCGCAGGTGACAAAGCGCGCGGGGCCGGCGTGTTCGCATTGAATTGTCTGCCTTGCCATACCGTTCTGGGAGTCGGGCAGCACGTGGGGCCCGATTTGAGCGGCATCGCTACCAAGACGAAAGAGCAGTTGCTGCATTCAATCATCGATCCAAGCGAAGAGATCTCCCCGGATTATCTAAATTACACAATCTCAACGATCGATCTGGAAGTGCTGAACGGCGTGCTTGGGGGTGAAACCGCGTCGAGCATTACCCTGAAACAAGCCGCGGGCATCGAGGTTAGCGTGCTTCGCGAGAATATTGAAGAAATGACGGTGAGCAAGCAGTCGCTTATGCCGCAAGGACTCGAAGCAGCCTTCGATGTTCAAGGCATGGCCGACCTGCTTGAGTTTATGTACCATCCGGATCGGGCCATGTTGGAGGGCGCTGCGAAAGCTGCGATTCCCGCACCAGAGGAGTAACACCATGTTTACACGTCTTTGCGCAATGCTGACGGCCACTACCTTTGCAGTGGCAGCGGGGGCACAGCACAGCGCAGACGATACGCCCCTACCGCAAGATCCCAAGCAACTTATCTACGGTCACGCCAATGTTGCCAAAGCGCCGGCCATGTTTGCGCCGTCGCCGGGCCCGCTCTTATTCCTCGACGAGTATTACATTGATGCGAGCGAGAATATAACGCGCGAAGTGGTTAAGCCCGAACGCAACAGCGCTATCCCAAATCCGATTGTAACGGGAAAAGACGACGGCTGCTTTCAACCGTATATGACCATTCTGCGCGACGCAGATACAAAACGCTTCCGCCTTTGGTATGGCCGGCACACGGAAGCGATGGAATCCAATCGATCGCGCATTGGTTATTCCGAATCTTCAGATGGAATTCATTGGGATCGCCCGATGCAGACTTTGAAAGATCCCGGCCCCATTCAGTTTGGGGTTGCCGTTGTGGATGCGGGTTCTGCCGCACCCAGTGCCGACCATCGGTACGTCTACGCGTGGCACTTTGAGGGATGGCTCAGCCTTGCCACCTCCTCGGATGGCATCGGGTGGTCGCCACACGATCCTTCGCAAGTGATCAAACACAGCCACGATATCAATGGCCTGCACTACGACCCGGTCAGGAATTGGTTTGTGGCCACGATCTCAGTTTACCGTCCCGGATACGACTGGAGAAACAACCGCCGTGTGACGATGCAAAGCCATAGCACCGACCTCGTGAAGTGGTCCGTGCCGCACTATGTTGTGTTGCCATCGTCAGAAGTTGACGAAGGCGAGACTCAGTTCTACGCGATGGACGGATACCTCGCGCGGGGCCGCACGACGATTGGCATGGTGAAAGTGCTTCGAGATGACCTGAAAGCAGACGATCCGCCCGATCCGCCAGATGCTTACGGCGTAGGCTACACCGCGCTCGCGTGGTCGCACGATGGCGTTCATTGGTTGCGCGATACAGCGCATTATTTCGATCCCGATCCGAAGAAGGGCGCGTGGGACCATGCGCACGCATGGATTGACGAGCAAGTACCGGTGGATGGCGACGTGTACTTGTATTACGGCGGCTACGCGCGTGGCCATAAAGTGAACCGCTTTGAGGAACGCCAGATCGGTTTGTTGAAGATCAAGCGCGACCGCTATGTCGCGCGCGTCGCGGGCGAAGCGCCGGGAGTGCTGCGCACCATGGGATTCACAAGCAACGGGGGAGACCTGAGCGTAAACGTAGATGCGAGCAATGGCAGTTTGCAGGCACAAGTTGTCGACGAGAACGGCAATGTACTAAAAGGGTTTTCCTATGCGGACTGCACACCGATCACCTCAGATGATTTGGATGCGCCACTCACATGGAAAGGCAATGCCGCAGCATTGAAAGGCAAGACTATCCGCCTTGAGTTCGCAATGCGCAACGCGAGGTTATTCGCGCTCAATATTGGCGATTAACTAAAACGCAATCGTGGTCAGGAAGTAGACGTAGTCCTGATCGTCGTCACCGCGACCGCCGACGTTGCGGAGATTATATTCGTCCGTGAAGACAACTCCCTCGCCAATGGCGTCGCCGACGAACCAATGCGACCAGCCGACTTCAAAAGTGAGGTTGTCAGTATAGGCATAGGTCGCCCACAGCGATGTCTGCCAGCCGAGGTCTTTTGAGCCGCCTTCGGTCCAGAACGGCAACGCCGGGGCGAGCGGGACCTTCCATCCTCCCAGCGTGACCGCAGCGGGACTATCGAATGCCTCCAACACTTCCAGGTAAGCGAGCGTCAGACCCAATTCCACGCGTTCGCTCGGGTATGCATTCGCGCCGAGATATCCCTTCCAGAAGTTCGACATTCCAGAACCGTCAATGAATGCGTCTTCGCGCCACGACGTAAATAGCCGATTAAATGACACGCTCGCATCCGGCCGGTCGAACGGATTCAGCCATTCGAGGAATGAAATGCTCCGGTTGTCATCCCCACCGTAATATGCGCCGCCGAGGTAGAGGCGCGTGGCCCACGGCAGTTGTGACGTCCAACCCACTTCAAAATGACCCGCCCAGGAGTCCCATTTGGCGTCATCATCGCCGTAAACCTGACCTGCCGGTTTGAACAGGAATCCTGTCGAGTCTGCATCGCCCCATTGATAGGCTGCTTCGACTTCCCAATCGAATCCGTTCCAAGTGCCGCTCCCGCGTCCGCCCGCCGTGTGCAATTGCGTAGCGTCGTAGTCGTCAACGTCAACGAGGTCTTCCATCCATTCGATAGGCGCAGGGAAGTTAGAGTCGTTCAGACTGCCACCGTCGCGCAGGTACATGTAATAAGCTTCGAACTGCAGGTTTTCCGTTGCGGGAGCAGTGCGGCCGCGGAAAGGACCATTGCGCATAAAGGCATCGTACATGCCGTATACCATGTGCATCGGAAAGAGCATTTGTTGAAAACTGTGCGGCAGGACCCCTCTATTTGAGTCGCCCAAAGTCCATGTTCCGTACACACCATAGAAATCTACGTCACCGTCCTCTTCGCTCGCGCCTCGCTCGGCAAGTTTGCTCATCCACGCGTCCACGCGCATGGTTTCGTCGCCAACGGTAAGACGTAATGCGTCGAAGGACATGCCGACAAAGGGGTCCGGCCCTGGATCGCTGCCCATAAGCCACCCCGAACCAAACTCCAGTTCTTGGCGACCGATGCGCAGTTGCGCAGGCAATCCGAAAATTTGGTCCACGTTAATGAATGCCTGGTAGATTTCGATATCATCGTTGGAATTCGCGCGAAAATCGGCGCCGCTGCGGTAGTCCGAACGAAAATCCTGCCCCCACCCGTCAATACTGTCCAACTCGATGAACGCTTTCACCTCGTTGGTGAAATCTGCGTCAACGTGCAGGCGCGTCCGCTGCTCCCAAAAGCTCGAGTTGTTGCCACCATCGCCGGTGCGGAAGCCGGACACCGTGTTGTACGGACCGATGGGCCGGTTCGGGAGGAAGAAGATCGGAATGCGTTCGGTGCCTCCACTCGGCTCGAAAGCGTTTGAATACCACGCACCGTAAATTTCGATCTTTCCCCCGATTTCAACGTTTTGGAGCTCTCCGAATGCAGTCGGCCACAATGCAATTGCGGAAAGACATAGGTAACGCGTGAACATCCGCATATTGGTTCCCCCCTAATAGCGGTCAACTTTCCCCGCGCAATTAGATCATATAATTGTCAGGTCGTCAAGCACTTAATCATATTCAGCCCGCGTCTGCACGCTCCAAGTCCGTGCTCGTCGCGGACTCGCGCTCGCGTGTCCACATCAAGAATCGATCTACGCGATCATAAACCTCGATGGACGCCTCGCCGTTGACGATGCCGTGGCGTGCTTTGTCCAGCACGACGAGTTCCTTCTGGTGTGTGCCGATTTGGCTGAAGATGTTTTGCCCGCTGGAGGGTTCGACCAGCGGATCGCGAAAGCCTTGAATGATGAGCGACGGCACGCACACGTCTTTCAACACGCCCTCCATCGCAGACATTGCCTTGCCGAGTTCGCGTACGCCGGTGATAGGATTGCGCGTGTAGTTGATGTGTTTGTTTTCAGGATGGTTTTCGATGAAATCCCAACCCGTGCCGCCGCGCAGGCGCGTGATGAGGCTGTTCATAGAGACGAGCTGCGTAGCGAAACGCGCCATGTAATTGCGCAGTTGCAGCGGCGCATTAATCGAGAAGACGGCTTTTATTTTGTCTTTCTTGCGGCCCGCAGCAAGCAACGCCATGCCCCCGCCTGTTGAAAACCCGCCGAGCACGATGTAATCGGTGAGACTCTTGATGACGGCGTAACCGCGATTGAGCGATTCGTACCATTCTTCCCAGGGCGTGCGCGCAAGATCTTCCGGCGACGTGCCATGGCCGCGAAGCCGTACGCCATATACGGCGAAGCCACGCTTGGCGAAATAGTCGGCCATTGCGCGTACCTCTAGAGGCGCGGCCATGTATCCGTGCACCAGCACAATCCCGGCTTTAAACTTTGGGGGCGTAAGGAGGAAGGGACGGCCGACGTCCATGGGCTTGCTTTCGCCCTCTTTTGCAAAGTTCGCGTAATCCTGTTCGAAGAGTTCGTTGTCCTCCTTTAAAAACATGTCGCGAATTTTGGTCGATAGGACAGGGCGCGGAATTGCCGCGACGTTCTTTATGACGCCGGTCAAAATTGTAAGGGGTTCCACTTCGTTGGCGATAACCGTAGTGATCTCTTCCTTGCGCACGGTGTGGAAATCGCCCTCACCCGTGCGGATGCGCGAGTTGCGCACGTACTCATTGCCCTCGCGAATCAGGATACCGTCGTTTACACATAGGTCGAGAAAATCCGTGAACATCGGCGCGGCATCTTCGTAGATGATGTCGCGATATGATTTGTCGAGAAAATGGTGCAAACGGTGTTGGCCAAGATGTTTGATCTGGTGTGCGGCGAGAAAAATGCGATTTCGATAGGCGCGCTCCGTAAACCGCCGCCCGCGTTGGTAACGAATCAGCGTACCGAAGATGTGGTCGTAGTTGACTGTCGTATTCCGGTAGATGTCCGCCATGAAGCGGATCATCAAGCGGCGCGCCGCCTCGTTGAATCCCGATTCCGGGTCTTCTTCCAGTGCATTGAGATCGGTTTCGATCGACTCGATGAGCAGTTTGCAATCTGTCTGTTGCAGGAACTGATCGACTTCAATAGGTTCGCCGAAGGTCACATCGATGTCCGTGTCTTTCGACAGCACCGTGCCTTCGACCGAGAGTTCTTCGATCGCGCGTTTGCTCAAGTCTTTTGCAAAGGCGCGCGCAAGTCGAAGCATCATGTTTTCACGCGCGCGAATCGGGAAGTAGGTGATGTTTACAGGGACGACGAAGGTACGCTTCGTCAGCGCCTGATCGATCGTCTGCAAACCGAGCCGCGTCAGAATTGGCTGTATGGCTTGCTGTTTATCGGCGCGATCCTTGAAGCATTCCAGCCGCTGCCGGAAGTATTCCGCGCGCAACGCGAGCACCGCTGCGCCGGTGTGCGGCGGACGGCGACCCTTGATGCTGTACACCTTGAACGCCCCGGTCTGATCGACGACCTTCTTGTCTTTGATCATGCCGCCTTCGGGGAAAATAATCCACGGATGTTCGCCGGTTAAAAGCGAATTGACGATGATCTTGTCGCGATCCGGGTTCTGTGTCGAGACATTGCCCATCGACAGCAAGTACTCGCCAATCTTGCCTGTGAATAGTTCCGCCGCGGCAAGCGACCAGATTTCCTTGCCGGTGTATTTATGCAGAATATAGGGAAGCAGGACGGTCTCGAGGCGCGTGAAATGATTGACGACATAGACTATCGCCATGTCATCTTTGATCTGATCGATGTTGTGGACCCGGATGTTCGCCTTGATAAGTTTGGTGGCGATGTCCAACGCCCATTTCGTGGACTTGAGTGCGATTGCTCCCATCACGACTCCAACTACGGTGAACTGAGACCCGATTTCCCCGAACGCAGCGCGTGCCGCGATGCAGCACTATAGCCGATTGCGCGCGATATGTTCGATCTGATCCGCAATGGTAGCGGCGCCATTGCTCGCGCGGACAAGTTCCGCCATGCGTTGGGCGGCGTCGCGGCCCGGCTCATTTTCGACTAATGAAACTATTGCATCGCGTAGTTCGCCGTTGCGAGCGCGCTTAAACTCCAGTAGGCGGCAAAAGCCGTGTCGCTCCGCGATGCGCGCGTTGATCCGCTGTTCGTTGTGTGTGGGAATTGCCAGCATGGGCACGCCATGTTGCAGCGCTTGGTACATGCTGCCGTTACCGCCATGAAACACGAGTGCGTGCGACCGGGCCAGTATCGCATCGCCTGGCGCAAACGCCGTGACACGAAAGTTGCCCGGAATATCGCCGAGAGCATCGTGGTTCACCTGTCCGCCTGTGGTCACAATAAATCGATAGGGCAGTCTTGCAAGTGCACCAAACGACGCCCGCACCGCATCGTACACAACTCCAGTCGATCCCATCGTGATGTAGACGTTCGGCGTGCCATCATCCAATTCATTCATCCACTCGGGCGCCGGCGCGGGGTAGTCAAACAAGATCGGCCCCGTCATTTGCGCGTTATACAACGCGCTGCCCACCTCGTACATCTGCGGAAGATCGGGAGACAACAAGGGCACGGAGCGAAATAAATCGATCGCCGGAATGTTTTTCTTTCCATGCCTTTTGTAAACAGTGCTCCGCATTGCTGCCAGGAACACAGCGTCATACGCATGCCAATAGAATCGCCAGATGGGGCGCGATAAGATTCCGCCGATGTAGTAGGCGTTATAGACATTGGCCGCGGGCACGCCCGCGATGTACGCTGCGTTGCTCATCGTCGCGGTTGCGAAGCCGACGACCACGTCCGGTCGTTCGTTTTTTATGATTTCGACCTGGCTCTCGATGATCTTATCGACGGGCATCCACTTCTTCGGCGAACACACCGCGCCGACCGTGCCGCGGAACCCACTTTCCATCATGCTGCGCCATAGGTACGAGAAATCCGGTTCACGTGCGTCGACAATGCGAAATCCGTCCTGCGCGACGATGGACATCTGCGATCGCGTGTGCTCTAGGTTTTCCGCGGCGAATACGACTTCGTGGCCGCGTGCCCGCAATTCTCTGCCGACGACGTACGCGCGGGAAACGTGGGCAAGTACTTGAGACAGCGGAAAGAGCAGGGCCTTCATGGATTGAGGCGCTGATCGAACAGCCAGTGAAGATAATCAGGATTTGAATACACGCCGTAATAGATCTCGTGGCGTTCGCCGGGATACTCGATGTAATCGACCGTGCCGCCTGCCGCGCGAATCGCCGCCACCAAATCGCGCGACCCCTGCACGTTAATGGCCCGATCGGCGTCGCCGTGCGCCATGAAGATTGGTATGTCCGTCAGTGAATCCGCGTAGGTTGTGTTGACAGGGCCCGAGATTGCGAAGAGCGCCGCGAAGATGTCCGGCGTGTGCGCAACATATTTGATGGCGTGTTGTGCGCCGACGGACGATCCGCACACGTAGACGCGGTCCTCGTCGATATTGAATTGCCGCTTCATTTGCGCGAATACCGCATCGCAAAGGGCTTCGCCTTCCGTGTCCGAATATTCGTAAGGTCGCTGCGGCATAGCGACTATACACGGGTAAAGTTCTGGGTGATCTTTAATCGCGATCACGAAACGTTCGGTGTACGGCGCGTACCCGTCGCGTCCGCACTGGAAGAGCCCGTGCCAATAGAGAATCAGCGGAGTGGGCATGGAGGGATCGTAATCGTCGGGCACGTAGTAGATGTACCACGGCCTGTCCCCATTAACGTCGATTTGAAAATGGTACGCGTTTTGCGCGAACTTCCCAGGCTGTGGCGAGACTTCGGGCGGACAGCCGGTAGTCAACAGCGCAGTGATCGCGGCTCCCAATGCGGTCCACCGATATCCGCCGCAAGCACTATTTGCGAGGCGTGGCATTCCGGGGCGGGGGCGGAACTACCCCTCAACCTTTAAAGCACCCGACGGACAACGTCCGACGGCATCGCGGATGGCGTCCTCGGTTGCCTGGCTTGCATCAATGACGATTTTCTCGTTCTCTTCCTTAAACACTTTCGGTAACAGCGAGCAACAATCACCGCTATGAAAGCAGGTATCCTCATCCCATGTAATCGTGAGCATGGTGCAGCCTCCATTTTGAAGTAGTATTCCTTGTGCATCTTGCCGTTGCAAGTATCTTTGCAATGTAGTGCGCCGTCCATATACTATTTTGACCTAATTGGTGCACATTCGTGGACCCACCTTATGCGCTAATGAGCCTTAGCGCCGCCACGAAGGACTTCCGGGATAGTGGAGCAGGTCACCATACATGAGTTTTGAGTCGTATGACCCCGAGGGGTTTTATGACGAGATGTTTGAAGCGCCGGGTGTGTCGCGTCCGGGCGCGCAAGTCCTCGTCAACAAAATCAACCAACTTGGCAACGATCTTCTGCGAGAACGCCAGCACGCGGCGGAACGCGCCCTCTATGAAATGGGCATCACATTCAACGTCTATGGCGACGGAGCAGGCACTGAGCGCATTTTTCCTTTCGACATTATTCCGCGCATCGTGCCTGCGAAGGAATGGGAGCAACTCGAAAAAGGCCTCAAGCAACGAATCTTTGCGCTGAACAAGTTTATTGATGATGTGTACCACGATGGACTAATCCTTAAAGACGGCGTCATCCCTGAACACGTCATCAAGTCCGCGAAATCTTTTCGTGAGCAATGCGTTGGGATGAACCCGCGCCGTGGCGTGTGGGCGCACATTACGGGTACGGATCTCGTGCGTGATAAAGACGGTACCATGTACGTGCTCGAAGATAACCTGCGCTGTCCATCCGGGGTGTCTTACGTGCTGGAAAATCGCGACGTGATGAAGCAGACCTTTCCGCTTGTTTTCGAAGCCTCGCGCGTGCGGCCGGTGGTTGATTACCCGATGCACTTGCTGGAAATGTTGATTTCGCTAGTGCCCGACGGCGTTGCGCGACCCAAAGTCGTCGTGCTCACACCCGGCGTATATAACTCCGCGTACTTCGAACATTCTTTCCTTGCTCAGCAGATGGGCGTGGAACTGGTTGAAGGCCGTGACCTGCTCGTGAAAGACGGTTATGTCGTCATGCGCACCACGAAAGGATTCGAGCGCGTCGATGTAATCTACCGGCGCATTGATGATGATTTCATCGATCCTCTGGCGTTTCGTTCCGATTCGATGCTTGGCGTTCCGGGGATCATGGAAGTCTTCCGCAATGGCAGAGTCGCGCTTGCAAACGCACCTGGCACAGGAGTGGCCGATGATAAGGTGCTGTACGCCTACGTACCACAGATCATCAAGTACTACCTCAACGAAGACCCGATTATTCCGAATGTGCCGACTTTTGTGTGTTGGGATGACAAAGAACGCCAACACGTACTTGCGAATCTCGACAAGCTAGTAGTGAAGGCGGCAAACGAATCCGGCGGCTACGGTATGTTAGTCGGTCCACACGCGACCGAAGTCGAGCGGACGAAGTTCGCAGAACTCATTCAGGCAAATCCCCGCAACTACATTGCGCAACCCACCCTTTCGCTCTCGCGCGTGCCGACGATTGTGGACGATCACTTCGAGGGCCGTCACGTCGATTTGCGTCCGTATATTCTCTATGGCGAGGACATCTACGTGTTGCCCGGTGGGCTTACGCGCGTCGCATTAAAAAAGGGTTCTCTTGTCGTGAACTCTTCACAAGGCGGCGGGAGTAAGGACACCTGGGTGGTCGAGGAGCAGTAAGCATGCTAAGCCGTGTTGCAGAATCCATCTACTGGATGAACCGCTACATCGAACGCGCAGACAACGTCGCGCGCTTCGTCGATGTAAATTTTCATCTTCACCTCGATATGCCCTCTCTCAACGGCGAACAGTGGAGCGCGCTGATACACACCACCGGCGACTACGATGCCTTTACCGCGCGCTTGGGCGCTCCCACGCGCGACACAGCGCTTCAATTTCTCGCATTCGACGCGTTGAATCCAAATTCTATTTTGTCATGTTTAAGCGCCGCACGCGAGAATGCTCGTACGATACGCGAGATCATTCCCTCAGAAATATGGGAGCACGTCAATACTTTCCACATCATGGTGCGCGAAGCGGCACAGCGCCGCGCGCTGTTTGACTCTCCCCACGAGTTTCTGGAACAGGTAAAGTGCGAGAGCCATCTTTTCACGGGAATCACCCACAACTGCATGCCGCACGGCGAGGTCTGGCATTTTGCAAGGCTGGGCCGCTTCATCGAACGCGCTGACAAGACCCTTCGCGTCCTCGACGCGAAAAACTTCATGGAACTGCCTTCGCGCGTAGACGTGGGCGATGCAATAGATTCAATTCAATGGGCGGCGCTTATGCGATCCGTCAGCGCCTACGAGGCCTACCGCAAACGCCATGGCACCATCGAGCCGGATCGCGTCGCGCAGTTTTTAGTGCTGGACCGCGAATGCCCGCGCGCGGTACTTTATTGCGTTCACGCTGCGGAAGATTCGCTTCACGCAATTTCACATACCCCCGAGGATTCCTTCAGCAACCGCGCCGAACAACGCATTGGCCAGCTCGCCTCCGAACTCGCGTACGCCGACATTCACACCATTATTTCGGAAGGTTTGCACGACTATCTCGACGAGTTGCAGGCAAAACTAAACAAGGTTGGCGACGCAATCTTCGATACTTACTTCGCCCTGCATCCGATCGAAGCCGTACGCAAGTAAGCTCCGGCTTTACGAAGGCCGGTAATTTAGCGGGCGATGTCACGCAGTATGCCGGGGGTCCGCCTTCACTGTCTTCACTTACCGCGACTGTCTAAGTCCTCGTGAGTCCGTGTAAAATCTGTGGAATGAAACAACTGCTCGATCTCCGCGGCATCATTACCGTGTTGAACACACCGTTCCTTGACGATAACACTCTCGATTTAGAAGGCGTACAGCGCAACGTGCGGTACGCTATCCACGCCGGGGTGGCCGGTTTTCTCGTGCCCGCGATGGCGTCCGAAGTCGGAAAACTTTCCGCGCACGAACGGCTTCGATTAGTTGAGACTGTAGTAACCACTGCCGCCGGAAGGGTTCCAGTCATCGGGGGGGCATCCGCACCGCAGCAATCCGAGCGCACGAACGCCGCACGCGAGCTCATCGAACTAGGTTGCGAAGGAATCCTGGTCAATATCCCGTACGAATCGGAAGCTCCCTACAGGTCAGACGTACTAGAAATCGCCTCGCTTACCCCTAAGTTCCTTATGCTGCAAGATTGGGACTTTACCGGCGCGGGCCTACCGCTATCGCTCATCGTTGAACTCTTTAGGGATGTTGAGGCATTCCGCTGTTTGAAGATTGAAACGGCGAACGCCAACTTGAAATATACCCAAGTTCTAGATGCCACCCAAGGCCGCCTCCACGTCTCCGGCGGCTGGGCCGTTCAGCAGATGATTGAAGGACTCGACCGCGGAGTCCACGCCTTCATGCCTACCGGTTTGCACCGAACATACGCCCGCATCTTTGAGCGGCACGCCGCAGGCGATCGAGAGGCTGCGGTCGCGCTGTTCCACCGCCTGTGCCCGGTCCTCACTTTCTCTAACCAGCATCTCGATGTTTCTATCCATTTCTTCAAGCGACTGCTTCACGCGCAGGGGATTCATGCCACTTCGCGGGTCCGTGAACCGATCCAACCATTCGATGCCTTCCAGGAGCGCCGCGCAGCTGAACTTATCGAGCTGTCGGTGCGAATGGAGAATGAGCTCACCGAGCCTACCATTACGTAGGCAAGAGTTGCCGAATAGTAATCAGTTGACAGAGAAAATTTTGCCGATATGCGTTGCAGAAGTACCACAGTTCTGGTACGATGGGGCAAGATATGCCTACAGTGAAGAGCAAGCCCCTATATCTTGTGGTGGTGATTTCTGCCTTGCATCGGCACAATTCCTGCCACCCACCTGCGTTCGATAAGCGTTTTAGGGGAACCCGATGAGCGATATGGACAGCGCTAATCCTGCAGACCCGCCGCAGCAGGCATCCTTATCTCCGCTCATAGCCCAGGACGAAATCGACGCGCTTTTAGCGAAAACCAAGACGAAGAAGGCAATCCAAGCGCCGCCGCTCCAGCGATCGACCCAAGAGCCGGTGCCAGCCCCACCGCCTTTCGTATCGGGCCACGATCTGGGACTAATTTCGCAGGACGAGATCGACACACTGTTGACTGGCACTAAGCAGCCCGGGAGGCAGGCCGCTCCGCCGGAACCTTCCGTCGCCGCGGCCTTGCCTACGGTTTCGGCCATCGACCAGAAAGAAATCGACAAACTACTGGCAGAAGCAGAGTCAGAGCCCACGAACTTCGCTGCCGCCGAAGCAGCGCTACGCAAAATCGATCAAGCCGAACTCGACGCGATTCGGACCAATGGAAATCCACGCGACAAACTTGGTGATGAAGCCCCCCTCGTGGATGCCACCGCCGATAGCCAAGTATTGACGCAAGACGAACTCGATAAGCTATTGGCAAGTACAGAACCGGAAACGCAGTTAGGTGGTGGTGAACTCGACGCTGTTCTGGCCGCAACTGATCAGGCGGCTCCTCAAGAACCGGCAGTCAGCACTGAGACAGCGCCGGTTACTTTGGGCCAAGATGAGCTTGATGCCCTCCTCGCTGCTCACCCAATGCTGCGCGCTGAGCCACCGTCGTCGTTGCCGATCGCAAAGGTTTCCGATGACGACCCGATAGAGCGCGCTGCCAGAGACAACGCGCAAGCAAACGTTGGTCGCGAAAATCTTGCAGCGGCAGTGCCAGACCCAACAGCGGGCGACCAACCCCTGGGGCAAGACCTCATCGATTCCCTACTGGCACAGGCTGCGCAAGCGGCAGCGACGCCAGCCGCGCCCCAACTCCCGCACAAATTGGCGCCATTGCCATCGCAGGGATCCGAACTGAAAGCGCGCGAGGTCGATGCAGTAGCGCTTTCCGACGACGATTTTGCCGATTTGGGAATTTCGTTACCGCCGACCAGCCAAAGCGTCTCGCTGGTGAGCGAACCAGCGGATGAAGCACGCGAACCAACGGAAGATGCGTCGCCTGTAGTGCAGCGCCGCCTGCGCAAAGGCGCGAAATTCCCGGTCAAACTGGCGGCTGCGATCGCGGCGTCGATCTTCGCGGGAGTTTCGACGTTCGCTTATCTATGGTCGCACCGTGAAGGCGAGCCCGAGGTTGCGCCCGCACATGTGGCCACCGAAAAGGAACCGATCGATCTCGAAGAAGCTATTATTCTCGCAAAAGAACTCATGGGGAAAGGCGAGCACGTCAGCGCGATGCGCACGCTTGGCACGGCCATTCGTGGCGCCGAGCCGAGCAGGCTCTTGAATGAAGCGCGTTTCCTGCACGTGGAAGCTGGATACCGCTCGCTGCCTCCGAATCCCAAAGACGTGGACATAGAAACCGTACTCAAGAATATTGAGGACGTGGTCGCGCTCGCGCCGGAGTATTCGCGCAACCCGGAAGCGCTAACCTGGAAAGCCGAACTATATGAACGCGGCGGCGCGCTCACGCTTGCGCGCGATACCTATGAGCGTATTCTGAACACGTACCCGAATACCTTCGATCGCGACAATACACTCCTTCAACTCGCGCGCATCTCGATGCAATTGAACTATTACCCGGACGCCGAAAAGTCGCTGAACAGCATCCTCGCCGACCATCCCGATTCGCCGCACAAGAGCGAGGCGCAAATGATGCTCGCGAAATGCTACGAATCGACCGGCCGCGTGCCTGATGCCATCGCAATGTATACCACCGTGGCCACCGAGCGCACCGAATCGCGTGTAGGCGCCGAGGCCGCGCTTGCCGTTGCGCGCATCGAAAATGCGGCAGGCAATTTGCCCGGCGCAATCGCCGCCCTGGAGGGCCGGCTGCAAACCGCGACAACGACCGATGGCAACGACGCGGTGTACGTCGAACTTGCAAAAGCCTATCGCGCCGCTGGAAAACCCGCGGATGCGGTTCGCGTTGCGCGGGAGCTGCTCAACTTCTATCCCGAAAGCACGCACATTCCCGAGGGCGTGATCGAACTCACGCGCGCGCTGGACGAGAACGGCGAATCGCGCCAGGCCCTAGAGCTCGCGCAGCAGGCCGCAGACCGCTTCGACAAGAACGCGGAAGTCGCCAAGAACCGTGCGCTCATGCTGAGCAAGACAAAAGACACGCGCGCGGCGGCGGAGGCGCTCGTGCAAGCGGACAAGCTCGGCGCGAACGATCCCGAAGTACTCTTGGAAGCGGGATTAAAGTATCAGGAACTCGCCGAGAGCGATAAAGCGCTTGACTTGCTGAAGAAAGTCATCGAGAAATATCCGGATTCCGTGCAAGCCGTTGACGCCGGCGTTCAGCTTGGCCGAAACGAATACAAGACCGGGGCGATCGCCGCTGCGATCGATCGGCTTGCCGCACTCTCCGTTGCGCCGAACGCATCGATGCGCCAACTCGAAATTCAGTCCGCACTGGGAGACATCTATACGGACCTCGGCCTTTCCAAACGCGCCACGGCGGCCTACGAAAAAGTCGCCACACTCGCAACCGATCCGGAAATGCTCGCCCGCGCCGCAATCGTCTTGCTCGAGAACGGCGCGATGGGATCGGCGCTACCGGTCATCAAGAAAGTAGATGAGGCGCGGTTACCATCAAAGACCGGCTTCGAGTTTCTCATGGCGCAAGGCCGCGCAATGCTCAATGTAGACGCTGTCGCGGCACTCGACAAGATGCAGCAGGCCTTCGAACAATATCCGGTCGAGCGCACGCCGGAAGATTTCGAGTACCTCGTGCGCGCTTGTCTCGAAACGGGTAAGACCGCCAATGCGCGAATTCTCGTGAGCGATTTCGACGCCTACGTCGAAAAGCACCCGGAAGACAGCGGGCGTTTGCAAAGGACCGCGGCCCTCTGGGGCGACGCGTTGTACAACGCCGGCGACTTTCGCGGCGCGCTCGATGCCTATGCACTTGCAGTCCCAAAGCAACCGGAGCCGAAAGAAGGCGAGAGTACAGAAGAGGCGGCTACCGAAGAACCTGCGCCGCTGTCGCGCGATGCAATCTGGGCGAAGTATCAACGCGCGAACGCAATGCTCAAGCTGGACGATTACTCAAACAGTTTGCCGATACTCGATGAACTCGCTGGAAGCGATACGCCCTACGCGGAAGATGCGCGTATCAAGGCGGAGTACGCGCGCCTCGAACAGCGCATGCGCGGCGGGCCGCAAGTCATCGGACAGGGCGGCTAGATGCAGGGAATCGTTGAACGCATCAGCGACTATTTTGCGCGGCAGATTGCACTGTACAAACAGATGCTGGCTGAACAGGACCAGATTCTAGCGCTACTCAACGCGGGTGAACTGGAAGACGCCGAGAGGTTGGCGGCGAACCACGCGCGCGAAAGCGCGGCGCTCGAACAAGAGTTCAATGCGCTGCTGCGAGAATGGAAATCTTCAACGCGGAGCGAAGCGGCCACGGCGTCTGTGCGCGCTTTGGCCGGCGAAGCGGCCGGTTTGGCAGCGCGGCTCGAAGAATTCGTAAACGTAGCGGCCGGCAACGCGCGCGAACGGCGCGAGGCGGTCAAGCGCGAATGGGAAGCGATACGGCGCGGGCAAAATGTGCTCGACCGGTATAGGACCATGGACAGTGAACCCGACCGAGTTGACCGAAACGCCTAGCGCGGGCATCGCGCCGATGCAAAAAGACGCGGACATCCGCGCCTTGGCGGATGCCTTTGAGCTCTTTACGCGGACCACGCAAACGATGGAGGAATCCTACCGTCGTCTCGAAGCGCGGCTGCAGGAACTCGACCGCGAACTGGAAGCCAAGAACCGCGAACTCGCGTTGACGAGCGACTATCTCAGCTCGATTATGGAAAGCATGTCCGACGGCGTGATCGCAATCGATCCGCAAGGCGTGGTGACGACGTTCAACCGCGCCGCGAGTCACGTGCTCGGGTACAACGCGGGCGATGCCGTGGGCCGCTCATTCATGGATGTTTTCGGACGCGAGTTTGCGGTGTCGAGCGGGCGGCATGCGCGCGAACTTCGCGCGAAAGACGGAAGGACCCTGCAAGTGAGCGAGTGCGACTCGCCCTTGTTTGACCGGTCGTTACGGCGCATCGGCACCGTAAAAGTGTTCCAGGACCAAACCGAAATCGAGATGTTGCGCACGCGCCTGCAACATCAAGATCGCCTCGCCGCAATCGGGCAATTGGCCGCAACGGTCGCGCACGAAATCAGAAATCCGCTCGGCGGCATCCGCGGGTTTGCAGCGCTACTCGCACGTGACATCGATGCCGCGGACCCGCGCGCGCGACTCGTCGAGAAAGTACTTGAGGGATCGAAGGCGCTCGAGCGCGTCGTGACCGAGTTGCTCGAGTATACGCGCCCGCTTCAACTGCAATTACAACCTGTCCCCTTACGGGAGATGGTGGAATCGGCCATTACGTTTGTCGATATTGACGCCAAAATTATTGCTGTCAAAAACGACGTGGATCAGACTGCATGTATAGTGGCCGATGCCGACAAGCTGCGCCAAGTGCTGCTGAACATCATCATTAATGCAAAACAAAGCATGGCGCAGGGCGGAAGCATCAGCGCGGCATCGAATGTGAGCGACGGCTGGGTTGAGCTGAAAATTTCCGACACGGGCTGCGGCATGGACGCACAACAACTGGAACAGATTTTCTCGCCGTTCTTTACTACAAAGGAAAAAGGCACCGGGCTTGGGCTGGCGATCGCTGCGAAGATCGTAGAAGCACACGGCGGGCGGATTTCCGCTACAAGCGCACCCGGCGCAGGCTCCATATTTACGATAGCGTTACCGCGGGCGGAGTAATCATGGCTAAAGCATCTATATTGGTAGTAGACGATGAATCGTTAATGCGCGAATACGTGCAAGAGGCGCTCGCGCGCGCGGGGCACGACGTCACCGTCGCACCGTCCGGACGCGACGCCATTCAGTTGGTGCAATCGAAGACCTTCGATATCGTTGTTACCGATCTCAAAATGCAACCGGTCGATGGAATCGAAGTGCTGCGCGCAGTGCGTGCGCAATCGCCGGCAACCGCCTGCATCATCATGACCGCCTACGGCACGGTCGAAACGGCGGTCACGGCGCTGAAGGAAGGCGCATTCGATTACATCATGAAGCCCTTCACGCCGGATGAACTCGAGCTTGCGGTATCGCGAGCGCTCGAACGCGAACGCATCGCGCAGGAAAACAAGTATCTCCGCGCGGAGTTGAACAAGCGCTACGATTTTTCCGCGATGGTCGGCGCAAGCGAGGCGATGCAGCGCGTGCATGAGCAGATTCAGAAAGTCGCCGATAGCCGCGCGACCATTCTGATTCGCGGCGAAAGCGGCACCGGCAAGGAACTCGTCGCGCGCGCCATTCACTACAGCGGTTCGCGGCGGGATCGTCCATTTATTAAGGTGAACTGTGCGGCGCTTTCCGCGGGACTTTTGGAAAGCGAATTGTTCGGACATGAGAAGGGATCCTTCACGGGCGCGCACGAACGCAAGATCGGACGATTCGAACTGGCCGATTCGGGCACACTGCTGCTGGATGAAGTCAGCGAGATTGGCATCGAGTTGCAGCCCAAACTACTGCGAGCGTTGCAGGAACGCGAATTCGAGCGCGTCGGCGGCAGTTCGCCCATCAAAGTCGATACGCGGATCGTCTGCACCACAAACCTTAATCTCGAAGATGCGGTGGAGAAAGGGCAACTCCGCGAAGATCTATTTTTCCGCCTCAACGTCATTCCCGTCGTTCTTCCGCCGCTTCGCGATCGGAAGGAAGACATTCCCGCGTTGATGGATTGTTTCTTGAAGCGCTACGTGCAGGAGAACAATCGACCAATCACCGGATTCGCGCCAGAGACGATCGAATTGTTTACCGAATATGAATGGCCGGGTAACGTGCGCGAATTACAGAACGTAGTAGAGCGCGCGGTAGTCCTATCGTCCGCGCGAGTACTGGGACCTGAGCATTTTTCTTTCGGCCCGTCACGCAGCAATCGCATGAACGGCAACGCGGTCTCCGTGCGCATAGGCACGACGGTCGGCGATATGGAAAAAGAACTCATCATGCGCACGCTGGAAAAGCACAACCAGAATCGCACGCATGCCGCGGAGGTCCTGGGGATTTCGGTGCGCACCCTGCGCAACAAATTGAAAGAGTATCAGGGCCGCTAGGTACGAGCGCGTCAGCCTTCCAAGGCGCGCAACACTTTTCCTGCATGCACCTGACAAATCGCCAGCGCCAGTGCATCGGCGGCATCGTCCGGACGCGGCGCGGCATCGAGGTTCAACAGAATCTTGATCATGTTCTGCACTTGCTGCTTGGTGGCCTTTCCATAACCAACCACGGAATTCTTCACTTCCAGCGGACTGAATTCCCCAATCGGCAAGCTTGCCTGCTCCGCAGCGAGCGCAATTACGCCGCGCGATTGCGCCACGGAAATTCCCGTGGTGACGTTGCGGGAAAAGTATAGTTTTTCTACGGCGACGGCTTCGGGTTTGTATTCAAAGATAAGACGCGCGACTTCCTCGTGGATGGTACGCAGGCGCGCCGCGAAGTGCGTGTGTGCGGGGGTGGAAATGACGCCATGAGCAATGTGGATAAGCCGCGTGCCTTTGCCTTCGACAACGCCATAGCCGGTCGTTGCGGTCCCGGGATCGAACCCAAGCACGCGCATCGCGGTTAGTTCATGGCCGCGGCCATGTCCTCGTCGGAGATGTCGAAGTTCGCGTAGAAATCCTGTACGTCGTCGTTGTCTTCCAGCGATTCCATCAGGCGAAGAATCGCACCGACATTGGAACCTTCGACCTTCACCGTAGTCTTCGGGAGCATCGTCAACTTTGCTTCTTCGACTTTGATACCCATTTGTTCGAGTTGTCCCACGACTGCATGCAGGTCAGAGTCAACGGTCTTCAATTCGTACATGTCGCCTTCGGTATCGACATCTTCCGCGCCGGCCTCAATGGCCTTCTCAAAAATCTCGTCATCGGTGAGGCCCGTCTTCGCTACGGTGATAAGCCCTTTGCGATCGAAATTCCAACCCACTGCGCCGGCCTCGGCCATCGCGCCGTTGTTCTTCGTGAAGATATGGCGGATTTCGGAGACCGTGCGGTTCTTGTTATCCGTCAGCACGTCTACGATGACGGCAACACCCGCGGGGCCGTAGGCTTCATAGCGCGTTTCTTCGTACACGATTCCGGGTATTTCGCCCGTGCCCTTCTTGATGGCACGGTCGATATTGTCTTTCGGCATGTTCTGGCCGCGCGCGGCCAACAGCACCGTGCGCAGGCGCGGATTCGCGTTCTGATCGCCACCGCCAAGTTTGGCTGCAACCGTAATTTCCTTGGCAAGCTTTGAGAAGATCTTCCCGCGCTTGGCGTCCAGCGCGCCCTTCTTGCGTTTAATGGTACTCCATTTACTATGACCGGACATGACCAGAACCCTTCTAAAAGCGGCGACGAACCGCGACTTCTTGTTGTGCAAATGACCCGATTTTGCGGTTGGTAGTATAGCAACATGCCCGGTTTGCGCGCAATTCCGGCGCGGGCTATAGTGCCCTCAAGTCCATACCTTTGGCGGGATTCGAGCATGGCTTCACCCTTGAAAATTACGACCAATTACTACCAGCACTTCAGCGCGGACTTCTCGTTGCCCGTGCCGGAACACGGCTTTGGCGGATGGAAGAAAACGGAACTGGAGTTTCCACCTGACCACACCGGCGTCGTGGTCATGCATGCGTGGGATTGCGGCACCTACGAACAGTTTCCCGGCTGGCACTGCGCAGTGCCCTACATCCCGCGCGCGGCGGACGTGGCGAAGCGGGTGTTTCCCGAGCTGCTGGAAACGGTGCGGAAATCTCCGCTGCCTTTGATGCACGTGGTCAGCAGCGCGGGGTACTACAAGCAGTATCCTGGGCACAAGGCTGCGGTTGAGTTGGCGGGACCTGCACCAAAGGGGCCGGAGCACGTTGAAACCGATCCGCTGCGGAACAAACTCTCCGAGTTTAAGCAGGCGAATGTATTTCCCGGTACCGCGAACCTTGCGGATATTGACAAAGGCTTTGGCCGTCTCGATTTCGATCCGTTCGCGAAACCCCTCGACAACGAATACATCTGTGAAGACGGACATCAACTGTTCGCAGCATGCAAGAAACTTGGTGTGAACCATCTTATCTATGCGGGCTTTGCAATTGATGGCTGTCTGCTCATCTCGCCGGGCGGAATGGTGGACATGAACCAGCGCGGTGTGATGTGTTCGGCGATACGCCAGGCAGTCGTCGCGATCGAGAGTAAAGAGTCGGCGGAGAACCAGTTCGCAAAGGAACTCGCGCTGTGGCGCGTGGCGTTGTTGTTCGGTTTCGTGTTCGACTTCGACGATCTCATATCCGGCTTGCGCAACTACACCGCGTAAACGTAACCCGACACTTCGTGCTGACTACCGATCTGAAACTCGTCCTGCCGAGCGCGCACTATCGCGAATCGTTTCTCGCTGCGTACGAGGAATGCTCCAGCCTGGAAAAGAACGACTGGATCTATCTCGGTCCGGATGGCAATGAGGAACTAATTTACAACCGATTCGACGAGTACGTTGCCATGTTCTACGAACGCGAGCACACAGCACCATCGCATTTCGTGCGTGGGCGTGCTTACTGGGCGCTTGCGGACAATGAAATCGTCGGGCGAATCGGATTGCGTTTTGAACTGAACGACTTCCTGTCGAACTACGGCGGCCACATTGGTTATATCGTGCGACCAAGCGCACGCGGAAACGGCGTGGCAACCGCAATGCTCGCGCAGGTCCTCGCTACGCCGGAAGCGCAGCGTATCGGCAGAATGTTGTTAACCTGCGATGAAGACAACATTGCCTCTGAGCGAGTTATTCGGAAGAACGGCGGTGTGTATGAGTCGATGGTGTATCCCGTCGGGCGACGCTTGGGTAAGAAACGATTCTGGATAACCTTGGCCGGCAATCCGTAGCGCACTTACACATTTTCGGGACTGACCTCATTCTGCGCCGGACCTCGTGAAAGCAGTGCCGTCACTACCGCGCCTAGACCTCGGAACAGCACGCCCAGCGAAAAGATTTGGCCGACGACTGGTGTCAGAAACATGAGTTCTGCAACGGCGCCGCCGGTGATCGTTGCGCGCATGGCAGACCAATCGCGATCGCCGCGCAAGCGCGATCCAAAATCGTGATACGCGATCGTATAGCCGATCAACACGAGCGCGATAAGCATGAACAAAATCAGGATTCCCAGCAGGGCCAGCGGCTTGAATTGCGTGTTCACAAGCACGATGAAAAGAAACAGCAGTATCAGGCCGTTGATTGTGCCCAGGACAAAACTGCGCTTGCCGCGTGTTTGATATGCGTTTAGCGCGCGCGCGGTGAATGCGGGCGCGGAGACATCGAGCCAAACGCTCAGGGCGATGCAGGCCGCCTTTACGGTCAGGCAACCGAGCAGAAACGCCATGAACCCAAGTGCTTTTTCCGGTTGCATGTGTCAACTCCGCCGCATCGTGCGCAGGCGATAGGCTTCCGCACCGTTTACGGCCATGAGTAAAAGCGCGGCCAGCCCCGCCAACATCCAAAGCAATGGTGTCGAGAACGGAGCCAGCGCTCCCGAGAGGTCATGCCATAGCGTCTGTGCGGACGCGATCTCTTGCGCAAGAGAAATTTCGCCGAGCATCCATTGCGGGGTAGCGCTGGTCTCATTCGCGTAATCCCACCAAGCCCAAGGATCAATGGGAACGGCAAAGTAAAGTACACACGCGCAGAGCAACGCACCCGCGCAGAGCGATGCCGCGGGAAGCCACCAGCGCGCATCGTTGGCGTAGGCGGGTTCCGCGGCGAGGCGCGACTTCACGCGTTGCACCAGCACATTGCGCGGCACTTCCAGCGGCATCATGAAAAACGCGGCGTTCAATGCGGCCATCTGTTCGTGGTATGCGCGGCATTCAGGGCATGTTGCCGCATGATCGTCTGTGACTTCTTCCAAACCCAATCCCGCGTCGAACTGTTGGCGCAAGGACATGCGGTATTTACTACATGTATCGTTCATTCGCGTTCGCCTAACAAAATGCGAAGACGCTTTCGCGCGCGGTGTAGCGCGACTTTAGCTGCGTCTTCGGTCATCTTCAATGTATCCGCGGCTTCGCGGATCGACATGCCTTCCATGTAGTGCAAATGCACGAGCGCGGCGGGCTGCGGCGGTAACATGCCGATGGCTTGTGCCAAGCGTCCGGCGACATCCCCGCGCATCAATAGCGCGCGCGCATCTTCCAGTTGCGAATTTATCTCGAACGTATCGCTATCAAAATCGAGCGCGACGGGCTGACCGCGGCGTTGTCGTGCGCGCAGCGCGTTCAGCGCGAGGTTTGTTGCGATGGCGTACAGCCAATTGCGAAATGGACGGAGCCGGTCGAAGCTCGCAAGTTTGCGATACGCGCGCAGGAAAGTTTCCTGTACGACATCTTCCGCTTCTTCGCGGTTGCGCGTCATGCGGAACGCGTGTGTGTAAATGCGCGCGGTGTACGAATCGACCAGACGATCAAACGCTGCGCGGTCGCCTGAGAGCACGCGCGCGACGCATTCGGATTCCCATGCGACATCGCCACTCTGCGCATGGAAAGCATCGGCCACCGCGTTCTCCTCATCGGCACCCTGAGTAAGCAACCATTCGGGCGCACGCAACACGGCGCCGTTGCCCGGCACATTGTCGGGCCAACGCGAAGATACGGTCAACCAAGTTGAATCAGGCATGAAGTTCCAATGGCGTAAGCGCGTATTCAGGAAACACGCGCGAGTAATCGTTCATGCCGCTGTGCCGCGCGAGGATGGGCGCGAGCACGTCGCGGTAATTGTTCTGTACCGGCAAATCACCGGGCGCTTCGAGTTTGTCCATCGCAAGGCCTTTCCAGTCGCAGTATACCTTGCCGCCGCGCACGCCGCCTCCCAGCACAAACATGGCGCTGGCCCGCCCGTGGTCGGTGCCGAGCGACGCGTTCTCATATACACGGCGTCCGAACTCGGTCATCACTACGACAGTCGTGTTGCGCATTGCACCGTTCATGTCGCAATGAAACGCGGACACGCTGTCGGCGAGGTCTTTCATCAGCGGATCGATCAAGGTCGCCGACGCAAAGTGCGAGTCCCAGCCACCGAGGTCGAGGCATGCCGCTTCCAAACCAACCTTCGCTTTTAACAACTGCGCAATATTGCAGAGCCCATCGCCGAGTTGTGATTGCGGATATTTCGCATCGTTGCTTGGTGTGTAGCTGTTCGCGTTGAGTTGATTAATCTTCCCCAGCGCGGACAGGGTCGAACGCGCGGCAACGCCCAGGGCGCCCGATTCGGGTGCGTACAATTTTCCCAGTGCAGACATTGAAGCAGGCGCTTTCTCACCCAGCGCGAAATCCGCAAATGAATTCATCACAACCGTCGCGGGTGCGCCGCGCAATGCTTCCGGCGCCGCGCTTCCAATCGCGACTGCTGCGAGCGGGCCACCGGGCCCATTGGGACGATAGCGCAGGTAGCGTCCGAGCCAACCGCCCCCACCGGTGCCGCCGTGCTCCATTGCGTCTTGCGCTTCGAAATGCGAGCGCGTCTGATCTTCCGAACCCGCGCAATGGACGATCGCGAGATCGCCGCTGCGGTACAGATTGGCGAGTGGCGCGAGTTGCGGATTTAACGCAAACATGCCATCGAGCGGAACGGTGGCGCTTTTCGAAATGCCCACCAATGGCCGCGCGGAGTAATACGCATCGTCTTCGATGGGCACTACCATATTTAGGCCGTCGGCTCCGCCTCGCAGAAAAATTACGACCAGCGCGTTCTTGGTATCGCCGTCGCCGTTTATGAAGCCAGTATGTTGCATACCTTAGAACCTTGCTCTGTTGAGACTCACTACTGAACCTGAATGTGCCGGCCCTTCAGTCCTTTAGAAACAGGGGGCGTTCCCTGATCCTGGGCCTCACAGCCCAGGCTACGAACCGTGTCGCGCCTTTGGCGCTGAATATACTTGCCTTGCGCTAAATACTTGCTCTTCGTAACCGCCCGCTTAGTAAGGTTTGAATAGAGCATTAGAATCTTTGAAATGACGGTGACGCCAGCATGAACACGGGGCCCGCGCCGGACTCCGTGCAGCACTGCGTTTCGAGTTCCGATGCGTCGCGCCCGAGTAAATGCGCTACGACCATGCGTTCGCCGCCGGCGTATTCGTCGAGCTTTTTCCAATCCACTTGTGTGCCTTCGATGCGGCTTTCTGCGAGCGCCGCGGTGAAGTGCCAGCGCCATAGCATCGAGCCCATCCAATGTTCGGCTTCCTCGGGGTAGCCATCGGGTGTGGGATACTGGAACGGCGTGTGGCCCATGCGCAGCAGGTATTGGTAAAGCGCGTCGTTGGGATCGCATTCCGCGGCAGTTGCGCGCAGTGCGGAGGCGACGTAACGCAACGGCCGTTTGAATTTGGCGTCCGTAGACGCGCGGAATTCTTCTGTAGCGAATAATGCGCGCAAGGTTGTTTTGATATCGCCCTTCGATGCCGTGAACGCAGCAGCGACAGCATCGACTGCGGATTGCTGAGGGTCATCCGCAATAAACCTGCGGCACAATTTCCATGCGAGATATTGCGCGGTAGATGGGTGCGCGGTCACGATTTCGATCACGCGGTCAATGTCAGTCTCGCGGCCACCAGCGGGAATCATTTGACCGAGCACGGTCTTTTCCCCGTCGTCATGCCAGTCTTCGCGAAACTCCAGACGGCCCTTGAAAAATTTCTGCTCCGAGCGCACTGTCCAGCCGGTCAGGCAACGTGCCGTTTCCATCACGTCGCGTTGCGTGTAACCGCCATGCACGCCGAGCGTGTGCAACTCCAACAATTCGCGCGCGTAGTTCTCGTTTGCTTTTTCACTGTCGTTGCTTTTCTTGTTCGCGCGGCCATCGAGGTACCAAAGCATCGCCGGGCTCAACGCGGAGGCCCGCAACAGTTCGCTGAAATTCCCTAGTGCATGCTTGCGGATCACGTCGCGGTCATCCGCCGTTTTCAGCCATGCGCAATCGCCTTTCGACTGCGCGATGTTGAAATGGTCCGACCAGAACTCGACCATCACTTCATAAAGTTGCCGATTGCTATAGACCGCGCGTTGTACGGTCGCGCGCGTCAATTCACGCAATAGGAGATCCTGCTTGTACTCGAATAACTCGCCCAGCGGCGCGGCGAGTGTTTCGTTGCGGCGCACCAGGCTGTCGCAGGCGTAATCGTCGATTGCATCCGGATTTAGTTGCTCTTCCATAAACGCGTCAATGCCCATTGCCGCGACGCGCGCATAATCGCCGGGCCGCGGCCCAAACGTCAGCCGCCGCAACACGTGCGTCACCGGATCGACCGTTGACGTTGCGGCAACTTCGAATGGGCCGGCAAGGCCCGGCGCTTGTGGAACACCGAGAAAGCGGACCGTCTGGTCGCAGCCGGTGAGGGCTGCCGCAGACAGCGCGCTGGCGGCTTGGATAAAATTGCGTCGGGAGATACGCATGGCGTCGATTACGCGTTTGCCGCGGGATGGACAACCGGCGGCATGCTCGCGGCGCGCTGTCCAAAACGGGACAAGATGACTGCGCCGACGCCGCTCGCCAAAGTCAACGGCATTACAAAGAACCAGCCGAGAATCGGAAACACGAAGGTGATCGACAACACGATCCCCCCGCGCAAGACGCGCCGCCACGGGTATGCAGTATCGCTTGCGGAAGCCAGCCGGCACCCGACCAGCCGCGCCAAGCCCGCCGAGCCTACCAGCGCAACCAGCAATAGTCCCGAGAGCAGAATTGCGCCGAGCAGCTTCAGGCCAGCCGCGCTGTTTAACAGTCCCAGGCTGGCGAGGAACAGGGGCACGCCCACCACTGCGCCGACCATCGAGACCTTATAGGGGTTGGCTTCGTAGACGACGCTGGCCCGTTCGACTGCGCGCCGGAACAAGGCCTCGGCCAAGAGCCAGTACGCGACGATGGTGATCAGCGTCCCGAGGATTAGAAACAAAATCTTAAATACGTCCGCCATAATCATGGGTAGTCTCCCGTTTGGGTTCTACCCGCTGGTACACCGGCGGACGCGGAGAGGTTACAGGTGGCGGCGCCTGTGCCTCTCATTATTTCGCCCACGGCGTTGCACTCTGGATGGAAAGATTGGAACGCGGATGACACGGATTACGCGGATAAGCGCGGATGGGAAACAAGGGATCGCGGTGCGGAAGCAGGAAGACAAGGGCGTGCGAATTAAGCCGTCAATGGTTGACTGTTGTGTCAGCAGTGACGCTGGATCGTCGAATCCCGCGTTGGGAAACAAGGGAGATAAAGTTGACAAATAATCTGTAAGTTATTGTGTCAAAATTATTTACGCGACTACCTTATCGGCTTCGATCGAAAATACCTTGTAAAGGATGTCGCAAGCATTTCATGTCCCGTGTTGGATAGATGCAGGCTGTCAGTGGTCGCGCCTTCGCTCGTGATGACGCTGGCCAAGATTCGTTTTGGAACGAGCGTTACGCCGTATTTCGCGGCGAGGCGTCGTTGGGCTGTGCCGTAGCGCATGTAAAACGGCGGTAGTGGTATTTCGACCATAACGACGCGGCGCTGGCCTTTGCAGACTTCCTGCAGCAGCAATTCGAGGTGGTTCGAGAAGTCCGGCGTGTCATAGAGCAGATCGTTTCCGCCGATTTCGAGGATGACGAGTCCTTGGTCGCCAGTAATCCTTTTGGCGTTGCTCAATGCCGTGTCCGTGCGCGCGCCGCCAAAGGAATAGGAATGTGTAGTGAGGCCTAGCTTCTCGCCGAGCAGGTCAGGCCAATTCTTCCCCGGAGGGTCGGCGCCCATGCTCAACGAATCGCCGACAACGAAGAGTTCCTTCAAGCCGTCTATGGCAATATTTGGCGATCGCTGAAAGTAAAGTTCCACCGCGCCAATCACCAATGCGCAAACGACGGTGGTGTATGTCGCAATGCGGATTTTCTTTTCAGATTTGGCGAACACGCAAAACAATCCGCCGAGTACGAGACCTGCTTCACATAGCACGATCCAGAAGGGGTATGGAACGCAGGTCGCAATGGTGAGAAGTATGCCCAGAACAACGGAAATGCTTGCGTAGCGTTTTACCATTTGCACTGGACTGCGCGAACGCATCGCGACGCCCGCCAGAGTGAGCAACAAGCCGATGAATATGGTGGCCCCGCTAATGAAGCTGTAGATGATGAGGTTGGCCATTGCGGTTGAACGGCTATTCCAGTGCGTTCTTTAACTTCGCTTCGTCCAATTCCAAGCCTAACCCTGGCGCGTCGGGCACGGTGAGGTGACCATCTTTGTACTCCAACGGGGTCTTGAAGAGATCGTGCAATGGACTTTTGTGGCCGCCTTCGGTGAGTTCTTGGGCCATGTCGTTATCGACGAAGACGCTGGTGTAATGCAGCGTGGCGGCTTGGCCGATGGTGGGTTGGGTTTGATGCGGGCACAGTGGGCGATGGTACGCGGACGCGAGCGCGGCGATTTTCACGGCTTCGGAGATGCCCGCGCATTTCACGAGATCGGGTTGGAGAATATCGACGTTGGCCTGTTCGATGAGATCGCGGAATTGCCAGCGCGTGTATTCGTGTTCGCCCGCGGCGACGGGGACGTTCACCGCGTCGACGAGTTTTGCGTAGCCTGCGTAGTTCGTCTGTGCGAGGGGCTCTTCGTAGTGGATGACGTTAAAGCGTTCGATTTCTTTGCCGACGTTGATTGCGGTTTGCAGCGAGTATCCGTTGTTTACGTCGTACTTGAGTTCGACATCATCGCCGATGGCTTTGCGCACGGCTTCCAACACCGCGAGGTCTTTCTTCACGTTGCGGTCGGGAATAAGCGGGCCGTAGTCCTGCCGGATTTTTACGGCGGTGAATCCGTCTTTTGCCGCGGCATCCGCGCGTTGCGCGACCGATTCCGGCGATACCTCTGCCGCGCCGCCGATGCTTGCGTACACGCGCACGGTGTCGCGGCGTTTGCCGCCGAGCAGGCGGTGAATGGGCATGCCCGCGACCTTGCCGAGGATGTCCCACAGCGCGATGTCGATACCCGAGAGCGCTTCGGGTTGCAGGCCCATCACGCCTTGCTTGTAGGTGCGGTAGAAGACGCGGTCCCAGCAACGATCGATGTCGAGCGGATTCGCGCCGATTAGGAGGGGCGCAAATTCATCGCGAATGAGGAGTGCAGCCGCCGGCGCGTTCATCGGGCTGACTTCGCCGATGCCGCTGACGCCATCGGACGTGCGCACAATAACCCAGCACTTGCCGCCTTTGAGCACGTAGGGTTCCACGGCGGTGATCTTGATGTCGTGCTGTGCGGCGAGGACGCGTTGGGTGCGCAGGGTGGTGCCGAGGATAGAGCCGATTGCGAAGTAGCCAAGACCCTGCAAGAAACTGCGGCGGCTAAACATGAAGATGTCTCCCGGTTTTGGAGTCTTTATATTACGCCAAATGGAAGTAAATACGGACGCTTTGGCAAAGCGTCCCTACCTGTTATGCTTCTCTTTTAACTTGGGCGCATAAGTGACTATCCAGGCTACAACATCTCCCAACTCCATTCCCTTGGTCGAGACGACAACAGTTTCGCCAGCGGATGATCTGCACTTTCAGAATGCGATTCTTCCTGACGTGTCACGCACTTTTGCGTTGACGATTCCGCAGTTGCCGGAGCGGCTTCGCGTTGTGGTGGGGAACGCCTATTTGCTGTGTCGCATCGCGGACACGATCGAGGATTCTCCCGCGCTGACAATTGAGCAGAAACTGTCGTTCAGCCAGGCGTTTGCGGAGATCGTGGAAGGCGCGCGCGCAGTGAATGATTTCGGGGATGCGCTCGCCGACGCGTTGACGCATGGCAGCCCGGAGGCGGAACGCGACCTTGTGCGCAATACCGAGCGCGTAATTCGGATCACGCACAGTTTTTCTGCAGCCGAGCGCGCGGCGTTGTCGCGCTGTGTGCGGATCATGACAAGCGGTATGGAGGAATTTCAGGAAGGGCAGTTCACCGATGGCCTGCGCGATGTTTCGCAGCTTGACGCGTATTGCTATCACGTTGCGGGTGTCGTTGGCGAGATGTTGTGCGATTTGTTTTGCGCGCATTCGCCGGAGACTGCGAAGAATAGGGACAAGCTTGCAGCGTTGGCCGTGTCATTTGGCCAGGGACTGCAGATGACCAATATCCTGAAAGATATATGGGACGACAAGGCGCGCAATGTGGTGTGGCTGCCGCGGAGTGTGTTTGATGCGCATGGATTTGATCTGAGCGCGTTGGGTGTGCGGAAAAATGATCCGGCATTTCGCGCGGGGATGATAGAACTCATTGGTATTGCACGCGGGCATTTGGAAAATGCGCTGGCGTATACGATGTTGATTCCCAAGAGTGAACCGGGTATTCGCCGGTTTTGTTTGTGGGCAATTGGCATGGCGGTGTTGACCTTGCGGAAGATCGCGGCCAATCCTTATTTCACCAGCGGTAATGAGGTAAAGATTTCGCGGCGCGCGGTTCGCGGGGTTGTGGTGGCGTCGAATTTGGCGTGTAAGAACAACGTAGCACTGAAAATATTATTTGCGTTGGCTGCGCGGGGGGTGCCGCGTGGCGCAGTATAGTATCCGCAACCCCGTTCGGGGTTGAAGAAATGTGGGGGGCTGGGCTACCCCGGGTAGCGCCGCCTTCGCCGAAGCGGCTACGGCGTCGCAACCCGGGGCTACATGCCTTTACCCCTTCGGGGTACAACGCGGGGCAATGCGACTTCGGGAGCAAGTGTTGAAATCGTGATGCAATCGTGCGATCCGGCGCGGTTGTGGCCGACGAAAAGAAATACGTAGCGCTAGTCGGAGATTGCAGTGGTAGCATTGCGCCAATTGGAGAATGACATGAAGCGTTTTTCTATATTGATGGCGATTGCGTTTGTTTCGTGCGTGGCGCATGGGGCGTTGGGTCTCGCTGATGGGTGGACGCAGGAGGCGGCGCGAGATGAGACGCGGCCGGCGTTTGCATTTGATGCGAAAGGCGGGGCAAACGGCGCGGGCGCGCTTGTGACTACCGCGGATGCGCGCGAAGGTCTCGATGGGCGTTGGGTCAAGAAGGTGCTCGTTGAAGGCGGTAAGACGTATGCGTTTCGTGCGTTGTATCGCGTGGAGAATGTTACGGTGCCGCGGCGGAGCGTGCAGGTGCGGATTATCTGGAACGATGAAGCGGGCAACCATGCGCTACGCGATGTGCCGGGTGCTGTGTCGTATGCGGGCGGTAGGCCGCCGGTGTCGGAACCGGAGTATCCGGAGACAAAGGGTACGGATGATAAGGGCTGGACAGAAATCGCGGGAAGCTATCAGGCGCCACAAAAAGCGGTGAGCGCTAAAATTGAATTGCATTTTCGTTGGGCCGCGAACGCGCGTTGCGAATGGAGCGATATTTCTTTCGATGAAACGGAAGCGTTGAAATCCAGAACGGTGCGGCTTGCCGCGGTGCATTATGTTCCCAATGGCGGGAAGTCCGCGGAAGATAGTTGCAAGCAGCTTGCGCCGTTTGTGGAGCAGGCCGCGCAGCAGAAGGCGGATCTGGTTGTGTTGCCGGAGACTATTACCGCGACGGGTAACCCCTTAAATTATGCGGACGCGGCCGAACCGATTCCGGGGCCTTCGACAGAATATTTCGGCGCGTTGGCGAAGCAACACGATCTCTACATTGTCGTGGGATTGGTCGAGCGGGATAAGCATCTCGTTTATAACACCGCCGCGCTGATTGGGCCGGACGGTGCGCTTGTGGGGAAATACCGCAAGGTCACACTGCCGCGACCGGAAGTGGATTGGGGTGTCGTGCCGGGGAATGATTATCCGGTATTCGATACGCGTTTCGGCAAGGTCGGCATCATGATTTGTTACGACGGATTCTTTCCAGAGGTCGCGCGCAAACTTAGCAACAACGGCGCGGAGGTCATCGCGTTTCCTGTCGCGGGGTGCAACCCTATGCTCGCCGCAGCGCGCGCCTGCGAAAATCATGTGTACGTTGTGAGCAGCAGCTACACCGACAAGAGTGCAAAATGGATGATCAGCGGCGTGTACGATCAGGAAGGCCAGGTCATCGCGCGCGCGGAAGACTGGGGGACAATCACAGTCGCCGAAGTCGATCTTAACAAACGCCTCTACTGGTCCAGCCTTGGCGATTTCCGGGCGGAATTGCCGCATAACCGTCCTGTGCTGGAAGGCAAGTAAGGATCAACCACAGATTGCACAGATGACACAGATTGAATTCAAAAAGAGATTTGATTCTTGTTTTAAATCTGTGACATCTGTGCAATCTGTGGATAAACTGTATTGATGTTAAATCCTCCTGCGGAAATATGGGACCTGCATACACACCTCTCCGGTGTGCCGGGGCGGACACCGGATGAGAAGATGGTGAATCTGCTTGGGTTTGCGGAGCGCATGGGGATCGCGAAACAGGTAGTGTTCATGGGCATGGAGTTTTCCTACGAGCCGACGCCGGAAAAGTTTCGGCAGGAGAACGACGAAGTACTCCAGGCCTTGAGCCATTACCACGATCGCGCGTTTGGATTTGTTTACCTGAATCCAAAATTCGAGAAGGAGTCGCTGGACGAGTTCGATCGGTGTGTGGTCAATGGGCCGATGGTTGGGATCAAGTTGTGGGTCGCGGAACACTGCAACGCGGCTAGCCTCGATCCGATCATTGCGCGGGCTGCCGCGCACAAGGCGCTGGTTTTTCAGCATACGTGGATCAAGATCACGGGTAACCTGCCTGGAGAATCGACGCCGATGGAGCTGGCGGAACTTGCATCGCGTCATCCTGGCGCCATTTTGATTTGCGGTCATTGCGGCGGCGATTGGGAACTGGGCATTCGCGCGATACGCCCGCACAAAAATATTTACGCCGATCTTGCGGGTGGGGATCCGACGGCGGGATTCACGGAGATGGCTGTGCGTGAGCTTGGCGTGGAGCGCGTGCTGTTTGGCAGTGATGCGGGCGGCAGGAGCTTTGCGTCACAACTCGCGAAAGTTTACGGCGCGCGCATTACCGATGATGACAAGCGCCTTATTCTTAGCGGCAATCTCAAGCGTTTGCTGACTCCGATACTCGAAGCAAAGGGCGTGAAAGTATGAACGCGCCCATCATCGACGTGCAGGTGACGTTGTCGCGCTGGCCGTTTCGGCGATTGCCGCTGGATGAAACGCCCGCACTTGTTGAGGCGCTGCAATCGCACGGCATCACGCAAGCGTGGGCGGGGAGTTTCGACGCGCTGTTGCACAAGGATATTGCTTCCGCAAATGCCCGGCTTGTCGATGAATGCGCAAAACATGGTAGTGGCGTATTGCTGCCGTTCGGTACGGTGAATCCAAAGCTGCCGGATTGGGAAGAAGATCTGCGCCGCTGCGCGGAAGATTACGGTATGCGCGGCATTCGCCTGCATCCGAATTATCATGGTTACGCGCTCGACGATCCGTTGTTCGCGAGACTTCTCCAGCTTGCGACGGAGCGTAAGCTCATCGTGCAAATCACCACGGCAATGGAAGACGAGCGCATGATGCATCCGTTGTTGCAGGTGAAGCCGGTCGATGTGAATCCGCTTGTTGATTTATTGCCGACTGTGCCTGGCGCTCGGATTGTGCTGCTGAATGCCCTGCGCACCGTGCCTGCGCCCATACTTCCTAAGATTATTGGCGCAGGCGAGGTGTACGCGGAAATTGCTTCGCTTGAAGGCGTTGGAGGCATTACGAATATTCTCCAGCATATGCCTGCAGGACGACTGCTCTTTGGATCGCACGCGCCTTTGTTTTATCTTGAGTCGGCACTACTCAAAATAAAAGAGTCGCCGCTTACCGATGAACAACTAAATGGAATTTGCCGCGAGAATGCCGCACGTGTGCTCGCCGCATAGACTGCTGCTGCGAAAGCGCTGGCGGAGCGAACCTAGATTAGCCGCGCCCTTTGCGTAGCGTGTGGGTCGCTTCGGCAATTTCCTTCCGGTACCGCAGAAACATTTGCGCTTCCCAAGGCGTGTGCGCGAGCTGGCGATCGCCTTGCTTCAAGTAATCGCGCGTTTCCACGTAGGCTTCATCCGCCATTTCCATGACGGCAGTGCGCGCGCGGCGCAATACATCGGCGGCGTGTTCGATTGCCCGCGCGTGATCGCGATCCGCTTGTGCTTCTGCGATTGCCGCTTCCAGTACGCGGATCGCGCCAATATCTTCTATACCGTCGCGCACGGCTTCCCAACGCACGCTTGATACTGGCACTTCGCCGGGATATACCAGCGCGTATTCGTCGTTCTTTGTCGTATCGGTTATCCACGGATCGACCTGCGTGGTGCTATGTGTCCAGAAGCCTATGCCCTCCAGTCCGAAGTAGTCCGCGCGCCATGCATTCGCCCGGTTGTAGCGCAGGGGCGAGAGCGAGCGCACTTGCGCTACGCATTCGTAAGACCACAGCGGTTTGCCGCTGTTGCGGATGGCGTTGATGCGCGCGTCGTTTACGAGCATGCCGGATACGAGGCGCATGTTTGGACACCAGATATCGACGTAAGGCGCGATGCGATCGTAGTCGCGTTGCGAGAGGCCGGGCACGGGATCGGTGTAGATGCGCATGCGCGGGTCGGCGGCGCGGAACAGTTCGCCGTATTCGACCTGACGCTGCGCGTTTCCGCCGTAGTCGAGGCCGGGCTCATCGACGGGGTACAGCGCCCAGGTGTCGTAGGGCCAGCCTTGCGCGAAGAGGTGATCGCGGAGCGCGCGCAAATATTCGAGCTTGATGGGGCGCGTGTCTTGCGGTGGGTTCGCGCCGAAATCGATCGGTGGTTCCGCGACCTGCAATAACAATGTGCCGCGGCCTTTGATGCGCGTGAGTTCGTCATCGAGCGCGGCCCAATCATAAGACAATTTTTTGCTGCGATACGTTGCCTTCGGCACCGTCGAGCGCGGGAAAATATTCACGCCGTGCCGGCGCATATCGTCCAACACTGCCGAGGTTCTTTCGGGAAACCATTTGTTTGGCACGTAATCCCACGTGCAAAGCGCCAAAGGTTGACGCGGCATTTGCAGTTCGTCAACGTCGATGATGAATGGAATGATGCCGGGCGACAATTGGCGGCCATCCATCTCGACGGAGATCGAGCCGCGATACTTACCGGGTAAGGCGCCGCGTGAATCCGCCTGAATCCAGAGTTGCACGGTATCGCCCGGCGCAATACTTATCGATTGTTGCGGAAGTGCGATTAGCGCGTCCGCTACCTGTTCGCCATTCAGGGTGGTAACGGTCTTAAGCGCGAAGACTGAAAGTGTGCCGCCAAACGGGGCACCATCAGAAAACGTCGGCGTGTTGATGGAAATAGCAGCTTCTGCCTCGCGCGGTTCTGCGTTGTGAATGACGAGTGAGGTTTGATCGATTTCACCTTGATATAAAGGCCCTATATACGCCTGTTGCTCGCGCGAATCCGATTTGAGTTCCGAATAGGCGCCAGCCGTGTGCACGCGCGATGTATCTGGTACCGACTCTCTACCGATCTTGGTGCGAACCGTTTTTCGCAGGAGCGCCGAACCGTCCGGATCCGTCGCCTCGATGGAGAACGCTTCCGCACTGCGCAAAGAGGACGGGACTGTAATGACAATTTCATCCGAGGACGACAGGCGCGAAAACAGGTGCGTTGTGCCGCCTGACTCGGCGGAGACATTTACGCGCGCGAAGCGGCCGGAGGGATTATCGAGCACAATTGCGTCTATGTTTGTGTTGCTGTCGTTGTCAGGATGTTGAACAAACAAGCGTCCGCGCTGGGGGCCGTGATGTCCGTAGATCGGGCGTGCAAGCGCGGGCGCGAAGCGGTGTGCCTGCAACGTCGTCGAAACGATAACAACGTCGTTGCCGCCGTCCTTATTTTGCATGGCAAGGGGAGATGCGTTCACGGACCCCGCCACACGCACATCGTCAACGCAGCGTCCTTCGCGGTCGAACGCGTAGAGATGTTGATTGTATGCCGCGACGAGCATTTCCGTTCTCCCGTCGCCGTTGACGTCCACAATCAATGGCCGCGCACGGTTCTTAGATCGGAAATGATGTATCCAGACCAGTTGGCCATCGAGATCGAGTGCGTATGCGTTACCCCACAAGCCTGTAAACACAATCAAGGACTTCTCATCGTCTGGCCAGAACGTGATGCTTGAATCGATCGATCCACCGGCGTGCGTTCGCCATAGCTCGTTGCCGCTGGGGGAAAGCGCGACGACATTGCCTTGGGAGTTCGCGCACACGATGTATTCGCGCGGACCGTCTCTGATGAGTTCGGGTTTCGATAGTATCTCGCCGCCGATCCGGTACATCCACTGTGGTACGCCGCGCGCGTTCAGGCAATGAATGTTTTCCCCTGCCGCGACGTAGAGACGTTCGTTTGTGTCGTCTGCCGTTATAAACGTTCGGATTGGACTGCCATCGAAAGCGCGCGTCCACAAGGCGCGACCATTCGTATCGAGACATGTCACTGTCCCGGACAAATCACCAATGACAAGCCGCACACCTGCGTGCGTCGTCCACACCGCCGGCACCGCGCGTGACCACTGCGTCTTTCCGAGAGTTTGGTATGTCCACTGCGTGACAAAGTTGGCATTCGTACAAATGAAGAGGCCTGACGTATTGCCGAATACGATGCGCGTATCGGCGCGCGAGTCGATAACAAGCGGCATCGACGACCATTCGCCTTTCGGCAATTCGGTGGCGGTACCGTCTTGACCGTCGCGCGCTTGCGATCCATCGAGATTCCATAGCATCACCTGGCCGCCGACATTCACGGAGAGCAATTCGTCGTTGCCGTCATTGTCGAGAGCGACGATTACGGGTGTGGCCTCGCAGCGGTATTGGCCCGTGCCGCGCGACCAGACGAGTTCCATCGCGTGGGAGCTGGCTATGAGGAACGCGAAGAGCAGAAACGTTGTAAGAATTCGCATGTGGAATAGTTTAATCATTCACACTTCGGCTGTCATTTCGATGCAGGCGATGGTGCTCTCGACGAGCAGCCAAAGCGGCGTCTGCCCGCCGCCGCACTCCAAATAATGCACGAGGAAGAAGAAGTGCTATGAGACTTGCACCGCTCCCTGGTTCATGAGGGCGCGCAGTAATGTTGCGGCGCCGCATTGGTTGGAGACTGCCTCGGTGTCGAATACGTGATCGCGGACGTAGCGGCCTTTGTCGTAGTGGTTTGAGAAACTCCACAGGTATGGCGAACTGATTTTGTACTTGCGATAACCGAAACCGTTGTAGGCTTCCCATTGGTACAGCGCGCCCGCGACCGACCAGTCGCCCCATTGATCGAGCTTCATGTAGCGCAGTGCGTCCTGTGCGCTTTGTTCCCACGTGAACGGCGCGTTGCCGGCGACGGGACGACCTGCCGGTACGCGGCGCGTGCGTGCAGTCAGCGGATCGCCGTTGTGGAGATGGCGGTCAAAGGCGAAGCCCGATTCGAGTCCGTGTATCGCACCGATGAACCACCACGGAATTTTTAAGGAATTGCCAACGAACTCGTATCGCAAACGATTCTCCATGAGTTTGTTTGCGTACCAATTTACCTTTGAGACTTTATCCGGCAGCGCGATGCAGGTATCGAAGAGCGATCTATATTCCTGCGCGCGATCCGGCGCGACGCGGCTTTCGGTGTCGTCCGCTTCGTCGCCCGCGGAGCCGTCGCGATCGTCCCGCTCATTAGGCGGCGCGGTTTCTATTACGTCTGGGTTGTCGTCATCGCGAGCATCGCTCTCGGGAAACGCTTCACGCGCGACGCGCACGAGTAGGCGGCGCGCCTCCTCGGCCGCACTGCGTAACGCTTCGCTCTCGACTCTGTTCGCGGTCGATTGGGTGTGATTGGTTATGCCGCGCAACACCGCCGCGAGCGCATTCAGTTCCGCTGCGCGTTGTTCAAGGTTTTTGATGCCGGTGGTTGCATATGCGCGGTGAAGACGCATGAGTGCGTCGCGCGCGCGTTCGCGCTCGTCCCTTGTTGCATCCGGTGCGTGGAGCAGTGCACTGAGATGCTGCAGGGCATTTCCGTACAATCTTGCGAGTTCGTCTTCGATATGTGCGGGCATGTGAATTCTGTTCCTATCGGGTAAGGGTGGCGGGGATCGCCTGTGCGCTACGTGCATGCCGCATCTCGGTGCGCAATTCACCGGCATGCGTGGAAACGGCGTGGCCGTGCGCCGCGATTTCCTTTGGGTCCGTTGTGCGCGCGAGGGCGTCGAAATATAGTTTGGTTTCGTCAAGCAGGCGTACGTATTCGCCGAGGCGTGCGTGATACGCGACGAGTTCTTCCGCGCGCGATCGGCGCTCCGCGCATAGGCCGCGCAATACGCCGACCTGCTCTTCGATGCGTGCTTGCGTTTCCGCATCGTACGGAGACGAGCCTGTTGGGAGTGGACGCCCCGCAATAGCGGGAGCAATCGTCGCGCGCAATAGGGCGACTTCCGAATCAAGCCGTGCGCGCCGCAGCGCGAGTTCCGTTCCGGCGGCCGGCAACGCGTATCCGCTCGCAAGATCATCGATCGAATGGAGAGCCGTTTCTTGCTGGAATTCAGTGTCCGTGATCGTTGCGCCGATCACTCCTACGCGAACGCGGTAGAAATCGGATGTCGAATCAGCCAGATGCTGCAAAATCTGGTCGATCAGTGGTTTCGCGGTTGCGACCGTTGATTCAAACTCCTTGACACTTTTTGCGCGAGACAACATGACAAGCACTTCGTGGGCGATGTTCGCAATGGGAATACCCGCGGGAAGAATGTTGAATTGATCGATGTAGTTCGAGATGCCCGTAGCGCGCGCAGCGAGATTGGCGTCATTCCCGCCGTTAGCGATGTCGAGCAGCGTGGCGTTGTATTCCTCCACTGCGCGCAGGGCGTTCTCCAAGCCGGCCAGCGCAGGCGGGACTGTTTCAGCGGCCTTCGCGGCGTTCGGATCGAATTGAAGTGGATATGCGATGGGGCCTCGCGCGGGTGGCATGTCCTGCGCGGTGACAGCATCGCACGCCGCGGCGTAGTCGTCGATCAGGTCGCGCGTCACTACCGCAACGTCGCGGAATGCGTCTGCGTATTGCGTCGTTTCCGATACCGGCACATGTGCGCAACCGGCGGTCATGAATATTGCGGTCAGTACGTTCAACCATGCGGCGATGGATAGCGGCTTCATATTTTCCTCGCTGTGCGGTAAAAAGCACCGCTATCCAGTAGCCCACGGCGTTGCACTTTTTGGGGGTATATTCGAGGGGAAAGGTGGGCGAGAACGGGAGAGAGCGGAGAAAGAGCAATCGCAGGTTAGTAAATGTGGCGGATTGGCAGACCTGCCTTCAGTTTAGCCGTCTTAAAATCTCTAACAAAAACTGCCTGAACCCCTTCAGGGTTCACACGGCATTAGTGTCGGCTTACCCCGGGTAGGCCCGCCTGCGTCGAAGCGAATCCGGCGAGCCAACCCTGGGCTACATGCCTTAATCCCTTCGGATATTCACATTTCGTTAGAGGCTCTTACGACTTTGCTTCGTACAGGCGCAATAGCGCATCGAGCAGCGTGGCGCGCTCGGGCATGCGCCACCATTCGGGGTAGACGACTGTGCTCAAGCGGGCGAGTTCGCGATCGGCGAGTTCCGTTGCGATATCGAGGAAACGGGCATCGTTCGTTGCGCGATACAACGACACGGCGGCCTTGATGTAATGCCCGCTGGCACGGAAAGTCCAACAACCGTCCGCGGTAAATGGTCCGGATTGTTTACGCGATTCGTCGAGCGCATCGTTGACCATGCGGCCGCATCGCTCGATGAGTTCGGCGTTCTTCGTGATGCGCGCCACTTCTGATAACTCGTAGACCATCGACGTGCCCGCGCAATGTTCCCAATATGAAGGGTTGCGGTATAGGCCGGTACCCATGTACACGGAAACCTCTGCCATGATCGGATCGCGTTTTACCGCTTCGTCCTTTTCGGCTTGTGTGTGGAATGTGTAGCGGGCCGCCGACGCGTAGGGCTTTCCATCGAGTTGGAGATGTTCGATAAATAAACGCCGATCGCCGTCGTAGGAATTGCGCGCGACACCGAGCGCCAGTTTCTCGGACATTTCGCTGAGTTGCTTGGCAAGTGCAGCGCCGCCTTCGCGCGTCTGCAACTCGGCCGCGGCATCGAGGTATGCCAATGCCGCCAGCGATGCGCCGCGACATTCGGCCCATTCCCCCGGCGGCATCGGTGCGCCGGGCTGCGAGGCGACCGCGCCGAAAAAGTCTGGCACAAGGCCTGATTCCGGGTGCTGCACCGCGCGCCATTTGCTGGTCATGCGCTGCGCGTAGTGGAGGCATTTCTCGTCGCCGGTGCGCGCATAGCACGCCGCCCACCAATGGATCATGCGGGCGCCGACGGACTCGAATGCGCAATGCGCCGGGTTGCGTTCGAGCACGTGTTTCGCATCGGCATCGCTCCACGAGTAGTGGCAGAAGCGATTGTAATCGAAGCTTTCGGGATCGGAGATTAGTCCATAGAACATCGCCAGCGACATACGGTGCATTTCGTCTGGCGCGTGTTTCCACAGCCGATCGAGTGGCAGGCGCGGATCGTTGCCTACGTTCATGGGTTTGAATTGCGCTTGTTCGGTACCCGGTTTCATGGAAACGAGACTCGCCGTGCGAACGTCGAGACCACCTTCCACGCCGAGATAACCAAGCCCGTTCTTCGGATCGAAGCCGACGGTCTTAAATGCGTCGGCCATCGCCGCCACCATACCGCGATACTTTGCGTCGCCGGTTGCGTCGCTCAAACGATCCAGCAACGTCCACAGATCGAAGTCCACCGCGAAGGGCGGAAAGTCCATCGGCATTTCGGGAAACCAATAGTTTTCAAAGGTGCCGTCGGGACGCTTGTAACCGATCGAGCGATAGCCGCGATACACCGGACGCGTCACCGTAAGAAAGGTTACGCCCTCGGCTTCGCCGCGAAGCTTAGAGGATTGTTGCTCTGCGATTGCGCGAAATGTATCGACGGTGAATTTCAAATAGTCTTCGCGATGCAGCTCAACCACATTCGGCGGCGAGTCGCTCAATTGCCGCACGCAGAATACAGGCCCAGGTTGTGGATTTGTCTCGCCTTCCAGCGAACCTGTCAAGGTGTAATAACCGCCGTCCAGTGCTGAAACAGGAATTGAGAACGATGCGGATCCGTTTTCACTCAGGTTGAGATCGACGCTCCACGCAGTTTCATTCGATCCCATTCGCGAAGCGGATACTTTCAATATAGTAGATGACGGAAGCGGATTCTTTCGCGGCAGCACCTTTCCTTTGAGGTCTTGTCGCGCATCGAGGATCTGGTAGGTTTCCAGTTCGAAACGTAAGGACTCCTGGAAATTTTGGGCGGAGGCCAAACAAGACAGGGCTATGAACGAAATTGACAGAACTCGTGTGATCATTTTGGTATCTCGCTCAGAAACGCGACGATTGCGTCTGCAGTTTCCTTCGGGCGTTCGTATTGCGGCGAATGGCCGCAGTCTTTGAATACGACAAACTTCGATCCCGCGATTCCCGCGTGATAGGCCTCGCCGACTGCGAGTTCGATTAATTGATCTCTGTCGCCCCAGAGCACCAGCGTTGGCGCTTTGATGTTTGATAGCCGGTCGTTAAAGATGGCATCTGGACTCTTGCGCAGGTCCGCGCGGATACGGTTCTGCCACGCGAAGTTTTTCTGTGCCTGTTTTATGAAGTAGCGTTTGAACGAATCCGGGATTGGCGGTTTCTGCACAAACACTTTGTCCATGTACGCGTCGAATTCTTCGGGTGTTCCCGCGGGTTTGTCCGCGTCGGCGTAGGGCATGCCTTCTTTCACTTTCACGCCCGCGGCGTCGATCAGGATTAGGCTTAGCACGTCCTCGGGATATTTCAGTGCATAGGATGCCGCGATATGTCCGCCCATGGAATTGCCCGCGAGGTGAAACTTGTCCACACCGATCTGATGCAGGAACTTGTGCATCCGTTCCGATTGCGCGTGGGCGCCGTAGTCGAGTTTTTCGTCTTGCGCGGTATCGCCGAAGCCGGGTACATCCGGGAGTATCACCCGGTACTTGGGCGTCAACCACTTTGCGCATTGCACGAAGGAAATTCTGCTGTCGCCAAAGCCGTGGATCATCACCAGCGGTTCGCCGGATCCGCCTTCGTAATACGGAATGGTATATCCATCGACAACCGCAGACTTCGCCGTCACGCCGCTCGCGCGTTCGTATTGCATACGGACGAGGGCCAAGCCCAATTCAGGAAATGCCATGATTGCGGCGTAGCACCCGAGCGCCGCGACCACGAGTACCAGGACAACGCCGATGAGAAGTTTTTGCTTTCGTGTCCCAGTCATAAATATTCCTCCGCCGCTGCCAGCCGATCATACCCTGCAGGCGCACCATAATACTGTATCGAAGGTTTGACCGATCCTGAGGCTTGTGGTACCTTCGTGCTGGCTTATTTCTTGGGACAACCAGGGTCAATTTCAATCATGAAGAAACGCTGTATCAATGCGCCGAAGGCGCCCGCCGCGGTGGGGCCGTATTGCCACGCGACGGTGGCGGGAAATCTTATCTTTTTGTCGGGCCAGGGGCCCATGGCGCCGGATGGCAGCGGGCCGCGGCGGGACTCGTTTGAAGTAGAGGTAAGGCAGACGCTGGATAACATCAAGGCTGTGTTGGAAGGCGCGGGGGCGTCGCTTGAACATGTCGTGAAAACCAACGTCTATTTATCCGACATGAACAATTTCGCCGAGATGAACGGCATTTACAAAGAGTACTTTCCCAGCGAGCCGCCGGCGCGTACGACGATTCAGGCGGGCCGCTTGCCGTTAGATTTCCGGATCGAAATCGACGCAATCGCGATGCTTCCCGGCTAAGTCATGCGCACGATTCGCAGTACGGTTTTACTCACATCTTTCGCAGCGCTAATGGCGCTGTGCGGCGCGGCATCCGCGGAATCGACAGCGGCGGATTACAACGCGCAGGGCGTGCAAGCATACAACGCGAAGGACTGGAACAACGCCGTCGCGTCGTTCGAGAGCGCCTATAAACTCGAACGCACGAACCCAACCGTGCGCAGGAACCTGTGCAATGCGCTGCAGGCCCAGGCCAACGAGTACGCGCGCGGCGAAGATTTCGACACGGCGACGCGGTTGCTCGCGCAAGCGATTACGGTAGACCCGGAAAACGCTTCGCCGCTGATTCAGCTAGGGTCGTATTACCTGCACGTGGACATGAATGCGGATGCGGCGGCGCGACTCGCCGAGGCGGTTGAGCTCGATCCAGCCAATCTCGATGCCCAAGAACTGCTTGGCGATGCGTATTACAAACAGAACGACGTGAACGCGGCAGTAACGCAGTGGGAGTACGTGAAGGAGAAGGACCCGGCGCGCAAAGGTCTTGAAGGGAAACTCTCGAAGGCGAACCGCGAAGCGAGCGTTGAGAACAATTTCAGCAAGTCCGCCTCATCGCACTTCGAGTATCTGCACAAGCCGAATATTAATGGCGTGGATTTAAACAAGGTGCTGCGCATTCTGGAGCGCGCTTATCGCGAGATCGGAATCAAGAGCGGCGGGGTGTATCCGCCGTCGCCGATTCAGGTGAGTGTGTACGATGCCGACGATTTTGAGAAGGCCACAATGCTTGGAGAGCACGTCGGCGCGGTGTATGACGGCAAAATTCGCGTGCCGATACGCGACAAGGCGGGCAATATTTTGCCGGAAGACGAATTGACGCGGCGTCTATACCATGAATACACGCACGTAATCGTGCGTAGCTGGGCAGGCGACAAGGTGCCGTGGTGGTTCAATGAAGGTCTCGCAGAAACCTTCTCCAACGATCTGAGCGAGGCCGAACTTGCGGTGTTGCGCGAAGCGAATGCACAAGACCTGCTGTTTAAGCTTGCCGACCTCGAACAGGGACAGTTGAAGAAGCTCGATCCCGACGCGCTGCAACTGGCGTATCAACAGTCGCACGCAACGGTGGATTTTTTGTGGGGCAAGTACGGCGTGCGCGGGCTGTCGGCCATGCTTGAAAACCTTCGCCTGGGCAATAGCGCCGAAGAATCCTTGGTACTAAGCTACCGGCTCAATTATTTGTTGCTTGAAAAGGAAGTGGGGCAGACGCTCGGCAGCACGGTAGCGCAGCGGTAGTTTACAATCGTGTTTTGGGTTGCGGGCTTATCGCCGTTTGAGCATTATCCCGAATGAAAACTTTCCATATCTCAATGCGAAGTGCATCGCTCGCGGCGCTTGCGCTACTCATATCTAATTGCGGCACCTTCAAGAAAGAAGATCCCAAACCCATTGACATGTCCACCCTTGAATCCGTGCGCGAAATAGGTGGCGGTGTCGCGGGGCCGTGGACGCCGCTTGATGGCGGCGTAACCAACATGGTCCCTGAAGGTGTGGAGATTGCCGAGGGTCAGGTGCGCGACGGCAGCGGCACAAGCATCGGACTACTCAAAGGATTCAGCGCGCGCGACATCGCAATGGAAGCCAACGTGAACTACGCAGGCAACGGCGCGCCGGCCCTGATTTTTCGCGTGCAAGAAAAAGACGGCGAGATCCATGCGATGTACGCGGCGACGCTGTTTGAAAACGGCGTGAACGTGTGGCGCTTCAGCGAAGGCAACTGGATGCTCCTCATGACGGACGCCAAGCATATTGTGCCGCGGACGACGCATACGTTGCGCGTGGAGGCAAAGGGGGCTAACATTCAGGTGTACGCGGACGGGGAGCCAGCGTCTTTGGTGCGCGACGATGGCCTGATGGAAGGTGGCCGCGCGGGAATTCGCGGGGTGGAAGGCCCCTGCAAATTCGCGGGTTTGCGCGTACACAAGCGGTAATATTGCTGCGGTACCGGGAGTTTATCGTGACGCGAACCATCGCCGTATTTCACTTGTGCGCAGCGTGCGCGCTCGCCGCTTCGATTTCAGGGCAGGTCACTACACCAGGCGGGCAAGGCGTCGCTAACGCGCGCGTGTGGATTGAGGCCGGGCTTGGGAGCACCTTGATCGATCAGCAGACCGGCGCGGATGGCACCTTCAAATTTGATTCGCTGCCATCGGGCTTGCTCGGTGTATTTGCCTACGCGGACGGATACGCCTTCGGCGGAGCGAGCATCAGCGTTGGGCCAGACGACGACATCACCGGCACGCGCATTCCGCTGGGCACGCCCAGCGAAGTAAGCGGGCGCGTTGTCGATGCGCGCGGCAAACCAATTGCGGGCGCGCGCGTGACGCGCGTGTTGTTGCAGGGCGACGCGAAGGTGAGCATCCCCTTCGCCAAACTTGCGCAAGCCGGCTTTGCGGAACCAGCTTCCGATGCCGACGGTCGCTTCACGATTCCGCAGTTGCCCGATGGCGCAAAGGTCGCGTTGAAGGTGGGCCACACTTCCTACGCGCAGCAAAGTGTCGGCGATATCGCTGTGGGCGATAAGAACGCACGCGTGCAAATGTACGAGGGCGTGTTATTGCGCGGCAAGGTGCAGTCGCGCGAAGGCGGCACGCCGGTGTCCAATGCGACGGTAGTGATCAAGACCGCGCGTGAGCCGATCACCACATCGATTACGAAAAGCGACTCCAGCGGGAACTTCATGGTGCGTCTGAATCCGGGCGCGTATCTTTATCAATCCGCGAGCATGGAACTGCGCAGCCCAGGCTGGGAAAAGCTTACGGTAACGGGGCAGGAACCTACTCAGGAAGTCATGCTGCGCGTCGCAGGTTCGGGCACGATTCGTGGTGACGTTCGGGATGCGGTCACGTCCGCCCCGGTTGCGGGTGCGCGCGTTTCGTTGTCCGCGTTTGGATCGCCCGCAGCAATTGTCACCACGGGTGAATCGGGAACCTATGAATTTGCCGCCGCTGAGGGCGACAACACCGTTCGTGTGGAAGCGACTGCGGGCTATCTGCAACCGGAACGGCCAATGCTGACGCTGAAAGTGAAGCAAGGCGAAAGCGCTGCGATTCCAACGTTTTGGCTGAAGCCGTTACCGGGTTACAAAGTCGTCGTCGTGGATGCGGATCAGAAGCCCGTGCAAGGTGTCATTGTTCGCCTCATCCGCCCCATGCAATATCGCTGGCACATCACCGACGCAACCGGAAGTGTTTCCCTGAATATCGCGAGCGTTCCCGCGAGCGGAAAAATTGTCGGCATGGCGGAACACCCACAGAAACAGGAAGGCGCGTTGTTCGCAATCGCCGCAAACGCGGCGTCCGAAGCGAAAGTGCAATTGATTCCCCTTGCAACCGTGAGCGGCACGGTGGTGACCGCGAAGGATAAACCGATCGAAGGCGCCATGATCGGCGGGTTGTTTCAGAGCGACGCGGATGACGAGCCACTTCCGCTTTGGCGCACCACGACGGGTGCTGACGGACGCTTCCTGTGGCCCGGTGCGGTGCCGTTGATTCCCACGGCGTGCCTCGCAAGTTCGGGCGATGAACTCTATGGCCGATCCATTCCATTTAATCTCGATCCGGGCGCGACAAAAGACATCGGGCGCATTGTCATACGGGAACCGGAAGACGACAAAACGAAGCGCATCGCGAAGAGTAAAGGTATGGCGGGGAAAAAACTTGAGTGGTATTCGAACAAAGTCATTTCCGGCGGGATACCCAATGTAGAAGAATTGCGCGTCGGTCGCGCGGCGATTGTTGTTTACACAGCCTCCGATGAAGCCGCGATGGTTATTGATGCGCTATCCGCTGCGCGAAAGTCGATCGCGACTGGCGACGTACTCTGTGCCGTGGTTGTTGATGGCGGATTTTCCGGAAGCGCGCCGGACAACGTCGTCGTGTTGCAGGGGGCGGCGCCTGGCCCCGCGAAAACCTACGTGCTCGACGCAACAGGGCGCGTCGCGCTTGAGACACTCGGCATGCCTCCCGCCAGCGCATTCACGGGCGTCCCGCAAGTATGAAATTGATTGCAAGTCGCTTTGTTGTATTGAATGGCCTTGCGCTTGCCTGCGCGATTTCCGCGTACGCACACACCATCAGCGGGGCTGTCGTTGGTGGAAAGGGCGAAGCGATTCCGAACGCTACGGTGTGGCTGAGTCAAGATCGCAAACCTGTAAAGACGGAATGCGACGCAAGCGGAAAATTTGTGTTTGAAAATGTAGGGATCGGCCCCGTTGAGGTCGTTGCGTGGAAGAAGGGGTTCTCCTGTGGTGGACTCGATGCACGCGTCGCAGGTGACGCAACTATCACAATCACACTCGGCGAACCTGGCTCAATCACCGCGCGCGTAATCGAGCGACGCCTCGATCCGCGTACTGCAGCATCCACGCCGCCGAAACCAATCGTGGGCGCAAGCGTTCTCGTGATGTACGTGAACGACACGTTTCATGTATCGGTAGCCGACCTCGCACGGCTGGGTTTTCCGAATCCGCGCAGCAATAATGCCGGCGAACTTGCGATCGACATGTTGCCGAAGGGTGAGCAGAGTTACGCGAGTTTCACCATTACGCATCGCGAATACGCGGAACAGCGCGTGCCCAGTTATCCTGTCGGCGGAAAGCCGCTCACGTTGCCGATGCTGAAAGGTATCGTGCTCACGGGACGCGTCACCAATGAAGAAAAGAATGGTGTTGCTGATGCGCGCGTTTCGATCTTGAAGTCAGGCCCGCCGCCGCTGAAAGAATACAAAGAGACGCGCGCGGACGCAGACGGTTTCTATCGCGCGCTCGTCGAACCCGGCGATTACTTTGTCGTTGCGCGCCAAACCGGCTACGCAAGCATCACACCGACGCGCGTCTCTGTACGGGGCGATCTAGATGAAGCGACGTGTGACGTAACGCTAGCTGTGGGCCATCGCATCACGGGCCGCGTAACGGCGGGCGACGACAAACCGGTCGGCGGCGTGACAGTGCAATACATCTCGGACGACACGATCTTTGATGAGTCACTGACTACCGCTGACGGGGGGTTCGCACTCACTGCGGGCGCAGGCGAAGGTAAGGTGCACGTCTCCGCGCCGGAGGGATATATTGCAGGCAAAGGCACCGACATCGAGATCAAAGTATTGAGTCAGGACCTCGCGCTTGGCGAGCCTATCCGCATCACGGCGTTACCTGAAATTTCCGGCACGATCTCCGACGATACCGGCGCGCCACAAGCAAACGTGATCGTATCGTCGGTCGATCTCGATCCGCCCGCATGGGCCGTTTCGGATAGTGAAGGAAAGTTTGCGGTGCGCCTCAGCGAAGCGCCGCGAAACGGCACGGCCAACTTTCGCGCGGAGCACACGCGCCGCTTCACACGGAAAGATTTCACCGTAACGTTTGCAAGTCTACAAGCGCAGGCGGTAACGCTGGAAGAATTTGAGCCCAATCTTGCGCCCTGCGATCAATCACATGTATTGAACAAATTGGATGGGTTTCGCGACAAGGCTGCGCCGAAGATTGATTGCAAGCAATGGTTCAATCTGCCGGATGGCGTACAATCGCTGACGCTGGACGCGCTGAAAGGTCAAGTCGTTGTCGCGATCTTCTGGGGCGGGTTCGATTCCACGCCGAAAGGTCTATTGCGGCTGGAGCAGATGAACACGCTTTACCAGTCCTTGCGCGACGCGGGCGACGTAACCTTCCTCGGTATTCACGACAGCGGTAGCGACGCCGGTGAAGTCAAGGATTACATCGAAACATTCAACGTCGGGTATCCCGTCGGCATCGACAACGAAACGGCGACTTTCGATCTCTACGATATCTTCTCGATTCCGCAGATTGTGCTCATCGACAAGAAAGGTGTCTTTCGCTATTACGATGTCGATGGCCGTTTGCTGGAACTAATCAAAAGTCTGCGCCGCGAAGCCAATTAGCGCGCCGGGACCTTACTCTTCCTCAAACGTCTCCACACCGAGTTCTTTCTTGCTGGTGAACAGCGCGTATACCTTTCCGTCGTCATCCACGGTGCAAGTCGTCTCTTCATGCTCCGGCGTCGAAAATGCCCAGCTCGTGATGAAGTCACCGTTGTTGTTGTACTTCGCGATGCTCACGTCCTTGCCGCCCGCTTTTGAGACTGCGCCCTGATACCCGGACTTCGCGCGCACCATGCAATAGACGTTGCCCCACTTGTCGCCGGTCATGTTGTGAAAATACACCGGGCCATCGGGCGGGTCGCCATACGCAAACGCGCCAACATAATTTCCATGCGCGTCGTATTTTTGCGTCGGCCCGTAGTACCCCGTCACAAACACGTCGCTGTTGCGATCGACAAAGATTCCGTGGGGCGCGTTCATTTGTCCGGGGTTCAACCCTTCTTCGCCCCACTGGTACAAAAACTCGCCTTCGCCGGTGTATACCATCACGCGCATGTTGTCCACGTCCGTCGCGAACAGTTCACCTTTCGGATTGAAGTACATGCCGTGGCAACGCAGCACCATGCCATCCGGCCTACCCTTCTCAGCGAATATTTTCAGGAACTCGCCCTTCGCGCTGAATATCTGGATACGCGGTCGGTCGCCCTTGCTGTCTGAAACGAAGATGCGCCCATCCGTGGCGACTTCCACGATACGCGGTTCAGTGAACTGGCCTTCCTCGCTTCCACTACCGCGCCCCAACTCGCCGATATATTTTCCGTCCTTCGTATAACGCAGCACCTTGCTGCCGCGCTGGTCGGCTATGATCAAATTGCCGTCGTTGTCAACCGCGATACCGTGCGGATCAAGCATATGCTCGGAGCGTCCCGTTTCTTCGCTCACCACCGGCTCTGCCCACGTATGCACTCCGCGATACACCGGCGGCTCTTTGCCGATGATCGCGGTTGCGAACAGATACCGGTTCGCCGACTCCGGTGCTTCGGCGACAATATGCACCTCGCGCGGTTTTGGCGCGGCTTTCGGCGCGCGATAGACGCCGTTCTCGTCGATTGTACCGATGGTTTCATTGCCGCCGGGCACGTCATTCACACTCCACGTGACCTTCTTCGGCGCGGCTGCCGCCATGAGGCGCGTCGCGACCAGCACCACTCTGAACGCTTGCTCGCCGCTCGGTTCCAGATACACAAGCGACGGATGGATCGTCGCGCGGTGGTGTGGCGATTTCGGCTTTAGTTCTTCTGCGGACACCGCGAATGCGATGGCGACTGCGGTCCATAAAGCGGCTACCCGTGATACACGCATAATGCCCCCTCGTTGAGATGTTGTTCCCGCGATACGATCCGCGCCCGCCCATAACCTGCGCCCAAAACGTCGCGCCGCGCGCCCGCATGCGTTCATACTATACGATATGTGCCAAACGAGGAGCTACGCATGAACCGCTTGATGCTTTGCCTTGCACTATCGCTGTCCGCGATTGCGGCAGACCCGTATCACGTCGTCGTCGCGCCGGTCGGACCCAACAACCCGCGCAACAGCGAGGCCGCGATCGTACCGTTGAAAGACGGCTCACTGTTGCTGGGATGGACGGAGTTCTACGCGAGCGACGGCGCGGATCACGGGCCTGCACGCATCTCCGGAAAAACATCAAAGGACAATGGTAAGACTTGGGGCGACAAGTTCACGCTCATTGAAAACGACGGCGGCTGCAACGTGATGGAAGTGAATTTTCTCCGTGCCAAAGATGGTCAACTCATGCTCTTCTATTGCCAGAAGAATTCGGAGAGCGCCGATTGCCGAGTGATGATGCGTACCTCCGCGGATGAAGCGAAAACGTGGAGCGCCGCGAAGCAACTCAGCGCGGACAACAAGTACACAGGCCTCACCAACGGACGCAGCATCCGCCTGAAGTCCGGCCGCATTGTGCTCGAAGCGTGGGAAAACGGCGACAGCTACTGCTATCTCTCCGATGACGACGGGGTGACGTGGCGCGAATCGCAACGCGTGAAAGTCCCCAATGGCTCCTGGGAACCCGCGTGCATCGAGTTGAAGAATGGCGACGTGCTCATGCTGATGCGCACGGGCAACGGCGGCCAATTCAAAAGCATCTCGAAAGACGGCGGCGACACATGGACCGAGCCGGTCGAGACACCGCTCAAAGGTAGCGCCGCGCCTGTGTCGATCAGCCGCGTGCCGTCCACCGGCGATCTCCTCGCGATATGGAACCACAATCCCGGCGCATCCGGCCGCAATCCATTTACTGCAGCCATTTCAAAAGACGAAGGCGAAACCTGGACCAACTTCCGCAACATCGAAGACGCGCCAAACGACCAGTGGGCCTACCCCGCAGTCACCTGGCTCAACGGCAACGCCCTGCTCACATACTTTAACTACAGCGGCGGATTGTCGCTGCAGTTGAAGATACTTCCCCAAGATTGGTTCTACGCTTCGCCCACGCAATAGCCACGCGCAAAAACCAGCATTAGTTTTTCCATCACGCAATAACGATCCGCGTCACACGCCAGCGCCCTCGGCTGTATAATAACAGTGAAGGGGGAATCTATTATGAATATCAAAAATACAGGTTTCTGGCGCATTGCCGCCCTCGTGGCAGTCCTAGCGTTCCTCGTCGCATGCCCACGACACCGCCCGCTCCGCATCATCTACAATCAATCCGATCGCGGCAACGCCGCGAACTATAGCGAACTCTACTATTCCGATTTCTTCGGCGGCGTGCTGCAAATCGCCGACGACTTCGAACTGGCGGAAGATCAAAACATCGTTACGCGCGTGCGCTGGTGGGGCGTGTACCGCGATGACATCCCTGTGGCCGATGAATTCACTGTCTTCGTGTACGAGATTTACGACCCCGGCGAACCGCAAACGCACCCGTGGTACGAATACACCTCCACCGAAGTGGAACGCACTGTGACGACGCAGACTATCACGTGGGGGCTTGACACGCTTAATGTGTACGAATACGACCTGGACATCGATGATGTCGAACTCGACTGCGACCGGACCTACGCTCTATCGATTGTGAACGACACCGGCCGATGGGCCTGGCTTGTAAACGGCTCCTCCAGCCAGGGCAACGACTTCGGCTGGTCGCGCAGCGAACGCTGGGGTGACTGGTCCGTGAACGCGATCGACAGCGCATTTGTCCTATGGAGCGATCGCTAATCTCACACGACACGGCAGGTAAAATGGTGGGCGGCGAGGGATTCGAACCCCCGACCCCCTGCGTGTAAAGCAGATGCTCTAACCAGCTGAGCTAGCCGCCCGAAGAAGAGAAATTATCGTGATTTTGGCGGGGCAATGCAATAAAGCTGGGGCGCGTACTATGAGACTTGACGTAGTTGGGGATGCGCAAGGCCTGTGGCCTTGCCTGCTCACGAGACGAATCTGCTCCTGCCGGACCGCGTAGGCTACGAACCTTACTTCGTTCCGTAGCGTGGCGAATGATGCTAGAGGCTGATGGCGCTCAGGACTTGGAAATAGATCCAGTGGCCATAGTCGTTTGGATGGTTGATATTGTTGCCGAGGAGGTCTTCTGGCTTCTTGCGCTGCGCGACGGTCTGCCAGTTGTTAAACACGTCCGCATAGGCGCAACCAACATCCTTGGCCACCATGCGCGTGGCCTCAGCGTAATCCTGCATGTGGTGCGTGCCGAATTTCCATTTCGGGTTTGGCGGGAATGCGGAGAATAGGATTATCTCGGCTTGGGTGTTCGCGCGTATGTCGCCGATAATTTCCATAAGGTTTAGCGCGAATTGATCGACGGGTACACTGTTGATGTTGTGATCGTTCATGCCGAACCCGATGATTACGAGATCGGGGTGTTCGTCGAGCACTTTCTCCTTTAGCCGCGACATACCTTGGACTGTCGAATCGCCGCCGGTGGCACCGTTCGCGATGGTGATTTCCGCATTGTGATATTTTCCCTGCAACGCACTCGCCCAACGTTGCCAGAAGATTAGCTCCGGCTTTGTGGCATCACCACCCGCGGTGATGCTGTCACCGTAGGCAACGATTCTTACCCTGTCACCGTTTTGCAGCTTTTTGCGGGTTTTTGGCAAGTAGCTGAATTGACGCTCTTGCTTTGGCCAGGGCGATGATATCGATGGCGTGTAGTCGATGTATACGAAATGGTCCTTGTTTCCGAATCCCGGAAATTTGCTGTGGTCGAAATCTTCTTGTCCGTACAGGATGTTTTTCCGAAAGTCGGGCATGCGCGATGTTGCCGTCCTGCGAATCGTGCCTGCCTTGCGATCCAGCACATAGTCTCGACCTTCTTCATACACGACAGTGTCCGGGCCTTCGATGTATGTGTTGCGTAAAGTGATCGGCAGGCGGGGCTCGGGTACGACGGCCAAGTACGCCGGCTCCTCTCCGATAAGCACGCACGACTCTCCTGCGATTTTCGTGAGTTTCAGGCGTTGTTGCGTAACGGTGGCACAACCCGAAATCAGGACCACGATGGTAATGAATATAGCGAGAGGGGTTGAGATGATTTTCATATGTGAAACTCTGGCACTTCCGCCATCCACAGTTCAAACCTCGAGCGGGGCCAATTCGCTACAATATGCGGATGGCGCGATTTTTGTTGATCGGTTTGGATGGTGCGGAACCGTCATTGTGCGAGCGGTGGATGGACGATGGACGCCTTCCTGCGTTGGTCGCCTTGCGCACGCGCGGGAGTTACATGCCGTGCCGGAGCGTGGACCCGCCAGTGACATTTCCCGCGTGGTGTACCTGCGTAACGGGTGTAAATCCGGGCCGTCACGGCATTTTCGATTTTACCGAACAAGCGCAGGGCGACTACGCGATTCGCTTTCTGAACAGCACGCACCGGCGGGTGCCTGCGCTATGGAACATATTATCGGATGCGGGCAAGCGTGTCTGCGTGCTGGGCGTCCCGGGCACGTATCCACCAGAACCCGTGAACGGTGTGATGGTCGCGGGCTTCGATTCGCCTGTCGCTACTTCAATTGACCGGTCATTTGTGCATCCACCTGAACTGTATGAGCGCGTGCGCGCGTGGCGTTTCGCGGATTTTCAGGAACACGACATCGGTGAAGGCTGGCATGCGATGGCGCTGGAGCGCTTGCTAAACAAGATTGACGACAAATCGCGGATCGCGGTGGAGTTGTTTCAATCCGAGCCGTGGGATTTCTTCATGGTCGTGTTTGGAGAGTCAGATACGGTCTCGCACCATTTTTGGTCGTTTCACGATCCCAACTCCCCGCGCCACCAACCTGGTTATGAGCAGGCGATTTGCAATGTATATGAACGGCTGGATCGCGCCGTCGCGCGATTGATTGAATGTGCAGGCGAAGATGTCACAGTTGCCGTGTGTTCCGATCATGGATTTGGCGGCGCGGGCACAGGTGTCGTGCATATTAACAACTGGCTCGCGGCGCGTGGGCATCTTTCATTCATGCCCGCGCGCGAAAGTATTTTGAAGCGCGCTGCCCTGACGCTTACGCCACAGCGGGCGCGCGGCGCGTTGTTCCGAAGGTTTCAGGGAATGGCCACCCGCGCGGAGAGTCATTCACGTTTTGCGGGGATCGATTTCACGCGCACGCGCGCGTGGTCTGACGAACTGAACTATTTTCCGTCCGTGCGCGTGAACCTGAAGGGACGGGAGCCGGATGGGCAGATTGCACGCGCGGACTATGACGCATTTTGTGACGATCTGTGCGCCGAGATGGAATCGTGGGACGTTGTATCGCGTGCTCGGCGCAGGGAGGATGTGTATGACGGGCCGTATATCGATCGTGCGCCTGACATAATATTAAAACTCGCACTTGAGGACGGCTATTCGCATTCGTGCATTCGCAGCCGTGTCGGTCCCGCGTTTCGCAGATTGCAGCCCCACGAATTTCTTGGCGGAAAAGAGCGCGGCATGACGGGCAATCACCGGCCTAAAGGCGTATTATTCCTTTCCAAACCGACTCCCTGCGGCGCCGCATGCCTTGAAGATATCGCGCCTACGGTACTTTCGGAACTTGGCGTCGCCGGGCCGCGCATGGACGGAACAAGTTTGTTAGACGAATACGTCGAAATTAGTGAGACCGCGCTATCCGGAATGGCGCGTCCCGCTGGGTATAGCGCAGACCAGGAGCGCGAGATCGAAGGGCGCCTAAGGGCATTGGGCTATTTCGAATAGGGCGTTTACGCGAGCGGACAAATTCGCTTTGGAGTGGTATGAAACGCGTTCTCAAGTACTCAATCTTCACATTATTGCTTTTGGTAGTCCTCGCGGGAGCTATCATCGGCTATCGCGAAGCAAAGGACTATTACGACGATTGGTATATCGACCAGACCCTTGAACGGTCAACCGTATTTGTCTCGACCGACCAGCCGGACCAGGTCTGCCTTACCTGGTCGGACGACCCGCACACAACGCAAACGGTGCAATGGCGCACGAACACGAGCGTGAACGATGGAAGCGTGGAATGGAAATGTGCGGGCTCCGCGGAAGTGAGCAGCATGGATGCCGCACGCGTGGCCGTCGAAGACCGGATGTTGAAGAACGATCCCGTCATTCACAGGTTCACCGCGGTTCTGAAGGGCCTCACGCCGGCGACAACCTATGAGTATCGCGTCGGCAGCAAGACCAACAGCAAATGGAGCGAATGGTTCACGTTCACGACGGCCCCCGATGGCCCCGCGAATTTTTCCTTTATCTATCAAGGCGATCCGCAGCTTGGGCTGGAATATTGGGCAAAGCTGATTCACAAGGCGCAGGAACAATACTCAACGAGTGCGTTTCACGTGATCGCGGGTGATCTCGTGAACAGCGGAAGTTGGCGCAACGAATGGGACCGCTTCTTCGATGGCGGGCGCGGGGTATTCGACAGACGTCCCATCGTGCCCGTGCTTGGCAACCACGATTACGACAAGAAATCTATTCCACGACTCTATCTCGATTCTTTTGCGCTTGCGGAGAACGGGCCTAAGGGCTTGGCGAAAGAGCGCGCGTATAGCTTTGAATACGCCAATGCAATTTTCATCATTCTCGATTCCAACGACGATTTGGACGAGCAGACGCCGTGGATGGATGAGGTCTTATCGAAGACAAAGGCGACGTGGAAGTTTGTTGTGTACCATCACCCCGCATTTTCATCGGCGCCGGATCGCAACAATAAATACGTGCGCAATAATTGGGGTGCGGTTTTCGATAAGTATCACGTGGACTTTGCGCTCCAAGGGCACGATCATGCCTATCTGCGCACGTATCCGATGAAAGGCGGCAAGCGCGTAGCATCCGCGAAAGATGGTACCTATTACGTTGTGTCTGTCTCGGGCACAAAGTATTACGAACAAGAACAGCACGATTACGCGGAAGTAGCATTCGCGAAGACATCGACCTATCAGACGATCGATATCACCACCAACCCAGACAAACTCGTGTATCGTTGCATCGATTTCGACGGCAAGATTCGCGATGAAGTCACCATTGTGAAATGACGCTGCGGGTCGCGATCGTTGGCGCGTGCCCATATCCCGTGCCGCAAGGATCCCAGGTTTTTCTGCGCGACACCGCGCTCGCGCTGCACGATCGCGGTCACGACGTGCATCTCGTTGTCTATGGATACGGCGAGGGTGTAGACGAATCGGGGTTGCGCATTCACCGCTCGGCGCATGTCGCTGGCGGGCACCACACGAAGGCCGGTCCCACGCGCGCGAAGCCCCTGCTCGATTTTGCGCTTGTCCTGAAATTGCGGCAAGTGATTCGCTCTGAAAATATCGATGTGACGCTCGCGCACAATTACGAGGGTCTACTCGTCGCGCTTGCCGCGGGTGCTCGTCCGGTTGTCTACCAAGCGCACAACGCAATGGTAGACGAGCTGCCGCATTATGCAGGCTTCGCGTTCATGGGCAAGGCGATTGGCAGATGGCTCGACACGACATTTCCGAAACGCGCGGAGCAGGTTGTCGTACCGCATCCCGCGCTTGCGCACTATCTTGTGGCGTGCGGCTGTGGCCCTGGCAAAGTTTCCGTTATTGCGCCGCCAGCGTCTTCTGCGTGGTTCAAAGCGGGCGCGACGGAAAGCGATTGCCCGCCAATTATCTATGCGGGAAACCTGGATGCGTATCAGAATGTCTTGTTCTTGAAGCATGTCATGGAACGGGTGCGCGCAGCGCGCAGTGACGCGCGGTTGATCCTTGCAACGCGCGACAACGCAGAATTTGATGGCGCGGAGATTTTGCATACGCCGGACTTTGCGACGTTGCGCGATGTTCTAGAACAGGATTGCGTGGTGGTGTGTCCACGCGTTTCATGGTCTGGATATCCAATCAAGCTGCTGAACGCCATGGCAGCGGGCAGGCCAATTGTCGCATGCCGCAGCGCGGCGCATCCGATTGAACACGAAGAGACCGGCATCATCGTGGAGGATAACGATGAAGAGGCATTTGCGAATGCCGTGCTCCAGCTCATGCAAGATCCGAAACTGCGAAACGGACTGGGAAACGCGGCGCGCAATGCGGTGAACGCGCATCACTCCGCATCGCAATTTGCCGAGTCTTTGGAGTGGGTGTTTGAGCGCGCCCTGATTCACCGGCGGTGAACACAAATCGCGCGGCGCATTAGCTCCCCTCGGTTTGCTATGGTATTCGCAGCGTTACGGGGGAGGGGCTATTTCATGCACAACCAAGTGCCACGGGTAATACTTTGTCTTCTTACGGCGATGTTGTACTTGCCGCGCGGGTTCGCCGATTCGATCGTATTCGATGCAAACGCTCCAAACAGCGGCGAGCTTGCGCTTGTGGAAAATCCAGCCGCGCCGGTGCAGCGCATCACGATCAATAGCAAGACTGCTCTGGCTCCTCCTCCGAACCCGGACTACTTCGAGCGCGATGGGATTCGCTTTCAGGCCTCTGACTCATTTCCTCACGACGCCAGCGATTTCATGCTGCTGATCGAACATCTCGATCAAAATATTGCGCAGATTAATGTGCGTTACGACCGGGACATTGAGAAGGCGCCGCCAAACGTATTTCGCCCCGCGGCGTATACGAACGCAATGCCAATCGCGGGCTATACAGCCACCGGAACAGGCAAACCGCGCAGCGCGCTATTTCATTTGTCGAAGCCGTCATTTCAGCATCATCAGCGCGATGGTGGCGATATTCAGATTGAGGGCGTGCGGTCGTTAGTTCGCGTGACGCTTTATTCGAGCACACCAGATGACTTGGCGGCCAAAGTGCGTGAACAAGTTCCACAACTGCCAGACCCGAAACTCAAGTTTAAAAAGCCGATGCAACTCATTGTGAGCTTGAGCACGGATGCAACAGCGATTCCAAATATTCCAGGCCTTCCAGATCAGATGAACGAATTGTGCCCGATGATGCGCGCGCTTGGATTCAATGCGGTCGAGGTCTATGTGAAGTGGTCGGCAATTGAACGTGAGAAGGACCAATGGGACTGGAGTTTCTACGATGACTTCGCGGCGAACGCGGCGAAGCATGAATTGAAATGGTTTCCGCTGTTGGTAACTGGGTCCGCGTATACGATTCCGAAGTGGTATCACGAATCGCCTGACAACATTGGATTCAAATGCCTTGAACACAATAAAGGCAACAACATCCAAACCATTTTTACGGAAGTGCATACGCCTTACGCGGAGAACTTCCTGAAGAAATTCGGCGAACATTACGGCAATACCGAATCGTTGCTAGGCATTCGTCTCGGCCCCAGCGGCAATTACGGCGAATCGCAGTATCCCGCCGGGGGCAACCTGGGCTATAGCGGCGAGAAAGAACACATTCACATCGGCTGGTGGGCTGGTGACGATTACGCTCCGGCGCATTTCCAAAACTTCCTCAAGAAGAAATATCCAAACATCGGTGCGTTGAATACTGCGTGGAAGCCTCCTTTCGGCAGCTTCGAGCCATTCGCTTCGTTTGAAGACGTCAGGCCTTTCATTCCGCAATTTGCGGAGAGCCGCCGCCAGCGAAAGGACTTTGTCGATTGGTACCTCGGGGCAATGTCGGATTGGTGCGAGCGCTGGGCAGTGTGGGCGCGCGAAGCGATGCCGGACAAGCCGATCTTTCAATCTTCCGGCGGTTGGGGTTTTGTAGAATCGGGCACAGATTTCACCGACCAAACTGCGAGTATGGCAAAGATTAAAGGGGGTATTCGTTCAACAAATGAAGTGGACAGCTACGTGCAGACGTTCTACGCCACACGTATGTTGTCGTCCGCGGCGCGTTTCTACGGCGTGCCCTTTGGTGCGGAGCCCGCGGGGTTTGGTTCGGCGCGCGGCGTGATGGGGCGCTTGTTCAACATCATCGTGAACAATGGTCAACATCTTTTCTATTACCACAGCAACTTGACCAACAATGACCAGGCAATCGATCGCTGGTTGAAGTACGCGCCGCTACTGGATCGTCGCGCCGATCCGTTAATCGAAATCGCTGTGCTGTATCCCGACACGATGAGCAAGCTGGACGACGGCGTGTTTCGCAACCTCTATGGGTTCACGTTTAACACACGCGTCACCGCGATGCGTCCGCTGTTCGATTTCGATTTCTGCAGCGAGCGCATGATTCTCGATGGCGCGTTGCCGCGTTACAAGGCGCTCGTTATTCCGTGGAATTTCACCGTTGAAGAAAATGCGCTCAACGCGATCGATCAATGGGTGCGCGGAGGCGGCACGGTGATTTGTTCCGATTGGCGCGGCGCACCGATTATGACCGTCGAAGGCGATACGAAAATATGGAACACCTGGGAGACGGGCGATTCTGGTTCGGGGAAGGTGGTCTTTGTTACCGATGATCGCGAACCGCCACAACGTCTCGCGCGCGGGGTCGCCAAAGCGCTCAAGGCGATGCCTGACCTCGATCCGCGCACGCTCGCAATGCTCAACACGGAGCACGGCGATGAGGTGTATATGAGTGTGTTAACGACGGGCGACTATGCCGTGCTGAATTTCAGCGACGTTGCCGTTTCAGTGAAAATCCCAGGTATTGATAAGGCGATGGAGATTGAGCCCTACGGAATTGCCATGACCAATTAGCTACCGAGTGCCGCACATGCCTAAGAAGCTGATTTATTTAAAGTCCTTATTTGTTCCATTTGAATACGCGATATCAACTAACCTTTCGTATGACGAAGTACGTGCACGCATCAAGGACAGGTCAATTCGACTCTTCGGTCCGTTTACGTCGGTTAAAGATAAGCCGTTCCGTCTGCATTCCGGCGGCGACGAAATTGTCGTGGAACTCCGCGCACCAGCCACTTTCGATTATTCCGCTATGGTCAGGATTCGCTGCATACCGACAGATTCCGGGAGCGATGTTTTTGTCCGCATTAGTGCGCCAATGTTTTCCGTCACGCTGACAACTGCATTGTGTTTTGGAATCCCGGCGATGGCAATCTACTCGAAGGCGGCGATGCCGCTGCCCCTATGGGTGCTTGCGTTGGGGGCATTCGTTTTCTACTTGTACTTCGTGCGAAGTCAAGTTCGACTGGTTATCGCGTATCGCGATCAGACGGATCGAATTCTGCGGGAATTACTCGAATGTGGTCAATCGGCGACGCGCTAAATTATAGATTTTGAATATCCAATTGTAGCCGTGCGCAGACAAATCGCAGTGCGCTACATTCAGTTTGATGTAATGCGGCTTCTATCGTGCCTAACAAGTCGAGCACTGACATGTCCGACGATTCGATCTGGATTGCAGTGGCGGTTTGTAACTCCATTTCGCTGTGTAGCGCGCTTTCGCGCCGAATCTTGTCCAGGGCGGCAAGCTGCCCATTTATGCTGACGCCCGGCGTGTAGGCCGCTTCGCGCGTGATACCGTCGTACTTGATGATGTTGCGGGCCGCATCGCCGTGTTGTTGCAGGTCAATTCGTGCAAAGCGCCGCGCACAGGATTCGCTCGCATCGGCACCCACACGGACGGCCACTCGATCCTCGGCGGAGAAGGCATCTGCTTCGTCGCGCAAGCGCCGCAAGATTCGTTGCGCACAAGCGAGCGCCACTTCGCAATTGTGCAGTTCCTCCCCAGTCAATATCTTCACGCACTCGCTCAGTCCCGTAACGCCGGCGACATAGCGCGCGCGCTCCGGGTCCGCGTAGGCCTTGTTGTTGTACTGAAATGCGAGTGCGGCGTGCGGGCCAATGCCGCCGTAAAGAAAGAGCCGATCGAGAAAACTTCGCTTTTCGATCAGCGCTGCGAACGCGACCTGCGCACGCTCCGCGAGTAGATCGTGCAACGCTTCTTCGCCGGAGGTTTGATACGCAATTCTCGGCAGGTTGAGCGTGACGATTCCGCCAACGAGATCGCGGGCGCGCCAGCGCCGCCCCGGCGCTTCGACTTCTCCGCGCTCGAACCGCAGCGTCACACAGGCACGCCGTTCGTAGGACTCTAGCAGGCACTCGAGCATACCGCGAAAATCCGCATGCTCGAGGGCGTCGGCATCGATCGCCACATCGATATGCGGCATTCCGAAAGCATTTCCTTCGTCAATCGCCGCGCCCCAGGTTTCCGCAAACTGCAAGGCGAACATGCACGCGGCAACATTCGCGCGCGGCCAACTCAGTTCGACCACCGCCGGTGGTTCATGCGCGGGCGCAATTAATTGCACGAGTGCGTTCCGCGCGATGCGTTCCATGTTCGATTCGCTGCTCAACGCGGGGGTCAGCGATTCGTTGAAATTGGACCAGCGCACACCTTCCACAAAGTGCGGCTGCATCGCGGAAGTCATGCGCGAGACTTGGGCGACCAGGCTGAGCGCGCTGCTGGGTGGAGGCGCGTAACGGCCGCCGGAATAGAACGCAAGGCCGAATCGCTTGAGGAATTCGACAAAATGCGTGGCGCTCTGCATGCGATCGATTTGCGAAAGGCCATGAAGATGAATGTCGCCGCGCCGGTGTGCGTCCGTCACTTCCGCGGAGTGGACCGTCGCCAACGCGAACTCGCGCTTCACGCGTTGCGCGAGGGTCACGTCGGTCGATGCGGGGTCCTGTTGCCCCTCGATCTCGCCTTGGTTTGGCGTGCAGATAATTTGTTCCGCGTCGAACAATGGGACCCCGAGGCGCATGTGTCTTGCGCGGTACCGTTCCAGGCCCAGCTCGACAAGTTTTGCATCGACGAGTTCACGGATCAGTGGCGCGGTGAGCGTGGTGAGGTTTGCCCGCTGAACGATGCGTTCGACTTCCTCCGCAACGCGTCGCGCGTCGTCCTCAGGCATGCGCGTTTCCCGCGCGAGCGCCTCCACGATGCGCGCGCGGTCCCACCCCGTGACTTGTTCATCGCTGGTGCAAACAAACAGCGGACGCGGCGTGAAAGCTTCTATTGCTTCACGTTGGCGCTGCGCTTCATCAAGTTCTTTCAGGATTGCGTGTGCGCCACCATGTTCCAACGCGCGCTGCCGCGACCGCCGATCGCGGTAACGCACGTAGGCAACCGCGGTGCGCGCATGCCCCATTTCAATCAACACTTTTTCAACGGCGTCGTGTACTTGATCGACATTAGGCGATTCACCGTTTAGGCGTTTGGCGAGATAGATCGTAACACCTGAAGCGAGACTGTCCGCGCGATCGCGATCGTCGCCGCCGCTCGCTCTTACGGCCTTGAAAATCGCTTCGGCAATCTTGCGTTGTTCGAATTTTTCCTGCCGTCCGTCGCGCTTCACGATCCATTCGATCGGCGTTGGCGCGTCGACGAAAGGCAACGAAAAGGACAACTGCGCGTCGAATGCGCCTTCCTGTGGCGGAGTATTGTCGTCGTTGTTTTCAGTCATGCCAGCCACACCCCAAGAAAAGAAGACTGCGCGTGCGGAAATTGTAGCAAAATGAAAAGGGCGAAGAAATGTCGCTTCAGGAAAAATACGGTCCGTTGTAGGACATGTGGGCGCAGCGTTTCATTCAATCGTTCACGAAAAGAATCTTGTTCGAGAATTCCGCGCGGTCGCGCATCTTTTCCATCGCGCTAAACAGATCGGGCAGGCCGACGCGGTGCGTAATCAATGGCTTCACATTGAGCTTGCTATTCGCCATGAATTCGATCACGATACGCCAATCATCGCGGCGCGCGGGATCGTACGACGAATTCCAGGATCCTGCCAGGCGAAGTTCCTTGCGCAAGATGGCCCAATACGCGTCTTTCGGCAAGGTCATATCGCCCTCAGGATTGCCGAGCAGCACGACACGGCCAAATGGCCTTGTTGCATGCAGGCATTGTGCGACGCCGGGCGCGCTGCCTGTTGCGTCTACAACAAGGTCCGCGCCGGCGCCTGTTATTGATCGCACTTCTTCGCCAATCGCTCGCTCGCGTGCGTCGAGCAATATGGCGTCCGGCAACAGTTTGTTGGCGAAGTCCAATTTTCGCCCATCAATGTCGGCGAGCATCACGATGCCTGCGTTCAAGGCGGTCGCCCACATTGCCACCAGCAGTCCAATTGGCCCCGCGCCGACGATGCAGACTTCTTCGCTCCCCTGAATTGCGCCTTGGCGCAACGCGTGCAATGCAACGGCTGCAGGCTCGGTCATCGCGGCTTCTTCGAGTGATAGATGATCGGGTATGGGGAGCACATTCCATTCCGGCGCGCAGACGTATTCGGCGAAGGCCCCGTTGGAACGCGAACCGAGGTAGTCGTAGTTCGCGCATTGGGCGTATTTTTTTTGTGCGCACATGGAGCATTTGCCACAAGGGATCAGCGGGAAGATTGCTGCGCGTGTGCCGACTAATTTTGCATCGACATCGTCGCCAACAGCGACGACTGTGCCGGAGAATTCGTGGCCGGGGATTAGCGGGAACTTATAGGTGCCGGTTTTGAAGACGCGCGGGATGTCCGAGCCGCAGACGCCACAGGCACCAACGCGAACAAGCACTTCATCGGCGTGGGGCTTTGGATCTGCGGCAGTTTCGCAGCGGAGATCGCCGACGGCATGTAGAACACAGGCTTGCATTTAAAAAGGAAAACCACGGAGACACGGAGTAAACGGAGAGAAGTTTAAAAATTGAACTCGCATTCTCCGTGCTCTCCGTGTCTCCGTGGTTACTCGAATTGTTTAGTTCAGCTTCTTCTGCACGAGTTTTACCACGTCGCTGATGATGCGCGCGACAGGGATGCCTGCGGCTTCTAGCTTTTCGATCTTCGCTGCCGCGGTGTCGTCTTCACCGCCGACGATTGCGCCCGCGTGACCCATGCGGCGTCCGGGTGGCGCGGTGAGTCCGGCCATGAAACCAACGACCGGTTTCTTCATTTTGGTTTTGAAGTATTCGGCCGCGATGACTTCGTCCTGTCCGCCGATTTCGCCGACGAGTACGACTGCATCCGTGTCGGGGTCTGCTTCAAACAACGGCAACAAATCGACAAACTTGCTGCCGATGATCGGATCGCCACCGATGCCGATGCAGGTGGACTCGCCAAGACCGCAGTCGGTGAGTTCTTTTACGATTTCGTAGGTGAGCGTGCCGCTGCGTGAGATGAGGCCGATACGGCCGGGCTTGTGTATCTGCCCGGGCATGATGCCGATCTTGCACGCACCGGGTGTGATGAGACCGGGGCAGTTCGGGCCGATGAGCCGGACGCCTTTTGCCGTCAGCGCTTCGTAGGCTTCGAGCACGTCAAGCGTGGGAATGCCTTCGGTGATCGCGATGAGCAATTTGATGTCGGAGTTTGCCGCGTCAAGCATCGCGCCTTTTGCGAAGGCCGCCGGCACGTACATCACAGACGCCGTCGCGCCCGTTGCCTTTACGGCTTCCTGCACGGAGTTGAAGACCGGCACGCCGCAGGCGGTCTGTCCGCCTTTGCCGGGCGTCACACCGCCGACGATCTTTGTGCCATAGTCGATCATCTGTTGCGTATGGAACGAGCCGTCGCGCCCGGTGATGCCTTGCACGATGACCTTTGTGTCTTTATCGATAAGAATGCTCACGCCTTGCCTCCCAACTTCGCCGCGGTCGTCGCGCCTTCTTCGAGTGTTGTCGCCGGTGTCAGTTTCGTGCCTTCGAGCAGCGCACGGCCTTCTTTTTCGTTCGTGCCGATGAGGCGCACGACGATCGGGACCTTTACGTCAAACTCCTCCAGCGATTGCAGAATCCCGCGCGCGATATCGTCGCAACGCGTGATGCCGCCGAAGATATTGATCAGAATTACTTTTACTTCCGGGTCTTTCAGGATCAGTTTAAAAGCCTCGACCACTTTCTTTGGGTTCGAGCTGCCGCCGACATCAAGGAAGTTTGCGGGTTCGCCGCCGAAATGTTTAATGGTGTCCATGGTCGCCATGGCGAGGCCTGCGCCGTTGACCATGCAGCCGATGCTGCCTTCGAGACGGATGAAGGACAGGCCTTTTTCTTTTGCGGAAAGTTCGTCGGCATCTTCGGAATCCATGTCGCGCATCGACACGAGGTCTTCATGACGGAACAGCGCGTTGTCATCGAGCAGCACTTTGGCGTCGAGCGCGACCACTTTACCTTTGTCATCGACAATGAGCGGGTTGATTTCAACCAGCGCACAATCCTTCTCGACAAACAGCTTCGCCATCTTCGCCATGATAACCGCGGCTTGCGATGCCTGATCGGCGTCGCTGAACAGTTTCGATGCGAAGTCTTTGTAATCCGCCGCCGTGCCGTTGCCGAGTTTCGTGGCGGGCACTTCGAGACGCAGGATTTTCTCCGGCGATTCTTTCGCCGTGACTTCGATCTCTACGCCACCTTCCGAACATCCGATGAACACAGCCTTGCGCGCGCCGCGATCGATAAGAATGCTGAGATAGACTTCTTTAGTAATGTTCGCCGCGGGTGTGACGAGCAACCGCCGCACGGGCAGGTCTTTAATGACGAGATCGAGAATCTTCTTTGCAGTCGCTTCGACGTCGGCTTCCTTCGTGACGACCTTCACGCCGCCCGCCTTGCCGCGTCCGCCCACGTGTACCTGTGCTTTTAACACCACCGGCAAGCCCATAGACTTCGCCGCGCGCACTGCGTCCGCGGCTGTTTTCACTGCTTCACCCGGCGGCGTCGGAATGCCGTACTGGCGAAACAGTTCCTTCCCCTGATATTCGTGAATCTTCATGCGTTAGACCTTTCGTGACAACAAGGCGGGATCACCCAAGAACCGCAAACGATAGCGTGTAAATCGCAATAAAATCAAGCCACTGGACGGCGGGACGCAACGCACGTACACTGGCGCGGGCAATGGCGCGCATCAACCTTAATTAAATGGGCGGGCGCAGTATGTTTCGTGGACACATTCCAGTTAGGACGATTATTCTCGCGATCTTTTTGGGTTGTATAGCCGTTTGGCTTTGGTTTATGTCTGCGATACCACAGCGTGCTTATGCGCCGGGAGTAAGCCGGCAAAAAGCGCGTATCAATGCCAAACTTGATCCTCCGCCCGAGGCGAGAACCGTCGCCGAGGAATCGACACAGCCGGAATTGTTGCCCGAAGTCCCAACTGCAATTTCAGGAACAGTGACAGATTGGCAGGGAGTAGCAATAGCTAACGCTGAGGTCGCCGCATACCACCCCGATCGCGGTAGCAAAACAACTAAGAGCGACGCGCAAGGTCATTTCACTATCCGTAATTTGGAGACGGACATGACGTATCGGGTGAGTGCCATCGCGCCGCATTGCAACGAAGCCGCCGTCGACGGGATTTCGCCTGGCTCCAGCGATATTGAATTGAAATTGACTGCGGCATCCGCTGCGCGCGGTACAGTTATCGACGCTGCTACGCGCACGCCACTAACCGAATTTGAAATTGCGTATTTGCCGTATGTGCCGGATGAAAAGCAATGGGCCGCGCAAAGTTTAGAAACTTCGATCTCGTGGGAGCGCGTGCGCGATATAGATGGAAGGTTTTCGGCGAACAACATTCTGAGCGGTGCGGCCTTTGCTATCGCCGCGCGCGCAAAAGATCACGGTGCCGCATTTATTATCTGCGATGCGCTCGGCCCTGGCGCTACGGTGGACAACTTGGTGATTCCGCTCCCCTCCGGTGCATCCCTTTCCGGTAGGGTCACGGCAAGCGATGGCAGCGCCGTTGCCGGCGCGACGATTTACATGGGCAGCACAAATGGAAAAGGATCGGCGCAATCGAATGCGGACGGAACGTTTCGTATAGAAGGACTTGCCGCATCGAACTTCATCATTACCGCAAAACATGATGATCACGGCGAGACTAGCGCAGAAGTTACCACGACACAGGGCCGCGAAACGAAAGTAGAATTGAAATTTCCTGCGGGGGGGTCTATAGAAGGAGTCGTTACAAACTCTGGCGCTCCGGCAGGCGGCGCTCGCGTTCTTGCAGCGGTTAACGACTCGGGCACGTATCGGCATGCAAAGGTCAATGAAACGGGACAATTCAGTATCTCAGGCCTGCCTGCAGGGAATTATGACCTATTTGCGGATATACCAAATGATGACGGTGGCTTTGACTCGGACAAGCAGATGAGCGCCTCCGCGGAAGTCGAGGTTGGCAAGATCACTTTTGTGACGCTCGCCTTCCAACCCGCAACTGCGTCAATAACGGTGCGTGTGACGATGAGCGACGCGCCAATGACGGACGCGGCGGTGCGCGGCGTAATTGGCACTGATGGCGGCGACAAGAATTTTACTGCGACCGCGGATACCGACGGCGTGTATCGCGCAGAGCGTTTGCCGCCAGGCGCTGCGTACGTCGAAGTGATCGCGAACCAACCCAGTGGTCCACTAAAGCGCGCGCTCACCTTCCCCTTGCGCGACGGCGAAGATGCGCAACACGTAGTGGACTTTGATGCGCAAGTCGCAATCACCGGAAAAATCACAACGCTCGCGGAGGGCGAGCACGCGGAGGTGATCGTTGTAGCGGGAAAAACCGATGCCGATCTCAACAACGCCGAAGAACTGCTCGCGGTGCGCCACATGGCGTCGGGCGTAGCTGAAATGAATGAGGACGGAACGTTTCGCGTAGAAGGTCTCGAACCCGGCGACTACACCGTCATTGCCGTCGTTTTCAATCCTGATGATGATGCAGGCAATCCACTGGATACGATGCGACTGACGAAGGAAGCCGTCACGCTCGCAAACGAAACCTTGGAACTTGACCTTGCACCGTAGCGCCAAGTCTCCGCGCCGGGCGGGATTTGCACAATGTAGCGCCAGGCCTCGGCGCTGGGCGGGATTTGCACAATGTAGCGCCCGGCCTCCGCGCCGGGCGGGTCTTACACCACGAAAACGCGCGCACCTCTTCCGACCATAAGCCCTTGTGCTATAACCACTAAACACACTCACGCAATTCATCCTCGTCAATAATTTCCCCCTTGAATCCCAAATCCTTCTTTGTGTTCTATGTGTTCTTTCGTGGCAACCGTCTTCGCATTCCCTTCGTCTCCTTCGTGCCTTCGTGGTGGTGACTTTCCCACCGTTCTGACTCCTGACTTCTGTCTCCTGACTCCTCTCAGAAAGTGCAACGCCGTGGGCTACACAGTAGGAGACAACACCAATGCAACCACTCACCCCCCTCGGCACTCCGCTGTCTTCCGCGTGGGACGCTGCGCACATCGCCCTCGTGGAAGCACGCGAATCGGAATTGAACCGCCGCATTTGTGGGGCGCGGACGTTGTCGGGAGTGCCGTGTGCGCTGGGGCCGAACCATGAGAATGGACGCTGCAAATATCACGGCGGGTTTATTCTCACCGGCGCGCCGGCGGGCAATCGGAATGCGACCGTGCACGGACTCTACTCGCGGGCGATTCAGGTGTGTGGCGAGCAGTGTCCTATGTGGAAGACTTGCCCTTGCGCTAGTCCGGAGGTTGCGAAATTGCCGGGGCCGGAACGGCCGCAGTGTCCCTATGAAGTGGCCGCGTATAACGCCGCGTTGACCGATGCGCGGGCGGGACTTGCTGCGCGCGTGGAAAAAGAAAACAGGGCCGCGGACCAACCTGCCTGCGTGGCGCAGCCGATGGCGGAACAGGCGGCGTGTACGCTGGCGATGATGCAGGTGATGCTGCTGCGCGCGTCTTCCGCGCTGGCGGTGAAGCCGATGGTGGATATGGCGATCGTGACCTCCGAGAAGTACAACAGCACCTCCGCGAAACCCAGCGCGTATTTGCAGGCGTTCATGCGGATATCCAGCGAGCAGCGGCGTTATATGAAAATGTATGCGATGGACGTGCCTGTGACCGCGTCGGATGCGGTCATTATCGAACAAGACCTTCGCGGGCATGCGGACACGTCGCTGTTGCCCGAAGACCGCGTTGACCTGGACCAGCATGAGACCCCCGGTCAACGCCGCGCCGCGGCCTTGTTGACGGAATGTGAACGGCGACTCTCCAAAGGCGACCACGAGCGATCGAAGCACGCCTTCAGTCGCGCACAGTTTCTCTCCCCTGAAATCGCCGCCCTCGCCCACGACCCAAAGTCGGGATTTTTCCTGCCGCGATTCCACAGCGTGTACCCAATGAAATTGTCCGGGTAGCGCCGAGCCAGGTAGCGCCTCGCTCGCCGAGCGCGGCGCGTCTCGAAGCACAGCGCCTCGGCATCACAGAGACGGCGCTTTCGGCGAAACCGCCCTACCGTGATCCGCGCCGTCTTTGTAGCGTCCAGGCCTCCGCGCCGGACGCTATAAATTCGAATGTCCTACACGGGAATTTTCTGAAAAGACACAATGAATGTCAGCCAATTAGTGTGATCGTCTTGACAGATCGTAGCTCCTATGTTAGCGTGCCGCATTGATCGGGCTGTGTAGTTTTCGGGGTCTTCGGCCAGCACCCATCACGCCGGCGCGCGCCGTTGCCTTCCGAACCGGGTTCCTAATCGTGTTGTGACAATCCCTGGGGAGAATCCGTGTGAGAGCGCGGGCAGAAGGGAGGTGTCTGGGCAGTATTCCTGGGTTTTTATGTGAGTCGGGGTATCCATAACCAATAACGAATAAGGGAGCGCGATTCATGCAGTATCGAAAGTTCTGTTTGGCGGCCCTCGCGGTCGCGCTGGCGTTTTCCGGCGCTGCGAACGCGGCGTATCCGAATTCCATTGCCGGTCTCGGTGACAGCATCACGCGTGCCGCGTTGTCCGACAACTCGATTGGCGGTCTCAACTACGGTCAGCCGGAGCATTCGTGGTCCACGGGTAATTCATCCACCGATGGCGTGAACAGCCATTACGAGCGCATCCGCGCGGCAAACCCTGCAATCAACGGCAACACGTACAACCTTGCCGAATCCGGCGCGAACATGGCCGATCTTCCTGGCCAGGCGAACGCGGCGGTTTCGTCCGGTGCGCAGTACATCGTCATCCAGATGGGCGGCAACGATGTGTGCGCGGATGAGGCGTCGCAGATGACGCCGGTCGCGAACTACGACGCGAATTTCCGCACCGCGATCAACACGATGAAGGCGGGCCTGCCCAGCGCGAAGATCCTCGTCACGGAAGTCGTGCGGGTGAAGCGCGTTTACGACGTCGGCCGCCTGAACCTTGGCTGTCTGCTCCAGTGGAACGTGTTCCAGTGGTGCGACAGCGTGTTGCGCAACGGTTCGACGCAGCGCAGCCAGGCTGACGCCCGCAACATCGAATACAACAACGCGCTGCGTACGGCTTCCGCGCAACTTGGCGTGTTGTTCGATGATGACGTGTTTGAGTGGCAGTTCAGCCGCGGCAACCTGAGCGATATTGACTGCTTCCATCCGGACCTCAGCGGTCAGAATGCGCTTGCAAACGCAACGTACGATGCGTCGCGGTTCTAGTTTTCGTGTCTAACTGATTCCTGTTGTTCATGGCCGGACCTGCGAATCGAAAGCGATAGCAGGTCCGGCACTGCTTTAAGGTACTGTCCACAATGTCCAGCAAGTTTAGATTGTCTGCCGTTTTCCTATTCATTCTGCTCAACGCATTCGCCCATGCTGCGCCAAAAGCAGTCATTGCAATCGAGAAGCTCGATTTTGGCACCGTAAAGAGCGGCGAAATCGCAGAGAAGACAGTGCCGTTGCGAAACGACGGCGATGCGCCTTTCACAATTTTGCGCACCAACTCGTCGTGCCCTTGCGTGATTTTCGAGAAGCCGTCCGCGGAACTGTCCGTCGTGAAGCCGGGACTCACGATGAATCTCCCGATCAAATACGATCCGAAAGATCGCGTCGGTCCACAGGGCGCGGTCGTTGCAATCATGACGGACGATCCGGCAAACCCCGCATTGACGCTTGATATCGCGGCGTTTGTGGAGGCGCTTGTCGTGGTACGTCCTCCAAATGGAATCACCTGGGGTTACGTGAAGCGCGGCAATGCGATTGGGAAAACGCTCGACATCGCGCCGGGCAATGTAAAGAACGATATTGAACTCGTGGACATAAAGTCGTCGAATCCTGGCGTAAAGGTGGCGATAGAAAAAAAGACGGAAGCAAACGAGCGAAAGATTATCGCTTCGTTCACGATCAGTCCAGACGTGCCACTCGGTACACTTGAAGCGACAGTCACCGCGCGCGTGCGTGTTGGCACCGAGGAAGCTGAAATCAAACTGCCGATGCGTGGCGAAATCATTGGTGATTTGCTCGTGACCCCTCCCGCGATCATCAGTCCGCAGATTGCGTACACCCTAGGGCAGCGCATCTCCGAGATCACCGTGCGCGCGAGTGATGAAAATGCCGAGCCACCAAAGCTGCTCGGCGCGATGGCCGTCGGTTCGGTGAAGGCGACTGTCATTAAGACAGCGAATGCTAAGGCGCACATGATTGCGGTACATGCGGGTGACAACGTAAATGCTGGTCCGCAAAGCGGCACGGTCTATGTGATGACCGACAGCAAAGACCAGCCCATCACCGCAATCCCCGTGTACTTTCGCATGGGCGATTCCGTGCGCGCGGAACCGGCAACGGTTGTGTTGGGCGCGGGAAGCAAACAGCGCGTGGCGCTACGTCCATCGGCCGATGGCAAACTCAAGATCACAAACATCGGATTTGAAGATGATGTCGTAAACGTTGAAGTCGTTCAGGCCGAACACGCGAACGCAGACACTCCGGCAGCAATCGAGATCACGGCGCTTGCCCCCGCCAAGCCTGATCGGCTGTCGAGCATCGTAGTCGTTGAAACCGACGCGCCGGGAGGCAGCCGAGTGTATGTGCCCCTTGCGATAAGGCCGGAATAAAAAATGCGCCGGCTGATCCTTTTGGGACCAGCCGGCGCGCGCACTTTGCAGCTATGCGACTTTCTTGAGATGCAATTGGATCGTGCCGACCGGGTCTGCGATGAACCCCTTGATGCTATCGACGATGCTCGGGTGTTCCAGCGAGAGCGCCTTGGCTGGCATGGTGATGTGTTTGACGTGCTTCATGTTTGACTCCTGTTACTCCGTTCCCCTCTCTACACCGGCCATGGCCACATGGCCGCACAACTATTCTACCAAGAATCGCACATTTTGTGACGATTATTAGTTTTGCCGCAACAATTCCAGCATTCCCCGATCCAGTTTATGTCCCTCATAATCTTCGTACTCTACGTCTGCGCGTTGTGAATCGACAATCCCCATGCTTCCACGCAGGTTCCACATCGCCCAACCCCAGTCCGCCTCTTTCCACAGAGCAAGGAAATCGCGCATCCATGCGAGCGTCACTTCGTGTGGGGTTTGGTTGAATGTACCCCATTCGCCGACGTGCACGCCGATGCCCTTTGCCTCAATCGCTTTCCATGGGTCGATATAGACCTTGCGCAGGCGTTCCTTATTCCAGTCGCCGCTTTCTGACGGCAGCGGCCACGTGGGCGTTTCCCATTTGTCCGCGCCTTGCACCCAGCCTGCTTTGTAATGCGAGATACGCATGGGATCGTAGCCGCGCGTGCTCTGCGCGATACCATGCGCCGCAAGCGAAGGAACCGGCACGCGCGCCCACTGGCGTCCGTCTGAGATGATCAAACGCTTCGGGTCTGCTTCGCGGATCGCTTCGATCGCGCGCAAGGCCACGCGGGCATATTTGTCTTCCGCGATAATGTCCGGTTCGTTCACGAGATTGAAGCTGACGCGCGCATTTGGAATGCCCGCGTAGCGATTCGCAAACGCGCGCCAATGGCTGGCGAATGCCGCCTGCGCGTCGTCGTTGTCCCACAGCGACACCAGCTCCGGCGGGTTCTTGTTCACACAATACCCCGGCGCACGGTGAAACGCGATGTTTACATGTACCCCATACTTCTCACCAAAAGCCACGGCATCGTCGATCTGTTTCAATTCGAGTTGGTCTAATTTCGCCCAATCGTCCTGCCGCGACCAGCAACGGTAATCAAGCGGCAAGCGTACAAAGTCGAACCCCCAATCTCGAATCCATGCGAAGTCTCGCTCGACAAACGGTTGCTTTGTCTCCGCGATAAATTTTTCCAATAGATTAAATCCACGCCACCGCGGCAATTTGGAAGGGGATACGTCACGTTGTTGTGCAATTGCCACAGCCGAACGCGCCGCAGCCGCGACAACTGCGGCGTTGCGGAGGAACGTGCGCCGATTCATTCCTTGATCCTCCAATCGTAATCGCTACGCTGGATCTGCCTGAGCGTCCGACACACGTTGCAATTCTTCCACCGCGGATGCCAGGTCGCCAATCAGCGGATGGTCCCAATTTTCTGCGATGGCCTGCGCGATGGCCGCGTAATACCAGAGCGTGCCCTCGCGGCGGCCTGTGAACCGCATCCACACCTCTTCGCCCAGCAGAGCGCAATCCCCAATGGTTGCGCAGACATTGTGCAGCTTGTCAGCGGAAACAATCAGTTTTACGTCGAAATTGGCATTGCGCATCGCGGCGATGAATCGCTCTTTGCGCTCGCGCCACTCGGGCTTCGGTTTTACGAAGGCGTCGGTGCACGCTTCAATCAACTCCGCTACCCGCGAGCCAAATTGCGATCGGATGCGCTCCAAGGTTGCGTATCCATCGCCGTCCTCAACGGCATCGTGCAAGAGCGCGGCGATGAAGGTATCTTCATCGCCACCATGTTCGCCGACAATTGCGGCGACTGCCATCACGTGCGTGATGTACGGCACGCCGGATCCTTTGCGCGTGTGTTCGGCGTGAATTTCGTGCGCGAAGGCGAAAGCCTCAACGATGCGCGAGGTGTATGCCATAAGCTCTATTTGTGTGCCCCGTTTATCTGGATGCTAGTGACTCCTGCAACATCCCCTCAAACCCCCTTCAAAGGGGAACTTAGGAATTGCTCAATGGCGTCACAAAATACTGAATTAAGTCCCCCTTTGAAGGGGGATTTAGGGGGATGTTGAGTTTGGATAGTGACCAAAGTCAAATTTGCAGGCTTGCGCTGGGTGAACGAGCGACAATATCTTATGCCCATGCGCACGAAGTCATACCTAAACTATAGCTCTCACTTGCGCGAATACGCACGCAAACTTCGCAAGCACGGCACGCTCGGTGAAGTCATACTTTGGAAGTCTCTCAAGAAAAAAGCACTCGGCATGGAGTTTCATCGGCAAGTTCCAATCGACAACTATATCGTTGACTTCTATTGTCACGAGTTACACCTCGCGATTGAGATTGATGGCTCGCATCACGATCATCCCGATGCAGGCGCGGCCGATGTGAGACGACGGGAGAAGCTTGAGTCCTTGGGCGTTCAGTTCTTACGTTTCTCCGAACGTGACGTCAGATACGAGCTCCATAACGTCGTGAGTAATATTCGGGATTGGATCGCGGATCGAGTAGATGGACGGGCAACATCCCCCTAAATCCCCCTTTGAAGGGGGACTTCAGAATTGCTCTCCAACGTGATTTGTCTTGTGTTAAGGACTTCTTTGAAGGTGTTGCGTTAAGTGCCCTTTGAAGGGCGATTTAGGAAGATGTGTAATTCACCGCGATCACTACCAAATCGCAGGCGGCGGGCTACGCTTCCTGATAAGAGCGCCGCATGGACGTAGGCAGAATGCCCAAGGCTTCGCGATATTTCGTCACCGTGCGGCGCGCGATGTTGAGTCCCTGCTTCTTCAGCATGTCCGCGATTTTCTGATCGCTCATGGGCTTGGCCTTGTCTTCTTCGTCGATCATTTTCTTGATGATGGACTGCACGCTCTTCGACGACTGGTTTTCCCCGCTGTCGCGCTTAAGGCCCGGCGAGAAGAAAAACTTCATCTCGAAGAGGCCTTGCGGCGTCTGCATGTATTTTCCGCGCGTGGTGCGGCTGACGGTCGCTTCATGTACGCCGACTTTGTCCGCAATTTCCTGCAAGGTAAGTGGCTTGATGAACTCGATACCGCGCTCAAGAAACTCTTCCTGCACCTCGACGATTGCGCGCGCGATGCGGAGGATCGTCTGCTGCCGCTGTTCGACATTGCGGATCAGCCATTTTGCCGATTCAACCTTGTCGCGCAGGTAGGCTTTTTCCTCGCGCGTGACACGGCCATTGCCCATCATCTTCCGGTAGTCTTCGTTGATGCGCAACGCGGGCAACGAGTCGTCGCTGAGATATACGACAATTTCTTCGTCAATCTTTTCGACGATCACGTCCGGCGTGACGTATTGTGTCGGCTCGGCGCTGTATTCGTGTCCCGGCCAAGGATTGAGTTTCGAGAGCAGTTCTTTTAGCTCTTCGACACGCTCCACGCTGATCCGCATTTCTTTCGCGATCTTCGGAATCTGCCGGTGTTCGAGCGCTTCGAGATGCTCTGCAACCAAGACCTTCAATTCCGGTTCGTGCGGGTACTCCAGGTCAATCTGCAGCAGCAGACATTCGATCACGTCGCGCGCGCCCACGCCCGTGGGTTCGAAGCGTTGCACCATGTGCAATACGCGCTCGGCGTCCTCGACAGTCGTCCCCGCTTCCTTCGCGAGATCGTCCAAGGAGCCCGTGAAGTAACCCCGGTTGTCTATCTCACCGATGATGAGTTCGCCGATTTCGAGCGTTTTTGCGTCCTGCGCGGCCAGCCGCAGTTGGGTCAGCAGCTTGGCGGAGAATGACTCTTCCTTGGTGATGGAATTCTGATAGTAGTCCCGCCGCTCGGCGAGGTCAGGGTTCCGGGAGAAATCGGTACCCTCGCGCCGGAAGTCGGTCCACTGGGTTGCGTAGTCGTCCAAGTTGAATGCAGTGTCCTCGATAGGCGCGCCGTCGGCCGTCGCGGGGGCTGCCGGTTGCACCGTCTCCGGCTTGGGTTCTTTGACCAACTGCTCCAGGACCGGGTTCTGTTCGAGTTCTTTTTGGAGGTATTGTTCTAGTTCTATCCCCGAAAGCTGCAGGATTTGGATTGCCTGCTGCATTTTCTGGGTCAGCATCAGCCGTTGCGACAGGTTCTGCGACAGCCGGTGTTCCATGTGCATCATGTTGAAAGAGGTCCCCTTAGCAAATGCTATGCCATTATATCGCCGACCCCAACATCTGTCAATTGACCGTTTCTAAATGCAGTGCTATAGTGGCGTTACGGCCCTGATGGGTGGGGCGTTTCGGGGGTGGTTCGGGTGATTCGGTTTTGTCTACTTGGCAGCGGCAGCAGCGGCAACGCCATCTACGTCGAGGCGGACGGTAGCAAGATTCTCATCGATAACGGATTGAGCTTCCGCCAGCTTGAATCGCGGGCTCAGGCGGCGGGCATCTCCCTTGCCGGGCTCAAGGCAATCTTTATAACCCACGAGCATGCCGACCACGTCGGGGGACTCGGAGTCTTCACGCGTAAGGTGCCGATTCCTGTTTACATGACGCAAGGAACTGCCGACCGCTTGCCTCCTGGCATTGGACGTGTCAACGACATTCGGTTTTTTGAGGCCGGCGAAGAGGTTCGCCTGAACGGCATGCGTGTCGGTAGCTTCAGCATATCCCACGATGCCGCGGACCCGGTCAGCTTTATTGTGGAGGCCTGTGACACCAAGCTGGGGCTTGCAGCAGACCTGGGCCACCCGACCGATCTGGTGCGGCAGCGTCTTGCGAATTCCCATGGGTTAATCCTCGAATCCAACTATTGCCCCGATATGCTGCGACAGAGCAGTTATCCGCCCATGATCCGCCAGCGCATCCATGGGCGGCAGGGCCATCTGAGCAATCACGACGCCAGCAGACTCCTGTCGCGCGTGTTGCACGATGCCCTGCGCGTGGTGGTGCTGGTGCACATCAGCGAAGAGAACAACACCAAAGAACTTGCCCAGTCCGTCGCATCGCGCGCGATGAACGGCCATGCCGCGCAGCTGCACGTCGCCTGGCAGGACCGGCCCACGCCGGTCTTCGAGATCTGCGCGTGAAGGCCGTCGCCTTCCTGCGCTCGGAGGACGTAGGCCGGGTGTTGGAACGAGCATCCCGCGCCTCGGGAATGCCCGCCGCGATACATCACGTGGACGATTCGGCACACGAAGGCGCGAAGGTTGCCGGCACCGGACACTGCACCGCTTGCGCCTACGTAGCTAAGCAACCTGGTGGCGCTGCGGCGTGCAAGGTCTCCCGTGCGCGTAACAGCCAGTACGCGCTGAAAGTGCGCAAGCCTTCGACCTTCCTCTGCCACATGGGCTTTGCTTGCGTTTCCGCGCCCGCGCTTCCTTCGGCGGATCAAGGCTTCGTTCTCACAATGGGTCCGTATTGTCCGGCGGAAGCGCCCGAACTGCTCATGACCGATGCCATGCGCGGACTGGTCGCGCTTGGCCACGCAGAGATGCCCTTCTTCCCTGCGGCGCTTACCGATATCAATCACCTCCGCAGCGACAATGTACCCGCGTTGGCGGAGTGGACGGTGGATGCGATCGAAGCGTTATGGCGGTCCGAAGCGGGCGCGGCCTCCCCAGCGCATGGTGCTGACAACGGCCGTGACCGGTTGGGCGAAATGCCGGCTGCAAATGGAATCGAAAAACCTGTTCGAGGCCGTCCGCGACGACTTCGCTCCAAACTTCCCGATACCTCACCGTACCGTGGCGCGGAGATCGCTGCTGCGCTCGCGAGCGGTGATCAGACCCTTGCCCGTACGTTGGTGAAAACGGCAATCGCGGAACTCGACGCGGCAGGAGAACGGCAACTCGCCGCACGCCGCGCGCGGAGCATCGCGATTGTCAGCGCGACGCTCGAAGCAGCCGAACGTGCAGGCAACGACGCTACGCGGGCGTGGGACCAATTTGCCGCGTTCGTTAACGCCGCGCAGCAGGCAACTGCCGACACCGATCTCGTGAAGTTCGCGATGGCGGTGCTTTCGCCACTCGTGCCGCGGCGTAAATCGGACAAAGCCGATAACATCCTCGCGGAGGTTGACGCCATCGTGATGGGCTGTATGCCCGAAACCGTGCAGCTCTCCGAGATTGCCCAACGTCTCGGCAAACACCCGACCGCGATTACGCACCACCTGCAACGCAAATACGGCGTCTCGTTCAGCCAATACGTCGCCCGGCTTCGCATCGACAAGGCGAAGGAATTGCTGCGCCGCACACGCCTCGGCATCGGCGAAGTCGCCACGCGCGTTGGCATTTCCGATCAATCCAACTTCACTAAACAGTTTCGCAAGTTCGAAGGGCTGTCCCCGGTCCAGTATCGGGAACAATATCGCACTCACTGACCATGTAACGATCGACAAAGGAGAATTGCACCAAGGGAGCACGGGCGTCTCGCCCGTGTGTAAAACCTTTGATTCCATCGCATTCTCGGGTCATGCACACAGTGGCCTAAACACGGGCGGGACGCCCGTGCCCCTTTTTTCCAATATTCACTTCCCTGCATTTCACACGAGGCAGCGATTGTGCGTATCATGTCTTCTTGGACAAGTTTGAGCGTATGAAAAATGTTTTCGAAAACGGCAAATAAAGCTTCTAGCGTGCGCGCAGTGTTTGTTTATTGCGCGGCCGTGTTCGTGATGCTCATTGCGCACGCGCAGTCAGCAGGCGAATCGCCGGAGAAGCCGTTCTCGGTGCGAGCGTTTGGCAATGGAATGCGCGCGGCGGGGATTATCGTCATGCCCCCAAGAACTCCGGCGCCCGCCGATGTGCCTCGTATTGAGGCCGACTTGCCTGGGTGGCTGAAGCGGGGCGAGTTGCTGGGAGAAATTCCCAATGGAAACGTGACCATTAAGTTGAATTGGGAATCCCGCACGCAACTTACCGCTGATGCGCCCCGTTATGCGTTGCGGCTGGCGAACCATCAGGGCTATGCGACACTCAACCAGCGTAACGACCGGAGTGCAGTGACACTTACAGAAGGCGAGCCGGGGGCGGCTTGGTCCGAGCATACGTTTGCGCCGATGACGATGTACGCGCCGGGTTTGTATAACGCGCTCCTGTCGAGCACGACGGTGCCGCGCGAATCCATTCCTTTGGGACAGTTGCTGTGGTACGGACAGCCTGTGCAAACGGATACCGCGCGTGACCGTGTGCGCGACGCGTATCCGGAGGGCGCCGCAGCTTTTACCGGGTCGGCGGTACTCTCGCGATGGTTCCGGTTTGAACTGCCTGTTGCGAAGCCTTCTTTCACGCCACGAACACTCGCGATTGTGAGCAGCGTAGATTGGCTGGAACACGTCGGTGATCAGACTCCCGTGGCCGAGATCACAATGCAGCAGGGGGGAGCAAAACTTGGCAGTAGGCCGCTCCTGCTTGGGCGCGATACGGCCTCCACGTGGTACAGCTTTCATGCGCGCGGGAATGTCGCGCATAGACAGGCGCCGGTGGCGTGGTCTTGGCGCGAGCGGCAGGAGTCGGTGGACTTTGAGGCGAACGCGTATGTGGCGCGATATGAGTTAGAGCCCGCCAACGCGGCACCGGATGCGATTAGCATTCGCTATGTGGCGGATGAAGGTTTACTCCGGATCTATGCGGTCGTGTTTCTGCCGTAGTTCAGGGTGCTCTTGTTTCGGAATTGTAATCGGGCGCTCAACTAATTTGAGCTTACCGCAGCGCGAAAACGCGGAAGAATTGGCTGGAAGTCTTTAAACGCGCTATCCAAGTCTGCTGCGAGGGCGGGTTGCTTCGCCAACGCCGCAGCGAGTTCGGCATCCGCCCGATCGTAATCGCCGCGATTAATGAAGTCTCGCGCGCGTTCGCTGGTCTCCGTTAAAATCGTTCCGCGAAGGCGCCGATCGCCGGTGATCTTTGCGGCCGCAATCACGGCGATGGAACCGGCGAGGAAAAGTACCAGCAGCACGATGGTTTGCAACAATCGTCGCACGGGCTTCGCGGAGTATTCCGATTTCGCGCTGGCGGTCATGTGAGTTCCACCAGATGCCAGTCCATACCCGCGGCCTGACCCGCATTACCAAAAAACGGCTCGTCGTACACCACCGTTGCGCCGTCGTAGTCGAAGCGGAACAGCATCTCGCGCGCGCCGGCGTCACGCATCGCGCGGGCCACGGCAGGCCGCGCTTCTTCTTCGCAATACAACATTAGAAATCCGCCGCCGCCGGCGCCGGCAATCTTCCCGCCGATAGCACCGTTTGCACGCGCCAACCCGTACAACTCGTCGATATGTGGATTGGTGATGCCTTCGGTCACGCGCTTTTTGGTTTCCCAAGCGTCGTGCATCATCTCACCAAATGCACGCAGATCGCCCGATTCGAGTACATCAAGCGCGTCTGCCGCCTGCTGCTTCAAGTACGCAAGGGCTTCGATCGTCGATTGTTTTTGTTCAGCGCTTTCTTTTTTCTGCCGTTCGAGAATGGATGCGGACGCGCGAGAACTTCCCGTGAAGAACAACATGATGTTCGCATCCAGTTCGCGAAGCACGGCGGGATCGAGATCGAGCGGGCGCACGATGACGCCTTCCTGCACGAACTCGATGTATTTAAGTCCGCCAAATGCCGAGCCGTACTCGTCCTGCTTGCCGCCCGGATGCCCGAGCATGGCGGTGTTGATGTGATAGGCAGCTTCAGCGAGTGCATATCGATCAAAGTGGCGCTGTTGAAATGTGCTCAACGCCTTCACAATGCAAACGGCCACCGCACCCGAGGAACCCAGTCCTGTGCCCGGCGGTATTTCGGACGCGAGAAAAATGTTTGCGCCGCGATCGAGCTCGATGTACTGAATCGCCGCGATGGGAATTTGCAGATCGCCTTCGAGCGCATCTGGGCGCAGGCTGTCGAGCGTTTGCATCACGCGCAAGTCCGCTGATATGAGTTGCACCTTGCGGTCTTCAAGTTCAGTAACGAGCGTGTAGAAGTATTTGTTGATCGATGCGCTCAACACCGCGCCGCCGTGTTGGTTGTAGTAACTCGGCAGATCAGTGCCGCCACCGAAAAAGCTAATACGGACGGGTGCGCGAACGATGAGCATGCCGTTACGCCTTGCGTTTTCCGACGACAAAGAGCGCAAGCACGGCGGAGATGATCACGTTGATATCGAAAGCCATGCTGCGCTGATCGAGATACGCGATGTCCCACTCGAGCTGATCGCCGGCGCCGGCCGATCCTGCGGCGGGATCGAGCAAGTGTCCATTTAGAATACCGGGCCGCACTGCGAGTACACGCCGTTCCCACGAGCTGTAGTGCGCGACGTGCTCGGGATCGCCGGGCCGCGGCCCCACGATACTCATGTCGCCGCGCAGCACATTGAACACTTGCGGCAAGAGGAACCGGTGCGCATTCATGCGAACCTCATCGGGGTAGAGCGCGTCGTTCACCTGATACACCCCGAAGCGAGCGCCGTTCACGCCAACTTTTGGTTTTTGCACTAACGTGCTGACGCCAATCCGGCGTGCGCGCGGCATCATGGCAAGTATGAAAACACAAGCTACGGGCAGCAGCGCAAACGCCAATAAGATGTCCAACGCGCGCTTGATCGCCGCGCTCAACAAGGGCACCTGCTGGGTGCGTAGGTGAATAATCGGAATCAAGCCAATTCGATCGACCACAAGTCCGCGCGAATACGCCTCGCCAAATTCAGGAACCAAACGAACCTCTATTTTCTTTGCGGTGCATTCACCGATCAGGTTGAGTATGTCGTCGTTTCTGCGGCTCGACGTGGCGATGATTACGACATCCGGATTAAGGTCTACCAACCGCCGCAACATCTGTGGCGCGGTGCCACTGCTGAGTTTCTTTTTTACCTGCGCGAGATCGTCCACTACGCCGCTTTCCGCGCCGCGGTACAGCACGCCGGATACGCGGTAGCCAAGCTGCGGGTTTTGACGAAACACGCGCAACAGTTTACGGGCCGTCTCGGAGTTGCCGACAACCACGACGCGCTTCACGCCGATATCGAAACAGAGCATCGTTAGCACGAGTACTTGGGAACCTATCTTTGCGGAGTAGGTCAGCGTAGTGAGCACGAGCCAGAAGTAAATCAGGAACATACGCGACGACATGATCGGGTCGCGCCCCATGCCCGCCAACGGGAGCACGAGCGTGGTGAACCCGCAGATGACGGAAACGCGCACGAACGTATCAAAAGGCAGCCACGAGCGGTGCAACCAATAAATACCGGCCTGGCGCAACATGAGCACGTGCAGAATTGTTATCGCCAGGACGATGAACTGCGTGGATTGCAGTTCCAGCGTCGCGCGCAGACTCGGCGCGGCGGGCATGGCGCTGTACCGCAGCCAATGCGCGACGGTAATGGCAATAAGGGGCGAAAGCAGATCGGCGGCGTAGAGGCCGAAAGAGAACAGCGGGCGTCGCAGGGTGCGCCATGACAAGGAGGATCGCCGCGCGGCGGCAGGTACACGGGCACCGGCGGACGCTGCGTTGTCCGTGTATAAGGGCGCGGGCGTCGCGGCGTGCCGCGGTTCAACGTGCACTGAATAACCCTTTCTTTCCCTGCGATGCGAGCACCGATCATCCTAACGATCGTTCGCCGAGTAAAGCAACCAGTGATAGCTATTTTGGGCGTTTCTCGGCGTCTCTGCGGTTGTTATACTTGCCTCACATCAGGAACGGGTTACGCCAAATCCAGAGAGGGGCCGCGTACTGCGCGCTGTGGGACAGAATCACGAACAGACGGATGGCGAGCGCGTGGCGTTGCCGCGGGGCTGGGTACCCGGGACAACGATAGCCGCGACAATTCTTTTTTTTGGCGGCGTGGCACTGTTGGCGCAGTTTGGCGGCCCGATCGCATCAATTGCGCAGGAGCGTGTTGCGGAGACGGCCTTGCGCGAAGGGCAACGGTATGAGCGCGCGGGCATGTTATCCGAAGCAATCGGCGCATATCGCAAGGCGCTTGCGCGGGGCCTGTCGCACGCGCCGAACAACGAGGATTGCATGCGGCGTTTGAGCGCCCTGCTCGCAGAGCAAGGGCGCAAAGCCGAATACCGGCTGCGCAGGAACGACTCGCTGGTTGCGGGCGGAGAATTTGATGTTGATGCGCAGGCGGCACTTTGGATCGACGATGACGCCACGCGTCAGTGGATCGGTGTTGATTCAATCGAAAAAGTGTCGGGCGTCAGTGCGGTACGAATTGACTGCGCCTCGGCAACAAGCGATGTTCTCCTCTCACAAACGATTTACGTGGTACCCGGCAAAGCATATGAGCTGTCAATCTGGTCGCGCGCGCTCGATATCACATCGGCTTCCTTTGATTTGGCCGCCGGGGAGAATGACGTGCGGCAGGAGATCGTGAGGGCCGATCTTGGTGGGGACCACGAATGGCGGCAAGACTCATTTATTTTCACCGCTTCACGCGAAACGCGCGCGGTTCACGCAACAATTCAAGCGGCACATGGCGCGGGCGAGGTATGGATAGATAGCGTTTCCCTGCGCGACGCGCAACCCTCCCTGATCGAGAACGGGAGTTTTGATCAAACCAATGACGTGCGGGCGTCGTGGCTCGGCAAACTTCAGGACGGCATGCAGATTGAGAGCGACACCGAAAACGTGGTGGAGGGAAGCACCTCTCTGCGCGCGGAGATCGTGGATGGCATTAATTTCGGATTTTGGCAGACGATTGACGTAACGCCCGGCGCGGCGTATCGGCTCGAAGGTTGGATACGCACGGAAAATCTCGGCGGTCTTGGCGCGTGCCTTGAAGTGCAAGACGCAGAATCCGGCTGGGAAGGGTTCAGTGCGGCTACGAGTCCGCGCATTACAGGAACCCAGGATTGGCAGCGCGTATCGATCGAGTTTGTCGTGCCTGCGGAGACGGCTTGGCTGTCAGTGCTGTTGCGGCGCCCCTCTGCTGGTGGGCCTGAAGTGGGGATTGGCAGAGTCTGGTTCGATGCTGTTCGACTTTCGCGCGCGGAAGGTGCGAATTCATGATTTGCGCGCCGCTGTTGAGCCGATGAACATTTCGCGCGACAGATCGATAGCGCTGCTGCGCCGCGCGCAAGGGTACTCGCTCGCTGCTTGCGCACTATCGCTGCCGCTGCAGTCAGTTCTGATTGTGCCGGGTATCGATTTGACCCTGACGAAAATCGCCGGCGCTATGCTGGTGCTTCTGGTCATAATTGAATATCCGCTGTCGCTTCGATGGCTGCTGCCGCGGATTGGTATCGAAAGCGCAACTGTTCTCGCGCTGGGCGCCGCCGCGCTTTCGTTGCCTGCGAGTGTGCTTCCAAAGGAATCGATCACTTCGCTTCTGATATTTGCGCAGTATGCCGTGATTTGTTACGCGTGCGCGCACGTAGCCATGCGGCGCGATGCGCAGACAATGCTGCCGCGGTACCTGGCTTGTGGCGCTGCAATCAGCGGTGCGGGCGCGGTGTTGGCGTGGTTTCACGTCCTCGTAACGCCCACAGTGGACGCCTTGGTGCCAGGGTCGGCAATTCGGCGCGTGTGTTTTGGAATGCCCGACGCCAACGAACAGGCGATGGTCTTCGTGTTTGTGTTGGCTCTGCTTCTATTTTCCACGTCGCATCGCGCATACCTGAGTATCAAGATTGCGTCGATTCTCCTCATCGCCGCGGGCCTGTTGCTGACGATGTCACGCACGGGATGGGTCTGTGCTGCGATTGTGATCGCGATGCGATGTTTCGCACACGAGCGGCGCAAGGTAATTGTGCCGATGTCGCTTGGCGTAGTTGTGGTCTGCGCGATCGGTGTCGCACTAATGAAACCGGATATCGCCGATTCAATTTGGCGTCGTATCGCCGAAGCGACGAGCGCTGGCGATCGCTCCATCGCGTCGCGCGTGCTGTACAACGTGCAGGCCATCGAAACGGCGGAAAATGCCGGTGCGTTTGGTTACGGCGTTGGTGCCGTATATCACGTCACGAAGGATTTTGCCGACCCACTTGGGCGCACCGTGGGGGTGACGGTCCACAACGTGCCGTTAACGGTATGGATTGAAGCGGGCTGGGTTGGGCTGCTCGCGTATTTGTGGCTGTGGAGTAGTGTTGCGGCGGTCCTGTTTGTGGCATGGCGGCGCGCGCACGACCCACAGGAAAAGCTGCGCATGGCGGGGTATTGTGTGGTCGCAACAAGCTACGCGATTTTCAGCCAGACGATGCCATTTCTGCAACGATCGAGTCTTGCAATTCTGCTTGGGTGCGCGCTTGGCGCAGCGGCAATAGCGGTGAACACCAGCATCAAAGAAGATGGCGTAGTTGAAGCGTGATTGCAATTACTGTTTTTGGGACAACTCGCCGCGCAGCATTGCGCTGAGTTCCGGCAGCATGTGTTGATAGTCGGCGATCTCTTCTCGAACTGTAGCCTCGTATTCGGGCGACACTTTCAATACTGATAACGTCACGCGTTCGATTGCGCCGTACTGCTCCTTCGCGGCGAGTTCACGAATGTTTTGTCGCAGATTCTCTTTGTAGGCGCTCACCGACCATGCGCGGCCATAGCGCGCCGCTACACCTGCGATTGCAAATACCAGCAGCGTCAGCGCGACGAATATCGCGAATGCCAGCTTCAACGTTGTGCGCCGTGTGTTCATGCGCCGTCCGATCCCGTCGTCGATTTCGTTGGCGCTTTTAAGCGCGCCGCAGCGCGGTAGTAGCGGTTCGCGCTTTCCGTGTCGCGACGCAAGGTATAAGCGTTACCCAGATGCAGATAGGCATCGGCCAATTGCACCGACACGTCGTAGTCTTGCGATTTCAAGCTGAGCAACGATTCGAGGCGTCGCTCGAGCGCATAAAGCAAGGCGTCCGTGCGGCTCGTGTTAAACGCGAATTGTTCAAACGACTGCCACGCCTCAATGCTTTCCGGCATGATTTCCACAGCACGCGCGAGCGCCGCTTCCGCGCCACGCAAATCGCCGCTACTGGTCAATGCGCCGGCGAGCAGCGCGTAAGCGTCGGGTCGCAGTTCGCCGGAGTATGCGATGGCGTCGCGCAGATGATTGACTGCAATTTGGTATTGCGCAGGGGCATCTTCCTTCTCTGCGTTTGCAGCGCGATACATCGCCACTCTTCCGGCGATTTCATTCGCTTCAGGAAGATTTGGACACATTGCAAGCGTCGCGTTTACGTGCCCCTGAACATAATCGAGAAATGCCGCGCCGGAATTACCGGATTTTATCGCGTCCGGCAGTGCCTCCAATGCGAGATTGCATAGCGCAATGCGCGCCGGCAGATAACTTGGGTTCAGGCTTAACGCGCGCTCAAAGGCGGTGACGGCCCCATTTCGATCGCCGCTTCGCTGCAAGGCGATACCGCGTTCGTATGGTGGCATCCAGTTCCACGGCGCAAACTGCTGCGCGCGCGCGAGCATGGCGTCTGCCGCCGCGAAATTCTTCCAATAGGCCGCTCCTCGGCCCTTGAGCAGCAACACTTGCGACGCGAATGCGCTTACTTCTGTTACGGTTACCACGAGCATTACGATCATGAACAAGGCGGGTAATGCGCGCCGCAATACGCGGGGTTCCCAATTCGAAGGCGATCGAAAGACACCGTCGCAAACACCGGCGATCACAAAAAACAGAGCTGCCGATACCGGCGATCGCAGATTGAAACCGGTAATGCCATCGACAGCAAAGGCCGCAGTCAATCCCGCGATCATTAAGGCAAACCTGCAACGCTCAACGGTGTGCGCAGAGAAATAGACCAGTAAACTTTTGAACAATAGCAATAGAATCAAACCTAAATGGCAGGCCGCGCCCAGCACACCGGTTTCAACGGCAGTTTCAAGCAGGTCGTTGTGCACGTGCGAATTGAGTTTGCGTTCGGTCGCGTACCAGTCCTGTTCATAGGGTGACCAATACTGCGCGTTGCCAATCTGAAAGTTGCCGGGACCGACGCCCAACAGGGGATACGCCATCGCCATGCGCGCGGCGCTCCACAAGGAATTGATACGCAAAAAGGCCGAGAGGTCGTTCGGCGCCGCGTTGTTGACCCGGAACAGTTGAACGCCAAAGGTGCCTGCAATTACGACGAGCGCGACGACTCCGCACACAACGATGGTTCTCAGGACCAAGCGTTGCGGCGCCGCGACACCCAGCTTTGTAATGCGTCGGGCGATCAATGTTAGTAACAGCGCCGCGGCGAGTGCCAGATAGCCCGTGCGATGTCCGGTTATCGCGTGATGCGTCACGACGACCGGCGCAATGTATAGCCACCAGCGTTTTCGCGCGGTAAACGCGAAGTACACCAGCATGATTTGAATCAGCACCAACACGTGGCCCGCGAGATTTGGGTTGCCGTAGGTCGCGGGCGCGTGACGATACTCTTCCGTCTGCTGTTGTGCCGGATCCCAAGGCAAGGGGTCCCAACCAAAATATTGCAGGAGACCGTAGAGCGACGCGAGCGCGGCGGCACCGCAGAGCACGCGCATCAGGTTTTCCGCCTTATCGATGTTTTGCACGAACTGTGCGGTCACAAAGTACAGCGTGACGAGCGCGGCAAAGCGCGCGCAGTGGAGCAATGCGAGCTGCGTATTCTCCGCTTGGGCAGCGGACACCACAGACGCGGCCAACCAAAGCAACAGTAATGGCGCGCATGGCCCGATATTGATTTTTATATCTGCCGACCGTAAAGCGACCATTGCGAACGATGCTACGAGGCCAAGCGCCGCAATTGCGGAAATCAGATGTTTCACGTCACCGGCGGGATCGTTTGAGAAGGGGTAGACCGCGAGAATCAGTGCGGCGAGCGAGACCGCAAGGATGGTGTGAGAGACCGCGTTGCTCGCGGGTGCATGCGCGCCAGTTGCAATTTTATTTGAATCGGACATAGGAGTACTTATGATAACAAAGGGCGCAATCGTTACATATCGCGATGCACCGTAAGAACGGAGTCCACTCAGTGAAACGGAAATACGTGATTTTGTGTGCGTGCCTGTGCACTACCGTGGGTTTCGCGGATGACACGCCGGTCCGCGCGGCGCAGTCCGAACTGGGCTATGCCTTGCGGACTACGCCCGAATACTCGCGGCCGGGCATGGCGTGTTGGTTTTGGCAGGGCGACGAGTTCCAGCCCGAGGGATACAAGAAGTTCATCGACCTGCATCGTGAACATTCTGCGGTCACCCTCCTTACCACAAGTATTCGACACCCGGTCGAGGTCACCGACCCGGCGGTACACGATCAGATCAAGCGGGCAGCCGAGTACGCCAAAGCCAATGATATGGCAATCGTGATGGATCTCGATGTGCGCCTCGCGCGCCAGGCGTTTCAAGATTCCCATCCGGACGAGTTGCAGGAGATCGCGTGCCTGCGCGAAATACCGCTCACTGCGTCGGGTGAAGTGCAGTTATCCGTGGATTCGATTGATCTCAGCGACCACTACACCTTCGGCAGCGCAAAAACCTACTGCACGGTTTCAAGCAGATTGTTGCGCGCCTATGCGTACAGCACCGGCCCGGATGGAATCGAACCGGATTCGATCGAGGATATAACTGAGCTTTGCCGCGTGGTGCAGGCAGATTCTAAAGGGTTAAACGTCGCGATCCCCTGCGATTCATCGTTATCTGGCAAAACGGCCTGCGTGATCGCAGCCTTCACCCTCTTTACGCCGGATGTGTTTGCGCCGCACCTGATCGAATTTGAGCGCAACATCATGAAGCAATACTCGGACGTGCCGTTGGCAGGAGCGTGCAAAGACGAGTGGGGATTTCCGGGGCGATTCAAAGTAAATACAGACGACCTGTGGTATTCAGACGCCATGGCGCACGCATACGCAGAGAGGTATCCACCGCGCGATCTGGTCCCCGATTTGCTGTTGATGGCGAAGAAGCAGCGTGGCCGCGAACAAGAACGTCTTGCCGTGATCAATTGCTACATGGAGTTGTCGTGGAAGCGACATGCGGAAGTCGAAAACAAATTCTATTACGGAGTAAAGGAAACATTTGGGCAAAGTGCGTTATCGGCAACACACCCAACTTGGTATCCGTATCCCGGCGAATTGGAAGCGATCAAGAACGGTTTGGACTGGTGGGCCTGCGAACGCGACTTGGCGCAGACCGATGAGTCCACGCCATTTTCTGCCCGCACTTCACTCACGAAAAAATGGATTAGTCCGCTTTGGTACAACATGTACTACAGCACAACGATCGAGGCATACCAGCGTGAACTGTGGAGCTCAGTGCTCGCGGGAGGACGTATCAATTTTCACCCGCTCTACCCAGCGCCTTTGGCCGACGGCAACACGGCGATCTTACGCGGTGATCTCATGCGTGCAGAGCAGCGCATTCGTTTGTTGAACTACATCTCAAGCGAGCCAGTGGAATGCCCCGTATTGATCCTCTTTGGTCATCTCGGCGCATTGAATTGGGTGGGAGATTCATTCGGCAAGACAGGCGTTGAGATCGCAAACGAATTGTGGGAGGCAGGATACTACACCGATCTCATGCCAACGAGCGAAATACGGAGCGTAACGATGGATGGTGGAAGCGGGGATGTAATGGAATGGATGGGAATTAGAAGCATCCGCAACCGAAATCATTGGCCCAATAATTACAGCCCATCTTCTGTTGCCTCCGCTGGAGCATATGACGCAGTTGTGTTCTACCGGCCCGAGTTTGATGAAGGCCGAACAATGCCTGTCTTACGCCACCTTAGTTTGGACGCGAAGACAGCATTATTCCGTGTTGGCGAGTGGAACCTCGATCTTCGCGGAAGACCGCTTGAGGCCGCCTCTGCCTTGAATCAGCGCATGCGCGCGGTTGACGAAGCGTCGTGTGCGCGCGAAGTTATCGCATACCTTAAGGCGAAGGGCGTTGAGCCGCAGACGCCAGGTCGTATGCGCGGCGAGAAAGGATTCCCCGACTCAGTCGTGCCGCAATCGAGCGGCTATTGTCGCCTCTCTGATGGGACGACAATTCTTGCGTCGGGCGAAAAAGAGTTAATGGGCGACCCAATCCAAAAGACAATTAAGGTGCGCGGCTTCGAGGTAACAGTCGATGCGATTGGCGTGGTCGGCATTCAACTTCGGGAAGACGGCACCATTTACGCACTCGCTGCGGGTGGTCTAAAAACGTTCAAGTCAGCTGCACAATCGATCGAACTTCCAGAACGCTTGGACATCGCGTTTTTCAAGGAACCCGGTCATGAACCTCGCGGCATCGTGCATGGCTATGACGGACCAATTCCGGATGCGTTGCTCACGCTCACCAAGGATTGGACGCGCGTGCGGGTGCCCACCCCCTATGTAGATCCGCCTGCTAGCGCGAACTAATTACAAAGACTGCTTCATCCGCGAGCATATTGGGCCACAGGTGGCCTGACCATACCCATCCCCGCTTGTTTAACGGGAATTCGCGTTCGATGCGGAAATTTCGTTGGCGGCAATAGTCACGAAAATCTTTGATCGATAGCACGTGCCGGTTCGGGCTGAGCCACCAGGCGTACGGCAAATTGCGCGTGACCGGTGCGCGGCCCAGGACCAGCGATTTCGCGCGCACCTTCCAAAATCCAAAATTCGGAAAGCTGACGATACATTTCTTCCCAACGCGCAGCATTTCCTGCAGAACGAAATCTGGTTTCTTAATGACCTGCAATGTCATGCTGAGGATCACGAAGTCGAAACTTTGATCGGGCAGCGTAGTGAGTCCCTTATCGATATCCTGCTGAATGACGGAAATGCCGCGACGCACGCAACTAACGATGTTGCCTTGAGACAATTCGATGCCGGTGTCGTCCACGCCTTTGTAGTGGATCAATTGATCCAATAACTCGCCGTCGCCGCACCCGATATCGAGCACGCGGCTGCCTTCTTCAACGAGATCAACGATCATCTCGTAGTCCACGCGGTGGCCTTCGTAGATGCTCGCGGAAGACTGCGTCGGCGGGCCTAGATCGGTTTCACTGTCGACAAATGCCTGACGTCGCGCGCCTTTTCGCGCCGGCGTCATCACGTATTCGAGAAACCCGCCGATGAGTTTCTTCATCACGTCCACTTCAAGCAGGAACGCGTCGTGCCCGTAATCCGACTGAATGTTGCAGTAGGTCACGTCCTTTTTCTGGCGGGTAAGCGCATCGACAACCTGTTGCGATTGATAGGGCGGATACAACCAGTCCGATGAATACGACAAGACCATCGTCTTGCCTTGCACGAGCTTCATCGCATTGTCGAGCGAACCAAACTGCGCGCCGAGATCGAAGTAGTTGATCGCCTTCGTGACATACAGATAACTGTTCGCGTCAAAGCGGTTGACGAACTGCTCGCCTTGATAGTCGAGGTACGTTTCGACCGAAAATTCGCTGTTGAAATCGTAGCTATACTCGCTCGTGAATCGCAGCGCACGGCCAAACTTCTTACCCATCGATTGATCGGACAAGTAGGTAATGTGCGCAAGCATCCGCGCGATGGCGAGGCCTTCGTCCGGCTGTTCATCGTTATCGTAATATGCGCCATCCTTAAATGCGGGATCGGCCTGTATCGCGTGACGGCCTACAGAATCGAATGCAATTCCCATCGCGCTTAACACGGGCGTTGACGCAATCACAATGGACGATGCGACCATTTCCGGGTAGCGCGTCATCCACGCAAGCGTCTGCATGCCGCCCATCGATCCGCCCGCGACACAGAGCAACTTTGTAATGCCCAAATGTTCCACAAGAAAACGCTGCGCACGGACCATGTCATTGATGGTGATGACGGGAAATTCGAGGCCGTAGGGTCTTCCTGTTGCAGGATTTGTCGAACCCGGGCCCGTCGATCCACGACAACCGCCGAGGACATTCGAGCAGATAATAAAATATTTAGAAGTATCAAAACCCTTGCCGGGACCAATCATATTGTCCCACCAGCCTGGCTTCGCGTCGGCTTCCGAATGAAATCCAGCGGCGTGCGCATCGCCGGAGAGTGCGTGCGTGATTAGGACCGCGTTCGACTTCTCTGTGTTTAGCGTGCCGTAGGTTTCGTAGGCGAGTGTGATCGGTCCCAGCGTGCGTCCGCCTTCGAGTTCCAACTCGCGCGGCGGCTCCGCAAAGGTGAAGAATTTCGTCTCGACGATTCCGACTGAGCCTTCTTGCGACATTAATACCCTGCTTACTAAATTATTTCGCTGCCGCCAACGCCTGCTCAAAGTCGGCAATGATGTCCTCGATATCCTCCAAACCGCAGGACACACGCACCATGTTGGGCGTTACTCCCGCAGCGACTTGTTCTTCACCGCTGAGCTGTTGGTGCGTTGTGGACGACGGGTGGATTACGAGCGTCTTGGCGTCCAGGAGGTTTGCGAGGTGTGAAGCGAGTTTCACGTTGTTGATGAATTTCACGCCGGCGTCATAGCCACCTTTGATGCCAAAGGTCATAATCGCGCCCTGGCCCTTCGGCAAATATTTCTGGGACCGCGCATAGTCCTTGTGGCTTTTCAGTCCCGGATAGTTCACCCACTCCACCCCTTTGTGCGCTTCAAGATATTGAGCGAGTTTCAACGCGTTCTCGCAATGCCGGGGTGCGCGGAGATGCAGCGTTTCAAGTCCGATCAAAAACATGAACGCGTTAAACGGCGACATGCAAGGGCCCATATCGCGCAGCAAAGTGACTCGCGCTTTCAGGATGTATGAGATGTTGCCGATTGGTTTGAAGGCTTCGTAGAACTTCATGCCGTGATAGCTGGGGTTTGGCTCCGTAAGTTCGGGGAACTTGCCGTTGTTCCAATCGAACTTTCCACTATCGACGATTACGCCACCGATTGACGTACCGTGCCCGCCCATGATCTTCGTCGCCGAATGCACGGCGATATCCGCACCATGATCGAAGGGGCGAAACAGCAACGGGGAGGTCACTGTATTGTCCACCATCAGCGGAATGCCGTGATCGTGCGCGACCTTGGCAATGGCTTCGAAATCGACCACATCATTCGCGGGGTTGCCAATCGATTCGATAAAGAGGAATCGCGTATTGTCGTCGATCCGCTTCGCGAAGTTTGCGGGATCGCTGGCGTCGACAAAGCGGACGTCTATTCCAAAGTCTTTGAACGTGTGACTAAAAAGGTTGTACGTGCCGCCGTAAAGTGTCTGCGACGACACAATATTCTGCCCTGCCTTGCAGATGTTCATCGACGCCAACGTAATCGCTGCCGACCCAGAAGCCGTGCCCAACGCGCCCACGCCACCCTCGAGCGCCGCTACACGCTTCTCAAATACATCGACGGTCGGGTTCATGATGCGCGTATAGATATTGCCGAACTCTTCGAGCGCAAATAGCCGCGCGGCGTGCGCGCTGTCGTTGAATACATACGAGGTCGTTTGATAGATGGGCACGGCGCGCGCATTCGTGGTCGGGTCTGGCGTTTGCCCGCCGTGCAATGCAAGTGTGCCGAGTCCGGGTGTTTGTTCGCTCATGGTCATCTCCCCCAAATGGTAAAGGGCGAACCAAAGGTCCGCCCTTTAAACTAATTAATCTTTATGCGCATTACACTTCGAACAACGGCGTGGACAGGTAGCGTTCGCCGGAGTCGGGCAGAATCGTAACAATCGTCTTGCCTTCAAACTCGTCGAGCGCTGCGAGCCGCAGCGCTACAGCCGCGGCCGCGCCGCAGCTTATTCCGCCGATGATGCCCTCTTCGCGCGTCAACCGGCGCGCATATTCAAATGCATCCTCATTGGTAATAAGTTCGATGCGGTCGACCATGTCCATGTCCAGCACGTCCGGCTTGAAGCCCGCGCCGATACCCTGAATCTTGTGAGGACCTCGCTGCCCGCCGGACAACACCGGCGAATTTGTCGGCTCGATCGCCACGCTCGTGATGGCTTTTTTCTTCTCGTTCTTGATGTAACGCGATATTCCCGTGATTGTGCCACCTGTTCCGATGCCGGACACGAGCACGTCAACCGATCCGTCGGTGTCGTTCCAAATTTCCGGGCCGGTGGTCTTGAAATGGATCTCCGGGTTCGCCGGGTTCTTGAACTGATGCGGCATGAAATAGTCCGGGTGTTCGGCCAGAATCTCTTCGGCCTGGGAGATTGCGCCGGGCATGCCTTTTTCACCAGGCGTAAGGACAAGTTGCGCGCCGAAGGCTTTCAGCATTTGCCGGCGTTCAAGACTCATTGTCTCCGGCATCGTAAGAATTAATTTATACCCGCGAGCTGCCGCGACGAACGCTAGTGCGATACCCGTGTTGCCCGAGGTCGGCTCGACGATCGTGCCTCCGGGCTTCAAGGTGCCGCGCTTCTCAGCGTCCCAGATCATCGCCGCGCCGATACGGCACTTCACGGAATAGGCGGGGTTGCGGCCCTCAATTTTTCCGTATACCTTCGCCTTCAGACCCTTGTCCAGCTTGTGCAGGCGCACAAGGGGGGTATTGCCGATGCTGTAGCTGTTGTCGTCGAACGCGCGCATTTGCGAATTCCTCCCGAAATAGACGTTGCAGATTCGAGCGTGTCCGCGTTGCGCCAACGGGGCAAGGGCGCGGCTCATGGCTCCCAAGACAGTTTGGCAAATCCTAGCACTCGCGGGAAAATCCAGTCAATCAAGCGGCAGTTCCCGCGGATGGCGCGCTTCGCCAGTTTCGTCACCCGCTGGTATACTTGTATCATGATGACCACCCACCCGAAGTCGATCCGTAGAAGGCTGCTCACCGTCCTTTACGAGCACTACCTCAAAGACCCGCTTGAAATGCTGACGCCCGAGGACGTGCTCTCGGACAGTATGGTGCCGCGGGAGGATTTATTGGCGAATATCCATTATTTAAGCGATAAGGGTTACGTCGAACTGATGATGGGCTACAACCCGCCGTGGTTCGCGGCCGTGCGAATTACGGCCAAGGGAATTGACCTCGTCGAAAACCGTTTCGAGTTCAACCTGCAATATCCGCCGGCGCCAGGCGACATCGAGGCGACCTTTGCGAACGTGCCTTCCCTAATGGAGCGCCTCGTGCAAGAGGCCGATTTTTCGCCGCTGGACGGCGAAGAACGAAGGTGTCTGCTACGCGACGTCCTCTATTTGCGAGACGAACTGGCACGACCCGCCACGCGTTGGCGCGCCCATGTCATTGAGACGATGCTGAAGTGGATCGAAGGATACTTCGAGGACCCTGCCGCGACGTTGCCTGTCCTTGCGGAGTTGAAGGACGCGATCAACGAAAAGCGGGAATGATAAAGGGCGAAGCACGCAAAAGTGATTAGGTGGTGGTTCATCCGATACGAAGGCGGAGTTGTAATGCCCTCTATCCAAAATTGAAGGAGCATACCCTCGGTGCGCGACCCAGACGGCACCCGGTAATTTTACGGTGATTTCGGTGCGGGTTTGGCCGGTGCAATCTTACTGCGGTTAGCAGCAAATATAACAACACGGTTCGCGGGAAGTGCGAAATTGCGCGGTGCTTCAAACCATCCCGCCCATGCGCCCGCTTGTTCCGTCGATTCCGTTGGTTCAGCTCCGTAGAGGCGCACGTGAAACGCGGTATCCACGTTGAGCGTGATCTCATTGCGCATGGCAATCGATCGATCCGCTCCACCAAATAGGCCAACTACCCAGCGCGCGTCTTTGCAGTCGTGCCGCAGCCGCGCGAGCGTTTCAGGCGCCGCACCAAGCTCGTCCCCGAGACTATCTGCCCCAAGCCCCGGTGCAAGAAATGCATCCGGACCGTATCGCATCATAAACGTGCGCGGACCAAACCATCTTTGGGCGATGGACTCCATCGAATTGATTATAACGACTGTCGGCGCTTGGCACGCATCCAGCGATGCCAACGCGCCGCTGAATTTTTCTTCGTCTCCGCGCGCAAATACCACAACGAATTGAACCTGCGCTGGATCGATTTCGGCAATGAAAGCAAACGCCGATTTGGAATCGCCGTCGTTCAAATCGACAGACACACACGCCACTGCGTATTGCCGCGAAAATGGATTGGATGGCTCGGTAGCGGGCAGCACATACACCGATCGCAGGTTCTGATCGCCCTCGTCGCCTTCGCTCCATTCAAGCGCATACGCGCCGGGCACCGCTTCTGTCGGCACCGCCGCAGTCGCATATACGAGGCCATCCGCACCTTCTTTCCATTCAGGCGTGAGCGGGTATTGCGCGGCGTCGTTCGTCATCTTCAATTCACCGCGGCGCAACGCCTCCACGGCAAACGATTCGCCCGCATGCACGATCGCGGGCCGCGTATTGTTGGGTAGCCGCAACGCGCCAAGCATGCCCTCAGGGGTGCGCGCCATTGCGCATGCGCACACGAGTACGATGAAAAGTGTGCGGCCTATCATTTTGTTTTCGCCGGACGCCACGCCGGTGCGAGATCGATGGCGTCGTGATTTGTGATCGCGCGCGCGTCGGAGCCATTCTCTCGGCAAATGTGCAACGCAGGCTTGCCGGTCCGCGTCGAAATAAATGCTATCCACTTTCCGTCGGGCGACCACGACGGAGACCAATTGCTTGACGATGCATCCACCGCGATTGGCGTGACCACCGTGCGTTGCGGCGTTACCTTGTAAATTCCTCGCGGACCGTCGCGAAACGACTCAAATGCAATCCACCCACCGTCGGGTGACCACACAGGGTTCCAATCCGCGTCACGATGATTGCTCACGTCCGCGACCATGCGCCTCGGTCCGCTCACAAAGATTTCGCGATCCCCGCCGTCATTCGATTCGTATGCGAGCATTCCCGTTTTAGGATGCGTGGCGGGCGCCCACTCCACGTAGACCCCCTTGCCGCGCTCTTCCGCTAGAATAGTGATAGATTGAGGCCCAAGTTCGTACAGATCAGCCATGCGGCCATCTTTTTCGTTGCGTACACCGACTACAACTATTTCATCGTCCGACCGCCAAGCGGGGCGCAACATGGAAATTGTGCTTGCCGCCCCATCCTCGGAGGCAGGCTTGCCCCATTGGGTTTCGGCACCCGCAGCAAATTCGTAGACAAACAGTGCATGCCGTCCGCCCTCCGAAGCGCTATACGCCAGCTTGCTTCCGTCTGGAGACCAAGCCGGACTTTCGTTGTGTGGACGTGCGTGCGGAATCGCCGTGTCGGGCGAGCCGTCCAAGGTAATCACTCGAATTACTGTTCTATTGCCATCACTCGTGGAATAGGCCAACTTCGAGCCATCGGGAGACCAAACGGGCGAGGCATCCCACGGCCCCGTGCAGGCGCGGGAAATTTGCCCAGTTGCGATATCTACGACCACCACACGACGTTTTTGTTCGTTAAGTTGTTGAAGGAAAGCAACTTGTCCGGTTGGAGCTTGTCCAAGGGCAATGCCTGCGGATAGGAGAAATGGGAGCATGTGCGTAGTCTAGCACGAACTCAAATGGTGGATAAAGCGCCCTGCCATCAGCGGATTCTTTCATATTGTTAAGTAATATTGCAATTAAATTAAATAATAATCACAATATCAATTGCGTTTAATTAAATTTTTATTTAATATTAATAATATGGACACTGTTGAATCACCCCCGGCTTGGGTCACTGCGCTTGGCGATGACGAGCTCCTGTTCTTGAAGCGATTCCTTCTCGCATCCGGATCATTGAAAGAGCTCGCTGCAGTGTACGGTGTAACCTATCCGACTATTCGTAACCGTCTGGATAGGCTCATTGATCGAGTAAACGCCGTTGAAGCTTCGGCTTCTGACGACGCTTTCGAGGCGTTAATCAACACGCTCGTCGAACAGGGAGTTATGGTCTCCGGTACGGGCCGCGCACTGCTGCAGACACACAAGCGGATTCTTCGCGAAACCGCAGAGCGCGCAGAGCGCAACACCGCGACTTCTGTGGATGAATGGCAGGCCTGACCGCAGAAACTAAATGCACCCCTCGTATTCGCGTCCGCGCACGAGTCTGAATTTTAATTGCGGCAACACCCCGCCATCGGTCTTGCATTTGGCGCTCGCGAAATGGACCGTCATAACACGCCGGTGCCTTGTGCTTGTGTTTGGTCCGGTCCGGTGAAGCAACCGCGAATGAAAAAACGCGCCATCGCCCGGTTCGAGATTTAGCGCCACTTCGCCTTGCTGCGATCCCTCGTAGCCATGCGCGCCGAACACGCCGAAATTCACCATGTCGCCGCGCGGCGTGTCGTGATCGATCAGGTCGAGCCTGTGCGAACGCGGCAACACCACCAGCGTGCCGTTCTCGATGTCTGTCTTATCCAGCGCAATCCACGACCCCAGGATTAGATCGTGTGGGCCAAATGCGAAATAAAATGAGTCCTGGTGAAAGGGATGGTCCGCATGGACGCCGGGCGGTTTGTAGATCATCATCGTTAGAAACGCTTTGATATCCGGGCCAATGAGTCCTTCGACCACGTCGAGTATTGCCGGCGTCGCAGGGTACGGTTCAAAAGTTTTGTCGTACCAATCCGGCTGCATTAATTTCCATATACCCTTCTCCGGATCGTCGACGTGCACTTCGCCTTTGACTACGCGCACATCGCGCACCAGCATCTTCTCCGCGCCGGGTGGTATCGCACCATTCGCGAGTTCTCGCGCACGCGTTTTGTAACGATCGATTTCGTCCCGTGAGAGTACGTTGTTGATGAGTACGTACCCTTCCTCTTCGTAGTGCTTGCGCTGTGCATCTGTCAGCATCATGGCAGGCCTCCACCAAGAAATTGGCCAGGCAGACCCCGGCCCTTGCGTCCCTGCAAAAACGCTAGCACAAGCAATCGATCTGCGCAACCGCTGCGTAAGGTTTGGGAGTTCTGTCATCGCGTGGCCCTTATAACGATATGCTCCGCTTTCATCTAGGGAGCACCATTTGCCACAATGGGCCGCATGGCGGTCGTCACTACATCCAAGTTCGGATACATTTGCTATGGCTGTGGAGCAACCACCGCTTCAGGCGCACACGCGGCCACCTGCGCTACGTGCAGCGAGCCGATGGCCATTGAATCCTATGCACGACCCGACCCCAGTGAATTACGCCGCGCACCTGCGTCAATGTGGTCCTATTTCGATTTTCTGCCGATAGACTCGCGCGGGGATGTTATTTCATTGAACGAAGGCGCGACCCCGTTACTCGATGCTCCGACACTCGCTGCTTCCCTTCGCGTCGCGCGCGTCCTGCTCAAAAACGAAACTGGGAATCCAACCGGTTCCTTCAAGGATCGTCAAGTATCTGTAGGCATCAGTCACGCACGGGCGCGTGGGTTTAACACGGTTGCGGTTGTTTCGTCCGGCAATGTCGCCTGCGCAACGGCCGCCTATGCCGCGCGGGCAGGAATGAAAGCAGTCTTGTTCATGCACGGTATGGCCGCGCCCGGAAAGATTGCGCAGGCCGCGGCCTATGGCGCCACGGTAATTAAAGTGCAGTCGCCGTCGGCAAGTGCGGTTTTTGATCTGTGCATCGCAGCCTGCCGCGAGTTTGGCTGGTATCACTTGTCCACGTCCGGCATGCACGAGCCGTTTAATGTAGAAGGCGCAAAAACGATCGCCTACGAATTGTTCCAACAGACAGACGGCGCATTACCGGACTGGATCGTAGCGCCGGTCGGTGGCGGCGGATTGCTCGGCGGCATCTGGCGCGGACTCCTGGACCTGAAGCGTCTCGGCTTCGTCGAGACATTGCCGCGCCTAGCGGGCGTGCAGGCATCGGGTTGCGCGCCGCTTAAGAAAGCGATCGACCACAATACACCGTTTCTTGCCACATTAAAGGACCCGTGGCCAAATCCAAAAACTATCGCTGGAGGCATCGCGGACGATATCCTCTTCGACGGTCACACGGTGTTACCGGCAATTCGCACAACAAACGGCGCTGCTATCGCAGTGAGCGACGTTGAAATAATCCGCGCGGAAATTGCGTTGGCGCAATCCGAGGGGATTCTCTGCGATCCGTGCAGCGCGTGTTCCATCGCCGCACTGCAACACATTCCGGAATCGAATGAACAAACAAGTATTTGCTGCATCATCACGGGCACTGGAATAAAAGACCTCACCGCAATTTCTGATCACGTGCCTTCTGCATACACCATTGACGCATCCCTCGACGCAGTTCGCAACATAATCGATGGGAAACCCCGATGAAACTCTGCGCTATCGCAACCCTTCAACAGAAAATCCGAACCGCGATTCAATCCAAGATCCAGAACCGGAAATCGAAAACTCTCTGCGCTATTGCCGCGCTTCTACTTCTTCCTGCTTGTTCGTCTTCGCAAAAACAGACTCTCGTCGTCTACAGCCCGCACGGCCCGGACGTGTTAAAAGACTACGAGATTAGATTCGAATCTGCGCACCCCGATGTCGATGTGCAATGGATCGACGCTGGCTCGGACGAGGTATACAACCGGATCAAGGCGGAAAAGAGCCGGCCGCAGTGCGACGTCTGGTGGGGCGCACCGTCCACGCACTTTATGCAGGCCGCAGACGAAGGACTGCTCGAGCCGTACCAGCCGACCTGGGCAAGCAACGTCGCTGACGCATACAAAGACTCGGAGCACCGCTGGTACGGTACCTATCGATCGCCGCTGGCAATCATGTTCAATAACCGCAGGTACAAAAGGGATGAAGTGCCGCAGACATGGGACGATCTGCTCAAGCCCGAGTGGAAAGGCAAGATCACCTTTCGCAAACCGCTTCCCTCCGGCACCATGCGCACCTTCATTGGTGCCATGATCTTTCGCGCGCCATCTGAAGACGAAGGCGTCGCATGGTTGAAAAAGTTGCACGATCAGCGCGAAGCATATATGGAAAACCCGCAACTACTCTATGATCACGTTAAGAAACAGGAAGATCTGATTAGTGTGTGGCTCATGCCGGATGTCGTGCTGCAACGCGAACGCAACGGCTATCCCTTCGACTACGTGATTCCACCGCAGACGCCGGTATTGACCGAAGGTATCGCGATAGTGAAAGGCGCGCCGCATCCCGAATTCGCGAAGCAGTTCTATGAGTTCGTCACGACACCGGAATCGCTTGCGCATCAGGCGCAGGCCTACGCAAAAGTACCTGCGCGCACAGACCTGGATCCAAATTTGTTGCCGGATTGGATTGCGACACTCGTGATCGATCCCATGCCGATCGATTGGAAAACTTTTGCGGCTAAGATTGGAAATTGGTGCGATCGCTGGTCCAGCGAGGTCTATAGCGTCAAATGAGCGCGGTGCGTTGTGACGCCATCACAAAGGTCTACACCGAAGGCGGCGGCGTGCGTGAATTCACCGTCGAAATCCAGCAAGGCGAATTCTTTGCACTCCTTGGCCCGAGCGGTTGCGGCAAGACCACTACCCTGCGCGTCATCGCGGGGCTCGAAACACCGGACTCCGGAAAACTTTTTTTTGGTGACCAAAATGTCACCGCGCTGCCGCCTGAAAAACGCAACGCCGCGATGGTGTTTCAAAGTTACGCCCTCTTCCCGCACATGACAGTTTTCGAAAACGTTGCGTTCGGACTGCGCGCGCGTAAATTGCCGAAACCAGAAATCGCGACCCGCGTCGCTGAATCGCTCGCTCTCGTACAACTTGAATCACTCGACAAACGCCCCGTTACCGATCTCAGCGGCGGCCAGCAACAACGCGTCGCGCTCGCGCGCGCCATCGCCGTGCGGCCCGACATCCTCTTGCTCGACGAACCGCTCAGCAACCTCGACGCGGAACTCCGCTACGCCACGCGGACCCAACTCTCCGAATTACAAAAGCGCCTTGGCATCACCGCGATTTACGTGACCCACGATCAAGAAGAAGCCGTTGAACTCGCCCACCGCATCGCGGTGCTAAAAGACGGTGCCTGCCATCAGATTGGTACACCGCACGAAATTCTGCACAACCCGGCCACGCCGTTTGTCTCCTCTTTTCTAGAGCGCCAGCGCGCGGCCATGAAGAAGTAAACGTGCTATACTGGAGGCCTTACTTGGAGGCTGCTGGTCATGACATCCAATGTGAACAAGCGCGACTACACCCGTGTCACTACAAATATTGATGCGGAAGTCATTGTCGAAGGTGCGGAGCCCGTCGCGTGCCACGTGGATAATGTTAGTCTCAGCGGCGTAATGATCGCCGGCGGGCACGGCTTGCCGGAGGGCGTGACTTGCGTAGTAAGGTTGATTTTGCCAGGCGCTGAACCGCCGGTCGAGATTGCGACGAAAGGAATGATCCTGCGCGTGCGACCCGATCGTTGCGCAATTGAATTCCGCGAGATCGACGGTGACAGCTACGAACACCTTCGCAATTTAGTCCTGCTAAACGCAGACGACGCGGAACCCATCGAAGAAGAGTTCGATGAAAGCATCGGTATAAAGAAAAATCGCGACGATTTTTAGTCTCATGGCGTAATGTGGACTGTAAACCAAACCCGCATAGAAATCATTCAGGGCGACATTACCAAGGAACACGTTGACGCAATTGTCAATGCTGCGAACGCCCGTCTCGCGGGCGGCGGGGGAGTGGATGGCGCGATCCACCGTGCGGGGGGGCCCGCGATCATGGCTGAATGCCGAGCACTTGGCGGTTGTGATACGGGCGATGCGAAAATAACCACGGGCGGCAACCTACCAGCCAAGCACGTCATACACGCAGTCGGTCCGGTGTATTACGGCGGCGCGCAAGGCGAAGCGAAACTTCTCGCAAGTTGCTACCGCCGCAGCCTTGAAGTAGCGGTTGAGAGCCGACTTAAATCCGTCGCCTTTGCCGCGATTAGCTGCGGCATCTATGGCTATCCGATTTCCGATGCCGCACGCATCGCGCTGTCCACGGTGAAAACTTTCGTCGAATCGCATCCGCAAATTGAACTCGTCCGCTTTGTGCTTTTCAGTGACGACGTACTCAAGGCGTTTAGTGCAGCTGCTGGGGATGTATTGTAGATTCCATGGTGGGCGCGGGTTTTCCAACTGGGCCTATGTTTCGTTAAACTAGGGCCTTTGTGCGCCAATTTCCGCGCACCTTCACACGATGGAGTCCTCACCGCGATGAGTACGGACGAAAAGAAGAAACGCACCTGGCCGCGCCTGGTCCTGCGCTGGACAATCCAATTCGTGCTAGTCGTTGTCGTACTTGGCGCTATTGTGTTTGGCATAATGTTCCGCGGTGCGCTGTACAATCGTTTTTATCTCTTTCCCAAGCAGGCGGCGGCGTGGAAGCAAATTGCCGAGTCGCGGCAGGAAGTCACGCTCGACGATGGGTGGACCGAATACCGGGGTGTTTGCCACAGCCACTCCGAGTTGTCGCACGATTGCGAAGTGAAGCATCCCGATATTCTTCGCGCTGCAAGACTCGCTGACATTAATTTCATATGCATGACCGATCACGCCCGCGAGGGCAAGGCAGATTATTCGACAGGGTGGAAAGGCGACCACGAGGGGGTACTTTTCGTGCGCGGCTTCGAACTCGACCACGGCTTTATGCCCTGGGGCCTTCCAGACGATACCGTACTCACCAGCGACACCGAGTATACGCAAATGGCCGAGCAAATTGCGTCGAAAGGCGGAGTGTTATTCTACGCGCATTCCGAAGAAGTGGACAGACGTGATTGGGAACTGCCGCAGCTCAACGGCATGGAAATCTACAACATTCATACCGACGTCAAAGACGAAGGCGAGGTAGAAGAGTTCCTGAAGAATATCGCCGTGGATTTATTGCTCTCGCTAAACAAGTATCCCGATCAGACTTTCCGGCTTCTATTCGATCGACAGACCGCAATCCTCGAACATTGGGACGAGCTCAACAAGACCCGCAGGATCGTCGGCATCGCTGCGAGTGATGCGCACCAGAACTCCGGATTTCGCGGTTTCTACACCGAAGACGGGAAGCTACTCGTGCGCGACACCGGTCCTGACAAGGGCCGCAACAAACCCATGTCGCTCAATTTCTTCACGCGCGGCTTGCTTCGCATGTTCTGCGGCCCGCTCGAACCCGGCACGCAAATCTTTCGCATCGAAATGGACAAATATGATCGCAGCCTGCGCTTCGTAAACACGCACATCCTCGCGCGCGGTCTCACCGAGCCGGACGTCATTGATGCGCTCCGCAATGGGCGCGCCTTTGTGGCGTTTGACATGCTCGCCGACGCGCGCGGATTCACGTATTTCGCCGAAGGCGGCGGCGCCAAGGCAGTCATGGGTGAAGAAGTCGCTGTTCAAAGCGGCCTCACGCTCCGTGCTGCCTCGCCCGTACATTGTCGCTTCACGCTCAAGCGCGACGGCCAGCAACTCGATCAGCGGGAAGGGCGCACGTTCGAATTTGCCGTGAACGAAGCCGGCAACTACCGCATCGAGGCCGAACTAAACATTCTTGACGAATGGACTCCCTGGGTCTACACAAACCCGATTCGTGTGAGGTAGCGCGCCAGGTTCGCAGAACGCGGCGCGCGTGTCTATAAAATCGGTTTGTGTTTCTGATATATTGTTTCTGCTGGCGCACGTGCGGTGCGCCGTTCTTATGGGTGCGATTTCGCGGGGTGTTCGAAGGAGCGGTGCGTCATGCCGTCAGCGACGCGATCGGTCGATCAATTCATGCGCTTCATGGTGCTGCGCTATCTTCCCGCATTTCTTGCGATTCTGGTCCTCATACTTTTCGGTGGCGCCGCAAACGTTCCCGCGTCCGATCGCTGGGAATCCGCAATTAAGAAGTTTGAAGAGCAAGACAAACAACAAGCCCCGCCGCAAAACGCAACGTTGTTTGTCGGCAGCTCCAGCATCGTTTTTTGGGACCTGCAAAAGTCATTTCCCAATCTCACGTTGATTAAACGTGGTTTCGGCGGTTCGCTGTTCCGCGACGCAACGTACTACGCCGACCGCATTGTCATTCCCTACAAACCGAAGACCATCGTGATTTACGACGGCGACAACGACTTAAAGAACGGCCTTACGGCCGAAGAAGTCTTCTCGGACTGCAAAGCATTTATCGAGAAAGTCCGCGCCGCGCTGCCAGACACAAAGATCATTGTGCTGTCCTGTAAACCCAGCATCGCGCGCTGGGAGTTGTACGGTGAGCAACAGAAATCGAACAAACTCATCGAAGACTACACTAAGGCCAACAAGAACCTGCTGTTTGTGGATGTCGGTACCGCGCTCCTCGGCGCAGACGGCAAGCCGCGCGCAGATTTGCTTAAAGAAGACGGCCTTCACCTGAACGATGCGGGCTACGAAATCTGGACGAGTATACTCACGCCGATCCTGATGGAATCGAAGTAGGGTGCCTACAGTTCCGCCGGCTTCAAGCTTCCACTGGCCGGAAGGTAAACATTGTGCTGTCAGCCTGAGCTTTGACGACGGCCGCGTTACCCAGGTCGATCATGGCCTTTCCATTCTTGATTCCAACTGCGTAAATGCCACGTTTTACCTTACACCGCCGCTGATGGAACAGCGCCTTGAGCAATGGCGCTTTGTTGCGCGCAGCGGCCACGAGATCGGCAACCACACCGTCACGCATCCCTGCACGGGCAATCTCGAATTCACGCGCACAAACGCCATCGAAGACTACACACTCGAGCGCATGGACGCCGAACTTGCGCAGGCGAACGCGATTATTGAGGACAAACTCGGCGTCACGCCGCGCACCTTTGCTTATCCCTGCGGTGGCACTTTTCTGGGCCGCGGCGAGACAGCGGCGAGCTATATCCCGCTGGTCGCGAGGCGCTTTCTCGCCGGTCGCGGCTATTGGGAGCCGTATCCGAATTCGCCGGGTGTGTGCGACCTTGCGCACCTGCTTGGATGCAGTTTCGACGCTTTGCCTTTCAACCAAGTGAAAGCGCTCATCGATCGAACGATCGATGAGCGCGGTTGGCTGATCCTCGTGGGGCACGATATTCGTACCGGCGATTGGCAAGGCGTAGACCCGGCCGTGCTAACAGAAATCTGCCAATATCTTAACTGCAAAACCGATATTTGGGTGGACACGATAGCGTCCGTCGCGGAATATGTTCGTGGTGTTCGTTCGACATTGGGCCACGTCAGAAAGCAAGTGACATGAGCATGGTCGCGGAGACTGCGTCCTCATCTCCCGATCCCCCGATAAAACGTGACCCGTTTTCGTCGAGAAACACGCCATCCGTATACGCTCCGCCGAGGAAGTGATAGACGAATTGCATTGAAAATGCCAGGTCTTCGGAATACGCGTAGGTTGGCGCGAGCATAATTTCGATACCCAGATTGTCATCCCCCTGTTTTGTCCAGAACGGTAGCGCGTGCGCGGTAGGGATGCGGAAGTCGCCGAGCCGAATATGATGCGGTACATCCAAGGCTTCGACGACGCGATAGTTCATGGCATCGAGGCTGACGGACAGTTTCTCGGTAATGGTGAATTCGATTCCTGCGCGGAGCAGCCAGAAATTACTTAGCGCGGAATAGTCGAGGAAGTGCGTCGGTCGATACGAGGAGAACAAGCGATTGAACGATACGCTTGCTTGCGGGCGTGAGAAGGGATTCAGAAAGTCCGCGAATGACAAATCGCGGCGATCGTCGCTGCCGAAGTATGCGCCCGTGACGAATACGCGCGGCGTTAAATTGACGTCGAAGGTGTAGCCAAACTCGAACAAACTGCCGAAGCTACCGAAGCGCGCGTTGTTGTCGCCGTACAACTGGCCGGGCAATCGGAACTGCGCGCCGAGCGCGTCGGCCTCGCCCCATTGGTACGCGGCTTCCGCGTAGTAATCGAATTGATTCCATGCGCCATACAGCGCGAGGCCAGCGGTGTGTAGCGTGGTTGAATCGTAATTATCCAAGTCCGCAACGTCTTCAAGCCATTCGATCGGCGCGGCGAAGTTTGTGTCGCGGATGCTGCGCGCATCGCGCAGGAACATGTAGTACGCGTCGATTGCCAACGCCTCGCTGGCGTTCCATGTTGCGTATGCGCCGTAAAAATCCACATCGCCGTCCTGTTCGTTCACCCCGTTCTCGCCGAGTTTCGCGGCCCACAAGTCAGCGGTCAATGGCCCATCGCCGATCGTGAAGCGCAACGCATCGAACGATACTTCAATGAATGGATCGGGATCGGAGTTTGTGCCCACGAGCCATTCATGGCCAAGCGCCAAGGTTTGCCTGCCCACGCGCAGGCGCGCGGGTAAACCGAACAGATCTTCCACCTCAACATAAGCTTGAAAGATGCTTGGGTCGCCGTCCGATACTGCCCCGCGATCACCTCCATCTCTATAGTCAGAGCGAAAATCATCGCCCCAGTTCCAGACGCTGTCGAGTTCGATGAATGCGGCGACATTGTCCGTAAAGTCTGCGCGCAAGTTTAGTTTTGTGCGCTGCTCGACAAAGCCCGTGTTGGGCCCGTGCCCGTCGTTGTCCACATAGGTGATTGTGCCGGTCGGGCCGATGGCCCTGCGGGGCATGAGGAAGTCCGGCCAGATCAAGCGATCGCGGTCCGCGAAGAATTCCGAGTAGTAGGCCCCATAGATTTCGATGGAACCGCCGACATCGACATTTTGCAGTTCCGCCTCGGAGCAGCACGCGAACAACGCGCAGATGCAGTAGCGGCGTGGTGCATGGGCGATACTTTTTTTCACTGGTGTGCAATCCTTGTGGGTTGTAGCCGTGGCTACAATTCGCCAGAGTGTAGCCACGGCTACAGTCCTTGTCAACTGGGGCCGACGGGTGGTCGCACGCCTGTGGGTTGCAAGGTTGTGTTCCTATTGGATGGCGTTCACGAGAGGGGTCTCCGTTGGTTGTGCTGTGAAGAGGTCTCACTATCCAAGCCCAGCGCGTTGCACTCCGCGCCGTGTTGGGCGGTAGCCGCGATTGGGAAACAAGGGTAAATTGGTTGACGGAACTTCGGTGCGAAGGTAGATACGCTATGCGAATTAAGCCGTCAATACTTGACCGTTGTGCCTGCAGTGCCATTTGGTAGTTGAATTCGCACGCGAAACGACCCCTGTTTGGCGTACAGACACCCGTGAATCGGCGAAAAATGGAGGAGCTGGGCAAAGCGGGGCAACCGATCACGTTTGAGAGCACTAGAGTGAGGACGAGAGTTGCTCCGTTGAAACCCGCTACTCAACCTGAATGTGCTGGCCCTTCAGGCCTTGAGAAACAGGGGGTGTTCCGTGATCCTAGGCCTCACAGCCCAGGCTAGGAACGGTGTCGCGCCTATGGCGCCGAATACTTGCTCTGCGTATCTGGCCACCCACCATGACGATGACGGAGCAGATGAGAACATGCCCTCCGTATCCGGCCGATCACCAAGATTTCAATAGAGCGTATGAGAATTAGACCGGGGCGGGGTGAGTGCGAAAACTGCCGGACACCAATGATGATGGTTGTCGGGGATTATTTCAGGCTACCGGTTTGGACTACTTTTCGGAAGCGCGCCATTGTGGCGTCGCTGACGTGGTGCTCGATGCCTTCGGCGTCTTCCGCTGCGACGCGGTCTGGGACGCCGATAGCTCGGAGGAACTGGTAGACCGTTTCGTGGCGCTCTTTGCTGCGGCGGGCGAGCGCGCGCCCCTTGGCGGTGAGGAGGATCGGCGATTGCGCCTTGAGTTGGACCAAGCCTTCTTTGTGCAGCCGGTTCAGGATCTTGATCACGGTGACGTGGGTTACACCGAAATGTTCGGTCAGGTGGACGATCCGGCACACGCCGCGCTCCACCAAGATTGTGGCGATGGCTTCAACGTAGTCTTCGGCTGTCTCCGCGGCGTGATCATTTCGGGTTCTTCGGTGGACTTTTGCTGTATTCGAGCGTTGCATGGGGTTCAATAATACTCCCTTCCGGGCGCCCTTAAACATTATTAACCCGCTATATTCCAAGTGTTTAAGAAGAGAGGCGCCATTTCAGCCAGTATTGGCATTAGGTTCACAATATAAATTATTGACAATTATAGATTTTCTTGCTAAATTTTCCATGACGCCATATATTGTATATCTTGAAACCATAAAAACAAAGCTGTCACTAAATATGGTATCTCAAAACTCAGGCCATGCCTCTTTGATCGGGTCTGCCTTCGGCGGATACGAAGTCCAGGCCCTGATCGGCCGTGGCGCCATGGGTACCGTATATCTGGCTCGCGACGTTGCCCTCGGGCGTCCAGTCGCGCTCAAGGTACTGCTGGGAAGTCTGGCCCGCAACCCGGGTATGGTGCGCGGGTTTTACCGCGAGGCCCAAGCTGCCGCGCCACTCCGGCACCCCAATATCGTCCGAGTGTACACGGCTGGCATCGAAAGCGGCACGCCATACATAGCAATGGAATACGTACCCGGGGAACCGTTGGATCGCTTCCTTCGCCGCAAGGGCCAAGTTTCGTGGCAGGCGGCGTTGTACGTGGGCGCGCAAGTTGCGGAGGCGCTCCATTGCGCACACGACGCGGGAATCATCCACCGCGACGTTAAACCGGCAAACATATTATTGGATCGGCAGGGTCGCGTGCGCCTGACTGATTTTGGAATTGCGCGGGTGTGCACCGTGGAGAATTCGGGCGCGGAACCGAAGGTGATAGGTACACCGCAGTACATGAGCCCCGAGCAATGCGCGGGCGATGAAGTGACCCACAGCACCGACCTGTATTCGCTCGGCGTGACGCTGTATCAGATGATCTCCGGCAGGATGCCGTTCAAAGCGGATTCCGCGCAGGAGCTGATGCGGCGAATCGCTTCGGACGAAGCGCCCCGCCTGAACCGCGTCGTGCCCGATGTACCCGACGATGTAGCGCGACTTGTGGCGCACCTGCTGCAAAAGAATTCCGCGCAGCGCCCGGCAAGTGCGCGCGACGTGATCCAGATGATCGCGCGCCTGCAGTCGGAGGACGGTGGGCGTTCTGCGATTCCACAAGCGCTGGCAGCATACGTTCGCGAACAGGCGCAGGATTCACCCTTACGCGTGCTCACGCCACCACCTTCAAGGGACAAAGCAAAGACGGCGGCGCCTGAAGCCAAGACGGTGATACAGAAGCCACGCCCGACGCGCTGGTTGCTTGGCGCGTCGCTGGCGACCGTTCTGGCGATATTTGGCATCGCGGTGAAATACGTCCTCACACTGGGCGAATCGCGAAATGCGGCACCCGCGCCCGTACTCGAAGCGGCGACATTCACAAAACAATCCGACGGCGCGGTTGTCGCGTCGGTGAACGCAGACGCCTATCACCCCGTGCGTATCGGCTGGTCCGGGCGGGAGCGCGCATTGCTGGTGGAGGCGTCCGCAGATCCAGCGTCGATACTTCGTGGCGCCGCAGGCGTACTCGCCGTGGAACCCGAGCGCGCGCGCATCGTCAGTGTGGTAACGCCCGCGGGCGCGTTGTTGAGCGAAGGTTTCGCGAGCGCGCAGGCCGCGCCGATGGCGCTGACGAGCGGGATGCGCAACGCCACCACCGTTCCCGCGGTGTTGCTTGGACAGCGAAACGCCTCGGGTGAGAAGTCCACGAGCGGTCTAGTCTATTTGCAGCGGTGGAACGAAAGCGCGCCGTCGCTCAATCCGGCCGCCGTCTATGAAACGGCGGCGACACCCGATGTGTACGATTCAAACAACCGTTGCGCACACGCCGTGTTGCGGCCCGATGGCGGCGCGATTTGCCTGCTTACCGAAAGAGAAGATGGGACGAGCGTGCTTAGCGAACGAAAAGTGTATGCGTCGTCCACCGAAAAAGAACTCAAGACCAATGGCGGGCGAATACTCGCAGAATCGCTGCAATACACACCCTCCGGGGATCGGGTGGTCTACATTCGCGTAGCGGACCACGGAAAACAGGAATTGTGGTCTGCGCCAACCAACGGCAGCGCGAGTACGCTCCTGGCGATTGGATTTTTCGACGGAGAAGCAGCGATTAGTCCACAAGGGGATCGCATCGCCGCGGCATGGAGCGCTGCGGCGGGTGCTGCGCCGGAACTGCACATCATTTCATCGACAGACGGAAAGACATTGCAGCGACTCGGCGACGCGACGGTTGGCCATGACGCCTGGTTGAATTCGGGCGAAGCGATCGTCATCGCCAAACAGACCGAGCAGGGCGTTCGCCAATTGTGCTTGAAAGACTCGAGCACGCAACACGAAGGCGAATTGCTCACGTCGCTGGAATCGGGCGTAGGCAAGATGACGGCTGTATCGGCGGACGGCGCCTGGGCCGCGGGCGTTGTGGAAGGCGGTGACGGGGTGCACGTCGTGTTCGTGCCACTTGCACAGCGCGAAAATGCGCGCGTAGCCGCGAATGAATCAACCATGACCGGGCGGGGGAACGCATGATGCGAAATGCAGGCGGCGCTTTACCGGCACGGCACATACTCGGGAATTATGAGTTGTTCGAAGAGGTTGGCCGCGGGGGCATGGGGATAGTCTATCGCGCGCTAGACCTGTCGCTGGATCGGATTGTGGCCATCAAGATTTTGCGCGACGATCTGCGCGCGCACCAATCGATCGTCACACGGTTCAGCCGCGAAGCGCAGGCAGCAGCACGGCTCGATCATCCGAATATCGTCCAGATTTTTTCTGTCGGCGCGGCGGACCGGACGCCGTATATCGCGATGGAGTTTGTGGACGCGCTTCCGTTGAGCGCTGTGATGCAGCGCGAACACCGGCTCGAGTGGGGGCCGGCGCTTAAAATCGCGCAGCAGATCGCGGCGGCGCTTGGATGCGCGCACGACTCACACGTAATTCACCGCGATGTGAAACCTCCGAACATTTTGCTGGATGATCACCAGCGCGCGTACGTGACCGACTTCGGTATTGCAAAGATTCTCACCGTGGACGACAACCTCACGGTAGATGGCACGCGGCTGGGCACACCACATTACATGGCGCCAGAGCGCTGCAAGAATGGCGAGGTGACGGCGTCCAGTGATTTGTATTCGCTGGGTGTACTCACATTTCAGATGCTCACGGGCCGCCTGCCTTATGAAGCCTCAACGCCCGTGGCCATGATGCAGCGGATCATCGCCGAGCCGCCCGCGCGCGCGCGTAAATACGTACCGGAAATACCGGAAGACGTCGATCGCCTGGTCGCGTGGTTGATGGAGATGAACCCGAAGCACCGGCCGGAATCGGGACATGCTGTGTGCGAAGCGATCGATCGCGTCTTGGCGGGACGTCCGCTCGATATTCAAGAGTCGCGTTCGGCCGCGGTGATTGAAGAATTTCGCAAAGACCTTGCCGCGGACACCTCTGCGAACAGGACGACTGTTTCCGAAGCCGACAGGTCCGTGCGCTTTCGCCGCGGTGTAATGATTGGTGCAGGGATCGCAATGTTGATCGTTGCGGGCAGCGCGCTCTGGCGCATGCTGCAACCCGCAGCGCCGCCCGCCATCGCTGCACGGCCGGAGGCGTGGTTTGAACCTGCGCGCGTTGCGGAGTTTGGCAATGAAGGGGACAACGTCCTTCTGGTCGAACTTCAGTTAAATGGCTATTCCATTCGCGACATGTATCCCGCGGGGGCGGATGGACAAGTCGCCGTGATGCTGGAACGCGGCGGCGGCAGCGAGAAGCATGTGCTGGCGACGGTATCGCCTTCGCGCAGAGAAGCGGGCATTCAGTTCGTGGCGGGACCGCATTCGCGTTTCGCCATGTTGGCCTCCGCGAGCGGAGTGAGTGGTTCGCTATTTGAAGGATATGGCCTAGTGCGCGCGGAGAACCGCAGCGCGCTGGTGTCGCTGCGAGAAATGTCTGCGCCGATTCGTTTGAATAGTGCGCTTGCGGAGAGCCTGGTTGCCGCGATGCATCCAGCGGGTTCGCAATGGGTCAGCGCAGAAACCGATTCCAATGGAAAGACGTTACTCGTGGCGCATGCGTACGCGAACGGACAAACGGAGTCGCGCGCGATCACGCCTGCCGGGTCGCCGATTGTCACCGTACAGTATTCCAGGGACGGTCAATATATCGCGTACGTGCGCGAGTCAGGGAAGAACGATTATTCGCTCCGCGTAATTTCTGCGGATGGCGTAGAAAGCGAGCCGACACCGCTACGCAGCGGAAACATTTTGATTTCGGCCGGCGCATTCAATACGGACGCATCACAGGTGCTACTGTCGAGTAACGCTGCGGCGCCGCGTGTCGAAGCGATATCGGCGGCTGATGGCCGAACCTTGAGCACCTTTGATGACGCGGTCCGCGGTGCATGGGATCCGCGCCGCGACGACGTAATTGTTACCGCGAAGGATGCGAAGGGCGTGTTGCAAATGTGGCGTGAGCAACCCGCCGCGGTTCGTGAACAACTTACATTTCTCGATCATGGCATATACGAGGAAGTCCTGGTTTCACCCGATGGTCAGTGGGCCTCTTCACATGCGCAGGCTTCCGGCAACCCAAGCGTGGTATTTGTCCGCTTGTAAAGAACGTCGTACCCGGACAGCATTCGACTGCGACTTTTCTGCACTTTCCCCAGCCAATAGCTATTGATCCCCCTGCTAGAGGGAACGGGATCATTGTGCGAACTGCCGTGATGCGCATACTCCGTAGTTGAAAAAAGAGGAGCCACGCCATGGAACTCGTCGGAACAAAGTGCGTGTTGCGCCCGTGGCGCGCGGACGATGCGGATTCGCTCGTTAAACATGCGAACAACCGAAAAATCTGGCGCAATATGTGCGAGCGGTTTCCACATCCCTACACCGCCGAAAAGGCGAAGGTATGGCTTGAGGAACCGATACATCGCGCGGAACCGCTAACTGCGTTTGCGATTGAAGTTGACGGTGAAGCCGTTGGCGGGACCGGGTTCTCCATCATGGATGATGTTCACCGGACCACTGCGCGCGCGGGGTATTGGATTGCGGAGCCGCTTTGGGGCAAGGGAATTGTGACGGAAGCGTTTTCGGTTTTGTGCGATTACCTCTTTGCGACGTACTCGGATGTTCACCGTGTTGAAGCGACCGTGTTCGAGTGGAACCCCGCGTCGTGCCGCGTGCTGGAGAAATGCGGATTTACGCAGGAGGCGCGGATGCGAAAGAACTGCATTAAAGACGGCGAGGTGATCGACGTGTTTTTGTACGCCAAGGTGCGCGAGTAGTTGCATTGGCGCGCGCGGGCACGCTCGTGTATCCTCCGCGCGCATGGACCGCCTAACTATCGTCGTATTCGCCCTCGTTTATCTGGGCATGATCTTCGGAAAATATCCCGGCCTTGCCATGGACCGCACGGGCATGGCGTTGCTTGGCGCGATTGTGCTGATCGTCGCCGGACGCGTTGGGGAGCAGGAAGCGTGGCGGGCGATCGATGTGCCCACCATCGTTTTGTTGCTCGGGCTGATGGTTGTTTCGTCGCAGTTGCGGTTGGGCGGGTTCTATACCTACGTCACTCGCAAGATCGCGGCTGCTGAGGTTTCGCCTCGTGCGTTGCTCGCACTTGTTATTGGCAGCATGGCTGTGCTGTCCGCGGTGCTTACCAATGATGTGATTTGTCTCGCGGTTACGCCGGTGTTGATTGAAGGCTGCGCACGCCGAAAATTGAATCCCGTGCCGTACCTTCTTGCGCTTGCGTGCGCAGCGAACATCGGTTCGGCGGCGACGCTTATTGGTAATCCGCAGAACATGCTGATTGGCCAGTCGCTGAACTTGTCGTTCGCCGGGTATCTTTTCGATGCGATCATTCCCAGCATGCTTGGGCTGGCGGTTGTCTGGGTGGTGATCGTAGTACATACGCGCGGCAAGTGGCACATGGAAACAGCATTACCTGCGTATGAAGCGCCCGTTTTCAATCCGTGGCAGACCACAAAGGGTTTGACCGCAATTGTCGCGCTCATTGTGATATTTCTCTTTGCGCCTTGGCCGCGGGACATTGTTGCGCTGGCGGCTGCGGGCATTTTGTTGCTGAGCCGAAAGATGGAATCGCGCGCGATCATGGGGTTGGTCGATTGGCATTTGCTGTTGCTGTTTATGGGGCTGTTTATTATTAACCATGCGTTTCAGTCGACCGGCGCGCTTGATGCAATCGCGGAATGTTTGCGGGGAAACCGTATCGATGTATCGCAGCCCGGTTGGCTCTTTGCGGCGATTGTTGTTCTCTCGAATCTCGTATCAAACGTTCCTGCGACGATGCTGTTGCTGCCATCCGCAACGCACTCTAGCGCTGGTGCGATACTCGCGCTGGCAAGCACCTTTGCGGGCAATCTGTTCATCGTGGGTAGCATTGCGAATATTATTGTTGTCGAACAGGCGGCGCGTTTTGGGATTCGCATCACGTGGCAGGAACACGCGCGGATCGGACTGCCAATCACGATAGTAACATTGGGAATCGCCGCGGCCTGGCTGTGGTTACTTGGATAGAGGTTAAAAAATATGAAAACCATTGTAGATGCAAATCCCGCGGCGCGTCTGGCGAAGGATTTGGTGGCGTACGTGAATACACTGGATCACGCACATATCGCGGTGTCGGGGGGATCCACGCCGCGCGCGCTGTTCAAAATTCTCGCGAGCGAATACCGCAGGGCCGCGCGCTGGGACCGTGTGACCATCTGGCAGGTGGACGAGCGTACCGTGCCGCCGACGGACTCGCTGTCCAATTGGAAGATGATCCAGGAGGAATTGTTGTCGCAAATTATTGAGTTAAAATCACACCGAATGGAAGCGGAAAGGCTCAGCGCGGCGGATGATTACGAGACGTTGTTGCGTACGCACCAAATAAAGTTGGATCTCGTGCTGCTGGGCATGGGCGCAGACGGGCATACCGCGTCGCTATTTCCTGGCACTGCGGGGCTTGAAGAACGCGACCGATTGGTGGTGCGCAATGAAATTCCGCAGCTCACCACACACAGGGTGACGATGACGTTTCCATTCATTAATGCAGCGCGCGAACGTTGGTTTCTGGTTGCGGGTGCGGACAAGGCGGATGCATTCAATCGCGTGCTACAGGGCGAGCTGCCTGCAGCGCGCGTGCCGGATCCCGCGTGGTATGTCGACCCGGCGGCGATTGGCCAATGAGAGACAACAAAGCCTATCAAGCTTAAGTTCATCGGCTTTTCGTGCTCGTGCTCGTCATCGTACTCACACTCGATACTCGAACTGATCGCACGAGCACGCAATGAATGTTCTACGGCAACGTATACGCGATCAGCGAATCGCCAATCTTTGTGCCGGCGCGGCCGTGTCCGCCTGCGGCGATGACGACGAACTGTTTGCTGTCTTTGCGCAAACGATAGGTCATGGGTGTAGCTTGACCGCCCGCGGGGAGGCGACCCTTCCAGAGTTCCTTGCCGGTTTCGATGTCGTATGCGCGGATGTAATTGTCCAGCGCGGCGGCGATGAAGATTAGTCCACTTGCGGTCGTAACGGGTCCACCGAGATTGGGCACACCGTAGTTGATAGGCAATGGAACGGGCGCTATGTCGCGCACGGTGCCGAAGGGAATCTGCCATTTGATGCTGCCGTTGTTGAGATCGACTGCGGTGAGCGTGCCCCAGGGGGGCGGGTTACAGGGCAATTGTATTGAAGAGAGCAAAGTTTCGCGGCGCGCTGCGTAGGGCGTGCCGTGTTGCGGGCCGATCTCCGCCTTCGGCTCTTTCTGTTTGATGGCCTCCACCTGATCGCGCGGAATTAATGTGACAACAAATCCAACGATAGACATGTTTGCGATCAATGTTTGGCGCAGGGGATCAACGGATACGCCGCCCCAGTTCGTGCCGCCTGCGTTGCCGGGGTACATGAGAATGGGTTCGTTCACGCGCGGTGGTGTGTAGATGCCTTCAAAGTGCAGCGAGGCGATTTTGTCGCGCGATTCTTTTTTGCCGGAGGACGTCATGCCCCATCCATCTTCCGGGGAAATGGTGTGGGGGATGATTGGCGGCGGTGCGACGGGGAAAGGTTGTGTGGGCGACGTTGTTTCGCCGGGCACGTTCGACTGCGGCACTTTGCGCTCTTCAACGGGAAAGACAGGCTCGCCCGTTTCGCGATGCAGCACGAAGATCAGGCCCATCTTTGTGGATTGAATAACGACGGGAATTTCTTTGCCATCCCGCACGACGTTCGTGAGGGTTGGCTGACAGGGAACATCGTAGTCCCAAAGATCGTGATGGACCGTCTGAAAATGCCACACGACTTCGCCGGTGAACGCGCGGACGGCGATGACGGAACTGCCGTAGTAATCCGCGCCGTTGCGCATGCCGCCGTAGAAATCCGGGGCGGGGTTGCCGGTGGGCATGAACACGAGATCGCGTTCTTCATCTACGGAGAATTGCGCCCAGACGTTGGGCGTGCCGAGCGCGTAGCCGGCTTCGGACTTTGGTTGCTGAGGGCCCGTCTGTTTGTCCGGTGGCGGGGCGAGATCAAACGCCCATATCAGCGCGCCCGAGCGCGCGTTATACCCGCGCACCACCCCGCTCGGCGCGTCGGTGCGATGGTTATCGGAGACTGCGGAGCCGACGATGACAACATTGTGCGCGACGGCTGGGGGAGAGGTGACCGAGTATTCGCCAATCCACTTTTCTTTGCCGACGCCGGCCTTCAAATCGATCATGCCGTTCGTGCCAAAGTTTTCGCAGAGCGTTCCCGTTACCGCGTCGATTGCTATCAGGCGTCCATCACAGGTCGCCGTGAAAATGCGTTTTGGGTGTTCTCCGCCGCCGGTCGAGTCTTCCCAATAGACCACGCCGCGGCTGGTGAGTTGGTTCGCGTAGCGTTGCGTGAGGTCGAGTTTTGGATCAAATTTCCAAATTTCTTTACCGGTTTCTGGATCCAGCGCGATGACTTTGTTAAACGGCGACGGCACATAGAGTCGGCCATCGTTAAGAATCGGTGTCGCTTCGAATGCAGATTCGGCCTCGACCACGCCCTCACCATCGGACATGTCGCCGGTGTGGTACTCCCACGCTTTCTTCAGATACTTCACGTTTGCGGGCGTGATCTGGGTCAAGGGCGAATAGCGCGAGCCGCCTTTATCGTTGCCGTAGTCCGGCCAGGTCGCGGTCGGTCCGTCCATCGCGACGCGTACGTGTACGGGCCAGAATTTCCACGCGCCGTACGCGACGGCCATGAAGATAAGAACGCGCGCCAACACGCGCGCAGTAGTTGCTTTTGCCCGCCCCGGTTTTGTCATGACACGGTCCCCATTTGCCGCACCCGTTAGCGCGCTCGTCATGAGCGCACGGTCTTTTGGCCCCCAGCACTTTGATTATGGCAAGGGCGAAAAGGTTTAGCGAAACGCTATTGGCGCAGGAAGGGCGTGATGCGCGCGTCCCATTCGGACAGACGAACGGCTTCGACGTGACCATCGAGGAACAGCACGGCACGGGCGGGGGGACGGTCGCCTTGCGCGGGCAATTCATCCTGGGAAATCACAATGGGGATAAGGCTTTGCAGGTTAGACGGTAAGACCCCGGCGTCACTATTGCTCGGCGTGTAGTTCGGATCTGTGATGGCGCCTGACTCAAAGAGTTGTGTTACGAGCGCTTCCAAGTTTTTCTCTGTTTCGCCTGGGAACAGCAACTCATAGGAGTCCGTGCCCTCGGGTGCCCATGGTGACTGTAGCACACGCAGATCGGTCAGGTATTCGGGATACACCATGAGCCAACCGCCGGGAAGGTACTCCTTGTTTTCACCCGAAAACATTTTGCACACGAGTCCCAGTTGTTTGAGGTTGTTGAATTCCGCTTCTCGAAGCGCATCCGGATCGGGTTCTTCGCCTGGCAATGAAGTTTCGCCCTCATCCGAAGTACGTTGATCTCCGCTCGACGCGACATCGATGGCCAATGGCGGATCGTCAAATTCGATGCGCAGGACGGTCGTTTGAAAGGGCACCTCGCCACCCCAGACCTCGCGTAGATTTCGCTCCAATTCAACAAGACTGTCTTTCGAGATTTCTTGCTCTTTAAACTTTCGCCAAGCGTTCGCACCCCCTTCCATTTTCGTTAGAAGGGCGCCGCCTTTGTACGTGATTTTGCGGCCCGGAAGTTCGGCGAGCAACGACAGATCATTCAAATCTTCGGTGGTCAATTGCGCGAGGTCGCTTGGGAACTTTCCATCGTTACGCTCCGCGAAACGCCGAAGGGCATCAAAAATCTTTGCAGACTCGTCCAAACGCTTCTGGCGTAATTCACCCGCCGACTGTTCTTCCGCCAATTGCGCTTCGCTGAAACGCACAAGCCTGGCGCTTTGCGTATCCGTGTAGTCTTCCTTGTCTGGATCTGGGTTGTAGTAGACGGTTGTATTCGTGCCGGTAATTTCGCGGTGAGAAGTATGTAATGTTCCGTTGAAGGTGCTCTTCCGTCTGCCTTCGTAGTCCGTTTCTACTCTTACGGAGATTCCATCCAGTGTCACATCGCACACGTGCTTATATGTCAGGTTGCGGCCGGTGATAATGTCGCCTTGCCGTTCAAACGCGTAGCGTTCCCACTCTTCCGGCTCACCGCCTTCCAGCGTAATGAAAAGTCCCCACGTGCCATCGAGGTCCGGGCCGGAGTGCGATGCGGTTTCGTCCGGCTGCACTTGCGGGACCTCCAGTTTTTCCGTAGACATAACCGGTGAAGGCAACGGCGGCTCCGCGGGCAACGGGGCGGGAGCCGTACTGACAGGAGGAGTTACAGCATGCGCCGGTTGCTGCGCGGGAAGTTCGGACAACCGCGCGCCAAAATAGATCGTCGGAATCAGCAAGAACGCCAAGAACGCGATCGAACTGGTAACGTACACGACTTTTCCGTTGACGTACACGGCACTTCACTCCCCGTAATGCTGTCCCCTTGGTAAATATGGCCATCGCATTGGCCGGCGATCAAGTGTCGGCGCTGGAAAATGCTCGAAGATGGGCGGAAGGCGAAGAAAGGCGTCGTTGGCGCGGCGCACGCCTAGGCGCTTCGCCGTCTAAGTGACGTTGTCCTGGCAAGTGCGAGTTTCGTGTACAATTCGGGACGGTCTGCGGATTTTGGGAGGGAATTGGAAATGGGACTTTTCGACAAACTGCGTGGCGAACTCATTGACATTGTGGAGTGGCTCGACGAGTCGCGGGACACGATGGTGCATAGGTTCGATCGAATGAACAATGAAATCAAGAACGGCGCGCAACTGATCGTGCGCGAGGGGCAGACCGCGGTGTTCATCGATCGCGGGCAACTGGCTGACGTGTTTAAGCCGGGCCAGTACACGCTCGACACGAAGAACTTGCCGATACTTTCCACGATTCAGGGCTGGAAATATGGGTTTGAGAGTCCCTTCAAATGCGAAGTGTATTTCATCAGCACGCGGCAATTTACCGATCTCAAGTGGGGCACGAAGAACCCGATCATCGCGCGTGACCCCGAGTTTGGTCCCGTGCGGTTGCGCGCCTTCGGTACCTATTGCGTGCGCGTGACCGGGCCGGAGAATTTTATTCGCGAGATCGTCGGGACAGATGGTTCGTTCACGACGGACGAGATCGTCGAGCAGTTGCGCAACCTGATCGTGTCGCGCTTCGCGGACATCGTCGGCGAGAGCAAGATGCCTGTGCTCGACATGGCGGGCAACTACGACGAGCTTGGCAAGTTCATCAGCAGTCGTATCGTAAACGATTTCGAACAATACGGCCTGCAGGTTTCGAAACTGTTGGTCGAAAATATTTCGCTGCCGCCGGAAGTGGAGGCGGCGCTCGACAAGCGCACGAGTATGGGTGTGCTGGGTAATCTGAATGCTTACACGCAGTACCAGGCCGCGACTGCGATGACCGACGCCGCAAAGAATCCGGGTGCGGGCAGCGCGATGGGCATGGGCGTGGGCATGATGATGGCCAACCAGATGGGGGGAGTGGCCGCGGGATCGATGGCGTCACCGCCACCGGTGCCTGGCGCCAATTTTTTTGTGGCGGTAGATGGGCAGCAGACGGGGCCATTCGACGCGGAGGCCTTGAAACAACAGATAAAGGCCGGGCGTCTTACGCGCGATTCATTGGTTTGGAAGGAAGGGATGGCGGCGTGGACGCCCGCGAGCGACGTTGCGGGTGTGTCGAACCTTTTTGGCGCAGTGCCGCCGCCGATTCCTCCGAAGGGTTAGAACAAAGTTTTTGGAAGTTACAGCGTATTACTGTGCTTCACATCCCCCTAAATCCCCCTTCAAAGGGGGACTTAATACGGCAGAGAAGACGTCACTTCGCAATTCTTAAGTCCCCCTTTGAAGGGGGATTTACGGGGATGTAGCCTAGCGCGAAGTGCCTTCGCCGGGTGCGCCGTCCCAGGTGCCGCCTGGGCCGAAGTTGTAACGATAGGTTTCCTTGCCGGTCACATCGGTGCTGATGTTGGCGGGTGCGGCTTCCGCTTCGGTGCGCACGGCAAATTTCTCGCCCTGTTTCATGCGGTAGGTGTATTGAATGTAACCGACAAATCCGCGTTCGCCCTGGCTTCCACGCGAGATCGATTGCGCATCGAGCACTTGGTAGGACTCGTAGAACTTCACGCGTTTGAAATATTTGCCCTGCAGGCCTTGCGCGTCCTCGAACTGCACATCGCCATAGCGGCCTTCAACGTTCATGCGCTTCATTTCGGTTTTCGCAACGGCATCCAATCGCGTCAGGACACGATCTGAAAGGCTTTCGTAACCCTCCGGCTTTTCGCCGATACCGAAATCGTATTTTACTTTTTCGACGACGCTGCCGCCGCTGTCGCTTCTGCATGCGCCCGCGAGCAGTAACAACGTGAACGAAGCCGCGAAACAGATATATTTGCTAGATTTCATTTTTTGCACCCGGATAGTAGGGAGTCATTCAAACCGCATTCATCATATCAAAACGAGCGAGTCTCTTATTTTGCCGCTGGAGGTGTCTGCACTTCGGGCACTACGGGCTCTGGCAGCGCATTGACGTCTTCGGCGATTTTCAATGCAATCGATTCTGTTGCGCGCGACAATGCCTTCACCGCTGCGTGGGCGCCTTCGCCTTCAATGGGCGCGGTCGCTTCGTAGCCCTTGCGCAGCGCGGGGGCTTCTCCAACCGCGTCGGCCCATCGCAACACCAGATTCAATTTTACCAGCGCCGCGCTGCCGGCGCCGTTGACAATCTGCTCGAAGCCACTGACAACACCAGAAACCAACACAGTCTTGCGCCCTTCCTGAGAGGTCCCAAATTCCGCAGTCAGTTTTTCCGGCACCAATTCCGCCAGGCCAGATGCCCAACGATCGTGCTCATATCGATCCACCAAGGTTTCCTCGCGCACGATCAAGATGTCTGCGCGGGTGAGGGAATCGTTTGGCTGGATGCGTTCGAACACGACGTTATGCTTGCACTGCACTGCGCCGGACGATTTCATGTCTATTGTGTAAAGATGCACTTCCGGCGCATCGGCTTTTGCCGGAGCCGGGGGGATGCGTTCGGCGTCGGCCGCGATGGAAACCGCGATTTCTTCCAACGCGCGTGACAGCGCCACCGCGACGGCGGCCGCGGAATTGTTTTCCGCTGGCGCAGTCGCTTCGTAAACTTTCCATAACAGCGGACGCTGGCGCGCGCCTTCGCCATTCCCTTGCAGTGTTGCATCGAGCTTTACATGGCCCACCGCGCCTTGCGCGCTGTCGAGCCGCTCGAAGGCGACAATACTTCCGGATACCTGGACTGTTTCACGCCCCGTTTCCGGCGCGCCGAATTCAGCTTCGAGTTTTTCGGCGACAAGGTTTGAGACATTTGACGCCCAACGGTCCTGGAGGAAGTATTCGACCGATGTCGCGTTTGGACGGATTAAGATGCTGTTCCGACCAAGCGCGTCGCTTCGGCGCAGCGCGGTAACATCGATATTCATTCGCGCCTTCGCTTTTCCACTTGGCGTCATGTCGAGCGTGTGCAGTGTTTCGCGCTTCGCCGGCACAATTTCCGAGTCCAGGTCGAGCGCGTTTACATCCGTTGCGATCTGTTGCGCGATGTTTTCGGTCGCACGCGACAACGCGGCCACGACAAGCGCCGGCGTGACTTCGCCCTCAATGGGCGATTGCGCGGAGTAGGTTTTCGCGAGTAGCGGTTCCTCGTAGCGGCTCGCACCTTTCTTTCGTATATCAATGGTGAACGCCGCGCGCGCTTCGTTCGTACCTACTTGTTCGAATGCGACGACGTCGCCTGTGAGTTCCAGGGTTGCGCGTTCGGGCATCGGATCGCCGAATTCCGCGGCCAGTTTATCCGACGCCAATTCGCCGATGTTCGACGCCCAGGTATCCAGCGGATAGGTATCCAATTCATGTTCGCTGCGCCGCACCACAATGGCGTTTCCGCTCAACGCATCCGCTGGACGCAAGCGCGCGACTTCGATATTAAGACTGGGTTTCGCATTGCCTGTTGGCGCCATGTTGAGCGTGTAAAGGCGCGGCGGCGCCGTGCCCGCGCACCCTGCGAGCAACGCCAAGCCAACTATCGCCAAACCGCGCCGCATGCTCATTCTTTTTGGCCCTTGCGTTCTTTTGTGCTCTTGCCCCACAGCACCGATTCGGGCTGTTCCGCGAGGTTCTTCGAGAAGGATTTCAGATTACCCACAGTGTCGCGCAGATCGAGAATCGTGTCTTCGATCGCGGGGCGGTTTGTGTTGATTGTGTCCTCGGTCGTTTCAAGCGTGCGCTGTAAGCTTGCGGCTATCGATTCGAGATCGTCGGCAAGTCCGTCCACGCGCGACATGAGGGTGGGGACTTGCTGAATGGCGGCCTGCAGGTCCGGGCGATTGTCCGCGACGAGCCCATTGAGTTCCGTCACGAGCGCGTTCGCGCTTGTTTCGATCTTGATGATTTCGTTGATCACAGTGCCGATGTCACCGCGATACTGGCCCATGATGTTGCGCGCATCGCCGACGAGGCCTTTGCCTTCGTTCACGGTTTGATCCACGCTACGCAACATCGTGATGAGGGTCGTATCGAGCTTGCCGTCCGGCGATTCGAGCATCGCCTGTTCAACGCCGAGCAGCGCCTTTACACTTTCAATGCCCGACTCGACACTTGCGGCAATTTCGCCGGCCTGATCGAATAACCCGCCACCGATACCGACAGGAATCTCGCTACCCGCGGCGAGGCGCGCGGTTTGCGGCAGGCCTGTTGTAATCTCCAAATGTTTTTCAGCGGTGAGAGTCGTCTGCCCGATGAACACAATGCATTTTTCGTTGATTTGGAGGTCAGGATCGACCGCTGCTTCCACGCGAATGATCGGTGCCTGGACCATGCCCCCCGTTTGGGATGCGTCGGCTTCCGCCGAGTCGTCGTTTGCGGACGCGGGAGACTTCGAAGTGTCCGGGGCTATCGCACGAACGCGGCCGACCTTTACGCCGCCGAAGCGCACGTCCGCGCCGACGTTCAGCCCGAGTGTGTCCTTGAAATAGCAGACATAGGTGGAGCGTTTCGGCTCCGGCCAATACCCGGCGATAGCTGCTGCGAATGCGGCGAAGACCAAGACGGACGCGATAACCATTACTCCGGCTTTGATCTCGGTGACGGTAAAATTGTGTTTCTTAGCGGGCATAGATGTTTGAAGTCGGGCCATTCACGATTAAAAGGCGTTCACCCCACGCGAAAGCGCAGAGTATAAACGATCTGGCGCGTGCGGTGCGCGAATTCATCAGTCGTCGTCCTGACCGGTCAAGCTCTTGATGTAATCGTCGCGGTTGTCCGACTCGTCGTCCGGGCGGCGGTCGAAGAATTGTTTCACAAAAGGATGCTCCGAGCCTTCGATTTCTTCGAGCTTGCCGTAGCCCACAACTTTCCCTGCGAGCAACATCAAAACGCGATCGGCGATTAGTTTTACGCTGGCCATTTCGTGGGTCACGACAATACTCGTCAGGTTGAAGGTGCTTTGCATCTTGCGGATCAGCGCGTCCAGTCCCGCGGCGACGATTGGGTCGAGACCGGCGGAGGGTTCATCGTAGAAGATAACCTCGGGGTCCATCGCCATCGCGCGCGCGAGGCCTGCGCGTTTCTTCATGCCTCCGCTTAACTCCGCGGGGAGGTAGTTTTCAAAGCCTCCCAGCCCGACGAGTTCGAGCTTTATTTTCGTCATGATGTCAATCGTCGATTCTTCAAGTTTCGTATGTTCGCGCAAAGGCAGCGCGACGTTGTCGCCGATGCTCATCGAGTTGAACAACGCGGAGGCCTGGAAACACATGCCGAGTTTCTTGCGGACCTCGACGCGCTCCACATCGGTCATCTCGGTGATGTCCTGGCCGTTGATCAAAATGTGGCCGGAATGGGGGCGCATCAAGCCGACGAGATTTTTCAGCAACGTGCTTTTTCCGCAACCGCTACCGCCGAGGATGACGAATGTCTCGCCGCGATTGACGTGAAAGTTGATATTGTCCAATACCGTGCGGTCCCCGTATTTCACTACGAGGTCTTTTACTTCGATGATTGGGCCGTTCTCTTCGGGCATTGTTATGTATTGCCTGCGATTAGAAAAAGAAGATATAGGTGAAGATTAGGTCCACAAATATGATTAGGAATATTGAAGTCACCACGGACGACGTGGTCATTTTGCCGACGCCTTCCGCGCCGCCCTCTACCTGAAATCCGCGATACACGCCGACAAGACAAATCACGATCCCAAAGAACACGCTCTTGGAAAAGCCGGTAGCGAAGTCGCGAATCTTGATTGCGTTGATGGTGTTGTTGATGTAGACGTTTGGCTCGACGCCGACGACCCATACCGTCACGGCGAAGCCGCCGAAAATCATGATTAATGCGCCAAGAATCGTGAGGCATGGGATTGCGGTAACCATCGCGATGAATTTGGGCACCACCAAATGCTTTGTGGGATTAAGGCCCATTACTTCCAACGCGTCGATCTCTTCGGAAACTTTCATCGTGCCGATTTCGGCGGCGATGGCAGACCCGCTGCGGCCGGTTAACAAGATCGCGGTCATCAAGGGGGCCAATTCGCGCACGGCGATCACGCCCACGAGATTCGCCACGTATTGCGTCGCGCCAAAAGCTTTGAGCAGGTAGACCGCCTGCATTGACATGATGCCGCCGATTAGGAAGCAGATCAGTCCAACGATGGGCAGGGAATTGAATCCGAATTCGACAAAGTGTTCCACTGCGCTGCGCAGGCGCAGGCCCTTACCGCGCAAGGGTTGGACCACGGCCCAATACGCGGTGTCTTGAACTAACACACACACACGCGCGACCGCATAGAGCGAATTCAGCGTGACTCGCCCGGTATAGCCGAACATGTAGGTCAATGCGGACACGCTATGCGCGATCCTTAATCGTAAACACGGTATCGAGACGGGATAACTGCAATACTTTCAGTACAGGTGGCGCGGGCGCGAGCAATACGAATGCGACACTCTTCTCCATCGACGCGCGCAGACCTTCCACAAGCGTGGCCACTCCCGAGCTGTCCATATACTCAACGCCGCTGAGATCGATGTGCAACGCCGCGGACGCGGACGGGATCGCTTTTGTGATTGCGCTGCGCAAATCAGGCGAACTGTAGAGATCGATCTCGCCCTTCACCGCGATGGTGTATTTGCCGTCCTTTTCCGCGTTCGAAAGTTCCATTGCCATCGGTTGCTACCTCGCCTTCTTACTGGGCCGTTTTTTTCTCAGGACGCTTCACACGCATCACGACCCGATTACCGGATGTCTTGCCGGGATGAAATTCCACTTCGTCGAATACGGAATAGATCAACTGAACGCCGAGTCCGCCGGGCATCAACGACGTTGGATCGGGTGCAGGGACCGCGCGGCGCTCGCACTTTTCCAGCGCGACCGGCACGCCCTCGTCTTTGACAATAAATTCAATGGCGCTGCCCTGCTCGCGCACGGTCAAACTGAGCCGCGCCGCTGTGTTTCCGCCATATGCGTGACGGATCGAGTTGGTACACGCTTCATCTACCGCCAACACGATCTCGCTGGCGCGCTCGCTTGAAAACCCTTCCGTCTGCAAATACGTGCGCACGAGTCCGCGCACCGACGCCAACAGGCGTGGGTCGGTGGCCACGTCGATATTGATTTCGTCTTGTTTTGTCATTTGTGGTTTGCCAGCAGCTTGACTGCGATCATCGTGCAATCGTCGTGTGGCGTTGTGGGAGCGCAGTATTCGCGCACGGTCTTATTGACGGCTTCCACCATTTCTCGCGGCGTATCCGCGTAGTGCTCGGCAGCCACACGCCCCAGGTTTTCCATGCCATATTCATCGGGCAAGGGCGCGCGCCCAGAGCGCGTGTGTTGCGCGCGCGCTTCGACGATGCCGTCGGTATAGAGCACGAGCGTTTCTCCGGGTTTCAGGCGCGCTTCGGTATCGGTCCACGGATTCTCGGGCAGTATGCCTACCGGAGGGCCAGTGGCATTTCCGAAAATGCGCAGATCGCCCTTGCCTACGGCCAATGCGGGATGGTGTCCCGCGCTCGCGCAGAGCACACGCCCACTTTCCAGATTCACAATTACATAGCTCATGGTGCAAAACGTACCGCGCACACCCTGCTTGCACATGGTTTCGTTTAATGAACTGAAGACTTCAGAAGGGGAGAGCGAATTTCTTGAGTTGAGGCGAAATTCCGCGAGCAACTGTGCCATGGTCAGCGCAGCGGGCACACCCTTGCCGCTCACGTCGCCTATCAGCAAACCTACGTGCGCATTATCGGGCTGCACGAAATCATAGAAGTCGCCGCCCACCGTTTTCGCGGGACGCGTGTCGCCATAGACCTGAAAGCGCGGATCGTCTTCCGGCCACTCATTTATTAAGAAGCCCTGTTGAATTTGCCACGCATGCTGGATTTCAGAATCGGTGCGATTCTTCTCCACGATCTGCATGTGCATGCGCGCATTTTCGAGCGCGAGACCGGCGCTGTTTCCGACGGCCGTGCTGAGCAGCATGTCCTCGTGGGAGTATTGATGCTTCGGACTGTCGCTATCGACGTACAAAATACCGAAGATGCCAAACTTTCCGCGCAATGGCGCGCAAATGATCGAGCGCAGTTTCAGCGAGCGTATGCTTTCGCTCACGTTAAACTCGCTATCGCGATCCGTATCTTGGTATAGCAAACTTTCGCCATTCTTTATCACGCGCTGCGCCACGCTTTCGCTAATGATGAAGTCACGCTGCGCGACGCGCTGTACTCGCCCATTTACGATCACGTGATATTTGTGACACACGGGGCAGGGCTCGATGCCGCGGCCGCCCTCCTGCGGCGCAAACACGATTGCACCGCGTTGCGCGTCTATCGCCTTCATGGTTGTTTGCAGGATGTGGTCGAGCAGGGGACACGGCTCGTAGTTCGACGAAATTTCGTTCATCACCGTGTAGATTGCGCGCAACAGGTTCTCCGCGCGATCTTCTTTCGCTTCGACTTGTCCCGACTTCTGCCAGTTCGAGATCGTCTCGGTGAAGGTTGTCGTGCTGCCGTCTTCCTCGACCTCCTCTACATACTCCTCGGTCTCGAAAGTAATCACGGTCTCGCCGATTTGCAGCCGGTCCCCGTGGCGAAGGACGCCTTCCAGCATTGGCACGCCATTCAGTTGGGTGCCGTTTGTGCTATTGAGGTCTTTCCAGAGGAAGCGCTCGCCCTCCGCCGTTACCCGGGCATGGCGGCGCGACGCCGCCGCGTCGTCCACGACGCAACCGCACTCGACCGAACGGCCCAGCGTAATCGACGTCCCGACGGGTATGCGACGGGTCGCTTCGCCGTTCTTCTTGCAGACCAGGTATCCGCGCAGCAACGGAATTCCCCTAGATTTCGTAAGTCCCTGCCGATTTTAGCCATAGCGCCGGGGTATCGGCAAGGCGGGCGGCGGCGAGTTGATATGAAACCCACGGAATGCCGAGAGTATTCATCGGGCAACGGTGAGAGGGGACGGCCATGCAATCTCGTAGACAATTCCTCGGTAGTGCGGCGGCGATTGGTGCGGTATCCGCGGTGGGCAGTGCGGAAGCGACGGCTGCGTTACCGACGCGCGCGGACATAATCATCATCGGCGCGGGATTGGCCGGGCTTACCGCTGCGCGCGAACTTGTGAAGAAAGGCAAGTCCGTCATTGTGCTCGAAGCGCGCGACCGCGTGGGCGGGCGCACGCTTGCGCAGGCGACGCAGAGCGGCGAGATGCTGGACGTGGGCGGGCAATGGATTGGCCCGGGGCAGGATCGCGTTCGCGCGCTGGTGGACGAGTTTGGCCTGAAGACCTATCAGCAGCCTCACACGGGCACGAAATTGCTGAAAATCGACGGCAGGCTTCGCTCTTACGAAGGCGATATCCCTGCGCTACCCTTGCTTGCAAAACTCGACCTTGGCCACATGTTTTCGCAACTCAACAAAATGGCAGAGACGATTCCGCTCGATGCGCCTTATTCGGCCAAGAATGCTCAGGCGTGGGACAACATCACCCTTGAATCCTGGAAGCAGGAACACATGCGCACGCCCAAGGCACGCGCGCTGCTGGATATTGTCGCGCAATCGGTCTTTGGCGCGGAGGCGGGTGATTTGTCGTTCCTGTTCTTCCTCTTCTATCTGCGTTCCGCCGGCACGCTGGAAAAGCTAATCAACATCGCGGGCGGCGCGCAGGAGACGCGTATCCACGGCGGCACGCAACAAATCTCGGATCGACTCTCGGCGCAGTTGGGCGACGCATTGCGCTTGAACAACCCGGTCCGTGCGATACATCACGGCGGCGATGGCGTGAAGGTGATCGCGGATAGCGGCGAGTACAACGCGCAACGCGTCATCGTCGCGGTGCCTCCGCACCTTGCGGGAAAGATTTCCTATAACCCTCTGTTGCCGGGGTTGCGCACGCAATTAATGCAGCGCCTGCCGATGGGTTCGATCATCAAGTGCATTATGGTCTACGACAAACCGTTCTGGCGCGAGGACGGGTTCTCCGGTGAGATTGCGTCCGATGAAGGCCCGCTCTGTGCGGTGTTCGACGATAGTCCGGAAGGCAGCCACGAAGGATCGCTCATCGGCTTCATCGCGGGCGATGGCGCTCGGCGTTGGACGGAACACACGCGGGACGAACGGCGCGACGCCATCGTAAAGCAATTCGTCGAGTGCTATGGCGACAAGGCTTCCAAGCCGAAGGAATACATCGAGAAGAACTGGCTCGAAGAAGAATGGTCGGGCGGCTGTTACGAAGCGTTCATGGCCCCTGGTGTGATGACGGCGTACGGCAAGGCGCTCCGCGCGCCTGTGGGGCGAGTCCACTGGGCCGGGACCGAGACGAGCGACGTCTGGTGCGGGTACATGGACGGCGCCGTGCGCTCTGGCGAGCGCGCAGCCGCGGAAGTCGCGCAACTCGTTGCTTAATATCGTCTTCGCGAAAACACGGCGCAGGGCTTCGAGACGCGCCGCGCTCAGGCGAGCGAGGCTCTACGTTCGCGCATCTCCTTTTTTATCAAAAAACCGAGTAGGGCGACGTGACAGCTCGTAGCCAAGAATCCTCAAATAGGTTACACTCATAGGCGATAATCGACTGAACAAATCCTAAACCGCGAGGTGACCGCCGTGCGATGGATAACCCGACGTGATTTCATAAAGCGTTCCGCGCTTGCTGCTACTGGCGCAAGTCTGGCGATGGCGGGGTTGCGCCCCGCGTGGGCGGCGGACACCAAGTTCAACGGCACGATGAAACGCACACTCGGAAAATCGGGGGTGCAGTGTTCGTTGCTGGGCATGGGCACGGGCACGCAGGCGTGGAACGGCAGTTCTGCACAGAACCGCAAAGGGCGCAAGGCCTTCGTTTCGCTTATTGAACACGCGCACGCAAACGGTGTGACCTATTTCGATCTCGCGGACATGTATGGCGCGCACGATTACATGAAAGATGCTTTGAAGAATAGCATCAAGCGTGAAGATGCGATGCTGCTAACGAAGACCGTGTCGCGCGATCCAACCTTGATCAAAGCAGACCTTGAACGTTTCCGCCGCGAACTCGATACCGATTACATCGACGTCGTGTTGCTGCATTGCCTCACCGAACCCGGTTGGACAGAGAAGCTGAAGCCCTGCATGGACGTGTTGTCCGAAGCGAAATCCAAGGGTCTCATCCGCGCACATGGATGCTCGTGTCACAACTTCGGCGCGATGGAAACCGCCGCAGACTCGCCGTGGACCGATGTGTTGCTCGCGCGCATCAATCCCTTCGGCATCAAGATGGACACCAAGAACCTCACCCCCGACGGCAAACCCAAAGACTCATTGAATGAAGCCGAAATAATGGATGTAGTCACGGTGCTCAAACGCGCGCATGACAATGGCATCGGCGTGCTCGGCATGAAGATCGCCGGCGAAGGCGCGGCACGCGATCGCATCGCGGAATCGCTGCAGTTTGTGCTGACCACTGGCGTCGTTGATGCGCTGAATATCGGCGTGCTCGATCCCAGCGAAGTGGACGCAAACCTTAAGCATGTGGAGAACGTACGCGTCGCGTAGCTCTCTCAGATAAGAGGGAATTCATGGGACATCGAATACGCTGTTGTACGTTTTGGCTCATTGTTGTTGCGAGTAGTTGCGCAACTCAAACTCCCACGCCACATTCTCAACTCGATTCTAAACGGCCTCAGGATCGACTGGAATCAGTTCCCGATACGACACCAAAAGCGCCACCTGAGCGTTTACCGGATGAATTACCTGTCGAACCGCTGAAGACTGCAGCACACTTGAAGTTCTTCAGATCATAAAGACGTTATGCGACATTTCAATCTTATTATCTCAATTTTGATTGTATGTGTCGCGGGAACGTGGGGATGTGTACAAGCGTTCTCCGTGTTTACGTCGATCGCCTATGATCGCCCTCAAATCTCCTTCAACCTCGTATCAGACGGTATTGTGGGCGCACTCATGGTCATCGTAGCAATTGCTATCATCATATCGCTGCTTCGATCCCGAAGAGACTTTGAACCCAAGACTGTGATTGCCGACGGAAATCATCAGTCCAAATACGTAAAGGTGCTCAAAATTATCATATTTTTGCTCTTTGGATTGGAGGCACTTTTGCTTATAACAGCTAGACTAGGGATTCCCATTTTCGGTCAGTTCACGGTTCCCGCACTTTTTACGACAGTTATTTCGATCATTGTACTGGGAATAATCGCGAGCGCGATTCGTGGTGGTACTGACGAGTATCTTTGAGGCTTCCGCCACACACTTCAATCCAAAATCCAAAATCGAAAATCCAAAATAAATTCGGCCCAGCGCCTCCTTCACAGGCGCCGGGCCTTATACAAAGCACCGCTCACTATCGTAAGCCGCGGCCTAATAGCCGCCGCCGTACGCTCCGATTAGGTCTGCAACGTCGTCGTATCCCATCAGCTTTGCGACGCCGAGTGGCGTCATGCTGGTGTATGCATAGTCGCGAGAGTTCGCATCGGCGCCTGCGCTCAACAGCATTTCCGCGACATCGACGCGCCCGTTCATGGCGACCCAGTGCAGGCTCGACATGCCCAAGCTGTCCATCTCATTCACATCCGCGCCGCTCTCGATAAGGGCTTGGACGGAGTTGGTGTGACCGCGCCGCGCCGCTTTGTGCAGCGGCGTCTCGCCAGTAATGTCGCGCTCGTCTGGATCTGCGCCCGTGGCGAGCAGTTTGCGCACGGCGTTTTCCATGCCCCAATACGCCGCCCGTTGGAGCAGGGTGTCTCCCGCGCCACGGTCCGGCGCGTCCGCCAATTCTTGGCGCATCATGACTTCCTGGAGACCGCGATGGCCGCTCTTGAGCGCCCGGCTCATGGGCGTTTCGCCGTCGTTGTCCATGGTGTAAAACCAATGGATGGCCATGTTGCGTTGTCCGTCTATCTGTCGTTCAGAAGTAACCATATTTGAGGCGATGCAACCGGAATGCCGGAGGATGGTCCGGGACGAAAAGCGCGTCCACACTTGCCGCGAAAGCCTTTAGCGAGCGGGACCGTTTTCGATTTTATTTTCGTGTGCCGTCAGTTTTCTGGAATTCTTGTCTAATCGCCAAATTCTTGTCAGCGCGTTATACGCTCAGCCTATAGCCCACTGTGTTGCACTTTTTAACAGCACGAGGAACCGCCACCGGGGTAACGGCACGGTCGATTTGGAAATGAGAAACAGGGGTGGTAAGAGTGAACTGGAAAGAAATAAACCCGCTGGACCCGCGAACCATCCAAGGCTTGGTAATGTCGTAGGGGTCTTGCAGCATTTGCTGTCCCGCGATATACTTACCGTTCGTCCCATATCGGTGCGGGGCGAAGCGTGGAATACCAGTCAGTTAAACAAAAGAAGAGGGGTAAACTCGTGCGTAAGACAGCATTTTTCTCAATGTGCGGGGCATTGGTGATGGCGCTTGCATTGGCAGGTTGCGCGACCAGCGGCGGCGGCTCGACGGCGGCGAAGGGTCCGAGCCCGGAAGACGGTATCAAGGCGTCATTGGATGGTTGGAAGGCCGGTATGGAGGGCAAGGACCTTGCGAAGCTCGGCGCCAGCATGTCCGACAAGTTCAACCATTCGGAATGGGGCAACAAGCAGCAGATGCTCGATTTCCTGAAGTCGCAATTTGATCAGGGTACGCTGGACGGTACCAAGGTGGATGGCAGCAAGGCGAAAATTACCGTCAATGGCAATACGGCAACGGTGTATCCGGTGGAAATGACCGCGTCGTTCGGAACGGCGACGATCGAGTTCAAGCTTGAGAAAGAGGCCGATGGCGTGTGGCGCGCGACGGGAATTAACGTCGAAGGCGTATAGCGCTCGATTTTAAGGTCCACAGGCCGAAGCATCGCCACGCGAAGCTTCGGCCTGTGCCTATTTTGCCGGATTTGTGTAAGCCCGCTTGCAAAACTTATACTCCTCCTTTCCGCGCCCGAGGGTGACTTGGCGTGATCTTGCCTCAATGATGGGCGCGCAACCCGCAACAAACCGATTGGAGAGGAACTATGTCGTTGCCCCCGCACGGCGGCACGTTGGTGGACCGCTTTTTGACTGGCGCCGCCCTGGACGCCGCAAAGGAAAAGGCCAAAGGCCTCCCGCGCATCAAGGTAGATTCGTATTGCGCGTTCGATATTGACTGCATTGCGAAGGGCATTTTCAGCCCGCTGACCGGCTTTATGAACGAAGCGCAGGTCCGCAGCGTCATCAACAACATGCACGTGAAGCCGGGTGTGCCGTGGACGATTCCGATCCTGCTGGCGGTCTCCAGCGAAGTGGGAGACAAGCTGAGCCTCAATTCCGAAATCGCGATCGAAGATGACGAAGGCGATATCGTCGCCATTCTCCACCTCGCGGAGAAGTTCCATGTAGACCACCGCGAGATCGCGGAGAAGGTCTATCGAACCACAGACGAGACGCACCCTGGCGTTGCTTATACGCTGGGTCTGGGCGACGTGTTTCTCGCGGGCGACATCGACGTGCTGAAGGCGCGCGTGATCGAGCACCAAGAATACAATCTCACGCCAAAAGAGACCCGCGCGGCATTCGAGCACCACGGGTGGAAGCGTATCGTGGCGTTTCAGACGCGCAACCCGATCCACCGCGCGCACGAGTACCTGACGAAGTGTGCGTTGGAAGTGTGCGACGGATTGTTGATTCACCCGCTCATGGGAACGACGAAGAGCGACGACATTCCCGGCGATGTGCGCATGGAGTGTTACAAGACAATCGTCGAACTGTATTATCCGAAGAAGCACACGATGCTGTCGATTATGCCAGTGAACATGCGCTACGCGGGGCCTAAAGAAGCGGTGATGCACGCGATCATCCGCAAAAATTATGGCTGCACGCACTTCATCGTCGGCCGCGACCATGCGGGCGTGGGAAACTTTTACGGCACGTATGATGCGCATTACATCTTCAACGAGATCGATTTGCAGGAACTCGGCATTCAGCCGTTGTTCTTCGATCACACGTTCCACTGCAAGGCCTGCGGCAATATGGGTTCGATCAAGACCTGCCCGCACGACAAGGAAAACCACACGATCCTTAGCGGGACAAAAGTCCGCGACATGCTGAAGGCGGGCGAGATTCCGCCGGTGGAGTTCAGCCGTCCGGAAGTGGCGAAGGTGCTTATCAAGTGGGCGCAGAGCGCATAAAAGCGGTTCGCTTAATTTTTGTTTGTAACGCCCGGCTTCCATGCCGGGCGTTTTTATTTGATCGTCCCGACTCTCGCCCGACACGGAAGCCGGGCGCTACAATTGTTGCTCTATGAGTACTGACGGGTGCGAATGAAATGACCACGAGCGGTAAACCCCGCGTTCTTGTCATCGGCCTTGATTGCGCGGCGCCGCGTTTTGTATTTGGGCCGGACGCATTCGATCTTCCGAATCTCCGCGCTTTGATGGAGCGTGGTTGCTATGGCCCGCTGGAAAGTTGTCACCCGCCGATTACCGTTCCTGCGTGGGCCTGCATGATGACAGGCAAAGATCCAGGTGAACTTGGGTGCTACGGGTTTCGCAACCGCGCCGATTATTCGTACAATGAAATGACCACCGCCAACGGCGCGGCGATTCGCGAGCCGCGTGTGTGGGACATCCTGTCCCGGTATGGCAAACAATGCATTGTCCTCGGTGTGCCGCAGACGTTTCCGCCGAAGCCGCTCAACGGTTGCCTCGTGTCGGGAATGGATACGCCGGATACCAGCGTCGATTACACCTACCCGAAATCGTTGAAGCGGGAGATCGAACGAGAATGCGGCGCGTACATCCCCGATGTGAAGGACTTCCGCACGGACGATAAGGAAGGGTTATTAAAACGCCTCTACGCGCTGATGGAGAACCGTTTCGCGGTTGCGCGGTATCTCATGAAAGCAAAGTCTTGGAACTTTTTCATGATGGTCGAGATGGGGGTTGACCGGCTTCACCATGCGTTTTGGAAATACTGCGATCCGCTGCATCCGAAGTTTGTCACGGGAAATCCATTTGAGCATGTGTTTCGCGACTACTATCGCGCGGTGGATACGCGAATCGGCGCACTCATAGCACTCGCGGGCGACGACGTGACAACGATCGTAGTTTCCGATCATGGTGCAAAAGCAATGCGAGGCGGGTTGCGCATCAATCAGTGGCTGATCGATAGCGGCTATCTGCGTTTGAAAGAAACACCGCCTGCAGGTACGCGCCTCGAAGATTGCGCGGTGGATTGGCGCAACACGCGCGCATGGAGTTCAGGCGGGTATTACGCGCGCGTTTTCTTGAACGTGCAAGGCCGCGAACCCGAAGGATGCGTAGCGCAACAGCATTACAACCGCACTCGTGACGAAATCGCGAATGGGATACGCGAGATAAATGGACCGAACAACGAGCGGCCAAATAATCGCGTTCTCAAGCCAGAAGAAATCTATCGCCAAATGAACGGTATCGCGCCAGACCTCATCGTGTATCCCGATGATCTCAATTGGCGCGCTATTGGTACTGTTGGCCATGATTCCATCTATGCGGATGAAAACGACACTGGGCCCGATGATGCCAATCACGATTACGACGGCATCTTCATCGCCGACGGAAGAAATGAAGAAGTAGGCGCAGTACCGCAGAGCATTTATGAGATCGCCCCATGGGTGCTTGGGGCGTTCGGCATTTCACGACCACTCGTATATTGAACCTGTAAAGAAGCACGGGCGTCCCGCCCGTGTTTCATGCGTTTATCAATCACGGGCGGGACGCCCGTGCTCCTTTGTCGCGTGCCGCAAAGCCTTCAATTCTTTCATCGCGGCGTCTCCGCCTTTTCGGCCGAAAATATCGTGCAGGCGGCGGTAGACCGCGTAGAGTTTTTTGTAAGCCGCGTGGGCGTCTTTGTTTGGTTTGTAGACGGTATCGCGCAGGCGCGCCATTTTTTGGGCCGCAGCGGTAATGTCGGCGTAACCACCTGCTTCAACGCCTGCTGCGACCGCACCCCACATCGCGGAACCGAGCGCGACGGTTTGATCGCTTGCGCTGATTTTGATTTCGCGATTGGTGACGTCTGCGAAGATTTGCATGAGCAGTGGATTTTTCCCAGGCAATCCGCCGCATGCATACAACTCGGTGATCGGTACGCCGCCCGCTTCGAGTTGCTTGATGATCGTGTAAGTGCCGAACGCAGTGCTTTCGAGGACCGCTCGGTACATTTCCGCGGGCGTCGTGGCGAGTGTCATGCCGATCATGAGACCGCTTAGATCGGTGTCGACGAGAATGCAGCGGTTGCCGTTCCACCAGTCGAGACACACGACACCGGATTCGCCGACTTTTAATTTCTCGGCTTCGCGTCCGAGGTAGCCGTGTACGTCGAGTCCCGCTTTCTTTGCTTCCTCGTACACGCTTGCGGGCACGCAGTTGTCCACGAACCAGGCGAAGATGTCGCCGACCGCGCTCTGGCCTGCTTCAAAACCGTAATAGCCGGGGAGGATGCCGTCTTTCACAACGCCGCACATGCCCTCGACAATTTTCTTTTCGATGCCGCAGACCATATGGCACAGGCTCGTGCCCATGATCATCACCATTTTGCCTGCGTCAGTTACGGTTGCGGCTGGCACGGCAACATGCGCATCGACACCGCCCGTGGCGACGGCGGTACCGGGCTTGAGCCCAAGTTTCTCCGCCATCTCCGGCAATAATCCACCCGCGCGCACGCCCGCAGGGTAGATGTCGCTGCGCATTTTTTCGGCAATGACATTTTCAAATCGCGGATCGAGCGCCTTGAAGTATTCTTTGGATGGATAGCCTTCGTCCCAAATCGCTTTGTAGCCGGCAACACACGCGTTGCGCTTTTCTTTGCCGCAGAGTTGCAGTACGATCCAGTCACCCGCTTCGATCAGTCGATCGGCAGCGGCATATATTTCGGGCGCTTCGTCGAGAATTTGCAGTGCTTTGGGGATAAACCATTCGCTCGAGATCTTCCCGCCGTAGCGCGCGAGAAAATCCTCGCCGCGTTTTGCGGCCACTTCATTTACTTTGTCCGCTTCCGGCTGCGCGGCATGGTGTTTCCAGAGTTTTACCCACGCATGCGGGTTCGCTTCCCATTCCTTCTTCATGCAGAGCGGCGTGCCGTCTTTGTCGATGGGCAACATCGTGCATGCGGTGAAGTCCGTGCCGATGCCGATGACGTCCTCGCCGGAGATGCCTGCATCCTTCAGTGCGCGGGGAATGACTTTCTCCATTACGGAGAGGTAATCGCGCGGATTCTGCAATGCCCAATCTGGTGGTAGCTTCTTGCCCGTGCTCGGCAACACATCGTCGATTACGACATCGGGATAACGCTCTACCGCCGTGGCGACTTCTTCACCGTTATCGACTGCGACGACCAGCGCGCGCGCCGATTCCGTGCCATAGTCCAACCCCAAGACATACTTCCGGCCCATGTAACTTGCCCCCTCTCGATGCGATGACTAATTGGTTTTTGATGCGCTCGACGCAGTTGCCGGTTGCGAAGATGCGTTCGGCGTGATTGCTGCGCTTAGATCGCGCGGAAAAACGACGTACAGCGACTGCGGGCTGACACCCTCGCCAAATGCAATCGTCAGAAAACCACGCGACATCCGCCCCGGTTGTTTGAGAAACGTGAGATCGATCTTTTGCTCCGCTGCGGCCTCCTTCGGCAAGGCGACCTCTTTGATTGCGCACACTTTTGCCTCAATAGACGCGATCGTGAATGGCTTACCTTTGGTGTGCTTTAAAGTTAGTGGTATTGTCGCTTCGTCTTTGCCTTCTTCAAATTTCACCTGCAACGGTGCGGGTGTGATCTGGATCATTGGGATTACATTGAAAGTCAGGTTGAGGTTTTGGGCTGCCTTGCCGTCGCGGTCGAACTCAATCTCGATGGGCACCGGGCGCTTTCCGGTGGGCAACGTTTCGTTGGCGCTGACTACTAACGTTTTTTCGCCTCCGTTCGCTGCTGTTTCAATTGCGACCTGGACTCCGCGCGAGCGCGTTGTTGCACCGAGTATCGTTACGTTGCCAGCATCTTTTGCGATGCGCAGCGGCAAGCGCACACTCGCGGGTTCACCCTGGTTTACATCTACGGTTAGCAGTTGTGTGTCGGTTTCGATGATCGGCGCGAAGGTCACTGAAGATGTGAAGATTAACTGTTCTGGCAACGGCGGGTCGGTCACGATGCGGATGTTTTTCACATTTTTGCCGACGGCGGCGGTGGTGACTTCGTAGGAAATTTCGCCGCGTCCGCCGGGTTGGATAACTTCTTTGCTTACAACCGCGGTTGTGCAATGACAGGTTGGCTTTGCATCAGTGACCTTGAATGGCACGGTGCCCGTGTTTTCGACGTAGAACTTGCCTTTTACCACCGATCCGGCGAGTACGGTGCCGTGGTCCTGGTTCGGCTCGACGAGCTTTCCGGAAATCCCTTCCACCGCCCAGGCTGGCGTGACAAGACTTATGATGACTGCGAAAAGAATCACGAACTGTCGCATGGGGTTCCTACCTCATTTCGCCCGAAACAGGCACGTAATTGCACCGTCGCGACAGTATAACGTATGAGAAATTTGGGTGCATCCGCGCCAGAGTGGGCATATCGGACGTATAGCTGGAGTAGTATGTCGAATATGTATCCCAACGCATGTGAAACGGCGTATCAGATTTTCACGTTCCGTACCAAAAAGAAGACGGTTCGGTTTCTTGTTTCTTCCTCTGTCATGCGGCAGATTCCATCTTTAGAAGAGATATTGATGCGTGCTTGCGCCAACGATACGGTGACTTGGCCGCAAAGCATCGTGATTACTGCCGTCGGCGAGAATCGCTGGGTTCCAGGCGATAGCCTGCATATGGTCTTCCCCGAGTGGCTTTTTAATAAAGTGTCCGAAGAACAAGCAAAACAACGACGCTGGTGGAAGCGGCTCATAGTGGGCCGTCGAATAGATTGGCCTTCGTGGGACATTGCATGGACACTTGCCTATTATCTGCAGCCGATTCAACCGGACGACTGGCCGCCAACCTATGATGCAGTATTTCTGAGACACGCCATAGACATGCCATTTGCATATCGGCCAATAGGCACTACTTTTAGAGCCTTGCTTCTGCTCCCGCTCTTGATTCTTTTATTGATAGCGGGCTTGCTAGGCCCGTTTGTCTATAGTCGAAATCCAAAGCTCTTGTATCTTCGAGCTCATTTTCAAATCGCGTTCGGCCGCGCGCAAGGGCTGAGCCGCACGCGCCAGCGGTTGCGTGAGCTTGGTGAACCGGAAGAAAAATTGAAAGAGCTTGCGATTCGGCCTTGCCTGAATGTGGTGAAGTCCGAGCGGCCGGATTAATCCCGCGGGACTTCGATGTCCAAATACGCGCGGGAACCCGTGGTTTCGCGTTGGCCCTGATATTTTCCGCGGTACGGGTTTTCGACAGGGCCGTCGGCGGCGGCGATGACGAGTTGGCAGATTCGGCGTCCAGCCTGGATGCGCATGGGGGCGCTGTTGGCGTTAAATAGTTCGAGGGTGATTGCGCCTTCGAAACCGGGGTCGACCCAACCGGCGTTTTGAATGAAGAGTCCGAGGCGGCCGATGGAGCTGCGGCCTTCCACGAATGCGGTGAGATAATCCGGCAGCGCGATGAACTCGTGCGTGGTAGCGAGGACAAACCCGTGCGCGGGAACGACGAAGAATTCGCCTTCGACCTTTTCGTACTCGATAGGCTCTGACATCGAGTACATGCCCTGCGTTGCGCGCGGCGTGAGGAATGTCGTGCCGAGGCGCAGGTCTACCGATGCGGGCCCGATTTGTACGGGCTCTATGGGTTCGACGCGCAACTCACCGTTGGCGAGCAATTCCTTAATTTTGCGATCGGGCAGAATCACGAGACGGTCCCCCAAGTTTTCAGGGGAATTTTAGGACAGGATTTCTGCGGGCGCAAATTGGCGGGGTTGAAGCAAACAAGCAAGTCGTCGCGTTTTTGACCGAACGCGGTGCTGGGCTTAGAGACGCGCCGCGCTCAATCCTCTTTCTTCGTTAACGCCTCGCGTAGCGAAAACAGGCCTTGCACAAAGGTGGCGAATTCCATGTTTTGCGTGAGGGCGTCGCCGAAGCGCACGCCTATCCACATGCGGCTTTCGATATCCGGTTTCGTGCGCACGACTTCGGCAGGGCCAATAAACATGGCCGGCAGATATTCCGCGACGGCAAAGCGTTTCGTAGGTATTGCTACGACAATACGTTGACCGACGGTCAGTTTATGTTTGGTGACCAGCCATGCACCCGTTACGGAGAGATTGCGGATGATGCCGGGTCCAATCAGGATGCGCGGTGATTCCTCTTCCGACTGCGCCTTGATGGAAAGCTTTAGTCGAAACTTAAATCGCGTGGCGGCGCGTAGATCCGCTTTCTTAGGTTCAAACGGATCACTCCATGCGGCATTCGTGTCATACCGAGCCATAGCCCATCGCTCCCTTTTCTCCGGAAAACATCATAGCACACACTTTTACGGGTGTCTACACAAAATCCATATTTCGCATTTTAATTATTAAGCTTAATCATGCCAAGGGCTAAAGCTCGGCATCGCAGTGCATTGGTAGAGGCGGGAACTCCCAACAATGAGCTGCCGTAAACCAATTGGTATAATCGGTGGTCAGACGGGTACGTCGTATACCGTCACCGGGATTCATGCGTACCATCATGCAAAACCCTGGGTGATTAATTGGTTCCATAGAGACACTTTCACCTATGTCCTGGTTCGAATATATGCGCGTGGCGCTGGATTCAGTCGCGCAAAACAAAGTGCGGTCCTTTCTCACCATGATCGGTGTGACTATCGGCGTGCTGGCGGTGATTCTGCTGGTTGCGCTGGGTGAGGGTGCGCAGGCCTATGTCGCGAAGGAATTCGCGGACATGGGCACCAACCTGCTGATCATTACTCCGGGTAAACAAGAGACCTCGGGAATGATGCCGATCATCGCGGGCAGCTTTCGCAAGCTCACGTATGAAAACGCGAAAGAGATTCAACGCAACGCTGTCGGTGTGAAGGAAGTCTCGCCGGAGGTGCTCGGGGCGGGTTCGGTCAAGTACCGCGATCGCGAGCGCGACACAATGATTCTCGCGGTAACGCCGGCGCTGGAACGCATACGCGACGTGCATGTGGACATTGGCCGCTTTCTCGATGAGAAGGACATCGAAAAGAACAACAAGGTGTGCGTGCTCGGAGCTGGGCTACGCGACGAGTTGTTCGGCAATGCGAATCCGCTTGGCGAACGCGTGTCCATCAACCGCAGTAAACACCTCGTCATCGGCGTGATGGAACGCAAAGGCGTGACACTGGGAATTGATGCTGACAGCATCGCGCTGGTCCCGCTTTTGAGCGGGCAGCAAATGTTCTACGGCGGTGAAGACGAGTTGTACCAGATCGTCGTGCAGGCAAACAGCCCGGAAGAAACGACGCGCGCAACAGAATCCATGCGCGCGATACTAACCGCCGCGCACGACTACACCGAAGATTTTACGATTCTCGATCAGACTTCAATGCTTGCCACCCTTGACAAGATATTCATGGCGCTCAAGGTGATGCTGTCGGGTATTGCGTCGATTTCACTCCTGGTGGGTGGTATCGGAATCATGAACATCATGCTTGTGTCTGTGCGCGAACGCACACGTGAAGTGGGCATTCGCAAATCTGTTGGCGCTACCCGCCGCGACATCGGCATGCAGTTCGCGATTGAGGCGATTACGTTGAGTTGCATCGGCGGCGTGGTGGGCATTCTGCTCGCGTATGCCGGCACTTGGACGATGCGGCAGTTTTATCCTTCGTTTCCAATAGAGGCGTCAATGTGGTCCATTGTCGTGGCGTTTGCATTCAGTGCGACGGTGGGTATTTTCTTCGGCGCATATCCCGCCATCAAGGCCGCGAGTGTTGACCCGGTTGAGGCCTTGCGCTACGAATAGCGATGCGCATCTTCGACCACGATTATGCGAACGACGTCATTACCCGTCTGAACCGCATTAAGCCAGACACGAAACCACAATGGGGCACGATGACCCCTCCGCGAATGATTGGGCATCTCGCATTCTGGGTGAAGTATTCGATGGGCAAAGGGGATGAATTTCCTTTTGCCGGAAATTGGGTTACGACAAGAATCGTCGGTCCCATAACATTGACGGGCTGGTTGCCTGTGCCGCGCAATCTAAAGCTCGAACGCAAAGTAGCAGTGCCCGATTCAACGCATGCCGATACCGAAACATTGCATGCCTTGCTTGAGACCTATTTGGAACTGGTGCAGTCAGGGGAACTCACACCGTACCGGCATCCATTCTTTGGGGATATTGGCGTAGACGGTTGGGCGAGAATGCATGTCGTGCATTTCGAGCATCACTTGAAACAGTTTGGGGTTTAGCAGCACAGACTATTTTGAGCGCCAACATCCAACGCGTCGTCTACCCGCCATCGCACTCCAATGGCGCTTGGCATAAGTCGAAATCAAAACACTTTGCTCTCTTCGCCGCGCACGATACGGCCGATATTCGCGCGATGTTTCAAGATGACGAGGATCGCGACGATAGTGACCACGATGCGGAGTGCCCATACGTTGGGCAATAGATGCGTCGGTGCGGTGGCTATGTCGAACGGAATTGTGTATACACTCGCGGTCATCACTATCGCGCCGCCAATGGATCCGGCGCTCACCATTCGCGTCAGCAAGACGATCGCCGTGAATGAAACCGCAGCCGCCAACGTAGGCAGGGGGCACAGTGCAAGAAAAACACCGAGGCTGGTGGCCACGCCTTTTCCACCTTTGAATTTCAGAAAGAGTGACGCAAGATGCCCGAGGATTGCTGCGATTCCACAGGCCAGCGGCGCATAGGGCCAATCGCTCATTCGTGAAAACACGAGTACGGGGATCAAACCTTTCAGCGCATCGCCCGCAAGTGCAACGGCGCCGAGGCCCTTACCGAGGACACGCATGGTGTTCGTTGCACCGATATTTTTACTGCCGTGTTCGCGGATATCGATCTTGCGCAGCCATAGGCCGAGCCAAAGGCCGGTGGGTATCGAGCCGAGGATATAGGAAAGCAGGATGGCGCTCGCAGTCATTAACGCCGGACTCATTCAGACTCGTCCTTCTCTTTCCGTTCTCCTTCGCGCAATTCGATCGTGATGGGCACGCCCTCAAACCCGTATTGCTCACGCAACTGGTTTTCGATGTGGCGCAGATAGCTGAAATGGAAAAAGCTCTTGCGGTTTACGAACAGCACAAACACGGTTGGTCTTGCGCTTACCTGCGTGGCGTATTTGATACGCGCAATTTTTCCGTGGTGCATTGCCGGCGCCTGGTTTGTGCGGACTTTCTCAATGAAGACATTGAGCTCGTGCGTAGGTATGCGCTTTTCGGCATCCGCGGCCACGCGATCGATGTACTCGAAGACGGTGAATACGCGCTGACGCGTGATGTTCGAGATGGTCACCGTCGGCACATGCTTGAGGAAGGGGGCTTTGAATTCGATCTCATCGGCGAGATCCTTGAAGCGGCGTTCCTTGTCTTCGACAAGGTCCCACTTGGTCCATACGAGGATCATCGCGCGGCCTTGCTCGACGATGTAACTGACAATGCGCTTGTCCTGTTCGGTGATGCCTTCGTTGGCATTCATTAGTACGAGGCAAACGTCTGCGCGGCGCACGGCGCGTAAGGACCGCGCGACGCTGAACCGTTCTACATCCTTGCTAATCCCCGCTTTTTTGCGCAGGCCTGCGGTATCGATCAGCAGATACTCTTTGTCCTTCCACTTGAACTCGATGTCGATCGCATCGCGCGTGGTGCCGGGTACATCGTCCACGATGTTTCGTTCTTCGTTGAGAATTGCGTTGATGTACGACGACTTACCGACATTGGGTTTACCAAGCACTGCGACGCGCGTGACCTTGCGTTCTTCTGTTTCCTCTACAACTTCCACGCGTTCGGGTAGCAATGCAGTAATCGCGTCGACCAGTTCTTCAATACCGAGGCCGTGTCCCGAAGAGGTGGCGATCGGATCGCCTAGGCCAAGCTCGTAGAATTCAGTTCGGTTCTCGCGGAGTTTTGCGTTGTCCAATTTGTTTGCCGCGATGATGATCGGTTTGCTGTATTTGAACAAGTTGTCGCGGATGTCGAAATCGCCTTTGGTCAAGACTTGTTGGCCGTCGATGACGAAGACGATGACGTTGGCTTCGTCGAGCGCGGACTTGACCTGCTCCTGCATCTTGCTCGTCACGGGATCGGTCGCGTTCTCCACGATGCCGCCGGTATCCACCACGCGGAACTTGCGCCCATCCCAATCGGCGACGCCGTAAGCGCGATCGCGGGTCACGCCCGCTTCGTCGTGCACGATGGCGCTTTGACGCCCGACGATGCGGTTGAACAACGTCGATTTACCGACGTTTGGCCGGCCGCATATTGCGACCAAGGGTAGTTTAGAACGGCGCGCCATTAGGCTTGGTCCTCATTTCCAACTTGTTTAATGCCCGCGTGCAGGTAGTCCGCAAAGGAAATCACCGCAACAGCGAGCGTGGTGTACATCAATCCAGTCACAAAGCCCGGCGGCAACTCGAGCAGTATCGAAATAATCAGTGCCATTTGAAAAACCGTTGTCAGCTTTCCGCTGATCTGCGGCCGCGTACGTAGCGGACCGAAGTATTCGTTTATCAGATACGCGCCAATCACGATGATTACGTCGCGCCCGAGGATCGCGACGGGAAACCACGTGGGCACCGTCGTGCGCAGGTGTTCATTTACCGCCAGGAAGACCAGCGCCAGGTTCACGAGCAACTTGTCCGCAAGTGGATCGAGTACTGCACCCAGTTTTGTCTTTTGGTTATATGCCCTCGCGATGAACCCGTCGATCGCATCCGAAACGGTCGCCGCGACAAACACGCAGAGCGCGGAATACCGCAACCACTGATTGTCCGGTGTATAGGTCATCACCAGCACAATAAAGACGGGGACCAAAATGAGGCGCCCAACTGTGATTCGGTTTGCAAGTGTCATTCGGTGTCGTCCGGCGCGTGGGCGCTTCGCGCGAAATCGCCGGTTTACACCGGCTGGGGCAAATGCCGCTTAATCTGCGCGACAAGCTCCGCAGGCGAGAACGGTTTCAACAATAATGTAGCGGCGCCTACTTCGAGCGTGCGGTCGCGCGCGTTTGGGTTGTGCGCCGAGGACACACAGACGATCGGAATATTCTGGGTCTGCGGGTTGCCTTTCAATTGCTCGCACACCTCGTAACCGCTCATCATCGGCATCATGATGTCGAGCACGATCAGATCAGGCGACTCATTCTCCGCTAAATCGAGCGCACTGATCCCGTCATATGCGCTGATCACGTCGAATCCTTCACTATTCAAGGTGCGCGCAATAAACATGACGACATCCGGCTCGTCATCCACCACAAGAATTTTCGTAGGTTTCACGCTCATTTCTCCGTTCGCCGGATGCCCCGGTCACTAATACGAAAGTCGATCGTGTGCATGCGCACCGGACTGCGCTGCGATGTCCGCGCGCGCTGGTCCGCGTAGCGTACCCGCGGCTCTTTTTTCTCAAAGGCCCGCTGCAAAATTTCTATTCCGTGGTCCATGAATCCGTCCGGGACGTCCTTGTTCCGGACTATCGTCCCTTCGACAGGAGACGACAAAGGCACGCGAAACGCCTCGTCGCGCATCAACTGGACGACAACGGCGGTACCCGGCGCGAGGGACTCCAGCATGCGGATACACATCCCGTACGGGTTTATGTTGATGATCACGCCCTGATTGATCAAGCCCGGTATTTCCTTGGGCCAGAGTAGGCAGGGGCGGCAAGTCTCCGTGCGCGGCGCCCTACGATTGCCGCGGCGCAGCGAACGGCTGTCGGGACTCATGATCATATCGTCCGGCATGCTGCCACCTCACCGCTCACGTACCCCAGCGCGTACGGCAGACCCACGTGCCCGGCGCCGAACGCGCCGCTACTCTACCACATGCGCCGCGCGTAAACACCTATCTGCGAAAATTGCTTACTTTAAACAAAGGGGGATCTTTCGTGTAGGTAGACTTTGCGTTATGATTTAGGACATGCACAATCCATCCCGGCGCACTTCCTTTTTACTTCGCATTCTTGTCTTTGGTTTTCTCGGCGCCACATCCCATGCGTTTCCCTGGGGCGATTCTGACAAACTCGATCCGCGCGATGCCGCGTTCGCGCCTGTTGCGATAGGTCCCGTCAAGGGCGGTGTACAGTGGGCAGTTCCATTAGAAGGCGGACCAATTCGCGTGTTGTTTATCGCGCCGCGGTTCGCGTTGCGCGACGCAGCCGAGTTGGCGCACCGGCTGGAAATGCGGGTGGAGACGATACCGCTGTGGGACGCCACGCACTTTGGCCGGCCCGAAGCGTTTCCCCGAGCGATACCCGGAACTTCCACGGAGGAAATGCTAAGAGAATTTCTCGACAAAATTGACAGGAAAATTGATGTGATCGTTGCGGCGAATTTTGATTTTGCCGCGCTACCTCCAGAAGCGTTTGCCGCACTGTCCGAGAAAGTTCGCGCCGGCACCGGCCTTGTCCTTGCCCACCATCGGCACACCTTACCCGATACGCTGAAGGCATTTCTCGATGAAATAGCTCCAGACGCGAGCGGCGCAATAGTTACCCAAGGCGTTGGCGAATCGATGACCGCGGAGTGGATGAACGGTCTTGGCTTTGTGCAGTGCGGCAAGATCGGAGAAGGCCGTGTCGTCGAACTCGACTTTCAAGGGGAATTTCCGCAGACCCACTGTCTCATTCCCGCGCTCACGAACCCACTCGTCGCCGAGCGCGAAGACTTCGACACCTACCTGTCGCTTGCCGCACGCGCTTCGCGTTGGGCCGCGGGCCGAGATGTGGCCGTAACGATCACGCGCGTAAGTGCAAAGCCAACGCCCGGTCCCGAAGAAGCGCAGATTCCGCCGGGACTCGAGGATATGGTCGATGCAAATTCACCCGGCGGCGCTTCGTTGTTGCACGAATTCACGCTGGAACTTTCGGCGCCAGCCGATCGCAATTACACCGTTGTGACAGGCGTGCGCAGGCGGGGCCGCAACCTGGAAGCCCCTATTACGATTACGCCCAAAAACATTGAACTTCGGAAGGGTTCGCAAACTTACGACTTCTATATCGTAGCCGGCGCTGGCGATTACTGGTTGGACGCATGGCTGCTCGAAAGCGCAAAACCCGGCGCAAATGTTGTCGAGTGGTCATCTCATCCGGTCAAGATTGATACGTGGCCCAATATCGCCGACCTCGCCATCAATAAGACGTCTGTATTGCCGCAGGATACGATCGGCGTGACATTTACCATGCCGCCCGGGAACCGTCCTTGCGTGGCGTTTGTGCGCGCGACGGATGCATTTGGGCGCGTTGTCGCGCAGCGTCATCATCCTATCGAGCCGGAAAAGGCGCTGGTGACGATTGGCCTCGGTTTTGCCGACTTACTGGGCGACATTCTAAAGATCGAAGTTTTCGTCTCCGATCGCAATATGCCGACGATGCCTGAATGGGACACACGGGTATGCGCCTACGCGTGCAAATACCTGCCTGTGCGGCAGCCGTTCGCTAGTGACGAGCTGCACATCATCGCCGACATTTCCGGCAGTGTTGAGTTCAATGCGCAGCAATTCTATAAACAGTTCGCAGCAAATGAAATTGATACGGCGGCATTTCCGGTTGCAGAAGAATCGATGCGCGCCGTGGTCTCCTCCGGGCTTCACGCGCTGCCGCAAGTGACTTCGTATCTGCCCTATCAATCGCAATCGCTTACACGACAACCATGTCTCAATGACCCGGCGTTTCTCCTGTCCGAGCAGACGCATCTAAAAGGCATGGCGCAGATCGTGCGCGATTATCCCGCGCTCGCAATTGGTGTGGGCGAGGGGAATGCACTTAGCGCGACTGGCGACGACGTGTGCCGTTGCCCGCATTGCGTGGCGGCGTTTGGGGAGTACTTGCGAAAGCAGTATGCAGACCTTGACGCGCTTGAGCACGCGTGGGGGGTGCGCCAGGACAATTGGGATAACGTGCAGATACCAACAGAGCAGCAGGCGCGCGAGTCAAAGCGCTTTGCACCGTGGATCGATTTTCGCATGTTCATGGATTCGGTTTTCGTCGCAACGCACAACTTCGCGCGCACGACACTGCGGACAACGGATCCGCGTGCGCGCAGTGGTTTTGCCGCCTCGCCCGCCGACGAACTATTTGCGGGTTACGATTGGTACACGCTCTGTTCCCGGCTCGAAATGGTTGCAGCACCCGCTGATAAACGTTTGATAAACATCGCCCGAAGCGCGCGTTCGCAGGCTTCTATCACGGCCGTACAAATGCCCGTTGGAGCGAATAGCAATACCGAACGTTGGTTGCCCTGGTTTTCAACGCTTCATCGCACACAGGCGGTGTGGTCGCCGGAGTTGATGGCTGGCACGTCTCAAGTTCCTGTGTCAGTCGCACTCGATGCTATGGGCAATGTTGTATCGTTCGCACCGGAGTTTACCGCGGAGACGGCTGCATTACGCAGCGGTCTCGCGAAACTTTGGCTAAAGTCCACGCCGCAACGCGCGGCGATCGCGATATATACAAGCCGATCGAGCGCGTGGCTGAATCATGTGGATAATCAGTTCGCGGCAAGCTCTGCGGATGCGGAGCGTGAATACGTCAATGTGTTGAGCGCGCTGGGGTACGCATTCGATTTTATATCTGCGGAACGAATCGCAAAAGGCGGTCTTTCAGCCTACCGGGTGTTAGTTCTGCCGATGACGCGCGCGTTGAGCGACGCTGAAGTGCAGGCGATACGGTCGTTCGCGGACGCCGGTGGTTGTGTCATTGCCGACATCGCGCCTGCTGTGTTTAGCGAGCACGGTGTTCCACGCGAGGCGCCGCCTATGGCGGATGTATTTGGTGTGCGCTATGTGAAGCCTTCAGGCTCTGCGGAGGCTGCGAATGCGTTGGTTGAACTAAAATTTGCCGGCAAGAAAGCCAGCGCCGACTTATCTGACATTCGCGTAGATATTGCTGCGGAAGCGGTAGATGCGCAGGCGGGTGGGTTGGCAGGTATGACGCCCGTGTGGTTTCTGCGCGACGATAAGCCCGCGCTGCTGCTCAACCACGCAGTTACGACGGGTACACTTGCGCGCGCGCACGGTGCTCTGGGGGAGATGCTGAAACTCGCGGGCGTTGGGCCGGTGATTGAAGTCAAGACAAAGAAGAGCAAAGCGTTTCATGGAGAACGATTCTCTGCGTCCGTTGAAAACACTGCTCTGTACGCACTGTTGGCCAACGCAGATGCGCCGAACGCGCAAAAGCTGCAACTTCAATTCGACAAAAGATCATACGTCTACGATCTTCGCGCGCGCATGCCCGTGCTGCGTCCGGCGAAAGTTGAAGTAGAGCTGGCACCCGGCGCCGCGGCGATGTATGCGCTGCTCCCCTACGACGTCAGCGCGTGCACGCTTACAGTGCCGCCGTCACACCAAATCGGGACGCGTCTTCCGCTCCACGTGAAGTTAGAAACGGTGAAGGGGATGCCAGGAGATCACCTCGTGCATATAGACGTCTATGCAGTCACAACTGAAACTTCATTTCCGTTGCCGCACTATAGCCAGGACCTGGTTTGTGCAAAAGGCGAGGGCACCGGATTTATCCCGTTCGCATTGAACGATGCGATGACGCGGTATCGCATTGTTGCGCGCGATGTATTGACGGGTATTTCCAGCGAAGCGTTTGTAAATTTGACGGGCGAGAAGCAGGTGTAAGGGTGCTTTGCGGGATTCATCAACTGCATTATCTGCCCTGGCTGCGATACTTCGACAAGATTGCGCGCGCCGACGTATTCATCGTGCTCGACAACATTCAGTACAACAAGAACGGGTGGCAGAACCGGAACAAGATCAAGGGTGCGACCGGCGCGTTGCTATTGACCGTGCCCGTGCACGCGCCCTTGGGTAGCACACTCGATGAAGTCGCGATCGACAACACACAACCGTGGCGCAAGAAACATTGGGCGGCAATACAACAGAACTACCAGCGAGCGCCGTACTTTTCCGACCACGAAGCGTTTCTCTGCGAGGTGTATTCGCGGGAATGGCGTGCTTTAAACGAACTCAACCGCCACATGCTTGAATACTACGTCGCTGTGCTGGGCATTCACACTCGCATTGCGTATTCGAGCGAACTCGATGTTCCCGGCATCGCCACGGAACGACTCATCAATCTTATCCATGCCGTGGGCGCGGACATGTACTACAGCGGCGCATATGCGCTCGATCAATATCTCGACGCATCGCAATTGGAATCGTCCGGTATTGCTCTCCATTTACAGGAATGGCGCGCACCCGTGTATCCGCAGTTTCACGGGTCCTTTGTTCCAGACCTTTCCATTGTTGATCTGCTTATGCACTGTGGCCCGGTGTCGCTTGATGTCATCATGGGAAAGGTTGCGGTATGAATTTTCGAGTCCCACACAGTGCGCCGGTTGTTGGCGAAGAGGAGGTCGAAGCAGCTGCTCGTGTGCTGCGTTCGGGCCGCCTGGCGCAGGGGCCGGAGGTTGAGGCATTTGAAGAGGAATGCGCCGGGTTTGTCGGGCGAAAGTTTGGCGTTGCCGTCAGCAGCGGCACGGCGGCTTTGCACCTCGCGTTGGCAGTGCTGTGCCCGCGGGGGCGCGTGGCATTGCCTTCCTATGGGTGCGCGTCACTGCTTACGGCAGTCGATCTTGCGGAGGCGGAGCCTCTGATCTGCGATACGCGAGACGATTTCAATCTGAATCAGGCGGCTGTGATTGGCGATGCCAAGGCCGTAATCTTGCCTCACTTGTTCGGTGCACGCGCTGATGGGCCAGCATCTTCTGGAGTGCTGATTGAAGACATTGCGCAATCTATCGGCGGACCCACTGGACGAGAAGGGGTGGCGTCTATCGCGTCCTTTTACGCTACCAAGCTTATGACTACGGGCGAAGGCGGGATGCTGCTGACCGATGACGAGGGTCTCGCGAGCGCGTTTCGTGACTTGCGCGATTACGACAACCGCGACAATTACCGACCGCGCTACAACTACAAATTAACTGAGATGCAGGCCGCGATTGGCCGAGTACAACTCATGCGTCTTCCCGGATTTATAATTCGCAGAAAAGAGATCGCGGCACAGTACAACCGCGCTTTTGAGGCTCTGCCCCTTACGCTTCCGCAAGGTGCAGGCCATGTTTACTTCCGTTATGTTGTGCGTACTGCGCAGCGCGAAGCGCTCGAAGCGCACTTGCAGTCCCAGGGAATCGAGGCGAAGCGGCCTGTATTCAAACCTGCGCACCACTATCGTTCGGCGACTTGTCCGGAATCCGAGCGCGCCCACGCCGAAGCCTTGTCCGTACCCATCCATCCTGCGATGGATGATTCAGATGTGCGGCGTGTTGTGCGCGCATTGATTCGTTACTTTCAGTAGTCCCTGCCGAATTCGCATTCGGACCCGCGCGCGATTACGATTGTGGTTCCGCGCGCGCGGCTGCGCGTTCGCGGCAGGGGACCGGGGAAATCATGTTCGATAAGCTCCAATATTGGCCGCGCACCTATATCGCGGCGGCGTGCATATCGTTCATTGTTGCCGTGCTGCTCATGCCGCTTGCGATTACATTGTTTCGGCGCTGGGGTGTAATCGATCACATTGCCGATAACAAGATTCACAAGCAGCCCGTTCCGCGCGCGGGCGGCATTGTCATCTTTATAGCGTTTGCGATGGGTGTGCTTTTGCCAAACTATCGCGACAATCCCATGAAGGGCGTTATGCTCGGCGCCGCGGTGTGCCTGCTTGTGGGCGCGATTGACGACTGGCGAGGCGGTATACCAGCGGTCTTCAAATTTCTCACGCTCACCATCGTCACGTTTATCATGTCGTGGTACGGCGTTCTGCTGAGCACCTTTGGCGTGTACTGGCTCGATCTGCTGCTCACGTTGTTTTGGATCGTTGGCGTCACGAGCGCGTTTAATGGCCTCGATAACATGGACGGGCTTGCGAGCGGTGTCGCGACAGTAGTGTCAACGATGTATCTATTCATTGCGCTGCAGGTGTTTTATGTCAAGGGCACCGAGACGAGCCTTTCGTGGTTTGGCTTGTTGGCTGCCGGACTTATCGGCGCAAATCTTGGTTTTCTTGTTTATAACTTTAGACCCGCGCGTATATTTATGGGCGATGCGGGCAGCTTCTTTCTCGGGTTCACGCTCGCCGCGCTTGGCGTGATGGGCGAATGGAGCGAGAATCGAATTGTCTCCATATCGATTCCGGTCTTGATACTCGGTGTTCCGATCTTTGATTTTGCGTACATACTTGTCGCGCGCATCATCCGCGGCGAAACTAAATCGATTCGCCAGGTTATCGAACACTGCGCTCCCGATCATCTCTCCCATCGCCTCGTGTGGATCGGATTTTCCCAGCGCAATGCGGTTTTGTTTATATATCTCATCGCGATTGCGATGGGGATCAGTGGCGTGCTGCTACGCAATAGTACGAGCTATATCGACACAGTTCTGGCGATTGTGCAGGGCTTGTCTGTAGTTGTAATCGTAATCGTGCTCATGCTGACCGCCGCGCGCCGGAACGAAGCAATATCAAACGATTTGAATCGAGAAACCGGGGGAAACCAGGGTGAGTGAGTCTCCATCTATACGTAACCATAAACGACCCCTTTCGATTCGCTTCCACCGGAATTTGATCTCGATACCGCGGATTTTGATCATATTTTCCTGCTTTCTCTCATATGCGGCCGATTCCGAGACGACGGACCCGCTCAATGTGCGCGATTTTGGCGCGATATCCGACGGTACAACGGACAATACTTCCGCATTTCAAAAGGCGCTGGACGCAGCAGCAGCGGGAAAGCTTACGGAGGTTGTCGTGCCCGCGGGCCGTTATAGTTTCTCCGGCTCGCTGCGGTTCCCAAAGGAGGTTAGCCTACGCGGCACCTACGACTATGTGCCTTCGCACGCCGGCGTGCGCGACAAGTCGGATGAAAAGCCGGACTACGGTTCAGTTTTGCTGGTTCGCGGCGATGCTGGTAACGACGCGGCTTCCGCATTTATCCAATTACAGACAAACTGCGTGATCCAGGGTTTCTGCATTTACTACCCTGATCAGAAGGAAGATACGCCAGAGCCCGTCAAATACCCCTACACGATATCCATGCGCGGTAACAATCCCGCGGTGATCGATTGTGAGTTGCTCAACCCTTATAACGGTATCGATGCCTCGCAGAACCAGCGTGCGCTTATACGCAATGTGCATGGCCAGCCGCTGCACATTGGCATCTACGTCAACGACATTTACGATATTGGCCGCATCGAAAACGTGCATTGGAACCCGTGGTGGTCGCTCAATACGCCGGTGTACAACTGGCAAATGGAGCATGGCATCGGCTTTCTCTTTGGCCGCACGGATTGGCACTACGTCCTCAACACGTTCTGTTTCGGGTACCACATCGGCTATCACTTCGTCGAAACCAAAAGCGGTGTCACCAATGGCAATTTCCTAGGCATCGGCGCAGACAATTGCCAGACGGCCGTCGTGGTTGAAGGCAGCGCGCCCTTCGGCATTCTGATCACCAATGGCGAATTTGTTTCGTTTAACGGCCCGGATCCCACGATGGTGCGTGTCGAGAAAACCAATACCGGCGTCGTGCGTTTTTCCAATTGCGCCTTCTGGGGACCCTGCAACCGCAACGCCGTTATCGATGGTAAAGGCACGGTAGGATTCAGCGACTGCACATTTGTGCAATGGGGACACCGCGGCCAGGAAGTTCACGCAATTGAAGCGTTAGGCGGATCGCTACTAATCCGCGGTTGTGAGTTCCGGGAAGACAAGGCGCAGGTGTGGCTAAAAGAAGGGGTTCAGCGCGCGGTCGTCACGGACAACCTCATTCGCGGCGAGGCCCGCATTAAAAACGAAGCGCGCGGCGTAGTTGTCATAGAGGACAACGCCGCCGCGCCGTAGTATCAACGCTTGGCTATTGAGACGGGATAATGATGGGGGCCGCGTAACCCAAGTCAATTTCTAGATCCGGCATTTGCGGTACCCATCGCGTATCTCTGCGGGCCACGTAATCTAAATCCAAACGCCCGTCATCGTTACCATCCACCAAGGCCAAGTACGCGGCACGCATTGCCAGCATGTAGTAATGGTCCTGCGGTGCCTCATCGGTTGCGTTTAGCCACGCGGACTCGTTGCCGCCCGGCGGCGAAATCAGGCCGCGGGTATTGTTTAGGGGCCCGACGCTCATCAGGATGAACGCGTCGTATTGGGGCGGTGGCACGATATTCGTGGCACGGATGAAATCATTGTTCCAGGTTTGCCCGTTCCAATTCGGGTCCAAACGCCGCATCCGGTCCACGTCTTTTTTGGCGTAGGGGATGTAGATGTATGGGCGTTCGCTTGACGACAACTTATCCGGAGCGTCATCTACGGTCTGGGTGCCGTCATACGGCGTCTGGTCGCTGGTCAATCCGTACCACACGCTGCCGGGGAGCGGCAGGAATTCCAGCAATTGCAAGCTGGTGTTTCCGTTCGTATCGTAGTCTTCACTGAACCGGTCATATTGTTTCACGGCGTCCGTGATGCCCAGGTAGTCGGTATAACTGCGGTGATAGAAATAGATTGGGTCATTTATGCCGGCGTTTGGCTGGAAGATTTCGTAGCCATAGCCTGGCGGGTAGGTGCCATTTTCTGTGTAGTAACCCTGGAGGGCGGTGGCAATTTGTGCCATGTCCGTCACAGCGTCAGTAACCTTGGCTTTTTCGAGTACCCGGGGGATAACGACCGCCGTCAGCCCGGCCAGGATGGAAATAATGGCAATTACCGTCAACAACTCAATGAGGGTAAAGCCCGCAGCGCGCACCGCTTTCATGGGAGTTCTCTCCAGAGGTATCTCAAACGGACCCAAGGGGATGATACCACGCGATCTGAGGACCGTCAAATAGCGGTCTTGAATTTGTTCCTTTTAGCGCGTACAATTTTTTGTCCCCTAACTGCGGAAAATACGAAATCTATCACATGATTGCACTCAATAACGCCCAACGCGACGCCGTCCTTAAAGGCGATGGTCCCGCACTTGTCCTCGCTGGCGCAGGCTCTGGCAAGACCCGGGTCATCGTCGAGCGAATTGCGCACCTCGTGGCTGAAAAGGGTGTCGACGCGCGCAATATTCTCGCGCTGACCTTTACCAACAAGGCGGCCCAGGAAATGAGTCACCGCGTTGCGGCCCGGCTGGGGGTTGAGCGGTTCGGTGGATGGCTAGGAACGTTTCATAGCTTCGGGCTGTACGTCCTGCGCCGGGACATCGACAAGTTGGGCCGGCCAAAGCAATTCACAATTTTCGACGACGCCGACCAGCTTTCACTTATGAAAAAGCTAATTAAAGACCTTGGCGCGCAAGCGGCTTCGCTGTCCCCGCGCGACGTACTGAGTTGGATAAGCAACTACAAGCAGGACATCGCAACGCCCGACATGGCGCCGTCGGCGCAGCCCGGCGAGAATGCCAAGCGTGTATTGTGGACGCGTTACCACGAGGCGCTGCAACGCGCCAGCGCGGTGGACTTCGATGACCTGCTGGTGCTGACAGCGCGCCTATTCGAAGAGCACGCAGACGCGCGCCAGAAGTACGCCGAGCGCTACCACTACGTTCTGATTGATGAATACCAAGACACCAACCGCGCGCAGTACTTGTTGGCTCGTCATATATCGAGTGTGCATCACAATATATTTGTAGTGGGCGATGAAGACCAGAGCATTTACTCGTGGCGCGGGGCGAATATTCGGAACATCTTAGATTTCGAGAAGGATTTTCCCAACGCCAGCGCTTTCCGGCTGGAGCAAAACTATCGAAGCACAGAGCCGATCCTGAAGGCGGCTAATGCCGTTGTGAAGAACAACACAGCGCGGCTGGGCAAGACGCTATGGACAGCCAAAGAAGGCGGCGATCCCGTGCGTTTCTACGACGCGCCGGACGCAGAGGGCGAAGCGCGCTTCGTGGTGGATGACATCGTCGAGAAGAAGCTCTCTCCAGCCCAGGTCGCCGTGCTGTTCCGTACAAACGGCCAGGTGCGCTTGGTAGAAGAAGCCATGCGCCGGAAGGGGCTCGCCTACGTAGTTGTCGGCGGCGTGCGCTTTTACGGGCGTAAAGAAATTAAGGACGTGCTCTGTTACCTGCGTCTGCTGGTGAACCCGGCGGATGATGTGTCCTTGCGTCGGGTGCTGAACGTGCCCGCGCGGGGAATCGGCGCGACCACACAAGACCTGCTCGAACAATATGCCATCGCTCGAAAACAGTCGCTCATGGAAGTGCTCCGCGAAACGGAGATGGATCAGTCCATCGCGCCGCGCGCTCGTCAATCCATCAGCGATTTTGTCCACCTCATCGACGACTTGGCGCTGGAGGCAAAAACAGAACCGACGGCGACCGTAGTCGATCACCTCCTTGAGCGGACAAAGTACCGCGAATATGTGCAGCAGGCGGACGAAAAAGACTACCGGACCCGGCTGGAAATGGTGGACGAATTCCGGGCGGCCTGCGCGCAGTTCGACGTTAAAGGCGGTGGGGGACTGCTGGCCTTTTTACAGGAGCTGTCGCTGGTCTCCGATGTCGATTCATGGGACACCTCACTTCCCGCGGTCACGCTGATGACCTGCCACAGCGCCAAGGGTCTTGAGTTCGATCACGTTTACTTGTTAGGGTTGGAAGAGGGCCTTCTGCCACACGCCAGCGCGCTTGAGTCGGAAGATAATATCGAGGAAGAGCGCCGCCTGTGTTATGTCGCCATGACTCGGGCGCGCGTTAGCTTAACGCTCTGCGCGGCCAAGGCGCGGGTGGTATTCGGAGACGGGATTGCGCCACGTGAGACGTCGCGGTTCGTGGCGGAGATTCCCCGGGATCAGCTCAAGTTTGTGGGCGGGGACCCGGGGCGAAAGGCCTCAGCAGGCCAGGCGCCTGTCGCGATTGTCCCGACCGGCGGGATTAAACTGGGCACCCGTGTCTGGCACGCGCAGTTCGGGAAGGGCACGGTCATGTATACTTCCGGCTCCGGCGCCAAGCTGCGGGCGCGGATTCGGTTTGAGAGCGGGCGCTCGCGCGATTTCATGGTCGCTGCCGCGCCGCTCAAGGTGCTCGACGGAGACAAAAAGAAGTGACGCTGGAGCAATTGCGCGAGCAGATTGATTCGCTCGACGCCAAAATTCTGGAATGCTTGAATGCGCGCGCGAAGTGCGCAATCGATATCGCTGAGATTAAGCGTTCGAGCAATCAGCAGTATTACGTGCCCGAGCGCGAAAAGTCCATTTACGATTCAGTGCGCGAAAGAAATCCCGGACCGCTACCCGGGCCGGCGATCAAAGCGATTTATCGCGAAATCATCAGCGCGGTACGTGCGCTTGAGAAACCCGTAGATGTCGCGTTCCTCGGCCCGCGCGATACGTTCAGTCATATCGCCGCGTTGAAGATTTTCGGGACACACAGCGAGTATCACCCTGTGGCGACCGTCGGCGACGTCTTTACCGAAGTTGAGCGCAAGCGTGTTGATTACGGCCTTGTTCCTGTGGAAACGGCGATGGGCGGCGGGCTGAGCGATACGTTGGACCGCTTCATCTCCTCGGATCTGACCATCGTCAACGAAGTGATGCTGCATATCCAGCAGAATCTACTGTCGAATTCGGCGGTGGAAGCCATCACGAAGGTTTATTCCAAGGCGCAGCCCTTCGCGCAGTGCCGCGGCTGGCTGAAGGCGAATCTACCGAACGCGGAACTCGTCGAAACGTCGAGCACCGCGGAGGCCGCGCGCATTGCCGCGAATGAACCCGGCACGGCGGCGATCGCGAGTGAACTGGCTGCGGAGACGTATAACATCGCGATCCGCGTAAAGGGTATCGAAGACAGCCCGAACAATTTCACGCGGTTCTTTGTCATAGGCCGCCACATGGCGAAACCGACCGGCAAAGATAAGACGGCAATCCTCTGCGCGATCATGGATCACCCCGGCGCGCTGTACGAATTGCTCACGCCCCTCGCGCAGGCCGGCATCAATCTCACGCGCATTGAATCGCGCCCTTCGCGTAAGCGCGCGTGGGAATATGTGTTTTTCATCGACATGCTCGGCCACTGCGAGGATCCGGCACTGAAATCCGCGCTCGAAGCGGTGGCAAAGCAATGTAAAGAACTGAAGGTGCTCGGTTCGTTCCCGCAAGGCGAACTCGAAGAGTAAGTAGGAGGCAGTTGTTTGTCATGAACAAGTTGGCAATTGCAATCATCGCGCTTCTCATTGCCGCATTGGTTGGCGTGTTGTGGTTCCGTGCGGACCGTCTTGATGCATCGGACCTCGCGGAAATCGCAGACGCGCAGAAGCGCATTGAGGAATTGAAACGGGACGAAGCGCCTGCAGCAACCGCCGAATCCAGCGCTTCTTCGGAAGAGGCCGAAAAGCAGAAAGAAGAAAAGCCGCTCGTGCCAGGCCAGACCATTTCCAATGCCGAGCTTGCAAGGGATGCGCAGCGCGCGCTGGAAACGGAGAGTGAAAAAGCCGCGCCCAAGGGAGCGCCGCCGGCCATTACAATTGTTCCCAACGAGTCAATGCCGAAGGAGACCCCGGAAAAGTTTACGGTAATGTTTGAAACGACCAAGGGGGATTTCGCGGTTGAGTTTCATCGCGACTGGGCGCCGAACGGCGCCAATCGCATCTATGAGCTCATGATGATCAAGTTCTTCACGGATATGCGCCTGTTCCGCATGGTTGAGGGTTTCGTGGTGCAGTTTGGTATATCCGGCGATCCGATGCTCTCGCGAAAGTGGATGAACAGCAATATTCCCGATGACAAACCTACCCAGAGCAACACGGAAGGGATGTTCACATTTGCGGCGGCTAGCATGCCGAACTCGAGATCCACGCAAGTTTTTATCAATCTAGGCGACAACTCGAACCTTGATCGAATGGGATTCGCGCCGGTTGGCAAAGTTATCTTCGGAATGGACGTCGTAAAGTCGTTCTATGGCGGTTACGGCGAGGAGCCGTCGGGCCTGCAGGAACGAATTGGCGAAATGGGCAACAAGTTCCTCGATAAGGAATTTCCAGAACTTGACTCGATTAAGCGCGCGGTCTTTATCGAAGAGATTATCGATATGGACGCTGTTGCAAAACAAAAGCACGAAGAGAATCTGCAGGTGCTGCGGGAACGCGCATCGGGCAGCATTACCCTCGGTGTGTCCGAGCGCGCGCCAGATGTGTTCAGGGTAAATTTTGAAAGTTCGCGCGGTATGTTCGTCGTGGAGTGTACGCGCGAATGGTCGCCCAACGGCGCGGACCGCTTTTATACGCTCGTGAAGAACGGGTTTTACGACGGCGCGAAGTTCTTTCGCGTTGTGCCGAATTACATAGTGCAGTTTGGCCTTCCCGCGAAGCCGGACCTTACCGGGAAGTGGCTGACGAGTTATATCGAGGACGATCCATTTAAGATAAGCAATACGCAGGGCACCTTGTCATTTGCAAAGCCCAATCGTCCGAACATGCGCGCCACACAGATTTTCATCAACTATAAAGACAACCCAAACCTGGACGAGCGGGGTTTTACGCCCTTTGCAAAAGTCATTGAAGGTATGGACGTCGTGAACCAAATCAATGCAGAGTACGGCGAGCAACCGAACCAAACCAGCGTGCGCGGCCGTGGAAATGAGTATCTCGAAAATGAATTTCCACGGCTCGACGGTATAGTGAAAGCGACCATTGCGGAAAATTTGGCGCCTGCTTCGGCTGACGCGGTTTCCTCGGCGCCTGACACAAATGCAGCGGCGGCGACCGAGGCGCCCGTAGCATCTGAACAAGTTGCTCCACCTGCGGAGTCGCCGACGGCCGCGGACGCATCGGCACCCGCTGAGCCCGCGCCCGCGACGGACGCTCCCACAGCGGCGCCCGCGCAGTAGTCACGCAGGGCGACTGGTCCTGCGCAATGAATAGGCTGGTCATTGTCCTTGTGGTGGTGACCGGTCTTTTTCTTGTCTCCGCAGTGTCATTGCTTCGCGCGCAGAAATCAATCGAGGCAGATCGCATAGCTGCCGAAGTGGCGCGTGAGCGTATCGCCGCGCTAAAGCGCGCGGATAATCCAGCGGCGCTACCAAAGGCTGAAGACCGTTCACAGTCTGACGGGCCTGCGCAGATGCGATTCCCGATTGCAGAATCAATGATCGAAGTGGAGGCGCCAATCGATCTGCCCCCGTCACTGACAATTATCCCCATCGAGTATGCGCAGGAAAAAACGCCGGAAGATTTCACTGCGCTGTTCAAGACGACCAAGGGTTATTTCGCGGTGGAGTTCCGCCGCGAGTGGGCGCCGATCGGTGCGGACCGCATTTATGCGTTGCTCTTGTCACGATTTTTCAATGGCACGCGAATCTTTCGCATGGTGCCCGGCTTTGTCGCGCAGTTTGGCATCTCTGGCGATCCAAAAACCACGGCCCACTGGAAAGACAAAAAGATAGATGACGATCCGCCGAAGCATCCAAACGAGGAAGGCACTCTCGCATTTGCTTCGCATGAACTAGCCAATTCTCGCGTAACCCAAGTCTTCATCAATCTTGCCGACAACACACCGGAACTGGAGCGACTTGGATACGCGCCAGTTGGCAAAATTATTTTCGGTATGGATGTAGTGAAATCGTTCTACGGGGACTACGCGGACGATACGAATATGTTTCAGCAAGACTTCGAATTAAAGGGAGAGCCATTTTTCGAGGAGCGGTTTCCGAAACTTGATCGCATCGTCCAGGTCAATTTAATCGAGCACGTTTCAGATCCTGTCAGCGTGGACGTATATCTGCGGGCAATAGCGGGAGACATGCGGGTCGAAGCTGGCGCGACAGATACGGAGATTGCGCCGGAGACGTTTAAGGTGCGGTTTGAATGCAGTATGGGCAATTTCACTATTGAGTGTATTCGCTCCTGGGCGCCGATTGGAGTGGATCGTTTTTACGCGCTGGCAAGAAATGGATTTTTCAACGACAGCAAATTTTTCCGCGTGATTCCCGATTACATTGTGCAGTTCGGTCTTCCGGCGGAACCCGAAAAATATGCGGATTGGGTGAACAGCCGGATTCCCGATGATGCGAATCAAGTCTCAAATACCGAAGGAACGATAGTTTTCGCGCAGCCTGTCAATGTGATTAACGCGCGCTCCACGCAAATCTACATCAATCTGCGCGACAACTCGTCAACGCTCGACGCGATGTCATTCAAACCGTTTGGGCGTGTCATCGAGGGCATGGATGTAGTGAGGAAAATCAGTTCGGTGTACGGCGAATTTCCAGATCGCTATCGAATTTGGAAGGAAGGCAACGCCTACCTGGATCCGTATTTTCCGGGACTGGACGGGATCACGGCGGTGAACATCGTTGACGACGCGACGCAGTCGGCAATCCGCGCGGAGTCCGCACCTGCGCGTTAAGCAAGTATGTTCTGAACTACGCGCGCTTTCTCGACGCCTGTAAGCCGAGCATCGAGTCCTTGGAAACGATAGGTGAATTTCTCGTGGTCGAAGCCAAGCTGGTGCAGCAGCGTTGCATGCAGATCGCGCACGTGCATTTTGTCTTTCACCGCGTTGAAGCCGAAGTCGTCGCTTTCACCGTAGACCGTTCCAGGCTTGAAGCCGCCGCCCGCCATCCACATCGTGAACGCGTTTGGATGGTGATCACGGCCGTCGTCGCCATCGCCCTGCACCATCGGCGTGCGTCCAAACTCGCCGCCCCAAATCACGATTGTGTCTTCCAGAAGGCCGCGCTGTTTTAGATCTTTCACCAACGCCGCGCTTGCCTGATCTGTGTCTTTGCAATTCTTCTTGAGATCGTTGCGAAGGTTGCCGTGTTGGTCCCATGCTTCGTGGAAAAGTTGCACGAAGCGCACGCCACGCTCCACCAGGCGCCGCGCGAGGATGCAGTTCTTCGCGAAGGAAGGCGCGTCTGGTTGCGCGCCGTACATGTCGAGCACGTGTTGGGGTTCGTTTGAGATGTCCATCAGATCGGGCGCGCTTGCTTGCATGCGAAATGCCAGTTCGAAGGAGTTGATGCGTGTAGCGATTTCGGGATCGCCGACGGCGTTTAGTTGCTTCGCGTTTAGCTCGCTCACGACGTCCAGCGTGTCGCGTTGCGCAGTGGTGTCGATGCCCGGCGGGTTTGTTAGATACAGCACCGGTTCGCCCGTCGTGCGGAAGAGCACGCCGTCGTGTACTGTGGGTAGGAAGCCGCTAGACCACACTGCGGAGCCGCCGCTTGGTCCCTTCGAGCCGGAACTAAACACGATGAAGGCCGGCAGGTCTTTGTTTTCGCTGCCTAGACCATAGCTGCACCACGAACCAAAACTTGGGCGTCCAAACTGCTGCGAGCCAGTACTCATCAACACCTGCGCTGGTGCATGGTTGAACGCATCGGTCGACATGCTCTTTACGATCGTGATGTCGTCGACAATGCCCGCGAGATGGGGCAGCAATTCAGAGATATGCGCGCCGCTCTGACCGTGTTGCGCGAAATTAAAGCGAGAACCCAGCAGGCGCGAATTCGGATCAATGAACGCCGCGCGATAGTTCTTCAATAATTCCGCGGGCGGTAAGGTTCCATCGAATTTCACAAGCTCAGGTTTGTAGTCGAGTAGTTCCAGATGGCTCGGTGCGCCCGCCATGAACAAATAGATGACCCGCTTCGCCCGTGGCGCGAAGTGGGGCAGAGGCGATGTTTGCGCAGCCGAAGCCGTACCACCGAGCAGTTGGCCTAACGCCGCCGCGCCGAGGCCCACGCCGCACTGCTGCAAAAACCAGCGCCGGGCAACTACCGGTCCCGGTAGCCCTGCGTATTCGTGTTGGTTACACATCGCCACGGTTTCGTTCCTTTCAACGCAGCGCAAACTGCTGTAATGCACTGATCAAATCCACATCCCCCTAAATCCCCCTTCAAAGGGGGACTCAAGAATTGTTAATCGACGTCATTGGTGTTGATTAAGTCCCCCTTTGAAGGGGGATTTAGGGGGATGTCCCTCATTGCCGCGTAATCGCCTCGTCCAAATTCATGATCGCGCGCGCTGTCAACGTCCACGCTGCCAACTCCGTGCTAGCATTCGCGGAGTCATTTGAGGCGAGAATTGCTCCTGACGTTAACTCACCTGCCGCGATACGTTGTTGCTGCTTGTCTAAGAACTTTGACAGCGCCGACACTTCATCCGCTTCCGGAGCACGCGAAGTACAGCGCAAGAATGCGTAGGCGATCCGCGACTCCGTTGTCGCGCCGCCATTTGCAAGTGTTTCCTGCGCCAATCCGCGCGCGCACGCGACGTATAATGGTTCGTTCAACGTCGTCAATGCTTGCAGCGGCGTGTTGCTGCGCACGCGGCGCGTGCACGGCGCATCGCCCACGGGTGTGTCGAAAACCTGCAACGCGGGATACGGCACACTGCGGAACCGGAACGTGTACAAACCGCGACGGTATTGGCCGTCGCCCGTATCGATGCTCCAGGTCTTCGGACCATAACTCGCGGGCGGCTGGAACAGGTATTCCGGCGCGGGCGGATAGACGCTTGGTCCACCCACCTTTGCATTCAACAGACCGCTCGCAGCTAACGCAACGTCGCGCACGACTTCGCCTTCGAGACGATACCGCGCGCCGCGTGCGAGCAGCTTGTTATACGGATCGCGTTCCAGCGCTTCCGGCGTCACCTTCGACGATTGCTTGTACGTCGCCGACGAAACAATCAGACGATGCAACTGTTTTACGTTCCATCCCGAATCCATAAATTGAACCGCAAGCCAATCCAGCAGCTCTGGATTAGTCGGAATCTCGCCTTGCGTCCCGAGATCTGAACTTGTGGCAACGATGCCTTGGCCGAAATAGTGCTGCCAAACGCGGTTCACAAAGGAGCGCGCGGCCGTCGGAGATTCACGCGCGACGAGCCAGCGCGCAAAATCCAAACGCGTGGGTTTCCCTTCGCTATGCATCGCGTGAAGAAATGCGGGCACGCCCGGCTGAACTTCTTCCGCAGGTTTCAGGAAATCGCCGCGATCCAATCTATGCGTAGCGCGCGGCGTTTCCCGCTCTTTGAATACAAGCTGCGTTGTGCCGGAAGGCGCATTGCGCAGCAGTGACAAGATCAAGCGATTTGCCTCAAACAATTCCAAATCGCTTTGGCGCCACTGCGCGAATAAGGTACGCTCGTCGTATTCACTGCGCACGGTCGCGGCCAAAACTTTCTGCACGCGCTCAGGCAATATCTGTGATGGAAGCGTGTCGCTATCCGTTACCGAAAATCGGAACCGGCCCATGTTGTAGTTCTGATTGTCGTCGCTGTTCCAACCACCGTGCTGTTGTGCAGGCCGAAACGCGATGGTGTGGCCCGCAGGTACTTCGAGCGGCGTTTTCAGCGTAAAGATTACCTCGTGCTTTTCGTTACGGGTAAAGGGATCGATATCCGTGGTCCATGCCGTTTCCGACTTGCCGTCGATCGCGAATTCGATCGGACCTGTGATGCGGTTTTCCTTCTCGCGCTTGTGAAACTGCGATCCGAGTGGACGTTCTGGCGCATTTACATCAGCGATGGCAGACGCCACTTCAACGCGAGTCCACTTGTCCCAATCGGCGATGGGCGTTCCGTCCGGCGCGATGCGCATTTCAAACTCAGACAAGGCCGCGGTTCCGTAGATCGATCGTCCAGGACCACTACGCGGTAGGTTCGCATCGGGCAACAGCTCAAGCCGCACGGCAGTGATCTTTGACAGTGTAGTCTTACCCCACGATTTCGGCTGAAAGTTCGTGGGCGCATAGCCTTGCGCGAGATAGGAGTTGTCCCCTTGGGAAATGCACTTCTGCCCGCCCGCAGTGGTATCGTCGAACTCGAGCGCGACCGATTCCCACTTTGGCTGCGGTAGCGTGCGCACTTCGGTTTCCCACGCCGCCATGCGCTCGCGCCAATCGGGGACATCCTTTTTTATTTTGTCTTCAACTTCGCGCGCCTGCTTCAGAATGTCGTCGCGCTCTTTGCGCTCGTCCGCCGACAAAACGGTGATGCACGCTTCGTCTTCGTTGTTGAGGAACGACATCATCTGGTAATACTCGGTGTGCGTGAGCGGGTCATACTTATGTGTGTGGCACTGCGCACACTGCACCGTCAGCCCGAGCACCGCGCGGCCGATGATGTCCATGCGGTTAAACTGCGCTTCCATGCGGAACTGTTCGGGGTCGATGCCACCTTCTTCGTTGATCATGCTGTTGCGCAGGAAACCCGTCGCAACCATCTGATCTTGCGTCGCTTTCGGAAGCATGTCGCCTGCGACCTGTTCGATCACGAATTGATCGTAGGCCTTGTTCTCGTTGAACGCGTTGATCACCCAATCGCGCCACGCCCACACGAAACGCGGCTTGTCTTTCTCAAAACCGTCGGAGTCCGCGTATTGCGCGGCATCCATCCAGTGCCGCGCCCAACGCTCGCCGTAGTGCGGCGATGCCAGCAATTTTTCGACCAGCGCGTTGTACCAGTCGTCGCTCGAATCGCGCTGCGCTTCCGCCAATTCTTCTGGTGACGGCGGCAAGCCGATGATGTCGAGATAAAGTCGACGTATGAGCGTCGTGCGATCGGCCGCTGGTGACGGCTGCATGCCAACTTTTTCCAGACGCGCGAGAATGAAGTTATCGATAGGATTGGAAATCCACGCCGCATTCGCTACGGAGGGTTCCGCAGGGCGCGTCGGTGGTGTGAATGCCCAGTGCGTGGACCAAGCCGCACCGGTCTCGATCCATTTGCGGATTAACGCGATTTGTTGTTCGGTGGCGGGTTCGCCGTGTTTCGGCGGGGGCATACGATCGTCTGGGTTCGCGCTGGTGATGCGCTGGATGATCAGGCTCTCGTCCGGCTTCCGCGCGACAATCGCGGCGCCGTGTTCGCGCTTCTCGAAGGCCGCTTCCTTTGTATCCAGACGAAGTCCCGCCTTACGGGAGGTCTCGTCCGGCCCGTGGCACTGAAAACATGCGCGGCTCAGGATAGGTTGGATGTCGCGGTCGTACGACACCTGGTCCGCCGTTGCGAATGAAATTGCGCCTGAACACACCACGCCAAGCGCCGCTACAAGACTGCATCGCATTTTTGCCAAGACCTCGCCGGACCGGCCCGATCGGTCCAAGCATTAATCTAGAGAATGCAACCGCGCGGTGCAAACAGAAATAGGAAAGGCGGGCCATAAGGCCCGCCCATGGATGAGAACCAGCGCTTAGGAGGCGCCGTATACTGCTACGATTAGCGCGAGTAGAAACCGATCACACCCGCCGTGTCCGCCTTGAACGGAATCGTTTCGGCGTTTGGCGTGGCGGTCATCTTGCCTTCAAAGGAATTCGCGGCGCGGTCGAGGTATTCCGGCATGACCGAAGGGGGGTTCTCGACGCAGGCGACGATACCCGGGATTTTGCGGCTTGTGTCGCGCACGGCAATCGCCATACCCGACTTCACCAGGAACGACGGCTTGTCCACCTTCTTGCCATCTACGCGGATGTGGCCGTGAACGACCAACTGGCGCGCGGCGGGAATAGTGTTCGCGAAGCCAAGGCGGTAGACGATGCAATCCAGGCGCGACTCAAGGAGCATCAACAGGTTTGTGCCCGTGACGCCGCCCATGCGCTGGGCTTTCTCAAAGGTATTACGCATCTGGCGCTCGAGAAGGCCATAGTGCATGCGGATTTTCTGCTTGTCGAGGAGCTGCGCACCGTACACGGACGATTTCTTGCGCATGCTCTGGCCGTGCTGGCCAGGTGCGAAAGGACGGCGCAACGAGGGGCACTTGGGGCTGCCCCAAATGCAGGCACCCAGGCGGCGGCATAATTTGTGTCTCGGACCCGTGTACTTGGCCATAACTCGTTGCAAATCCTCTAGTTGGCGCAGTTCGCCCAGTTAATGTTCATACGTTAGTTCGACCCATCCGGAGACAAAATTTTACCCAACCCGGCGGTCGCCAAGTCCAATACTTTAGCGCATTTCCGGCGCGTAAGTCAAACGCTAAACCACGGGCCTATATGGAGTGCGGCGGCGGGTAGACGCCGCTTTGGCTAATTTACAGAAGGATTTGCGCCTTCGGCAAGTCAACCGCGTTGTGGAAATGAATCATATAATGCTCCAGTTGCGTGCGAATCTCCTCGCTCCAACAGCCAAAGCGGTGTCTGCCTGCCACCGCACTCCATATAGCTCACTAAATTTTGTGCGGATGATCTTCCGCTTTAGTAAGATTCGCGACTGCGCATGACCAGGTAAAAGTAACATGATTCACTTCGGACAAATTGCCCTCGATGGTTCCCCGCGCATCGCCGTGCCTTTTCGCGACGGCAACGACCCCGCGTTCATCGCGCGCGCGGTGGAACTCGGCATGCACATCGCCGAATTGCGTATCGATCAGTTTGCGGACCGCCGTGCGGCGAATGTCATGGCCGAGATAAAAAAGTTCAAGGCAGCCCCGATCCTCGCAACGATCCGCTCCTTCACGGAGGGAGGCAAGTGGGAAGGCAACGACGCTGCGCGTCTCGATCTATACAAGACAATTCTTCCTCTCGTTGATGCAGTAGATGTAGAATTATCTTCAAAAGACATCGCCGCAGATGTAATCACCGCGGCCCTTGCGCTGCACAAACCAGTCGTGCTGTCCTTCCATGATTTCACAAAAACACCGTCACTCGACGTGCTGAGTGCGATCGCCAGCGATGCGCGTAGCGCCGGGGCCGACATCGTGAAAGTCGCGGCGATGTGCAACTCCCAAGACGACGTGCGCACGCTTACGCAGTTCACACTTGATCACGCACACGAAGGGGTGGTCGTCATCGGCATGGGCCCGATCGGAATCACCACGCGCGTATTACTTCCCGCGCTCGGTTCGCTTTTCACATTCGCCGCGTATGGCGAAGGCACCGCGCCGGGGCAACTACAACTCGAAGATATGGCGGCAATCTTCGCGAAGCTGTATCCCTCTTTGTAACGCCCGGTCTCCGCGCCGGGCGAGGCCACGCCAATCGCCTGGGACAGGCGCGATTAAGAAGGCGCTGTTACAATTGGTAGGGACGGCTCGCCGAACCGTCCGAAGCACTCCGTTGGAATCCATAAGAGTGCCAACGGCGGTTTTGGCAAAACCGCCCTACCTTCACGCATTCACTTCCGTGAATTGCTCCGCCGCTCGTGCAAGCGCGGCGTGTTCTTTCTTCTTCAGTTGCGGATCGGTTTTCAACAATTCTTCCGCTTCGCGTCGCGCGGCGTCGAGCATTCGAGCATCGCGCACGAGATCCGCGACGCGCAGATCGCCCATGCCCGCCTGGCGCACGCCCTGAAACTCGCCGGGGCCGCGTAGCTCTAAATCCGCTTCTGCAATCTCGAAGCCGTTTGTCGTTGTGCACATAATCTCAACGCGCTTGCGGCCGTCGTCGGTCTTCGCTTTTCCCAACAAAAAGCAATGAGACGCCTCGCTGCCGCGGCCCACGCGACCGCGCAACTGGTGCAACTGTGTCAATCCAAATTGCGATGCGTCCTCAATGATCATTGTCGTCGCATTGGGACAATCGATACCAACTTCTATCACGCTGGTGCTGATTAACACATCAAGTTCGCCGCGCTTGAAAAGATGCATGACCGCGTCCTTCTCGCGCGGCGCAAGGCGCCCGTGCATTAGGCCGACGCGCAAATCTTCGAGCGGGCCAATCACCAGCTCATCAAAATGTTTTGTTACCGCCTTTGCCGCGCGCGCGCTAGACTCTTCAACCAGCGGACACACGATATAAGTCTGCAACCCCTTCGCTGCCTGCTTGCGAATGTAGTCGTACATGCCGTCGACTTTCGCAGGCGGAATCTTGCGCGTCTTCACCGGGGTGCGGCCCGGCGGCAATTCGTCAATCACGCTGATGTCCATGCCACCATAGACGGTAATTGCCAGCGTGCGAGGGATCGGTGTCGCTGTCATTTGCAGGATGTCGGGTTCCAGCCCTTTTTCCGCGAGCGTGCTCCGCTGCATCACCCCGAAGCGGTGTTGCTCATCGATAATCGCCAGGCCGAGTTTGTGAAATTGCGTCGTACCTTGAATGAGTGCATGCGTGCCGACGACCACCTGCGTACCGCCGCTGGCGATGCGTTCTCGAACGCTGCGCGCGCCTTCGGTCGATCCGGTCAACACAGCAATTTCGATTCCAAGCGGCGACAAAAAATCGCGCATTGTGATCGCGTGCTGTTCGGCGAGGATTTCCGTCGGCGCCATGATCGCAGTTTGGTACCCACCGTCGGTAGCTGACGCGATCGCGTGCAGCGCGACCACTGTTTTGCCGCACCCAACATCGCCTTGCAACAAGCGCACCATTGGCCGCGTGGAAGCCATGTCACTCAGAATATCGTCGATGGATCGTTGCTGCGTCTTCGTCAATGCGAAAGGCAGATTTTTGCGCAAGGCAGCCAGGAGCGGCCCTTCAATCGTATGGAGATTCTTCTTGTGTTCCTGCAAACGCCGCGCGCGCGCCGACAACACACTAACTTGAATCCCGAGCAATTCCTCGAATGCAAAACGGTTTCGCGCTGCGCGCGCCGTATCGATCTCATCCGGAAAATGCACGACGCGCATTGCATCATTTGCCGTTGGCAATCCATGCCGCTCGCGTATCGCCTCCGGCAAGGTCTCCACCAGGGGTTCCGTCATCATGTCCAGCGCTGTGCGCACCAGCCGCCGCAACATCCGTTGCGACACACCTTCGGTCAATCGATACACCGGTACGATGCGGCCCGTATTCAGCAGGTCATCTTCATCGCCCGACAGCAATTCATAATCAGGATTGCGCAGCGCGGGTCCATTCCACTTACCAACAGCGCCGGTGAAAAAGGCGTGCGCGCCGGGCTTGAACACCCGCGCCAGATAATCCTGCCCAAACCACACGGCGCGTAGCGTGCCTGTGTCGTCTTTTAGCGTCACCTCCGCCAACGACAAACGTCGCCGCAACCGCACAACCTTCGACTTCACCACCTCGGCCAGAATCGTGACCGACTCGCCTTCTCTCAAATCGCTAATCGCTGTGACGTGTCGCCGATCTTCGTATGCGCGCGGCAAATGAAACAGCAAGTCGCCCACTGTCTGCAGACCTAAAGCCGCCAATGCCTCCGCGCGTTTTTCGCCGACGCCCGGCAGAGCGCTAATTGGATCAGCGAGCCTCAAACGTTGGGCACAGTTTCGGCTTGCCATACGACGTATAAGAGTTGAAGCGAGGCAACCAGATTAATCGCCGCGTGCATGAATACGCACGGTAGCAACGATCCGGTCTTGTATCGCGCCAATGCCAGGATCATTCCAACGGACCCTGTAAACGCGATATTCACGAGATCGTATTGAACGTGCAGCACTGCAAATAAAATGGATATAAGCACCATGGCGGCCCATGGACCGATACGAGATTGCGCCCAGCCTCGAAACAAGAACCCGCGCAATGCGAATTCTTCCACGATAGGAGCGCCGAAGATAACGTACAGAAAAAGGAGCGGTTTGATGGATGCCGAATTGTAACTTTGCACCATCACCTCGGGAACTACTGGGCGTCCAGTCAACATTTGAATAAAGTCAAAAAGCGCGGACCACGACAGTAGAGCCGCAATCCACAAAATGATCGTGCTGATGCGGGTTGCATTGATTGCGGAGTAGTCGCGTACCGTCCAGCCGCGGCGAAGTCGTATGCAGCCCGCGAGTGCGACTACAACCAGGACGGAGGAAAGTAGACCTCCGGCAGTTAGCGAATCGCCATTTAAAGGCTCCGGACTGAAACCGCACAAGAGAATCAAGACACCAACAACAAGGCTAATCCCGAAATACGTCAGCACGAGCCAGCCTAGCGAACTCCAAAATCCCCACGGACGCGCCTGCGCAGGAAGCGACTCGGGCAAGGGCGGCGGTTCTGCGCCAGCGGGCTCGCGTATCGAATCTCCGGATGCGTCCATGTTGTCCTACCGGTCACAACTTTTTACACGCAATCAATGGTATCTACATCCGGCACGCGATTCATACCGGCGCGATTGAGCGTGTCCTTCACAAAATACTCGCTAGACGGCGATGATTGGGGACAGATAGGAGGACGGCTTCACCAGCGATGACAGGAAGCTTTGCCAAATTCCGCGCGCAGTGTGTGTCTATTCGATGCGTAAGTGGCCGCCCGGGCGGCGTACCTTAGACGCCAACCCGCGTTGCATCGGCTCATTCCGGATATGCTGAAGAGTTTTACGGCACGCCGTGGGGCTGCCGGATGTCGACTATTTTTGCACGCCCATGTGTTTAATGGAGTCGAGGCGTGGGATGCTGTAGGTGCCCATCATCATTTGGTCGAAGATGCTCTGGTCCGTGCAGAATTTCTGCGCGTTTTCGAGCGTTATTTTTCCTTCCTTATGCATCGCATGGATGTATCGCTCGAAGATCCACGAATGCGAAGTGGTCTGCTGCATGCCGACGCGGATGCCGTCGCTGTCGCCTTCGAGGATTGAGTCGTTGATCGCCTTGATGTCGTTGAACAGCACTTCGATCGTGGGGAGGCGCCCGCCGCCGATCTTGGGTACGAGACGCTGGCAGATGACGCAGCGGAGGCAGTCGCGGATTTGGAGTTTCACGAGGTCGCGTTCGACGGGATCGAAGAAGCTGACGATGCGGTTCACGACTTCATAGGCGGTATTCGAGTGAAGCGTGCTGATCACGAGGTGGCCGGTGGCGGCGGCGTTGATGGCGGCGCGAATGGTATCGGGATCGCGCATTTCGCCGATGACGATCACGTCGGGGTCATGGCGGAGCGCGCCGGTGACGGCGAGGCCGAAGGTGGCGACGTCAATCCCAAGACCGCGTTGCGATATAAGCGCCTTTTTGTTGTGGTGCACGTATTCGACCGGGTTCTCGATTGTCAGAATGTGAGACGTGTGATGCCCGTTGATGTAATCGACGAGCGCGGCGACGGTGGTAGATTTACCGGAACCGGTCATGCCAACTAGCAACACGAGACCGTGGTGCAGTTCGGCAAGTTGGGTCATGAGTTCCGCGGGCACGTGTAGTTCTTCGAACGACGGAATTTTTTCGGGTAGATAACGGAAGGTCAGATGCGGCGCGCCTGCCGTAACGAAACATGATACGCGCGAATAGCCGAGTCCGGCCTGGTGAAAGTTGAAGCTGGCCTGCTTGGTTTCCTGAAATTCCTTCCAATCTTTTTCGGCGGCTATCTCGTGAATCAGCGCGAGTATCTGCGGAGCAGAAAGGATGCCGAAAATTTCCGATGGCGCGATTTCGCCGTCAACTCGGAACATGGCTTGCTCACCGGGACTCAGGTGTACGTCGCTGGCCTTGTATTCGACAAGAGCTTTGAACAGCAGTTCGGAGCTGATGTGATCGACGCGATAGTTTTCGCCACGGACGCGCCACACTTCGGGAAACTGCAGCATCCCGGAATAGGTATCGAGCGCTTCGTATGCGCGTTCAGGGTTGGTGGCGTGTTCACCGGGGAAACGGAGAATGTGCCAGCCGTCTTCGTTGATGAGCTCGCAGTCGGGCGCAAAGTCCTTTGCGATTTTCTCCATGCATTCGAGCGCGTGGCCTTTGGCGTGTGCGCGCAGCGCGTAATGCTTCCATGGACCGGTGTATTCCGTGCGGTCCGCGACAATTTCAACAGAATTCGATCGGATGGTTATCCTGCGTGGCTGGCCTTCTTTTTCGACGAGTTCTTTTTCGCCAACGGTCACGATATCGCGAACGCTCTTAAGGTGACCGACCCCCAAAATCCATTCGGCCATGATGGCCCTCCCCTGCGTCGTGGTGGGACGCGTGAACCAGCATAAACACGCGGACTACCCCCGTCAATCCAGCGCGCCCGAGACTCCAGACGAATAGCGGGACAGAACCCCCGCTACTCGAAGAACACGGAATTAGTTCCCGTCATATACGATGACTTCGTCACCGATGTGGAGAATGTGGTCTTTCTCCCACGAATTCCACGTGAAGAGGTCACTGGTTTTAACGCCGTAGCGTTTCGCGATTGAGGCGGGACTTTGGCCCTCGGTGACTTTGTGGGTCGTTTTCTTGCCGTCCGTACTAGCTTCAGTCTTTGGCGCCCGCGCCTCGGCTTTTGCCGGAACTTTTGGTGTAGACACGATTAGTTTCTGTCCGATGCGAATCAGGGCCTTGTCGCCGAGGTTGTTCCATGCGACGATTTCGGAAACTTTCACATCGTATTTGGCAGCGATTACGGAAAGCGTTTGGCCTTTTTCAACGACGTGGGTTGTTACACCTACAGCCTTTTCGCTCTGCGTCGCGTTTACAGGAGCAAGCGTGGCGACGGCAACTTTCGACTCATCTGCTGCTGGCGCGGGTACGCTTGATTCTCCGCCCTTAACCTTGAGCTTTTGGCCAACTTTGATTGTGGCATCGGCATCGAGGCCATTTGCTTCTCGCAATTCCTTCAGTCTCATTTTGTGTTTGGAGGCGACGCCGGAGAGGGTGTCGCCTGCGACGACGGTGTAGGTGCCGGTGATGTCGGCTGCCGGCGCGAGCTGTTTCGACGAATCCGACATGATACTCGGCATCGAGGTGCCGGTAACGGTCTCATTTTTCTCCAGCTTGGGGGTCGAAACCGCGCGCGCGACGACAAGTTTGTCGCCGGCGCGTATGGTTGTGGATTTCAGGTCGTTGCCTTTAACGAGGTCGTCCACTTTCACGCCGTATTTGTTTGCGATGGACCCTAGGGATTCGCCCTTTGCAACGACGTGCGTTGCGGTTTCTTTTGATTTTTCCGGGCCTGGTTCGGTAAAGGTCTCTTTCTCGGAAGATTTATTTGCGGCGAGCACTGCACCGCTGCCGGGAATCATCAATTCCTGATTCACATGGATGCGCGCGTGCTTCTCGAGATTGTTTTGCTGCTGCAAGGCCTCTAGCGAGATGTTGTTATCTAACGCGATTTTGTAGAGCGTGTCGCCTTTCTTCACCTTGTACTTCCGCGGCGGGATAACCTGCGGGGCGGAATCCTTGTTTTCCTGCGCAGCATCCGGCGCGGGCGCGGGCTTGGCGTCGTCGATGACATCCGAAGGCGCATCCGTTGGAATCAAGAGCTTTTTGCCAACGGGCAGGCGCGTGGATAGGCGGATTTTATTCGCGGAAACGATATCTTTCTGGTCAACGCCATAGCGCTTGGCGATTGAGTTCAGCGTGTCGCCTTTCTTGACGACGTGGAAGGTGCGTCCGTCGAGCGAGGCCGCGCCGCGGTTGGGAGCTTTCTTCAGCGTGACCAGCGACGCTAACACTTTTTCGCCTGCGACGGTGGGGACAATTACGTGGTAGTCACCCGGCGGAGTAGCGCCGCGAATCAGCGCTGGGTTAAGTCGCTTCAAACTTCCGGAGGGGAGATCGTTTGCCTTTTCAATCGCCGCGAGACTGTACGAGCCGTTGACGGGTACGCGAGTCAACGGTTCCGGCTGGACGGGATTGCTCTTGAACCCGTACATCGCAGGGCTGGATGCGACCATTGTATAGGCGACCAATTTCGGGAAAAATTTCTTGGTTTCTTCCGGCATATGGTCTGAAGCGGGCGGGGTCTCCATGAGGCGCCAGATGTCGCGCTCGCCACCATTCATGGCGACCATGCGCGATATGCCGCCTTCGCCCATGTTGTACGAGGCGACGGCCAATGGCCATGCGCCCTTATGAAAATCATGTAGATCGGAAAGGTACTCGACCGCGGCTCGTGTTGCTTTTTCCCAATCCCGGCGTTCGTCCACGTAGTTGTCTATACGCAAACCGTAGCGGCGGCCTGTGCTGGGCATGAACTGCCACATGCCGGTCGCGCCAACACGCGAGACCACCGTGGGCTGAAACAGGCTTTCCACCATCGCCAACCAGCAAAGTTCTTTTGGAAGTCCGGCAGCGAGGAATTGTTGTTCAATAAACGCGCGGTATTGCCAACTGCGATCAAGCCCGGTCTGGAAATTTTTAGGATATCGCCGCTTGATGTCCTCGATTTCGGAGAGCACGCGCTGCTGGAGCGCGTCATTGCCTTGGAATAAGTTGCTCTTCGGCGTGCGCAGTGCGAGTTCGCGGTTGAATTCGGGATGATCGCGCTCGAACAGTTCGGCAGATTCAGGGTTCGAGCTGAGGATGCGCTCGAATTCTTCTCGCAGTCCGCTGAAAACGGCAGGATTCAACTCAGCGTCGCTCATGTATTGAAGCATTTTGCTGTAGTGCGTCAGTGCGGTTTTTTGGTCGCCGAGGCGTTGGGCCTCGTTGCCCTTGACCCATTCGTCATTGGCTGCGCGCAGGAGTTCTGTCGCATTTTTTGTCTGGGGCTTGCCAAGTTCCTCAGAGCCGACTTTGGCCATGGGCACCGGGCTGAACTGATGGACTTTGGTTTTGGAGGAGGTGCTGGAGCACCCCGATGCGAGGGCGAACGCGATAATCAGGCCCCCGCAGGAAAGCGTGCGCACGGTGTTAGACACTGGGCAGCGGTCTCCTGTCGTTTTGTGTGCATGCTCCAAAGACGGGAGCGTTCAAGTCTGTCCCAACCCCAAGTGTATAAAACTAGCCCTAGGGTGTCAAGCAAAACTCGATACAATATCTAGCGTTACGCCGTTTTTGTTCCGCTGCTATTTCGGCGCTTTGATCCGGTAGATGTTCGATGCGGTTTCGCTGACTTGGTGAGTATAGTAGATGTAACCCCCGACGCTCCAGCACGGCTGAATTTCATCCGCCTGGTCAAAGGTAAGCTGACGCTGGTTCCCGCCGTCCGAGTCCATTACCCAGATGTCGTAGTTCCCCGTACGTTTTGATGAAAACACGATCTTGCTGCCGTTGGGTGAATAGTAGGGATCGGTGTCGTCCTTGTCGTCCGTGGTCAATTGGGTTTGCGACGAACCTTCGCGGGTCATTGTCCAAATGTCGTCATTCTTGGTCCGGTGCGAGACAAACACAATGCGGGAGCCGTTCGGCGAGAAGCGGGGTTGATCGCCTTCCGCGAGGACCACGGCGTTGCTTGATGCGGGTAAAGAATCAGAGAGAATTACCTGCATCTTCTGGGTAAAACCGCTCTTGGTCGAGTCGCGCGCATAGAGGAGCCCGCGGCGGTCGCTGGGATAGTTGGGGTATTCCTCAAGCAGGGGTGCGTCCGTCAATTGGAGAAAGCCGGAGGAACCGTCATTGCTCGTTTCGTAGATATCGCCTTTACCGGTGCGATTGGAACCGAAGACGACCTTGCGTCCGTCCGCGGACCAATTCGGGTAACGGTCGTCTTTGTCACTTTGCGTGAGCTGGAGCGTACCGGAAGTCTTGTAACTGAAGACAAAGATATTGAAATGGCCGGTGCGGTTGCTGGCGAAGGCAAGTGAATTGCCGTCGGGCGAAATCATGGGGTCTACGTCGCGGTAGGTACCGGTGGTAATTTGCGTGCGGTCTTCTTGTGCGAAGGCGACGAGCGCTACGGCGCAGAGGCAGAGCAACAGACGAAGGATAGGCATGTTTCAGGCCCCTTTCAGATTCGATTAACGGTCAGCACCGGTACTACGTTAGCGAAGGGTGGACGATGCAGTCAATAGTGAGAAGAATGGGAAGTGTGGGAAGAATGGGAATGGTAAGAGGGATGGAGGGGACATAGATTTCGTAATTGATTCGGACGGCTTGGCGAACCTGTGGGACGAAGAAATCAGCGGCTATGCTTTGCGTACCCTTGCCATGGAGACATTGAGGATCAGGGCCGCGAGTAGGATCGCGCCCATGATTGCTCCTTTGAGATAGATGTTCACATCGAGGTGGTTGAGACCGTTGTGGAGGATGCCGAAGGTGAGCACGCCGACGACGGTGTTGCCGATTCCCCCACGGCCACCAAAGAGCGAGGTGCCGCCAAGGACGACGCCGGAGACGCATTGAATGAGCACTTGGTCCAGCCCGCCGGCTTGCGCGCTTCCTAGGCGCCCGACCCAGAGGATGCCGGCGACGGCGGCGGTCATGCTGCAGATGCAGAAGCAGACCGTGAGTGTGCGCTTGACGGGAATGCCGGAGAGTTCGGCGGCGACGCGATTGCCGCCGACGGCGTAGACGTTGCGGCCAAAGCGGGTGTAGCGCAGGACGACCCACGCCGCGAAGAGGAATAATGCCGCGACGATAGTGATCCACGGGATTTCGATAAGATTGTAGGTCGTGCCGTTGGGCCGCGCGGTTTCGAAGAAGCCAATGGACTTCGTGCCGATGAAGGACAGCGATGGCTGAATTGTGAAGATGGGTGAACCTTCGGTGATCCAGAGCGCAAAGCCGGTCGCGATAAGCGATGCTGCCAGCGTCATCATAAACGAGGGCACGCCGACGCGCGATACGCCAAAGCCGATGAGCGCGCCGAATACGCCCGCGCCGATTATCGCTGCGAGTATCGGCGCGAACTGGGCGATGAGTGCGGGAGTGGCTGGGTGTTGTTTCAATATGAAGTTAAAGAGCCAAGCGGCAACGACGCCCGCGACGATCGCCATCGCTTCGATGCTGAGATCGATTTCGCCGGTGAGTAAAACGAAGGTGACGCCTACGGCCATTACAGCTAGCGCGGAATTTTGACGGAGAATATTCAGGAGATTTTCGCGCGTGAGAAACGATTCAGTGATAAGGGAAAAGAACAGAAACAACACCGCGAAGGTGATGATCGGTGCGATGGTGTCGAGATTGCGGAGGCGCATTTTCACAGTGGTTCTCTGCATTCCGTCGTGATGTTACTGCGGGATAGGCAAGTCGCCGAAGCCATAACCGTAATAGAAGAATTTCAGAGACTTCGCGCTTTCGGGAAACTCGGCGAGCATTTTCAGGCGTTGGGGGCCGTGAAACTTATATCCTTCATCTAATTGTTCCTGACCATCTTCTCCAATGATTTTAATATCGTAAACGCGAAAGCATTTATCCATGTCGTCGAGCTTGCGGACTTTCAGTGTGCCCGGCGCTATCATAATCTCACCCGGCTCCCAGTGCGTGAAGCCGCTCGAACGCGGTTGTGGTGTGATCGTGACGTCGAGCCAGGCATAGCGAAGCGGTTCTTTTACCTTGCGGGGCTCATCTTCATCTTCGCCCGCGTCAGCTTCTTTGGGTCTCCTGGCCCACTGAAAACCGTGCAATTCAGTGGTAGCGCCGGCCAATGCTTTGCCTTTCATCTTGAATGGAATTGAGAACAGCGATTTCAGCGCTGCGCCGAAGATGAACTTGAGCGCAAATTTGAGTATGAAATAGGCGGCGACGATACCGCCACCGACATAGTAATTGATATAACCCAGGTACATGCCCGCGACGATCAAAAGGAGCAAGATCAAGCGGACAGGCTTTATTCGGAATCGTCTCTTCTTTGTGGAATCTTCTGCATCCGCGCTTGGGATTTCGGTCATTTCAACTGCAGGTGATTCCTCATCTTGATCGTCGCTGGCGTTTGCCGTGCTTAAGTCGAACGATATGGTCGGTACACCGCCATTGGCTTTTGCTTCGAGTTGGTTACGAAACAATCGCGCCTTGTCATAACCGAACACGCTTTCCAGGCGATCGCACACGGCGATTGCTTCACTTACGCGACCCAGCTTGGCGAGCGTGCGCGCCTTAGCTTTCAATAGGTTAATCGTCCCCGGAAACTCGTAGTCGAGTTCCGATATCAGAGCGAGCGCCTCTTCGTAGCGCCCGTTCGTGTACAACTGGCTGGCCTGCTTAAACCGTGCTTGTGCTTCGGATTCACCCATGACTCCGCACCCTCAGAAACCCCACCTCGCCCAAACGGGAAACACTGTAATTGATCACCGACGTGGTTGCACTTTTCCATGCGCGGCCGCGCGTGACAAGGATTGCATGTGCTATGCTCCTGCGCCAAGTTATGGGCTAATGCTGGGAGAATCGGACTAGTGGGGTGTGGAGGTGGGTATGGACGCGGTGGTTGAGTTGGCGGGTGTGTCGCGACGTTATCGGCGCACATTGGCGATGGACGACGTGTCGTTGTCGATGCCGCGCGGGAGTGTCGTCGGACTGGTCGGCGAGAATGGGGCAGGTAAGACGACGACCATCAAGCACGTGCTGGGCCTGTTGCGTGCGCAGGCGGGGACCGTGCGCGTGTTTGGTCTGGATCCCGTAAAGAAGCCGCACGACACGTTGAGCCGTATCGGCTACCTTTCCGAACACCGCGATTTGCCGGGTTGGATGCGCATCGACGAACTGTTGCGCTACACCCGCGCGCTTTATCCGAAGTGGGACCACGCCTACGCGCAAAAACTTCTGCAAGTATTCCAGCTCGATCCGTCTGCAAAGGTGCGCACCTTGTCAATGGGGCAGACTGCAAAGGCGGGACTTGTGACCGCGCTTGCACACCGGCCTGAATTGCTGGTGCTAGATGAGCCGTCGTCCGGTCTCGATCCGATTGTGCGCCGCGATATTCTCGGCGCGGTGTTGCGCGAGGTGGCAAAAGAGGGACGCACGGTGTTGTTCTCTTCACACCTTTTACACGAAGTAGAAACCATCTCCGATCGCGTCGTGATGATCAGCGCGGGCAAGGTGATCCTTGATGAGACCCTGCAAGACGTGTTGCGCAAACATCAGCGGCTTGTGCTGACGAGTGGGAATGGACAGTCGCCGAAGAATGTGTTGAGCGGCGTCGAAGCTTGTGAGGGTGATGCAGGGCGTTGGACAGTGATTTGCCAGGGTGAACTTGCGGTAGTAACTGCGAACGCCAAGCAAGCGGGATTTGAAGTTGTCGAAGCGAGTGCGGCGATTCTAGACGACATCTTTGTCGCGCGTGCGGGCAAACGCCTCAGTTCCGAGGAGGTGTAGCGGCATGCGCAGCTTGGTCGTATTCATTTGGGAACAATGGCGGCAGACGAACAAGTCGCTTGCGATAGTGTTTTCAGGGCTGGTGCTTTACGCACTGGTCGCGTGGCAACTGGAGCGATTGCTCAAATACGCGTTTGCAAATAGTTACGGGATGACATTTTCCGCGGCGTACCTGCCTGCACTTGGCGCTGTGGTCCTCTTATTCTTGCAGGAGAACCGCGGTCGCGTAGGCTTTGCGTATCCGCGGCGGATGCTGGTACTGCCGGCGCACACGTTTTCGCTCGTCGCCGCGCCCCTGATTTACCGACTGGCGGTCATTGGCCTATTCGCCTTTGTAACGGGTTGGGTATGCGATGCATTTATCGCGGACGTTTATTTCAAGGGACCGCAGATTCTTCTCTTAATGACGTTGGTGGCAGCGCTGCACGCGTTTGTATTTCTCACTTGCGGGTACGGTGCTTCAACGGGCACCGCGATTTTCATCGCGGCATTTCTGGTGGGCTTGCCGGGACTGAATGTCTTTATTCAATCAACCATTCAGAACTTCGGCCTGCCGAATCCGGAAATTCCTCCTGAATATGTGGTTCCCGATATTGGCTTCGGCGGACTGCCGATAGCGCTTCTTGTAATTCCATATTGGTTCGTTGTTGCGTACCTGGGCGCGCGGCATGCGCGCAGCGAAGTGGCTGAGGATCCCGTTGGCGGGCTCGTGCGGTTTGCGACGCGCATCACGTATTTCGGAGGCGAGCGCGAAGAATTCGCCTCACCCGAAGCGGCGCAACAGTGGCTTGAATGGCGGCGTGGCGCATACCTGTTTCCGTGGCTGGCGTTCGCGCTTGGATTGATCCTGGTGGTGGCGCTGCCCGCGGCGACCGAGGCGCAGGAACGGCGCTTTGTCGTTTCGTTCTTTGTGTTGGGGGTTTCGCCCGCGATCGTGGCGAGCCTCGTGGGGTATATCGTCACGCGGCCCGGTAACGATTATCAGTGGTTTGTCGGCGCGCGTCCGTTACTGACCGCGACCATCGCGCGGGCGCGATTGCGCGCGGGAATTAAGGCAGTTATTTGGGCTTACATTTTGCTCGCCGTTTTGTTTCTCGTTGCATTTAAAGTCATGTTTTGGGACCAGGCAATTGTTCCGTCGCTTGTCGGCGATTTGCACAATATCACCTCCACAGAAGGCACGATTCGACAAGGAATTCCTATACTCGCGATGCTCGCGGTGCTTGCCGTGTTGACGTCATGGTCGCTGTTCTGGCTCGCGCGCGTGGCAGGGGTTGTAGTGATGTTTGTGGCTGCGGGCGTATCGATCTGGCTCTTTTCTAAAGGCGGCGGCCTTTACACTTTTGGCCCAGATGGCACCGTCACGACTCCGATGACGCCCGGAATCCTCTCAATGGCCGCGGTGTCGGGTGTACTTGGCGTCGTAGCAATTGGCGTCGCATTGTGGCGCAAATATATCAGCATATCGCTGTTAATTGTTGCGGTGGCATGTTGGGCGCTACTGGTATTTCTGGCCATGCAATTGCGGGGTGTCGTGGATATTGGCAGCCCTTTGGTAATCGGCGCGTGGATGCTGCTGCCGTTTATCCCACTGGCGAGTGTGCCGCTGACCCTGGAGTGGCAACGGCACCGCTGACGCACTATCCCGCGAGCCAGCGCAGCCATGGCGGCGCGAGGAAAAAGACGGGTTTCCAAGTCCAACCTGAATGCGTAATCGCTTGGATGAAAGGTTGCTTCAACTCCTGCAGATTGAAGGTGTAAACGTAGCTGAGGTTGGGTATCAAAGCACCATTGGGCGATATTTGCAGACCAAATACACGCTGATGCTGGAAGTTGAAAAAATTGATGCCGCGCGCGGCGTGCCATTGAATGTTTGCGCCTTTGCCTCCTGCCGACCAATCCATCGCTGACCAATACTCGAGCACGCGCGCCGTGTGCGACGATTCGTCGAGCGTCATTGAAATCTTGTGCACGCGGCGTAGGCCGTGTGCGCTTGCGTGATCGATCCAGCGCGCGTCGGCGTAGCGCCACGTCACATCAATCGTGTTTCCATCTTCGGAAACATCAACCGTCACGGGCGTATCGGTTTGGTTCACGGTGAGCAGTTTTTCGCGAAGATCATTGACCGAGATGGGTGTGGTGCCCTGCGCGGGTGTCGAACTTGCGGCCCACGTCGCGCCTTTGAAAAACCACAAGACGGCGACGAGCACATTTGCAGCGAGAAACAACAAGGCCAGACGCAGACTACCAAACGGCACATTGTCAATCGCGGGCGGCGGCGCGACGACCGATATCGTAACTCCGAGCGCATACTTCAATGCGAGCCCCCGCTTCGCGAGCACTTCGTCGTGCTGGGCCGTCCACACCATGAAGAGGGGCCCCGAAACGATGAGTCTTACGCGATCGTTTGCAGAACCGCGAGAACCCACCCAGCCCGCGCTATCGCTACCGGAGAGATCCGAAACCTGCAGCATTTGCGTATAGCTTTGAAGTGCCCGCCGTGCGGATGCGTCATCGGGAAAGATTGCGGCGAGCACGGTCTCGTTGGTGACAAAGAACGCCATCTCCGCGTGAATCGAATTCGCCAGGAACTCTGGGAATATCTGTTTGGCTGGCTGGACAAGTGAGATATCGACATCTTCGCCGAAAACTTTGGCGGGATTCGCGAAGCGGTCGTTTTCGATCGCGAAGACGTCTGAATTCACTGCGCTACTCGATGCTGCGGCCGTATCGGGACTCTTGGTATTGGCGATGTGGTATACCGCTTGGGGGCCGCCAACGATTGCGACGAAGCCCAGGAAAAACACGATAGGGCGCAGCGACGTCCCCGCGCGGCGCATGAGCGCGCCGATAAATGTCATGAGAAAAGCGAGAATGATCGCGAATGCCGCGATGCCTGTGAGTACGGGATTTGCTTCAACCCAGGCTTGCATCGATTGCATTCGCGTTGCGTTTCTTTCTGTTCTTTAACCAGAGAATTGGAATCGCGATCACCGTCGCGATGAACTGCGAGAACCAGCCAATGGAGATACTGAGCATCCATCCCATGGGCACGCCTGAATTGCGCGAGTCCCGATAATCGATCCCGTTCGTCACGGCGTAAGAGACAAAGGGCAATGCTACCAATGCGGCAATGTTCACGCGTAACAGCATGATCAAAGGCCTTGCGTTCGGAAGCGCTAGAAAGAGAAACGTGCCAGGTACGACGAGTAGCGAAAGAATGAACCACCACTTTTCCAGCGATTGGCTACCTGCTTCAGTGGGCGGATGATTCGTGGAGGCGAGAAAATACATTGCGCCGTATAAGAACAACCAGAAGAGTTCTGGTATAGGCAGACGCTTCCAAGCAACTGTCACGAAGCTTGAATCCTACGGCAACAACACAATGTAGAGCGGCAGGCCGACGTATTCGAAATTGGCGAGCACGTCTTTGGCGGGTGGGCTTTCGGGATCTTCTGCTTGATACTTGATCTTCACGAAATCTTCGAGGCGCTTCAGAACTGCAGGATCCTTGAAGGTGGTTTCGTTCATGTAGAGGCAGTTCTTGCACCAAGTGGCCCAGAAGTCGATAAGGACGGGTTTGTTTTCGCGCTTGGCTAATGCGAGACCTTCATCGAGCGACGTGAGCCACCCTTCCTCGGTGTTTGTCTGCACGCTTGCGGCGACGGCTTCGCGATCGACGAGGTATTTGGCGCTGAACTGTTCGTACGCCTGGTAACCGTAATATGCGGCAAAAACCAAAATGAACACGCCGAAAGCCTGCTTTACGCGCACCATCCACATGCCGGGCTTCGGCATGAGCGCGAGGCCCGCGCCCGCGAGTGGCCATGGCACCGCCATGCCCACGCCAAGCAGGAACGGCAATGCAAGCGCGGCAGGCGATCCGTCGGCGTAAGCATCTTGCGCGTAAAGGACGACGGCGATAACGACCGGAGCGACACACGCGCCTGCGAGCAGCGCGTTCACCGCGCCCATGACGAATGCGAAGAGGTAGTTTCCGGAATCCTTTTTGATGCCAAGTTTTGATTGGTATTTGCTGAAGTCAATGAGGATTACGTCGAACATCGCAAGCGCGAGTACGATGAACACTACGGTGATGCTCGCGTTGAACCACCATTGCGCGTTGAGCGAACCGAAGCTTGCCGCGCCGAGAACGGCGACTACGCCGAGCACGCCGTAGAGTAGCGCGGTGCCGAGGCCGTACATGCCGCCGAGCAGAAAACCTTTCATGCGCGACCCGGCCTTTACGCCCGCGCCGATGATCGCGAGGTTCACCGGGATGAGCGGCAAGACGCAAGGCGTGAGGTTGAGTGTGATGCCGCCGATGAAGGTTAGCAACAGAACGAGAGGGAGCGCCACGCCTTTCAGCGTGAATCCGCCGCTGGCGATGCTGCCCGCAACACCGAGAATGCCGCTAGCTTGCTTTGGCACTTCACCTTTTTCTGCGCGATCGAGCCAAGCTAAAAACTCTTCGGTGCTGACGAAGCCGGATTGTCCGGCGATTTTGAATTGCGGTAACAGTTCCTGCCAAGTCTGAGCGGGAGCGCTTGTGTCAGCGACTGCGGACTGCGGTGTTGCACCGGGCTTTGGCGAGTCTGTAGCGGCGGGTTTGTCAGTAGGCGCCACGGATGCCGCGTTCTTGTCTATTGTCGCGAAGAGTTCTTGTTCTTGCGGCGATGCGGCTTCTCCAGAGGCGAGAACCTTAACTGGGATTTCGATAGTGATTGAAGAGGGCGACGCACAGGTCTTGTCGTTGCAGGCCTGAATGTTGAGGGTGCCTTTAACCGTCACCGCGCCGGGCTGCATGGAGTCCGCGAAAGTAAGTGGAAAGCCGATCGCAACTTTGCCTTCGTAAACGGAAACGGGGCTGTCAGAAATAGGAAGGTTTACGTCTTTTGCCGGTGGATAAATGATCTCGCCGGGCGTTACGCCTTCCATGGCATCAATCTTCAATATCGTCGGTTTAAGATATTTGTCTTTCGGCGTGTGACTATTGCTGTGCCAGCCTTCGTGAATGTCAATGATCACGGCGGCGCGAATCGTTCCGCCCGGCGCGACACCGGACTGTTCGGTGGCGGTTGAGATGGTTACAACTTTGGCGCTTTGCTGGGCGTTGGCGATCAGCGCGGCGCTGTACAACAGAACAATGAGAATATGTTTGAGGGGCCGGTGCATCGTAGTGAGTACATCCTTCATATCGTCTACTGCAAATCCAAGGCGGCGCTGTCGCGGCTATTTCGCGCCGAGCATTCTTGTAAGTTCATCCGGCGTGGTAACGGGCAACTGGCACGAGTAATTCTTGCACACGTAGGCTGCGGGTTTCCCGTCCACCATTATTTTGTCCGCAAGTAGTGGGATGCGTTTTCCCAGTTCGCCATTCGCATTGGCGGTGTCAGCAAAGGCGACGACTTTATTCGGTACAAAAGCTTTGTGTACGGCGGCGAACAGTGTGCGGGTCGAGTCGCTGTCTGCGGCGCCGACGATTGCAATTTCCTTGGGCGGGTTCATCTCGTAGTCTACCGCGCAAAGCATTTTCATATAGGCGCGCGGAGAACTCTTCAAATTCTCGTGGTTTGCCTTCAACACCTGTGATGCCTTGTCGCGGTATTCGCCGTTGTCGCGTAACTTGGCGAGGCGTTGTAGCGCGATGACCGCCATCGAGTTTCCGGAAGGTTCCGCGCCGTCGTAGGTCGGCTTCGTGCGCGCGATGAGGTTTGTGTGGTCGCCGGTCGTCGAAAAGAAACTGCCGTTGTCCTTGTCCCAGAATTGTTCGATCATTCCGCACGCCAATTCGTCCGCGGCGTTGAGCCATTGTTCGTCGAAGGTTGCCTCGTACAGATCGATTAGTGCGATCGTGGTAAAGGCGTAATCATCGAGGTATGCCAATAAACGGCTCTCACCTTTGCGGTGTGTACGCAGGAGCTTTCCATCTTTGCGCATCTCGTTGAGAATGAATTTTGCAGCGCGTTCTGCTGCTTCGCGATAACGCGTGTCGCCAAGCACTTGATATCCCTGCGCAAGCGCGGAGATCATCAACCCGTTCCACGAAGTGAGAATTTTATCGTCAAGTCCAGGGCGCACACGTTCTTCGCGCACGGCGAGCATTCTCGCGCGGCACTCCGTGAGTTTTTTCTCGAAATCGTCAACGCTCATACTGAATTCTTTGGCGACGGCGTCCGCGGGGCGCGTGACATGCAGGATGTTTTGTCCTGTGTGATATTTCTCATGCGAATTGAAATTGCCGCCGGGGCGCACGTTGTAATACTGGCAGAATAAATAACCGTCCGCATCACCTAGGATGGACATAATCTCCGTCTGCGTCCAGATGTAGAACTTGCCCTCTTCCCCTTCGCTATCCGCGTCCTCCGTTGAGTGAAACGCGCCATTCGCATCTTGCATGTCGCGCAATTCGTAATCCAAAATTTCGCGGGCCGCCCGTGCCAACAAGCGGTCACCCGTGGCCTGATACGCTTCCAGATATACCGGCGCGAGTTGCGCATTGTCATAGAGCATCTTCTCGAAATGCGGCACGAGCCATTGCGCATCGACGGAATAGCGGTGAAAGCCGCCGCCGAGATGATCGTACATCCCGCCGCAATACATGCGCGTGAGCGTAAACGTCGCCATCTCCAGCGCGATCTTGTCGCCCGTGTTGTAGTAATGGCGCAGGCACAACGCAATCGATGGCGCGGACGGAAACTTCGGCGCGCTGCCGAAGCCGCCGTAGGAATGATCGTAACTCGCGCTCAATTCGTCTACCGCATCCTTTACCAAGTCATACGAAAGCTCGCCGGGCTCGCCCGCGCGTGCGGACGTGCTCTGCTTCACATATTGCGTGAGTTGGTCCGCACTCTTGTTTACATCCAGACGACGTTCTTTCCAAGCCTGTGCAATTGAATTCAGGACGGTCTTGAATCCAGGTCGGCCGTAGTTGTCCTCCGGCGGATAATAAGTGCCGCCATAGAACGGTTTGAGGTCCGGCGTCAACCATACCGACATGGGCCAGCCGCCGCTGCTTGTCATGATCTGCACAGCGGTCATGTAAATCTCGTCGATATCCGGCCGCTCCTCGCGGTCTACTTTGATGCACACGAAATTTGCGTTCAGGATTTCGGCGACACTTTCCGACTCGAACGATTCGTGCTCCATCACGTGACACCAATGACACGCCGAGTACCCAATAGAAAGAAAGATCGGTTTGTCTTCCGCACGCGCTTTTGCGATTGCCTCGTCGCCCCAAGGGTACCAGTCCACCGGATTGTGCGCGTGCTGCAACAGGTAGGGGCTCGTCTCGTTCGCAAGACGGTTCGTGTGTTTTGGTTTGGCCTGGGCCGGTGTCACAGTCAGGGGCTCCTCACTCGGGGTTTGCGCAATGTCACCAAACGCGCAATGCAATCCGAAAATTATGCAGAAGGTCAGCGCGCGATTTCGCCAAGACGGGGTAATCACTAGAAGCACCGTGCCATTCCCAAGAAGAAACAGTCCACGTTACAGCGACATTCCAGCGGAATCCAAGTTGAACCCAGTGTACAGAATCCAGAATGACGCAGTCCCGATTCCGGAATCTGGACGGCGGGGATGTGCCGAGCTTTTTTGCGTGAAATGTTGTAAAGCAAATCTCGGCAATGGGTTGCAGTGACAATTTTGGTGAGAAAATATTTGGTATCAATTTTGCTCTATTTGAAATTGCTCCCGGGAAATGACTATTCGAGCAGGGCGAAAGCAATTGGCAGAAGCCGATGTCCAACATTAGACGAAAGAAAACTTTTCTGAAACATATTGCGATGATGGGCATCTTTGCTCTCGCCTGCGCATTTGCCTGTGCCGATCCACGCGATCCGAATTATCCCGTGTGGTCGATCTCGACGAAAGTGAGTGGTGCCGGTTTCGACGAGCCTGGGCGCCTGGCAAGCGGCGACATTAATGGCGATGGATTCTCCGATGTCATCGTCGGCACAAATGGCGCCGTCGCTTTATTGGCGGACGACAGGGAAAGCTCGGGCGCGGTAATTGCGCTTCTGGGCACCGCATCGCGTCCATCCTCTTCCAGTTCGCCATCACCGGGCGCGCCGACCAGTGACGAGACCCATGTCGTTTCCGCTCCACTTCCAGGAGAGATGGTGCGGTACCGCCAGCTTGGCGCATCGGTCGCAAGTGACGATTTTAACGGCGACGACTTCGATGATCTTGTTTTCACCGCGTCTTACAACCGTGGGTTCGTGACCGGGGGGCAAGGCGCGAATGACTTTGTCTTTTCAGTCAACCTGTTGCTCGGAGCGCCATGCCTGCGTAGCGCGGTGGTGGACCTGGAAAATCCCACGAGTTGCCAGACGGTCGCCCGAATCCTACTTGACGATGCCGGCTACGATTCGGTAGGCGCAATGACCACCGGCGATTTTAATGCAGACGGTTTTCAGGATATCGCGGTCGTCGTCATACAAGGATTCGACGATGCAGACGTCCTCGTGCTGTTCGGGCACCCGCAACTCTTCACTGGAACAGTTTCCATCGAGCACGACGACCTCGTGCTTCCCGTTGCGCGGATAATTCTCGATCGTGACCGTCCCGTCGTGGGCGGTTACAGTCCGCAATTCACGACGCCGGTCATCGGGCTTCAGACCGGCGATATCAACGGCGATGGCGTTGACGATATCGCCATAGGGGACCCCTTGTCCGATCCGGATGCCGGCCCCGCGACGATACCCGCCTCAGGTATGGAAGGCGATCGCATCGCGCTTACCGGTCGCGTATCCCTCGTTTACGGAAGCGTGGGAATGCCGGGGCAAGTGTTTGATTTGAACGACACTGCAGGGTCGAACGGGGAGACGCAGCTTTGGGGAGAATCCTTTCCATCGCAGTTCGGACAGTCCATCGCGATTGGCGACACTAACGTCGATGGGTTCGACGATCTAAGCGTGGGCGCTAATGCGGCGACAGCGGGGATCGAAGCGGGCCAGTCGGGAACGTTCGGGCTGTTGTTGTATGGCGCAAGCGTGCCGCCCGGCGTGCCTGCCGGCGCTGGCAGTTTGATCGACACGTCGGTGGCATCATCCATCGGGGGCTTTGGCGAATCGCGCCTGATCTGGACGCCCGCAGCGGGAATAGCCGGCGCAATGCACGGCAAAGTTGGGTTGGGAGATGCCGATGCGGATGGTCGCGCCGACTACCTGATGTCCGAGCTTGTAGCGCCAGGCGAAACGATCGCTACCGGCCTGACGATTCATCATTCGGCAAACGCCGACGATGGCGGACCAATTTTCAACGTTGGTGCAATTGATTTTGAGAGCGCCACTTCGCTCGATCCCCGCGTGGCCTGCGCGAGCGCCGACGGACCCTTCGGCGCGACACAACTATGCCAGCAAGATGTAAACCGCGATGGATTTGCTGACTTTGTAGTATCAGTGGAAGAAGGCGTCCCGGGGCTGAGTTCTGCGTTCGTTTATTTCACGAACGGCGGCGCAGACACGTCCCGTGGTGTTGAACGATTCACCGCTGGGGACTCTCCGCTTCGCGGCGCGGGCGGACGTCAATCTCCGGCGAATCGCGCATGGGTGCAGTTCGACGGCGGTAACGCCAGCGCGGCAACTATTACTACCTTGCGAAATCAGACCATCTCCGGTCTGCCACCGCAATACACGGCAGCAGGGTCAACTTGCTGGCGAGTGGAATCTGATCGCAGCGGCTGGGAGAGCGCAACCATCCACGTGCGTTACGTCGACTCTGATCTGAGCGGACTTCACGAAGACGGATTTGAATTGGTCTCCGCGCCGTCGCTTTCCGGACCCTGGACACGTGTGGCGGAGCAGCGGCGCAATACGCGTGCAAACAAGTTCATTGGCGCCGTCACGGAATTGGGCTATTTCGCAATTGCGTTCAACCACGACATTTATCTGGAAGGCTGCCCGACCGTCAGCGAAATATTGTGCCAAACAAACGGAAATTCCTTGGCCCGCATCGACACGATGACCGTTGTGTTCTCGATGCCGGTCACAGGCGTGGACGCTTCTGATTTCAGCATTACCGCGCCGTCAACCGTACCTGGTCAGATTCTGAGCGTTGAGGGCAGTGGCGACACGTATCGGGTGCGAGTCTACTACACGACCGGAATTGGATGGGGCACATTTCGTGTGCTGGACAACGACTCCATTCGCGACGAAGGCAACCGGCCGCTGGGAGGGCCAGGCGCGAACAACGGTGGTGTATCCCAAAGGACCTGCGGCGCGCTGGCAGTTCCGCCGGCGGTGATTGCGATGGATCGCGATTACCCAAGTCCAAACGCGCTACAGCGCGTCTCGTATACCGTGAAATTCAACGTGCCCGTGGGTGGCGTCGATTTGGCCGACTTCACCGTGGGAAGCACTGCCCTTGAGGGCGTCCATATCGAGAGCGTGGAAGGGATTGGGGCCACACGGCGGGTGTGGATTCACACGGGTACGGGCAGCGGCACCTTGTTCCTTCGGTTAAACGACGACGATTCCATATCCGATGTAACGGGAGCGACTCTTGGCGGAACAGGCGCGGGCAACGGTGATTTTCAAAGTGATTCGTATTCCATCGAGAGAAGCGAGATCGATGTACTGCCACCGGCGGTCGAGTCCATCACGCGGGCCAGCGTGAGCCCGACTTCGGCGGTGAGTGTAGATTTCTACGTTACCTTCAGTGAAGACGTGATCGGTGTGGACAAATCCGATTTCCAGATCGTGACGACCAGCCGCGTCAATGGCGCGGAGATCGCCGAGGTGCGGGGAGACACCTTGGTGTCAGTCGTCACAGTATCTACTGGTACCGGCGATGGGACCATTCAATTGCGCCTGCTGGACAATGATTCCATCACGGATCTCGCCGGAAATGTCCTGGGCGGCACGGGCGTGGGCAACGGCTCCGTGCTCAACGGGCCCATATACGCCATTTACAAGAGCGATCCGAACGAGTTGCCGCCCACCGTAACCAGCATTACGCGTCTGGACCCAAGCCCCACGGAAGCGTTCTCCGTACGGTACCGCGTGCTGTTTGACGAAAACGTAACCGGAGTCGATGCAACCGATTTCGTGACTTCAGTGGAAGGATTGATCGGATCGGGGGTATCAAACGTTATTGGTTCAGCTGATGACTACACCGTTACGGTGAACACCGGTAATGGAGTGGGCACCTTGCGGCTCGACTTGCGCGACAACGACAGCATCCTGGATGCAGACCAAAATCCACTCGGCGGCATCGGCTCGGACAACGGCCACTTCACCGGCGGCCAGTACTTCCAAATCGTCCGCGATCCAAATATGACGGTTCGGCCATTAAAAGGCGGCGGAGAAGTCGATCGCGGCGACAACGTCAACGTGAAATGGACCTCCGGCGATGTTGGCAAAAACGTACGCATTGAACTGTGGCGCAACGGCCAGCGAGTAACCGTGCTCGATAAGAAAGCCAAGAACGACGGTGCGCAGAAAGTGACCATTCCCGGAGGCATACCGGCGGGAAGCGGCTACACCATCCGCGTCGTATCCACATCAAACGCAAACCACTTCACCGATATGAAGAAACCTTTCTCCGTCCAGTAACGCGAGCAGCCCCGCTTCGCGTGAAACCCGCGCGGGCGCCCGGAACCACACCCGGGCGCCCGCGTGATATTTGGTTAGACACGCCTTGGCAAGTCCAGAATTGGGAATATCCTGTCCCGATTCTGGAATTTGGACCACGAAGAACTTCTAGTCGCACTCTTTTTCCAAACTTACGAGTCTCACAACCTCTATAATCATAAGCATTTAAGACTCCTTCCACCAATTCGCGATTGCCTGGCGTGGGAATTGCTTCAAGTTCAGTGTTGGAGGTCAGGCCATGAATAATGAAATCAGCCTCAAGACTAAGAGCAAAACACTCCTCTTGACTGCGGCTTTCTTACTCGCTGCGAAAGTATACGGTGAATCTACGGCTTTCGACTTTTCTACGTTGCAGCCCCGAGATCGAATTTGGATGAGTCGAACCGATGGTTCTAACACTTGGGCATTTGGCGACATTGATGGGGACGGTTATCACGATGTCGTAACCTTCTTAACTGGTTGGCGATTCACCGTGGAGCCTTTTGAGATTGAAAGGATTGCCGAGTGACCTGTCCCCTTGAAACTGTGCCAGTGGTAGTGAGAGAAATCGTAGGCCATTAGGCCGAGGAGGACTCTCGTATGAAGGGTAAGCGGTATAGCGAGGAGCAGATTGTCCGGATTTTGAAGGAGG
>JADLHJ010000028.1 GCA_020848835.1 Candidatus Hydrogenedentota bacterium
GGCCAGGCGACCCTGCAGCACACGAAAAAATCCACCTACGGCTGCTTCCGTCAAGACCTGACCGGGTTCAGCGGCATCCCGTTGAGCAGGACCCAGCCGCCACCACCCGATCCGCGCAAAAGGACACGTAGAGCCGAATTGTATTCGGCTCAATTTCAATGCACCAAAACCTGCGCAAAGGAATCCAAAAACGCTAACATTTGCAGAGCGATCAAGTCAAACAAGTCGTTTAACTCTCCCATTGCTGCCGGTCAATTCTCGTACTTTCTAGGGAGTTTTTTCGCTTGGGTCGCGCGTAGCGAAACAAAGATCTCTATCCCATGCATCGGGATGTGTCCATTCCCAGACTGCGATCCAGCGGTCTGACCTATTCGCCGCGAGTGCAGTAGCCCACTTATAGTCAAATCTTGGCTTATCGTGATGCCGGGCCGGCTTTATTGCACCCCATGCTGAAAAATCTTCATTCGATTCCCGTATGACGACGATGTTGTCCCATATGCCTGAGAATCGCTGCCACATTACGATCCAGCTACCCATGCGGTTGGTTGCTACAACTGGATATTCGTTACTTCTAGCTCCATTCTCATTGCTCACAGAAATTCGGCCTGGAACAGACCAAGTCGTGGCATTGTCGGTACTGTGCGTTTCGTAGATATCAATACTGGATTCCGACGCGCCGTCGACTACAAGCATCCACTTTCCGGCGTAGTCCGATGCGATAGAATAGTTCAGGCATTCTACGATGTCCGCGTCCGACGTCAAATCCTTCGGCGTCGTCCAAGTGGTGCCGTTATTTTCGGAAACTGAGTAAGCGATGGCGTTCCCTTCGTCCAATTCATGCATCCACGTGATCATCCAGTTGCCATTTCCACTTGAAGCGACTTTGGGCATCTCCGGAAAGTCATTCACCCCGATTAGCATAGGGTCTGACCACGTCCTTCCTTTATCGCTGGACAAAGAGAAGTAAACTCCAATGAAATAGTCAAAATCGATTTCGTGGGCGCCAATCCATACACACATCCAATTACCGTGCTCATCAGACGCGATCCATGGCTCTTCTCGAGTACTCGGAGTAAGGCGGTCAGTGTTCACCTTCTTGGGACGAGACCACGACGCACCGCCGTCGGTTGATCGGGCAGCAAAGACATTAAACCCGGAGCCGTTAGCTTCTTGATGCGGACCGAGATACTGCCAAACACTCAGCCACGTTCCATGTCCATCCGTTGCGATAGATGGCGTTTGGTTGAGATTTATTTCGTCCAAAGCACCGTCGTTCTGCGTCAGCGCGGTCTTACTTGACCACGTCCTGCCACCATCTGAGGAATGCGAAACGAAGATGTTGTAGTTGTCATCGTTTGGACTTTCCCACGCCTGCCATACCGCCACACAGTTTCCCATGTCGTCCATGGCGATCGACGGAGCCTCGTCGTGTTCGTCATCATCAAACCATTCCCGGTTGAATGCCTTTGTCTTGGAAAACTCTCCGGCAAAGCAGAGCAGAGCGGGAACAAGCAAGATGCTCAATGACGGACTGAGAAAGTTTCTACTTGTTGTGCGCATGGTTAGATACTCCCATCACATCGGCGCGTTGCGCTGCATTCGCGTGTTCACTTCACCGCGTACAACGTATCCTGCGACGCCACGTATAACACTCCATTGGCCGCCACTGACGTCGCACTGATCGGCGCATCCAACTTTACCGACGCGATCTCTTTCTTATCCTTGCTCGCGGCGAAGGTCCAAAAGAGTTTATTGCGCGACCCGACGTAAACCTTTCCATCCGCTACAAACGCTGAGCCCCAACACTCACCGCCGATGTCATGCGTCCAATACGCCTGCCCGGTCTTTCCATCCACGCAATGCAAAAAGCCCTTGCCATCAGAAACAAACACCAGCCCATTTGCGACCGCAGGCGTAGCAATGCAATGCGCCGGCATTTCGTACGACCAGATTTCACCGGTCGTCGTGATATCCCCGGTCTTCGTCGCGTCGATGCATTTCAACCACGACTTTTCCTTGCCCCACCAAGGATCGCCGCCCGCCGTCACATACACGCGATCGCCAATAAACACCGGCATCCCCTCGATCACGCTCGGGCTTTCTTTCCGGTTGTTCAAATACTCCGCGCGGTTCTCCTTTGGACTCGTCGGATCGCAATCGAACTTCCACGCCAGCGTCAAGGTCTGCACCGCATCGCGCGGTACATCCGCTGCCAACGCCTCAAATGCGTAGCACACCCCGTCTGGACCGCCAAACGCAATCAACTTCTTTCCATTCACCTTACCCAACGAAGGCGACGACCATGCCGCGTGCATGATTCGATGGCCCATGCCCACTGCATCCTTCGCGAGCACCCCGCCCGTGTTCTTGTCCATCACGATTAGAGTTGGCGCATCGGGCTTGCGCACCACCTTGTGCGTGTTGTCCACGCCATTGCCGGTGTTCAGATACAGATAGTCTCCGTCGAGCAGAATCGACATGTGCGAACCATCGTGCGGATACATATCGACCGCCTCGCGCAGGCTCACCATCCAAATGATGTCGGCGTCCGTCGCCGTCACCTCCAGCGCGGGCTTGCCGTCCTGCGCCATATGTTGGCCTTCGTCTTTATACGGCCCATCATTACCGTTGGCCTGGCCCTGTAGATCGAGACACACCACCTCAAAGCGGTTCGTCACGGTATACACACGGTCGCCTTCAACCGTCGGCTCCGAACACATTCCAATCATCGGCCAATCGAGATAATCGTCCCCACCCGTGCGCGGCACCGCGAGTTGCCAGCGCAACGCCCCATCGCTTTCGTTCAAGCACAACAGCACGCCGCAGTCGTAATCGATCCGAGCATCGCGCGGCTTCTCGTTGTTCGCGCCGATCAACACGCACCCATTCGCAATCACTGGCGAACCATAAGCATTCCCTCCCAAGGGCGCCGACCATTTCACACGCTCGCCCGTCTCCGGATTAAACGTGTCCGCCAACCCCGTTTCGCCCGACACCATGTTCCGCGTAAACCGCTCGCCCCACTGCGGCCGGTCTTCCGCATGCGCAATCGCGCAGACCGCAAGCAGTGCAATCAATGTATTGAATGGAGCATACGAATTGTTATTTAGATTGAAACGCATAACACAGTCCCCCAAACCTCATTCTATCAAATTACCATCGCATTTCCTCGTGTCTGTATTGAAATTGAATCTGCGAAAATCTGCGTAATCTGCGGACAGATGAAATAGAAAGGCCGCAAAGCGTGCTGATCGCTCCACGGCCTTTCGTGAGGGGGTGGGGTATAAACTAAGCGTTCGCGAGTAGGTTCATCTGCCCGCGGTGATACGAATCGTGTCCCAGCATATAGCCCAGCGTACCTTCAAAAGACTTGAAAAATTCTTCAAACCCCGGCGGCGTCTGCCCCTTCATCCCGCCAGGCAGATCGCTGTCCTGTGCTTTCTTCAACAACGCAAATGTATTTGCCGTAACCGCCTTATATTTCTCGACAATATTGTCCCAACTTGGATACTGCGACGCATCCGCCGTAACGTCCGCGCCGCCGATCATCCCCGGCGCAAACATTTTCCGGTACTGCCCCGGCAGCGTCATTTCGCCACCCAATACAACCGAATTCACAATTGTGTCCGTGGCAAACGTCAGATGCCCCAACAACCAAAGCGGATGCGCCTTCCCGTCCTTCGACTGACGCAACCGGTTTTCCGGCGCAACATCACCCGCGGCCTTCGCCGTAGCCGCAAACGCCGTCGCATACAACTTCTCATATACCTCAATCTTCGCCCGACTCATCTCGCAGCCCTCCATAATTTCGTTTGCACCAATTCTCATCACCTTCGTGCTCTTGCTGTAAGTCCTTCCATTCACCAGATGAAACCCAAAAGGGGCACGGTCAAAACCAAGGAATTCGCGCCGAAGGCGCTACGCAACCCTAGCCAGGGGCAACGCCCCTGGAATCAGGCCACCACAAACCGTAGCGCGCTGAAGGCGCATCGCAAACTCTTCGTCCACAATGTCCACCGCAGTCCGCCTCACCGCCCATCCAAAATCGCTTTGCCCTTCTCCGTCGCCAACGCGTGCAGCCGCGAACGCACCGCTTCCCGCGCCCGCGCATACGCGTCCTTCTGGCCAACCAGCAATGCCGCCCAATTCGCCTGCTGCTCATACGCATGTAATTCAAACGTGAGCTGCTCCGGATCCACTTCCGCAACCAAATGCCCGCGCTCTATCGCCAACACCACCTGCCGATTGATCCAATCCAGCCACTGTTTGCTCGCCAACACCAACCGATCGCGTATCGGCCCGGGCCGTCCATCGAACTCCGCCGAAACCGAATAAAAAAAACATCCGCCTTTTTCGCAGGCCGACTCCGCCATCCCAATCCAATCCGTGATCACCTGAAGCAACCGCGGCAACCCGCGTTCGGTCTTCTCCGCGGGAATGATTACGCCCTGCACAAATGCAGACTGCGCCGCCTCAAGCGTCGCAAGCTGCAATTCTTCCTTCGAGCCAAAGTGCGCGAACAGCCCCGCCTTGCTCATGCCCACTTCTTTCGCAAGCACGCCGATGCTCAACCCTTCAAGCCCAATCTGCCGCGCCTTCTCAACCGCCACGCCGAGAATGCGCTCGCGCGGTGATACACTTCCCGGCTCAGTTTTTACTTTTGGTGACACGTCAATTGCTTTCCGCCAATTCGGCCAATATCCGTTTAATCTGTTCGACATGTTCCAGCGTGTGATAGCGAAATGCCTGTACATACGCCTTCCAATCGAAATCATGCCTCCACGCGATCGGCGTGGGTTTTCCGTCTTCGCCCGGCACTTTCACCACCAGCACAATAGGCGTTCGTACATCGAGCGCCGTGTCTTCAGTGCCAGCGTTTGCCGCATCCAGAAAGTTGCGGTGCACCTCACGAAGTTGGCCCAGCAATGCGCCCCAGGAAACGGCGAAGGGGTCTTCCGAAACCAACCCCGGCGCAAACGGCTCTCCTTTTGGGAGCCGCCCCGCTATTAGTTCCTGCAATTCGCCAGCGGCCAGGGCGTGGGTGACAACGAGGTGATCGATCACCTCATGCACGCTCCAAGCCCCCTCGCGCGGACGCACCGCACGCCACGCCGGCGGAACGTCATCCGCGAGGGTTTCCAGGGTCAAAAACGCCTTTGCGAGCTTTTCGCGCAACTTGGGCAACGCCGCCTGGGTACCCTTCAGCCGCAGAAAATCAATCGCGCGAATCTGCTCAGGATAAAGGCCCATAATCGCAAACTCCGTGTCAACCTGCATTCCTCTCTCCAAAACGACCGTTTGGTATAATATTTATCTTGCGAACGAACGTTAATATAGACACGAACGGTCGTTTTGTCAACACCCTCGCCTCTTCAACCCTCGTTTCCCATACCCAAGAACCGACTGACCCCTTGTTTCCCAAAACCCAAAACTCGCGCCGACCCCTTGTTTCCCGTTACAATCCCTGCCATGCCAACCATTGAAATCACCAGCCTCGCCCACGGCGGCTACGGCGTCGGCCGTGTAGAAGGCCAGGTCTGGTTCGTCCCCTACGCGCTTCCCGGCGACACCGTCGAGGCCTCCGAAGCCCGCCGCACCAAGGGTTTAGTTTGGGGAAAGGTTGACGCGATTCCCTCGCCATCCCCGGATCGAGTGCAACAGCCTTGCCCAGTATTTGGGAGCTGTGGCGCGTGCACCTGGCTCCACTTCGCCTACCCGGCGCAGTTAGAGTGGAAACAACGCATCGTCCTCGACACGCTCAAGCGTCTCGGCGGAGTGGTTCCCCGGGAATCGTCCACTGCCGACGACCCGGAATTCCGCTACGGCTACCGCACCCGCGCGGAGTTCCACGGCGATGGCTGGAAGCGCGGCTTCTACGCGGAAAGTTCGCACGACATAGTGGACATCGCGCTATGTCCGTTGTGCCATCCAAAGTTGAATGACGCCCTTGCTCTTTTGCGCAACGCAAGTGTCCCAGGCGCGGTGGAAATCACGGTAAATCCGGATGGCGATGAAGTCCTGATATGGACCGCAAAACCGAACCGGCGTCTATCGAAGGTATTTCCAAACGCTCAGTCTTTCGATTCCGACAACGAGCGTGACGGTTTCATCTGTGATGGCGTGCCTATCGTCAACGGCGCCTTCAGCCAATCGAGTCTGTTGTTGAATCGCGTGTTGCACGCGCGTGTACAGGAAGCGCTAGGTGACGCGACCTCGGTGCTTGATCTCTACTGCGGCAACGGAAATTTCACATTGGCGCGCGAAGGTGAAATTGTGGGACTCGATCACAACCGTGCAAGTGTAGGCGCGGCGCTATCCTTGGATCGACACGACTACCGCGTCGGAAGCGAAATCGACTTCCATCGCGTCATTCGCGAGAAGGCATGGGGCGCCATCCTCCTCGATCCGCCTCGCGCCGGCGCGCTCGCAATCATGTCCACGCTCGCGCAATCCAGCGCGCAAAAAATCGTCTACGTCTCCTGCGATCCGGCGACCCTCGCCCGGGACGCCAAAGTCCTTACCAAAGAAGGCTGGCAACTCGATCGTTGCACCGCCGTGGACATGTTTCCCCACACCGCCCATATCGAATCCGTCAACACCTTCATTCGCACCTGATTGCAACCAGTTTTGCCGCTGCGGATTCTATAAACCAAGTGTAAAAAGCTATCGCGACGAAGCGTCCCGTCAAGCGTTGACGGCTTAATTCGCAACAGTAGGTGTCTTCGCACCCCTTGTTTCCCAACGGTTCGATCCGTGTGATCCGCGCGATCTGTGGTCAGGACAGTGCAACGCCGTGGGCAAATAGATGGGAGACGTTAGCGGAAGTGCGGGCTAATCGCCCCCGTGCCTTTAACGTGCTAGCCCGCGATCGATTCGGCTTGGCTCCGCAAATCGGCTGATACGTTGGATTGTGCGAGCAACAACTGCGCAAATTGCTTCGCTTCTTCCGGTTGCTGGTTCGCTTTGAGGATGCGCGCGAGCGCGACGTAGGCGTAGTGAAATTCGGGTTGGTGCTCGATGGTTTTTTGCAGCAGATCAATTGCCGCATTCATGTCGCGGTTCCCGAGAAGTGTGTCGGTGAGAAAAAGAATGACATCCTGGTTCGCGGGATCGATCGCGTGCGCTTGCCACGCGTATTTCAGCGCGCGATCAAGGCGGCCTTCCTGCCTGCGCCTATCGGAAGCCATAAGCAAACCCTGCACGCGATCGCCGAGGTCGCACGCTTTGGGACAGAAAAAACTTCCGTAAGCGCCGTTGGGCAGGGTGAAGGTTTCTGTGACGTTTGGATACGGAAGGAAATCCTCCACATACCATTGGCTACGGTGTAATTCGCCGGGATTACCGTGACGCTCCGGGTGGTCCCAGCCGTCACCAAGCGGAATGTTTACGAACAGCGCGCGCTTGGCCTTGTCATAAAGTTGCGCGATTACTTCCTCGCCGTCGTCCTTGTCGAGGTGCTCGATGACATCGCCGGCAATGATTAGGTCGTACTGGTCCACTTTCGGCGCCAGCTCGCGTACGTCGCCGATGATGATGTTCGAATACAGCGACCGCTGGTGCGAGAGAATGTACGGTTCGAAAAGTTCGAGGCCGTCGATGCGCAACTTCCAATCGGATGGCTGTACACGTTCCTCGGCAACGTCCAGGTACATGCGCGAAAGAAACCCCCACATTCCGAACCCGCACCCGATGTCGAGAATCGAACGCGGCCGCAACGTGATGATGTATCGCAAGCAATGGGTGATATGGACGGATGTGCTGACTGGCATATGCCCTATGGTGCGCTCAGCTGCATCGCAGGTTCAAGATGTAATTCGCGGCCTGCATCAGTGTTGTGACAGTATGGCTGACGCTTCAGATCCTGAGACGAAAAATCGGAAGGAAGATCGGTGAGCAAACTATGGGAAGACATCGTCCGGCAGATGGACGAGTTGAAGAAGTGCCTCGATTACACGCTCGGCGATGGCCGTGCAACACTCGATGCGGCAGCAGCGCTCGTGAAGCAGGCGAAGTATGTGTATATCACCGGCATCGGCGCGAGTTGGCACGCGGGCATCGGCGTGCAGCATCTATTTCATACGCACGGGATTCCTGCGCATTTGGTTGAAACCGCGGAACTGGAGTTCATGTGTCCCATTCCGCCGGACACCGCGCTGGTGGTGTTGTCGCGCAGTGGGCGCAGCATCGAGATCGTCGATGTGCTCGACAAGGCCGCGCAGGCCGGCGCAAAGATCATCGCCATTACAAACGCGGCGGACAGCCCACTCGCCGAACGCGCCGACCTCACGCTGCTGTGCAAGGTAGCATTCGACGCTGCCGCATCCATCGCAACGTACACGGCGCCTGGCTTAGTAGGCGGATTACTTGCGGTGCATGCGGCGGGCAATCTCGATCGGGATTTAACAATTTCACTCGCGCGGGCCTTTACGGAGTGCAGCGCGCTCGTCCCCGCGTGGCGCACGCAGATACGCCAATCGGGCTGGCTCGACGCCGAAGGTCCTACCTTCTTTCTCGCACGCGGGTGCAGTATGGCCAGCAGCTATGAAGCGCGCTTGTTGTGGCTTGAAGTTGCCAAGGCGGTCTCCACCTCGATGACCACCAGCACTTTTCGCCACGGTCCCCAGGAAATCCTGGCTGCGGGCGAGATCCGCGTCGTTGTTTGGCTTGACCCCGAGCGCTCGCGTGAAAACGATATGCGCCTTATCCAAGATCTGCGAAAACGGCACAGCGCGATTTTCGCAATTGGTCAACAGAAAGATCCCAGCGCTCGCGATCTTTGGATCGACCTTCCTGATATACCAGCCGATTGGCAGTTTCTCATCGATATCGTGCCGATCCAGATCGCGTCAGAAACGTATGCGATGCATCGCGGATACGATTGCGACAAGTTTCTAGTCAGTTCTTACGTGGTAGAATCAGACGGGGGCCTGTAACAACGGAGGATTAGCGGATGGTCGGAGGGTTTGTATTTCAATTCTTCGGGGCGGCGATCAAATTCTTCACCGAGCTTTACAGTTTGAACGTTCCACCTATTCTGCAGAACATCATCGAGGAGTTTTTTGGTGATACAACAATCTTTATGTGACGCCTGCCGCAGTCTGACCCTTTAATGCAGGGCCATTTGATTCCGGCGTCTGCAGTAGCGCCATCATGGGCTCGCGCTCGCCGACCATATCCGCGACGGTGTATCGATCCAACACGGTCATGAAATTCTCAAACGCCTCTTCAAGCACGCGTTTAAGATCGCAAACCGGAGTGATTGGACATTGATTGTGCGCCGGGCAGAAACATTCCACCAGATGGAAATTGACCTCCATCTTGCGGACAACGTCGCCAACCATGATTTGATCTGCGGGCATCGCCAAGCGGATACCGCCCAGTTTGCCGCGCTCCGTCTTGATGAGTCCGGTCTTGCCCAGGCTGTGCACGACCTTGACCAAGTGGTTGCGCGATATGCGGAAACGCGACGCGACCTCCGCAATCGTTGATGGCCCACCCTTCGCCGCCAGAAATATCAGCGTGCGCAGAGCGTAATCGGTGTAATGGGTAAGGTGCATACATCCCCCGTGGAAAGGCCATACTCCCCCGAGTGACCTTATCCACAGTGCATTATGCATGTGAAATCCAAATATTGCAATATCGATAAAAAGATGTATAATAAATACATGTTGGCCGCGCGTTGGGTCGGGGGATCCGGGCGTGTGTCACGCTACCGCAAAAGGGGGAATCCGCATGAGCACACTCTTCGAACAACTTGGGGGCGAATCGGCCGTCAACGCGGCAGTTGACCTGTTTTACCGCAGGGTCCTCGCCGACGATCGGATCGCTCATTTCTTTGACGACGTAGACATGGAACGCCAAGCGGCCAAGCAGAAGGCATTTCTAACAATGGCCTTCGGTGGACCACACAATTACACAGGTCAGGACATGCGCCGGGGCCACGCCCACCTGGTGAAACGCGGGCTCAACGATTCGCACTTCGACGCCGTCGCGGAAAATCTCGGTGCCACCCTGAAAGAAATGGGGGTCGCACAAAACCTGATTGACCAAGTACTCGCGATTGCCGAAAGCACGCGCAACGACGTGCTAAATCGCTAACGTCTCCCGCAGAATTGCAATGGCACACATTTCATTCCAAGGCGAACGCTATTCCGCGTCGCCGGGCGAAAGCGTGCTGGATTGCCTGCTACGCCACGGTATTGCCCTTTCACATTCGTGCAAGAGTGGCGTATGCCAATCGTGCATCGTGCGTGCGACGAGCGGCGAAATTCCTGCGAAGGCGCAATCCGGCCTTCGCGACACCCTGCGTGCACAAGGCTACGCGCTGGCGTGCAGTTTCATTCCCGAGAGTGACGTTGAGATAGCCTTGATCGATACCGAGTTGTTGCGTACGCGGGCGCAAATTGTCGGCATCGATCCTCTGAACGCGAGCGTTATGCAGTTGCGCGTACGTCCCGAGAAGCCGATCGAGCATCGCGCAGGACAGTACATGAACCTCGTGCGCGACGACGGGCTGGTGCGCAGTTATTCGATCGCGAGCGTTCCCGACGAAGACGAAGATCTCTGTTTCCACGTGGCCTTGGTGGCGGATGGGCGCATGAGCGGATGGATTCACTCCGGTGTTGCGCGTGGCGCAACGATCGAGATCCTTGGGCCCGTTGGCAATTGCTTCTATGTGCCCGGTGCAAGCGAGCAGCCACTGTTCCTCGCAGGTACCGGCACTGGACTCGCTCCGCTCTTCGGCATCGTGCGCGATGCGCTGCGCAGGGGCCATACCGGTACAGTTCATTTATTTCATGGTAGCATTCGACCGGAGGGCCTATACCTCATGGACGAACTGCGCGCGCTTGCTATTCAATTTCCAAATCTTCGTTATTACCCTTGTGCATTGCAGGGAGAAGCTGAAGGCGTAAGCATCGTGCCAGTGGATCAGTTGAGTCTGAAAACGGTCCCCAAACTCAACGGACACAAAGTCTATCTCTGCGGCCATCCTGACTTCGTGCGCATGATGCAGCGCAAAACGTTTCTAGCAGGCGCCTCGCTCGCCGACATATACGCGGACGCGTTTCTCCCTAGTCCCTCATAGCCACAATTCGAAGCGGCGCGAAGGCGAGCAAAACAGCTTCGCGCCGCGTTGCTTTTCAAAAACTCGCAACACGCTAGGGACTCGATTACGATTCCGCACGAGATGACGTTAGGGGCAGGGGCTCGTACTGTATGGTCATTCGAATTTCGCCGAAGCGTATTTTCATCTTCCTTATCGGAGTGAGCTCGGCATTGGTTCTGCTTCACATTTTGGGACAGGTGTCGCGGCTTGCGTTCGGACATGGACAACTGTTTGGACTCATCGCGCTCTTCAATCTCGAAGAAGAAACAAATATCCCAAGCTTCTGGTCGTCCTTTCTGTGGGTCATTGCCGCGGCAATCGCGGCGGCAATCGCGGCGGCAATCGCGCGCCTTTCGCGCAATGCGCCGCGCCGTGACTGGCTCCATTGGTACGGGCTGGCTGCTATTTTCTATTTGTTCGCCATGGACGAAACCATTCAGTTTCACGAACGGCTTGGCGGCCTTTTCGCAAAGCTGCTGCGCATGGAAGGTCTGCACGCTTCCGGGTCCCTTTACTACGTGTGGATCATTCCGGCGCTTATATTTGCGGTTGTGGTCCTTCTTGCAAATGCACAGTTCCTGCTGAAGTTGCCGCGTGGCGTGATGCTTCTCATGGTCGCAGCTGGTGCGATCTTTATCACAGGATCAGTTGGCTTCGAACTCTTGGAAGGCCCGATCGACGAAGCAGGCGGGTATATGAATTTGCTCTACACCGGATATGTCACCTGCGAAGAAGCGTTTGAGATGGCAGGCGTCTCCTTACTCATACTAAGCCTGTTGCGCTATGTCGAAATCGTGGCACCCGAGGTGCAGATCGCAGTGTCTGACATAGCCTCCCCCGGATCCCCCCAAGCCAATTCAAGCCTATAAGCCATTATTCAATAATTACTTGCACCTTTGAATCAATATACCTTGTAATGCATTGTAATGTGTGATACAGTGTATGTGCGATGGGCGGTGAAACGGTAGAAAGCGACATCGACAATTGGACGACCCAACTCCGCAAAGGGCTGCTGGAGTTGTGCATCGTGAACCTGCTGGCGAAGGGCGACGTATACGGCTACGACCTCGTCAAGCAGTTATCGGAGGTCAGGGGACTCGTCGTTACCGAGGGGACAATCTACCCGCTGCTATCCCGCCTGAAACGGCTTGGCCTCGTCACGACGCGGCTGGCGGAATCGACCAGCGGGCCGGCGCGAAAGTACTACACGCTCTCCCCCGCCGGCCATCGCATGCGGGCGACGATGAACAGTTATTGGAATGAACTGGCAGACGGGGTGACCCGGTTCCAGAATGAAAGCGAGGGACACCATGGCTGAGTGGACACCGGAAGCGACCGATTATCTCGACGGGTATTTGAAGCAGGTGCGTGCGCTTGCGCGGGGTGCGGGCGAGGACGGCGAAGAGATTGCGTCTGGGCTGCGGGAACACATCATCGAAAAGACGGAGCGAGAGTCGGGACCGCTGGTGACATTGAATGTGTTGCGCCGCGCGCTCGCGGAGGTGGGAACGCCGGAGGTGATTGTCGGCGATCCGGCGTCGTGGAAAACGCAGGGAAAGTCAGACGGCAAGGAGAATGCGCCGACGTATAGTCGGCCGCCAACTGCGCCACCCGCAGTTCCGCCGGTTGCGCCTCCGGCACGAGACCACAGCGGGCGTTTCCTGCGGTGGACGCTGGGATGCCTTGTCTTGCTGGTCGTTGGACTGTTCGCCGTGTCGATTCTAGGAGTGCTTGCGGGTATCGGGCTTCCGGCAATGTCACGCGCCCGAGAGGCGGCGCGGCGCGCCGAATGCCAGAATCACATCAAGCAAATCTTACTCGCGACCGAACATTGGAGGCAAGACCATCCGGACGCGCAGGCGAATCCCGAGAAGATGAGCGATCTCTACCCGGAGTACATCAAAGACTCAAACGTATTCGAATGTCCTGTATCGCAGATATCCGACTCGGATCCGGTAGATGATTGGAGCGCGTATGCGTTCAATCCGGACTGGAGCGAGGACGCAGATGCGCCCGTAATTCTAGAGAAGTCGATCACAAACCACTTGCCGCGTGGAAGACATGTCGCATACGGCAATGGCAGAGTGGAGTTTCAAAAAGCAGACGGCGCACACGCCGAAGTCAACCACAACGATCCTGTCAGTGTGGCCCGTGCGTTCTTGGCCGCCGTCGCGGAGGACGATTTCGACGAAGCATTGCAGCTAACGGCCGAAGACCAACGCGCCTTGCTCAGAAAGGAATGGGGCACGATTCAAGCTGCGGTTCCGGAGAACCCGAAACTCGAAGTGACTCGTCTGGTCGAAAACAGCGAAGCAGATATAAGTGTGACTGGTACCAAGGTCGTGTTACACGCGATCGTCAGAGATGGCAAGTGGTGGATGGCGCGTTAGCGCATGCTGGGCACCTCGACTACGGTAAGCTCCACGCCAACGCCGTAAGCGAATGGGCCGGCAAATCGATGGATAATGGCGATGGCAGTGCGATGGTGTCGGTGTCGATGGTCACGTTCTCGGCGTCTTCGTTGTTCTCGCGAAGTGACTTGGGCGCGATCTGGTGGCGCGTGACGGAACCATTGGCGTTGCCGAGATCGATGGCGACGGACGCGGTTGCAGTCAAGTTCAGGTTGAACAGAATCAAACTGCGGGTGCTGCCACTCTTGTACGCGAATGCGTGTACGTATGGAACCGTGATTTCATTCTCGACACTGTTGATTGGCTTCTGTGTCCAGCCGGTGCGTTCGCCTTCGATGTCTACGGCGACCATGTCGCCTTGTATGACGCGGTTGACGAGTTCGAGGCCGAGCCATGTGGGGCGCTTGCGGGCGGTGGCGGCGATGTCGCGCAGGAGGCCCCATACGCGCACGTAGCGATTGTCGCCGATACCGAAGGAAAATTGCAGCGCGGTAAATGCGCACTGGTTTTTCGCGCCCATGTCGCGCTGGTAGACGAGCATGTAGAGTGGCAACGCCAGCGCGCCGCCTGCGCCGGTGACGAAGTCGTTTGTCGAGTCTATTGGCGCTTCGCCGCCGGTTGTGTGGAAGTTGATCTCGTAGATGGCAAGGCCGGTTTTCTTGCCGCCCTTATCGAGTTCATCTTGCGACAGTTTCATGCGGCCGGTCTCGACGTCTTCAAAGGGCCGCGCGAACATGGGATAGAAAAGTTCTTCGTCGTTCGCGTGGTTCTTGTCATCGCCGAAATACGGCGCGAGCGCGATCTCGCGGTGATTGTTGCCAGTTGCATCGATCTCGCCTTGGCGGCCGGGATAGTAGAATTGTCCGCCAATAATCAGATTGATTTTGTCCTGATTGAAGAACTGACTTTCGCGCAACATCGTGAAACGTTCGTTTGCCATCTTTCCGAGGCGTTCGCCGCCCAATGCTGATGCGCCGAAGAAGGGATCGTTCGCGGAGGCCTCGCCCCACATCTCGTTTCCAAACTCGATGTGGATGCGTTTGAATACTTCCGTCCACGGCGCGCTTTGGCCGAGTTTTGCGCGGCGATCGGCGAAGGGGTGTTGCCCATCCGCAGGCGTGGCGAGGTATTCCATCAGCCCGCGCACGTCGTGCTCGCTCCACATTGGCGGCATGACGTACCACGGCTCCGCGCCGACTTCGTTGCACAGTTGCAGAAACTCGTGGAGGGAAAAGCCCCATTCATTTGCGGCGCGTTGTTTCGGACTGTACCCGCAGGTCTTGCGCGCGAATGGTTCGGTGAGCTGGTTATCAAGTGTGTCGCCGTGCTGCACGCTCCAATCGCGCAACACGCCAGGACGCAGTTCCTTCAAACGGTTCACGAACGCGTCGGTAAATACAGTGGAATTTTTCTCGGCCGCTGGTTCAAGTGTGAGATCGTCTAACCACGCCTGTCCTTCGGTTTCAAGGCTGACGGAGAGCACGAGCAGCGCGTGGTAATCGCCCTCACTATACGGGCCAAGTTTATCTTTGCCATCGGGCACGCTGAAGGTGCGCTCGATCAATTGCCAGTCCGGCGATAGGCGAATCGATTCATCGATAAAGCTGCCTTCGCCTTCGCGGTGAAACATCACGCGCACGCGATCCGCGATACCTTTGCCCTTCGCCCAGAACGATACTTTCCAATCGCCGCGCACGACCATAAGTTTGCCGGCGCTCTTGTCGCCGTCGCGCCATTCGCTGTCCATGTAGAGTTCGTATTTGCTTGGATCTCTGCCGTATTGAAGATGCAGCGACTGTGTGCCGGGGCTGCCGGGACGCACATCGGTCGATACGCATTCCGTTGACATGCGCGGCCCTGCGGCAATGCCCGGCAAATCGCGTCGAATAGCGAGTACGTCCCATTCGTTCGGCGTCGCGCCGCCGCCATCGAGGTAGAACACATTCTCATGGGCTTCGAGCGCAAATTGTGTGATGCGCCCTTTACGTCCCTTCGCGGCGCCAAACATGAACTCATATTCGCCGCCGTCCCAAAAACCGTTCGGCTGACCGATGCCATAATCCTCGCGGGTCCAATCCGTATCCCAGAATGCCTGCGGCACGCGTGCGGTCGTAGCGCCTTTTGCGACGTGAATCATGCTGCCGAACACGCCGGACTCAAAGCCGGGGTTTGGGACGAGATTCTTCAAATGTTGTGCCGCACCGTAGATGGAGCGTCCGCCGATGTTGAGCCCGAAACGCGTGACGTCCTTCAGAATCACAGTGTCCGTGGGGCGAATTGTGATTGGTCCCAAAGCGGATACAGGTTTATTACCCATCGGGCCGTGTTGTCCGCCTCCGACTATCACGAAACCGTCGGGTGTGTCGGTAGGTGATATTTGCAGCAATTTGTCCGTCTGTTCGATTTCAGGTGCAAAAGGCGTTGGCGGCGATGAAGAGGCCGATGCCATTACCGGGGCTGGCGGCGGCGATTCGTTTGCGGCGTTACCATTCAGCACGCCATAGACGATGACCACGCCGGTCGCTATCAATGATGCAGCCAGAGCAATGATTACTGCGAGCCTGTCCGTCCGGCCCCATAATGGGCGTTTACCGATGCGTCTTGGAATATATCGAGGTGACATGGCGTCGAGCATACCGCGCCGGGCCAGTTCCACACCACCAAGACAGCGCCAACCGTCAACTCCGCGTTGAATACCCGCAACTGAATCGTTGTTTAGGTTGCGATCCGGTTATCGTTACAATTTTTCGATACGCATCATCAGGGTTGTAGCATGGATTTCTTGACGGCATTGCAGAATCAAGTCCTCGTGATTGACGGGGCGATGGGCACGCAGGTGCAGAACCTGGATTTGACGGATGCCGATTATGGCGGCGTTGAGTTCAAGATGCTGCCGGACATCCTTGTGTTTTCGCATCCGGACGCAATAAAGAACATTCACCTCGGCTATTACCGCGCAGGCGCGAATGCGGTGGAGACGAATACCTTCGGCGCGACTCCGTTCCGTCTTGGCGAGTATGACTTTTCGCATCTTGACCTGACGGCGTTTGCCAACAATCCCTACAACGTCGATCTGCGCGCGTTATCGCATGAAGACATGGCGTATCACATGAGCAAGCGCGCGGCGGAGATTGCGTGCGAAGCGCGGGAAGAATACAAGCGCGATCCGCAGTACGACGGACGCCCGCTGTTTGTACTCGGCTCGATTGGACCCTCGAACCGGGTGCTTTCAAGCACAGACGCGAACCTGAAGCTGACCACCTTCGACGAGATGATGGACAACTTCCATGTGCAGGTGCTGGGCCTTGTCGATGGCGGCGCGGACGTGTTGCTGTACGAAACGCAGCAGGACATCCTCGAGGTGAAGGCCGCCGTGATGGGCGGGCAGCGCGCGATGCGCGAGCGCGGCAAGAAACTGCCGATCATGGCACAGGTCACTGTTGATCAATTCTCAAAGATGCAGATATTCAACACGGATATTCACGCTGCGCTCGTGACCGTTGCGGGGATTGGCATCGACACCTTTGGGATCAATTGCAGTATCGGCCCCGATCTGATGGAGAAGACTGTAGAGAAGCTTGCGCGGTATTCGCCGTTGCCGATCAGTGTCGTGCCGAATGCCGGTTTGCCTGTTTCAGAAAACGGCCGCACGGTCTACAAGCTGCCGCCGGAAAACTTGGCGAAGTATCTCAAAAGGTTCACGAGCGAGTTTGGCGTGAACATTGTCGGCGGATGTTGCGGCACGACGCCCGATCACATATGCGTGATCGCGGACACCATCCGCGCTAGTAAACCCGCCGTGCGTACGCCCGAAAATGGTTTGTATATTTCCGGCCCGCAAGAGGCTGTGCTGCTCGATAGCAGCAAGACGCTGATTATGATCGGCGAACGCCTCAATGTGCGCGGATCCGCGAAGGTGCGCGACGCTGTCGAGAGCGGCGGGCCCATTAATCACGCTGCGCTGGAAGAAGTTGTCGAAGAGCAGGTGCGCACACTCGGCGTGAAAGTAATCGACGTGTGCATGGACTCAAACCTTGTCGATACGACCGAAGCGCTAAAGAATGTGGTGCACAAACAAACCACGGATTTCAGTGGCGCGATGTGTCTGGATTCGTTTGCGGTTGATGCCCTCGCGGAGGCGATTAAGGTATATCCGGGTCGCCCGATCATTAACTCGATGTCGATGGAAGAAGTCGAGCCTGGTGTCACGAAAGTGGACGCTGTCTGTGAGGCGACGAAAGATCACGGCCCGATGTACATTGGCCTTGCTGCCGGTGCTAAAGGTCCCGGTGCGACACGCCAAGAAAAAGTCGATCTCGCGCGGCAGATTGTTGAAAACGCGGCGAAGCATGGCGTGAAGCCGGGTCAAATTCTGATCGACATGAACGTGTTTCCAGTTGGCTCCGAGTCGGATGAGTCGATGAATTTCGCGGTGGAGTCGTTGGAATCAATTCCGCTCATCAAAGCGATTCACCCCGATCTGCGCACGACTTGCGGCGTTGGAAACTTAACTAACGGCCTTGCGAAGAAACCGTATATGCGCAAGGTGTTGACGTCAGTATGGCTCGATGAAGCGCGCAAGCGCGGGCTCGACGCGGCAATCATCAACCCGCACCATTACGTGTTCGTGCGCGATCTCGATCCACACGATTACGAGCTGGGCCTGCGCACGATCCTGAACCGAGACATGCAGGCCTATGAAGAACTTGAAGAGATCGCCGAGCGCAAGAAGGGTCTCGAAGTCGTCAAGCGCACGAGCTACGACGATCTCGATGCCGAGACGGCAATCTGCGAAAAGGTGAAAGACGGGTTTAAGGAACGTATCGAGGGCAGCGTCAACGTTGGCGGACATGAGTACCGCTATGCGGACAAGATCGTGCTTCAGGTCGCCGAGATCGTAACGAAGCATGAGCCTCTTGAGTTCATCAACACGCACCTTATGCGCGCGATGAATGAACTTGGTGACGGCTTTGCGCGCGGGGAGGTGTCGCTTCCTCATCTATTGAAGTCCGCGGATGTGATGAAGCAGGTGATGGGTTTCCTCGAAGAATACATGCGCGTGTCCGCGGGTATCGACGTGCACACGAAAATCGAATACAAGGGCACGATCGTCATCGGAACCGTGTATCAAGACGTGCATTCGATCGGTAAAGATCTCGCAAAAACGCTGTTCGAGAACTACGGCTATCGTGTGATCGACCTCGGCGTGATGACGCCGCTGCAAAGTTATCTTGACGCGGCGAAGGAGTACAACGCCGACGCCATCGGAATGTCCGCGCTGCTCGTACAAACCTCAAATCATATGATCTCCGTGTCAAAGATGATGCTCGAGCAGGGCCTAGCACATTTGCCTGTGTTGATTGGTGGCGCGCCGGTGAATGATCGTCACGCGGCATATGTCGCGATGGCCGGTAATAATGACACTGAAGCCATGCGCTCAAACGTGTTCTATTGCCCGACCGCGATGGACGGTGTGAACGTGATGAACACGCTGAAATCCACTGGCTCGGTCGATCCATATTTTCGCGTCAACTTGGAGAAACTACGTCAAAACTTCGAGAAAGCGGAAAAACGCTCGGCGGAAGAAGAACAACTGCTGCGCACGCTGCCGCGCCGCGTCATCTCTTTCGACCAGCATACCATGCCGGAACGGCCGTGGTTCGCGGCCGATGTGTTGCGCATCGGCCTGGACGTGTTCGCTCCAAACATCGACACGAAGACTTTGTTCGCCTTGAATTGGAAATTCGGCGGCAAGGCCGGACGGGAGAAACGTGGTGAAAGTGCGGAGCAATTAAAAGCGCTGTTGGATGAGTGGGTGCACAAGGCAAACGCCCACGGTTGGGTGCAACCTCAGGCGATAGTCGGCGTGTGGCCGTGCCAATCCAGCGGCGACGAGGTGATCATTTACGATCCAAATGATCTCAGTCGCGAGGTAGCGCGGTTCGGCTTCTCCGTTGTCGTCGGCGCCGGCCGCAAAGATACCGTTTGTGCCGCGCAATATTTCTGGCCGAAAGACTCCGGAAAGTACGACGCGATCGGCGTGCAACTTTCCACGAGCGGCCCGCAAGTAGATGCGCAACTGCGCGCATTTAAGGAAGCGGGCGATTCGGAATCGCAATTGTATCTGCAAGGCCTTTCCGATCGGATCGCGGAGGATATGGCGGACTACGCGCATAAGCATCTCCGCGAACGTTTCCATTTCGAGTCCGCACACGGCACGCGTTGGTCGCCGGGTTACCCCGCGATGGCGGACACGAAGTACAACCACACGATACTGGAATTGCTTGACGCGTCGAACAAGCTCGGTGTGCGCATCACCGAGGCGGGCGAGTTTTCACCGACAGGAACAACGGCAGCGGTTGTGTGTTTCCATCCGGATGCGCGCTACACGTAACGCGTAAAATTTACCAGCCAGCAAGCTCCCATTTTCCGCGGTGCGTTTCATGCGCGAGTGCGCGTTCAAGGAGCGTCAAAAATTTTGCGCGCGGGACTTCGCGGGCGCCCAATTTTGCGAGGTGGGGATTGTGCAGTTGGCAGTCGATGAATGGCGACTCCCATCGAGACACTTGTCGAACCAACGCGGCTGTTGCGACTTTGCTTGCATTCGACACGGTGGAAAACATGGACTCGCCGAAGAAGCATGCGCCCAACGATACGCCATATAGCCCGCCCACAAGTTTACCGTCTTGCCACGTCTCAACGGAGTGCGCGAAGCCTTCGCGGTGTAGCGTACTGTAGGCTTTCTTCATATCGCTCGTGATCCAGGTGCTGTCCCGCTTAGGTCCGCGCATTGAAGCGCAGGCCGCGATGACCTTGTCGAACGCGGTATCCATGCGCACCTCGAACACGCCCTGTTTGATCGTGCGCTCCAGCCGTTTTGCCAAATGGAATTCTTCTGGGAACAACAGCATGCGCGGATCGGGCGACCACCACAGGAGCGGGTCGCCTTCGGAGAACCACGGGAAGATGCCGGACTGGTAGGCAACGAGCAATCGCTCGACGCTGAGATCGCCACCGACCGCGAGCAAGCCATCTGGCATGGCGAGCGATGGCGGAGGAAATGTCAGATCGCGGGAGAGGCGAAACAGCGGCATTACTCGTAGACGAACGACAACTTGCCGTCTGCCGCATCCACCAATACCTTCCCGCCTTTTTCGAGCTTGCCAAAGAGTAGTTCATCGGCGAGCGCGTCTTTTATCTCTGATTGAATGAGGCGGCCCAATGGGCGCGCGCCGAATGCTCTATCATAACCATGCTCCGCGAGCCACGCGCGCGCGTCATCGCTGACGCTGAGCGCGACTTTGCGCGCGGCGAGTTGGAATTGCAGTTGTTCAATGAACTTGCCGACCACGCGTAGCATGATCTCCTGCGTGAGCGAGTGGAATGAGATAATCGCATCGAGCCGGTTGCGAAATTCAGGGCTGAACGCTTTTTCGATGGCCTTAAGTCCTTTGGAAGACGCATCGTCCGGATGCGAGCTGAATCCTATGGTTTGCGAGGCCATCTCACGTGCGCCTGCGTTGGATGTCATGATTAGTACGACATTACGAAAGTCCGCCTTCTTGCCGTTGTTGTCGGTGAGGGTCGCGTGGTCCATGACCTGCAACAAAATGTTGAACAGATCGGGATGCGCCTTCTCGATTTCGTCGAGCAACAATACGCAGTGCGGGTTGCGGCGAATCTCGTCCGTGAGCAAACCGCCTTGGTCGAAGCCGACGTAGCCTGGAGGCGCGCCGATGAGCCGCGCGACCGTGTGCTTTTCCATGTATTCGCTCATGTCGTAGCGTGCGAAGTGTACGCCCATAATGGCGGCGAGTTGTTTGGCCACTTCCGTTTTGCCGACGCCGGTCGGCCCGGTAAACAGGAAGCAGCCCGTCGGCTTTTCTTCGTTGCCTAAGCCGGCGCGGGAACGCTTTATTGCAGTCGACAAGACGTGGATCGCTTGATCCTGCCCGTAAACGACGCGCTTCAGCTCGTTTTCGAGCGAACCAAGCTGCGCCTTGTCTGAAGACGACACGCTACGCGCGGGGATACGCGCGATATCGGAAACAATCTTCTCAATATCCGATGGGCGGATCGTTTTTTTGTTCGCGCTTGCAGGGAGCAATTTCACTGCCGCAGCAGCTTCATCAATCACATCGATTGCCTTATCCGGAAGGAAACGATCATTGATGTGTTTGGCCGAAAGCTCCGCGGCTGCGCGTAGCGCCGTGTCCGTATAGGTAATGCCATGATGCTCTTCGTAACGCGCCTTCAACCCGCGCAGGATGAGTACGGTTTCTTCTACACTCGGTTCGTGAATTTCGATTTTTTGAAAGCGCCGCGACAACGCCTTGTCGCGTTCAAAATGGTTTTTGTATTCCTCATACGTAGTCGAGCCAATACAGCGAATGTCGCCGGATGCAAGTGCAGGCTTCAAAATGTTGGAGGCATCCATCGTGCCTTCGCCCGTCGCACCGGCGCCCACGACCATGTGAATTTCATCGATGAATAGTATTACGTTTTTCTTTTCGACCAACGCATTCATCACTGCTTTCAGGCGTTGTTCGAACTCTCCCCGAAACTTCGTGCCCGCAATAAGCGCTGAGAGATCGAGTTGTAAAATCTCGGCTTCCTTTAATACATCGGGAACCGCGCCTTGATGCACGCGCAACGCGAGGCCTTCGATAATTGCCGTTTTCCCCACGCCAGGCTCGCCAACGTAGATTGGATTATTCTTGCGGCGGCGGCAGAGCACCTGCAAGGTGCGGCGCAGTTCCATGTCCCGGCCAATTAGCGGATCGATCTTGCCTTCTGCCGCGCGTGCATTGAGGTTGACCGTGTACGCCTCCAAGGCGTCCTGGGGTTGCCGGCTTTCCTCGTCTCCGTTCGCAGGAATTTCCTGGCCCGTGCCTGCGGGCAATTTTGAAATACCGTGAGAAATATAGTTCAGGACATCCAGCCGAGTGACACCTTCGGTTTGCAGGAAGTAGGCGGCGTTGCTGCCCTTCTCTTCAAACATGGCTGCGAGGATATCGCCCGCGTCCACTTCCTTTTTAGCGGCGAAGGTCACGTGTGCGGCCGCGCGTTCCAATAGACGCTCAAAGGCCAGCAATTGTTGAGGCACAAAGTTGCGCTTGCCCGGTACCACGGGAACCTGATCACGGAAAAAATCTTCGAGCGCATTGCGCAGGCTGTTCAAATCCGCGCCGCAGTTCGTCAAAATCTCGCGGCCCTGTACGTCGTCCAACAAGGCATAGAGCAGGTGCTCGATTGTGAGGTATTCATGCCGCCGCTCGCGCGCCAGACTCAGCGCGCTGTTCAGAGACACTTCCATCGTTTTACTAAAAATGCTCATGCTTACTCCGCCGGTTCCATTGAACACATCAGCGGGAACCCGCTATTCCGCGCACGGTCATGTGTCTGCGCAATCTTTGTTTCGGCGATTTCATGGGTGAATACACCGCACATGCCGATGCCTTTGTGGTGGATGTTCAACATAATCTGAAACGCCTCTTCTAGAGGTTTGCCATAAATCGCCATCAGTACCTCAACGACAAAGTCCATCGTCGTGTAGTCGTCGTTGTGCATGAGCACGCGATACATCGGCGGCTTTTTGACCTTTGTTTTGGTCTCTGCAACGGCGGATTCGCCGGTTTGGGGTACGTATTGAGGCACGGAACAAATCCTGTATTTTCCTTACGCCGATCATATCACATCAATGCGTACCCCACGGCCGCGGGCACGAATTGCAGGGTGAAATTGTCCCAACCGTGGGGCGATACCGCCTCGCATAATGCGCTTAACGCTCCAATCAGGAAGGCGAGCCCCAAGCGATGCCCAATGGGTAGCGATGCGCCTTGCAGCGCGTACGCAGCGATCAATGCCGCTATCGTAGACACGACGAAAACTGCGGCGGAACCTTCAAGTGTGCGCGTGCAGACGACACCGCGCATTGACGGCACGCGGTACGGGTGCTTGCCAAAGCGCGTTCCCACCGGTTCGCCGATGGCGTCGCCGACCCCGGTTACTAGGAATCCAAAAAGCGCCGCCGGGCCGAATAGGATGCTACTTGTCAGTCCACCCAGGAGCGTTGCGATATAGGGCACGATGATGTAATGCGTGCGGTACGGCGCATCCTTTTCTCTTGCGATTGCTTCGTAATGGAATGCGCCGTCGCCGCGCACGATTGCAAAGGCAACCACAAGACTCGTCATCGCGCCGAATAGACAAACCGTGCGCGTGCCCATAGTCGTCTGCAAAGCAGCGACGGTGAAGAAAATGGCAAAGTGAAATATCTTGCGCGTGTAGCCAGTGCGCACGTTGTGCTTACGTTTAAGCCAGGCAGCGAGTGTCAGGGCCGCAAAGGCCCAGAGAAACATGGGTGGGCCGTAGAGGAAAAGCTCGCGCCATGTTGGGAAGTTTGTTCGGATGAATTCGGATAGGGCTGCCATTTGGATCTAGAGATTGACGCCACGCGCCCGTGTGAATGCTTCGAGCGTCCGTTTCGCGCATTCATCCCATGTGAACCGCTTTGCGTTTTCCCTGCCGCGCGCGATGAATTCGGTGCGTCTTTCCTCCGACTCACTAAATGCATCGAGTATCGCCTGCGCGATGCTTCCTTCGCTCTCGCCATCGAAATATGTCGCGCCATCGCCGCCAATTTCGGGGATGGCCGCGGAGCGCGATGCGATGACGCGCGTTCCCGCTTCCTGCGCTTCGACGACGGGGCGGCCGAAGCCTTCGTAGAGCGACGGGAAGACCATGAGGTCCGCGGCTTGCACCATGCCGATGAGTTCTTCGTAAGCGATGTAATGGATGCGCTTCACGCGCGGGTGTGGCGGAGGCTCGCCTTCGCGGGGTTGTCCGCAGATCACCAGCGTGTGCGGGATGCGCTCCTCAATCCGGTCGAATGCGCGCACCAGACGCGTGGCATTCTTATGCGGATACGTGTTCGCGATATAAAGCAAGAATGGTTTTGGAAGCGCACAGGGCTGCGGTTGTGCAAACAAGCCTGACAATGCGGAATGCGCCACAACGATCTTTTCTCGTGGCACCCGAAAGCGCTCGGCAATTCGCCCGCGTGAGAACTCCGAAACTGTGGTTATCGCGTTTGCACGCCGCGCTGCGCCGCCCACGATGGCGCGTTGCGCCATGCGCGATAGCCACGGAAAGTCTTCGGGGAAATCCAGAAACTGCGTATCGTGAATCGTGACCACTTGCGGGCACGGCGCGCGTAAAGGCGCGGTATAACCTGGCGAATACAGCACATCGATCTTTGCGCGCGCGGCGGCGCGTGGCAATGCCCATTGCTCCGCAATGATGCGTTGAGGGCGCGAGGTTGCCGCCACATCGATGAGGACACGATCGAAGTGATCGAAGGACTTGTGGTTCTCGCGATTCGTGAAGACCGTGATTCTTAAATTAGCATCGATCGCTTGGAGCGATGGCAAAAGGCTGCGGACGTAGATCTCCGTTCCTCCGACTTCGCGGGGAATGAGGAACAGGGTGTTTACGCCGACGTGCACACGCTAACGCGGTTGTAAACACGCTGCTGCAAATTGCACAGGAAGGAGCACGGGCGTCTCGCCCGTGATTATGCAGAAGTCGGCAATCACGGGCGAGACGCCCGTGCTCCTTTGATCGTGCAATTGCGTGCGGCAAGCAATCATTGCGCGGCTGCAGTTTTTTTGTCTTTTGGGTCGCCGTTGTCGCGGAAGACCAGTGCAAAGAGGATCGTGATGATCACTGCCATCGTGCCGGGTACGAGCCAAATGCTTTGCCAATTGTGCTCGACCTTGCCGATAGGTTCTGCGAGTTTGTACATGTCCACGACGCGTCCGCTGATGATGGATCCGATCACCATACCGGCGCCGTAGGTGACGACGCCGATGAATCCCTGCGCACTCGCACGCACGGTCTCCGGCGCCTTTTTATCTACATAGAGCTGGCCGGTAACGAAGAAAAAGTCGTAGCAGATTCCGTGCAGGATGATGCCGAAATACCAAAGCCAGACGCCGCCGTGCGGGTTTCCGAATGCGAAGAAAAAGTAGCGAATCGCCCAGGCGATCATTCCTATCAGGAGCATCTTCTTCACACCCAACCGCACGAAAAAGAACGGCATTACGAGCATGAAGAATACTTCGGACATTTGGCCCATGGTTTGCTTGCCGGCGGCATTCGAGACTTCGTTCGCATTTAAAAACATGTTGGTAAAGTTGTAGTAGAACGCAAGCGGGATGCAGATCAGCAGCGAGCTAATCACGAAGATTGCAAATGAACGCTCTTTCATAAGGCTGAGCGCTTCGAGCCCGAGCACATCGCTGATGGTGACTTTTTTACCACGTGACTTCGGCGGCGTGTGCGGCAGCGAGAAGCTGTAAAGCCCCATAAGAAGTGACGAACCTGCGGCCAGTTGCAGCGGGATGTGCGTTGCCTCGACGCCCATCCAGCCGACAAGCAAACCTGCGACTATCCAACCGAGCGTACCCAGGACTCGGACCGACGGAAATTCCTTAGCTGGGTCAGTCATTTGCTCGAAAGAGATAGCGTTCACCAGGGAGATGGTTGGCATGTAGCACATCGCGTAGGCCAGAGCGACGAAAAAGAATTGGGTTGGGTCGGTGACTGTCGAGAGATACCACATGATTCCCGCGCCAACGAGGTGCAAAACGCCGAGCACGCGTTCCGCCGAGAAGAATTTGTCGGCGATCATGCCTACGATGAACGGTGCGACTATCGCGCCCCAGTTTGTCGTGCTGTAGGCGCTGCCGATAGCGGTGCCGCTGAACTTCAGCGTGCCGAGGTAGGTCCCCATCGTCACGAACCAGACGCCCCACACGAAAAACTCGATGAACATCATGATCGAAAGTTGCACACGTACGGTGGCGTTCATGCTGGTCCTTCTCCCTCACGCGCGTGGATGCGCGGTATTCCCCTGCTCCATTCCGCCTGCGAGCACGCGAGGTTGCGCCAAGTGCTCGTGCGCGTAATCGTAATCGTTATCGGAATCGTTTCACAATTCCTGAGGGGGTAATCAGGACTTGGGCCTCAAGTGCTCCACAATGGCGAGCACCAAGTCGTATCGTGCGGAAGTTTGGGGAGCGCATTGAGGGCGCGACACCTCATTGGACGGTGCATGCCGGTTACCTTTTCCAATCTACCTAAGTCATTTTCATCTCCTTTCGTCCGGTTGAGGGAGGGGGAGGGCCTTGTCCACGCTCTATGCCGGGACGTGAATGAGACGCGTTCATTATCTAACCCATCGTGTTGCACTCGTGCTGGAAAGAATGGAACGCGGATTACTCGGATTGGAAGGATAGTCGCCGATAGGAACGAGGGGATTCACGGTGCGATGGTGCGATGGAAGATATGTGATGCGAATTAAGCCGTCATCGCTTGACTGTTCTGCTTGCAGTGGGATTTGAATGTTTCACGCGAAACGAGTGGTATTTAATTGTCAAGTTGGCGAATACTGCGATGGGTTGTTTTTGCTTTTAATTGCCGTAGATACGGGCGATGGCGTAGACGAGCGAGGATTCGAGCGAGACGCGGGGTTCGATTGGGCATCCCATAGTCTTTTCGATTTCGTTGATGGCGGTGAAATCGAGTGGGTTGGCCATGGCGAGGAGGATCCGTCCCGCGTCTTTCTTCACCGCAACGCACTTGTGGGCTTCGGCGAGTTCCCGCGGCAATGCCTGGGCGATTTCGCGGTCGATATTCTCGTCGTCCAAGGAAACGGATTGCATGCGGAGTTGTTTTTCAAGGGCATTGACGATGTCGCCCTCTTCGGCATAGCCAAGGCGCATAAGCGTAGCGCCGAGCATCTCGCGGGTGGTGATGTGGTGGGTAAGCGCGGAATCGAGCTGGGGCCGCGAGATGACCCCTGCCTCGACCAGCAAGACGCCAAGCTGTTTTGTCTCCCCGGCGTCCGGCGGAAAGATCAATGCTTCGGTTTCACAGTCGTGGTCAATACCCGCGCGCAGTTTAGGGCTGGCTTCCGCGGGAAATTGGACAGGTAGGCGCACGCCTTCGATGGCCTGCTCGACTTCGAGCAACTCCCGGTAGAACTGGCCGCAGGAGTTGTGGCGATCGTCGCGGCTTTTGCTTAGCGCTTTGAGCAGCACGCGATTCACTGCCTCGTGGCAGTAGGGAATCGGCGTGGGCAAGCGCTTCTGGATCTGCATGGCGATTTGGCCTTTGCAGAACGGCGGCGCACCGCTGAGCCATTCGTAAATGGTTGCGGCGAGACTATACAAATCACTGCGGTGATCGAGCGGTTCCCCCACTAGTTGTTCGGGACTCATGAAGAGCAAGGTGCCGCTGGTGAGCTGACCGGACATCCGGGCGCTGGCCTCTCGCGCTGTGCGTGCGATGCCAAAATCTGCCAGACGTACCTCGCCATCAGTCGCCATTAGTATGTTGGCGGGCTTCACGTCGCGATGGAGAATGCCTTGCTTGTGGGCGTGATCGAGCGCGCCGCAGAGCTGCTCGATCCATGGCAGGACCTCCGGCACGGTATAGGGTGTGTCGCGTTCGGACAGGAGGGTGGCCATATTGTTGCCGCCCACGTACTCCATCGTGATAAAGCGGTGGCCGTCCATATCCCAGAAGGAATGCACGGCGACTATGTTGGGATGCCGCAGTTTGCGGGTAAGGAGCACTTCTCGCTTGAGATCGGAAATGGCGCGACGGTCGTCTCCAAAGACAGAGTGCAGGATTTTGCAGGCGACTGGTTCGTCGTGAAGCTGGATGTCCGCACCCAGCCAGACGTTGCCGACGGCACCCCGACCCAAGTTGCGGACGAGGTGAAAGCGCCCGCCCAGGAGGTAACCAGGCTCGAATTCTTCGGCTTTATTTGCCGGGTTTGCGTGAAGTGAGCTCATAGTGTCCAAGACGCCCGGCCCGGAGACCGGGCGCTACCGTTCAAGACGCTTGGTAGAGAGACCGGGCGGTACGGGGCGATTACTGCCGAATCTGCGAAAAATCCCCTTGGTTTTACCCTAGCAAGTGCAGGTATCGGAGTCAAGGATTAATCAGCCAAAATGAATGTGTTAGGCATAATAGTCGTCCGATTGGATGGACGCGGGGCGGGATATGGTATCGGGCGTACCCGCGCTCATGGAGGTGCGACATGTCACCGAAGTTCTCTCACTTCATTCGGGTTGCGACGTTGGCGCTGGCCGTGTTGGCTACTGCCACGTTTCCTGCGTCTGCGGACAACCTGCTTCACGCGCGCATCAGCCATGAGTCTGGCGGGGCGCTGGTGCGCGGCTCTGACGATGCCGATTGGAGCTATGCAACAATTAATACAATCATCCTGCCCGGCGACACGCTTTGGATCGATCAGGAGGGCACGCTCGAAGTCGAGATGTCGGGCGGGTCGTTTCTGCGGATGGCGGATCGGAGCAAGGCGGAACTTCAGTCCCTACCGCCGAGCACGGCGATTAATGCGTGGACCGGTTCGTTCTATGTGCAACGGGTGAGCCGATCCAATGGCGACGTGCGCATGCGCACGCCGGCAGCCACTATCGTGGTCGATCGCGACACGCAAGTGCGCGTGGATATCGTCGGCGAAGGCTCGACGACAGTGTCGGTGCGTTGGGGCCGCGCGACGGTCGCGACCGATGGCGGCGCGCCGGTGGAAGTCACCAATGGCCAGCGCGTATTTGTCGATCCGGGTCTGCTTCCTTCCAATCCAGTGCCGTTCGATAAGACGGCTGAAGATTCATTCGACGCGTGGAACCGCGAACGTGCGCGGTTGCTGGCGCTGGGAGATTCCGCGTTACCAACGAGTGTGCGGGTGGAAGAGTCCGCCACGCCGATCGGCTACAGCGATCTCGCATCTTACGGTGAATGGGTCTACATCGATAACCGCCAGTATTGGCGCCCGACAATTGTGCAGGAGTATGTTCCGTATCGCGATGGATACTGGAGCTATGGTCCGTCGTATGGCTATTCGTGGACTGGGTATTATCCGTTCGATTATGTGACCGCGCATTATGGCCGCTGGAACTATTACCCCGCGTACGGTTGGTGCTGGGGTTACGATCCGGTTTGGTCGCCCGCGTGGTGCGCCACGGCGTATTACGGCGGCAATTTCGTTTGGTGCCCGCTTGATTACTACAACCGCCCGTGCAGCTATGGCACGACCTTCGTTGTTGGCGGCGTACCGTTCAGCATTGGATTTAGTTCGTATTGCTATTCGAACGACTTGTTGTACTACGGCCCTTGTTCGGTGTATCCGGCCCACAGCAACATCTTTGTGAATGTTAATGTCAACGACATTTACTGCTGGAACATCTATTCCAACAAATATCCGCACAATTATTCCGGATGGGGTTCTAACGCATTGTACCGAGATTACAATCCGCGCCGCGTGATTCGCGGAATCGAGTCTGGCGGCGGGTTCACGGTTGCGGCGTCGCAACGTGCGCGCGCGCTGAATTCGGAATTGGGCCGCACGGAGTTTTCTTCGCGTTCGTCGTCGGCACGATCCGTGCGCACGTCTCTGGCCAGCACTGGCCGGCAGGCTTCTGTCCGCAATGCGCGCCTGAATACCGATGCAACAGCGCTGGATACCGGCGCTACGATTCGTCGGGCGCAAAGCCGCATGGAATCACTGCGCGGTTCGGATGACAGCAAACCACAGGTGGCAGAGGCGCGTCGTGCGCGCACGGCATCTCTCGAACGCAGCGCAAACGAAGCGCAGAATAGTAAGCTGCCAGGCGCGACCTCGCGCATGTCCTCGGCGCGCAGCGTGCGCGGCGACAATGGCATGGATACGATTCGCGCGCAAGGCGATCGCGTTGATCGCGGACGTGACCGGGGTTTGACGTCGACGTTGGATGCCGCTATCCGCGATCGCGGGCAGAGCGGTGCGCGTATTGGCGGTGGCGACAATAACGCCAAGCCGGGCATAAGTGATCCGGGGGCGCCGCGAGAACGTCCTATCGGACGCATCAAAGAACAAGAGGAACGTCGTAATGACGGTGACGGGCCGCGCATCAGCACCGATTCCAACGCGCGCATCCGCTCGAACGGCGCATCGGGTCAAGTCGGCGACACGCCGCGCATTCAAAGCGATACGAATGCACGCGGGCGCTCCGCAGGTACGAGCCGCACCTTGGATGACACGCGGGTGCGTATGAACGAGAATAGCCAAGCGATGACGCGCACGCAGGTGCCGCGTGAACCGAATCTGCCGCGAATCTCCGGCGGCGATGGACGAAACGAGCGTTCGCAATCGCTGGGCACTATTCCGCAGGTGCCAAACCGCTCGCGCGGGATAAGCGCGCCGGTGCAGACGTATAGGCCGGAACCATCGTCAGTGGCGCCGCGCAGCCGGATCATCGCGGACAACTCGCGTGTCGATCGCGGGCGTGCGGATGCTTACTTACAACAGCAGCAATCACAGGCGCCGCAGATGCAGCAAGAATCGCCGCGCGCGCGTTATGATGCGTCGCAGGTGCAAGTGCCGCAACGTTTCGAGCCGCAACAGCAGCAGCGTTTTGAAGCGCCGCAGCAAAGATTCGAGGCCCCGCAGCAGCGTTCGATTCCGCAGGTGCAAGTGCCGCAGCGCTTTGAGGCGCCGCGACAACGCTTCGAAGCGCCACCTGCGCCGCGCATCGAAGCCCCACGCAGTGTCGAGCGTTCGTTCTCTGCGCCTTCCATCAGCCGTGGAGACGGAGGTGGTTCCCGGCTCGAGAGCCGCGGCGGTGGCGACGGCGGCGGGCGCAGCCGCGGACGATAATTAATGCTAGACGGGGCGCGAACAGAATTCGTTCGCGCCCCGTTTCATTTTTGAGCGCGCGAGATTATCGAATATCCGTCGAGTGAATGTCGTCTATTAAACAGAGGTGACGCAGGGCCGTTTCCTCTGGAGGTAGCACACATGCGCATGTATAAAGTTGCACTGATCGCCGCACTCGCGCTGCTCGCGATATTCGGTACGGGGTGCCCGCCAGGCGGACCTACGGGCGATTCGGATTACGACATTGGCTACGCCGCGGGCTTTTTGCGCGACGACTTTTATTGGGACGGATACTTCGATGGGTGGGACACCATCGACGTCACGCCCTATTACTATGACGATAGCGACATTCCGTTTATCGACGATCTTACCTACGACGCCGGGTATTGGGACGGTGTGTGGTATGCGTATAACGATGGATACTTCGCGGATTATCACTACGCGTTTGTGATCGGTTTCAGTGAAGGCTATGACAATGCGTTTTGGGACGATTATCTCGATTTCCTGGATGTTGATGAACACCCTGAGTTTCTGAATGGTGGATGGTCCGACGGGTACCATGATGGGTACTCGGAAGGACGTATCTTCGGTGCGGCTGATTTTGAGCAGGGACTAAATTTCGATTGGCTCGACGCGCTACTCGATTACGAGTCCGGCACCGATCTGTACTTTGAGGAAATTGACCTGGGTACAGGCATCTACGGTCCGGTCGAGTTGTACGAATACGGCACGCATCCCGCTGATCTGAAGCGCGCGGCGGCGAAGGCAAGAATGCGCTCGGGACATGCGACGCCTACAATTCGCAACGGCGAAAAATCGGCCAAGGATCTGGATTGGTTCCGTCCGTTCGATGAAGAAGCGGCCGACTTGCTCGACTTCGTGCCTGATGAAAGCCTGCGCGATTCGATCGAGTTGCGATTGAACACCACGTGGCTGGAACGCGTCGAGGAATACCTCGACTTCGCGAAGACTGGCGCCGCGAAAGCGCATTCCTTACGCGACCGGGTGCACGCGGACTAGCGTAGCTCCGGCTCCTTCTGATAGACCACGCCCGCGACGGCATCCCCTCCGCGCGGGCGTGGTTGCATTTTATAGCCCAATGTGTTGCAGTCTTTGTCTACAATCTGTTGCTGCAAGTGAGGATTTGTGTCATGTCTCTTACGCCGTCTCAGATGGTCCCGTTGGGTACGAAGGCGCCTGACTTCTCGTTGCGCGATGCTGTATCGGGAAAGTTCGTTTCGCTGTCAGACTATGAAGGCAAGAACGGCTTGCTGGTAATGTTTATCTGCAACCATTGCCCATACGTGAAGCACGTCGCGCCGGAGCTTGCGAAGCTTGGGCGATACTACAAGGACAAAGGCATCGGAATGGTTGCGATAGGCTCGAACGATGTATCGACGCATCCGGATGATGGGCCGGAGAAAATGCGGCAGGAGGCGATGATGCGCGGGTACGAGTTTCCGTATCTCTATGACGAAGACCAGGAAGTGGCGAAGGCATATGCGGCGGCGTGTACGCCGGATTTCTTTCTGTTCGACGATCGGATGAGGCTCGTGTATCGAGGGCAGCTTGATGACAGCCGGCCGGGGAACAATGTGCCGGTGACAGGCAAGGATCTGCGTACGGCGATCGAGGCGTTGCTGCTGGGGAATACAATGCCGGGGCCGCAGAAGCCGAGCATAGGTTGCAACATCAAGTGGAAACGCGGGAACGCGCCGGCGTATGCGTAAGTTTGCTGTATTGATTGAAAAGGGCACACAAAACTACTCTGCATACGTGCCCGATCTTCCCGGTTGTATTGCAACTGGCGACTCGATAGATGAAGTGCGGCAATTGATTCGAGAAGGAATTTATTTTCACATTGACGGCCTTATCCAAGATGGACTGCCTGTACCAGAGCCAACGACGATTTGCGAATGCGTTGAAGCATAGACATCAGCGCGGTTTGCCGAGGGCGATTAGATTTGTGAAGAGGCGGAGCGCGCCGGGGTGTAATTCGCGGATTTGGCGGTAGAGGACGAGGGCGTTGTAGACGTAGTTGCCTTCGCCGTGTTTCGCGATGAGGAGCGAGCCGGGCGAGTTGGATTCACCCGGATCGTTAACTTCGATGAGCGGTGTGTATGCGGCATCCCATTCCGACGGGAAATATAAACCGCGTTCTTGAATCCATCCTTCCCAGTCTTCGGGTGCGATCGCATTGGGCGTTGTGAACACGGCGTGGTCCGGTACGAGCAACTTCACCGGCGCGTCTTCGCGCGTCACGCGGTTACGCGATAACGTGATTGGGTAAGGCGCGAACTGCGGCTTCCATTCCTCTGTTTTTTGGTAATTCACAATCAGCGTGCCGCCGCGCGACACGTAATCGAGCAGGGCTTGGTTGTTCGCCGCGAGATCCGGGCGCACGAGGTAGGCGCGGATGTCGATGATGATCGTGGAGAAGGTGTCGAGTTTGGCCTGGGAGAAATCTTCGATGGTCAAAGCTTCGTGCGGGATGCCGAGTTTTTCCAAAACTGTCATGAACGTGTTGTCGTAACTTTGCACCACGCCGACGCGCACGCCTTCGGGGACTGCGACATCGACCAATCGCGCGATGCCAGGAGCGTCGCGCGTGTCGCCTTCGACCATCGTGTTGATGAGGTAATCGCGCGGTTCGAGATTGTCGCCGATCTTGCAGCGCACGGAGTAGATACGTTCGCCGCCGATGGGAAGGTCATAGGGAATTGTGGTTGCTTCGGGGAGGAAGCCAGGTGCGACGGATAACATCACATTTCCGGTGACTTGATCTTGCGCGTGGTTTTTCACGAGTACGTCGATTGACGCCTCATAGGTGCTCTTGCGCCGCACGAGTAGTGGCGTGTTGATCATATTGGCTTCGACGCGGGGCGCGATCTTTAGGGTTAAGGGAATACGCAACTCCACAGGCGTTTCCGATTCGGGTAGGTTTACGCGTGCGACGGCGAATGCTTGCGGTTCCAGGAAATTGGGCTCGAACAAATGTTCGCCTTCGGGAACTGTTTGGGGTGCAGACTGTGGAACGGCGAATGTCAGCAGCGAAGATGTCGTGCGCGACTGCGTAAGATCGAGGGCCACAGGATCGGACGGTGTAGCAGCAAACCACGGCGAGAATTCGAGGCTTACATTCGCCGAATTAATGTCGCTTTCGCCGAAGTCTGATACGGTGACTGCGACCGTGACCGTTTGTCCGGCCACAGCAAGCTTAGTGGCAAGTTGGGCGCTTAGTTGGATTTCGCGCGCGCATGCCGCGACGCGACTCCGGCGAGAAACGTCCCAATTCCTTACGTATTGATTCGCGTCGGGATGAAGTTTTGTCTCGCGACCCAGGATTTCTTTTAACTGAATTTCATCCAAAGGCAACGAAGGAGCCACGCCGAGTTCACTTTTTCGCTCTTCCAAGAGTGGAAAAGCATGTGTGCCTGAGCGTCTGTGATCGGAAGTAACATATCGGTTGACATGAGTATAAGTTGGGCGGACTTTTCCCTCGAGATAGTAATTTATGAAAAAGCCCATTCCTTGCGATTTGTGTTCTGCGAGGGCATCAGCAGCAATCTGTGCGTAGGTCTTGCCCCGGATTTCATCAAGTTGATTGATGTCGACGTAGGGCCCGCGCAAGTTGGGTCCCCATGCGCGAAGATACAAGATTTCAGGGCGCCAAGGAGTTAAGCCTTCTTGCTCTAATTCCGAAAACTTGTTTGGGTCTCCAGCGGCCAGGGCCGCTTCCTGAAGTGCAATGCCGATGGCCTGATGGTGGCCGTGGTCCTTTTGGGTGCCGTGGTTGGTGATGATCACGGTGGGTTGGGTGAGGCGGATGACGCGGACGAGTCGGCGGACCGTTTCGTCGTGGCCCCAGACTTCGAAACCTTCTTCCGGTGTTTTGCTGAAACCAAATTCGGGTAGATTGAGGAAGTGCAGGTCGGCGCCGATGACTTTCGAGGCGCGCATCATTTCGCGGGTGCGAATTACGCCGAGGTCGTTGTAGAGTTCGGGGCCGATTTCGTTCTGGCCGCCTTCGCCGCGCGTGGCAATGACGGCGATGGTGCGAACGCCGTATTTCATGCGGTAAAGTGCGAGGGTCGCATCGTCTTCGTCGTCGGGGTGGGCGGCGACGCACATGAGGCTGAGGTTTGTGTCGAGATCTAGTAGGGCCTGGTGCAACGCGATGTCGCCGAGTTCGGTGGAATCGGCTTGGACGATCAATGCGACCGTTAGGGAAAGTATGACGACCAGGATTCGGTTAAGTTTACAAGTAGTCATGTAGCGGTATTCCCCGTGAAATGATGAGAGTATTTGCAGTGCGCCTTCAGCGCGACAGCGTTTTGGTGTGATCCCATTTCCAGGGGCGAATGCCCCTGGCTAGGGTTGCGAAGCGCCTTAGGCGCGCTAAGCAGTAAAATGTTTGGCGTAGCACTCGTAAGACGACTTTTCTTTCTAGTTTGGGCTAAGCAGGAGGAAGCGTGAATGCGCCCATTGGTAAGAGACGGGGTGAACATGAATCGAAGTATAGCACGCAGAAGTTTGGTCCTTTCTCTACTAATACTGGCCACGCTGTTGCAGTCGTGCTCGGTTGTTCGGAGCAATTTGCAGACCGTCGAGCCTGGGCAATTCTATCGATCGGGGCAGATGGCGGGATTCAAGATCGATGCGGTCGCCAATCGCTATGAAATCAAAACCATGATCAACCTGCGCGGCGAACAACCGGATGAAAGTTGGTACCGAAGCGAGATCGCCGCTTGCGAGCGGAATGACGTGCTGCACTACGATTTGCAGTGGAGCATGCGAAAGATTCCGCCGCCGGATTCGCTCGTTCAACTGATCGAACTAATTAAGGCGGAGCCGCGGCCCATCCTTGTGCATTGTCAGGGCGGCGTTCACCGTGCGGCGATTGCGTCCGCGGTGTACCGATTGTTGCGTGGCGATACCGTTGACGAGGCGCGCGAGGAGCTTGGAATCTTTTTCATGGACGCGCCGATTGGCGAACTGCTTGACTTATATGACGAGTCAAAGCCTTTCGAGCAATGGGCGCGCGAAGATTATCCCACCATCTATGCAGCGCGGGGCGACGCTGCGGTGGCGAGTACACCTTCCATTAAGTAAGCCCAGCGCGTTGCACTTTATTGACCGCGGATCGCGCGGATCGGACGGATTGGGGAATTGGGAAACGAGGGTCAGTCGGTGTGAAAGTGCGAGCGTGTAAAGGTGCGATGGATGCTTGCCATGCACTTGATAGTTGAATCCGCACGCGAAACGACCCCTGTTTGGTTGACGATTGTTTAAAATAGTGCAATTTGAGATAGGACGAATGGGAGGTACGCGAGGTATGGGAGAAGACTTGCACTTCTGGTCGTTCATGGTGGCATGCCCGGCCAGGCACGCGGTAGAAATAGAACTGCGGAACTCAGATTTGAAATTTCATATTTCCGATAAGACGAACGTAAATATTTGACGGATTACCATTCGTTCTCAAACATCTGGCGGATCACTTTTCGCGATAGACACCATCGTCAACCTCGTTAGCGCAACTGCAAGTATTAGGGCGTCGTGGCGTAACGGGCTGCGGCGCCTTTGACGTTTGCCGCTGTGGCGTCGCCTTCGTGGATCAGGAGCAGGTAGCGGAGGGTGAACGATTCGCCGGGTTTTAGCGTGTGCGGGTCGTTGTGGGGCCAGGAGGCTCCTAGGAATCCGTAGTGTCGGAACATCCAGCCGGGGTGTGGATAGCCGGGATTCGAGGGGTGTTGAATGATTGCGACGCCGCGCTTTTCGGTTGTTCCCCAGGAGATGTCGGCCCAGGGGGTTGGGCAGGACATGCGGTCTTCGGGTTCCAAGCCTTTGATTGACGTAAATGTGAAGGGCTTGGTGTTGGCATCGGGGCGGTAACTGAACCCGCCGTAACCTTTCGGTGCGCCTGACGAGACGGTTCCGCCGGAGGCGGCGGAGCCTTGGAAGGATACATCGGCATCGGCGATGTTGGTGAAGGTGAGTTTGAAGTCAATGGCGCGTTGCGCGTGCTGCGTGCGATGGACCGTGAGGGCGACTTGCTCGTTGATGGGCGCGAAACCATCGTCGTCGAATTTCCACTGGCTGCTGCCTTCGAGGCGGGCTTCGTCGCGCAGGATTTCCAGGCGCGTCCACTGACCGAACACGCTGCGGCCGGTTTCGAGTTCCCAGATGTTTAGTTTACGTCCTTTGACCTGGCAGTTCGGCCAGGCCCAGAACACGCCGCGGTGGTGGTAATGGTCTTTGGGGAAGTCTTCCGTGACGATTGCGCCCGATGGGCTATGCAGCGGATGAATGTAATCCGAGCGGCGGTAACGTTCGCCGACGCCTGCTGGGGGATCGACGGGCGCGGTGTTGAAAACGAAGACGGGTTTTTCATTTTCGAGAACGGTAAGCGTTTTACCGTAGTTGGCGATGCTGAAGGGCGATTTGCCGGTGGATTTTGTTGCGCAGGATGCGGCGAGCGCGGCGGTAGATGCGGCGATGAAATTCCGGCGATTGAGATGCATGGGAGTCTCCAATGGCGTAAAGCGCGAGTATATTGCCTGTTCCACGCGATCGGCTTCGATGCAGCCAAAGCGCCGTCTGCCCGCTGGCGCACTCCATATAGCGCACGAACTAACGATGCGCGCTCTGAAAAAAGCTAGCTGAAAAAGCTACACGCCTACAGGCGTTTCGATCTCCGGGTGCTTTGCGTGGCCGTTGCCGTTGCTGTCGCGTTTCTCAAAAGAGAATTCGAACTCTTCCTGCGGGACGACTGCGGGCTCGACCGTCGGCAACACGACCTCGCACTTCTCGCCGTCGCAATAGAGGTCCGCGGCTTCTTTCGTGTTGAGGTCGGCAAAGTCTAGCTGGCGGATGCGCGCGCAGGCATTCACGAACATTTCTTCCGTGATTTCCTGATACGGGGCTTGTGGATAGTTGTGTTCGACAAGCGGCAAGAAGCTGATCGATTTCAGGCGCGGCTCGTAGAGCTCGAGGATCTTCGGGATGTCTTTGGCTTCTTCCGGCTTGAAGGTGATCGTCGCGCTGACTTGGTTGTCCGCCCAGAAGTATTGCATCTGAGCAACGTTTTCGACTTGCTCCCATACGGAGACATCGGTCTTCGAGCGTTCGTAGTCCGGGGATTTCACCGGGAAGTACACGACGAGCGTGTTGTCGCCGTAGACGGAATCTTCGATTCGGTATCCTGCGCGGCGCGTTGCTTCGACGAGGGGGCTCGTCTTATCGAGGCGGATCGTGCGGTAGTAGAACTCCGAGTGCGGATAGTGGATACCGGGCGTCACGCCGGGAAGCAAAGACACCGTTCCGCTCGGTTTAATGCTGGTTTTCTTGATGCTCTCGGGAATGCAGAGCCATTGCGCGTAGATCTTGTCGAGTTGTGAGACGTACTTGTAGCCTTCGTCGCACCACTCGAAATGCGTGCGGCGTCCGTGTTTCTCGAAGGCCTGGATGATGCCCGACTGCGAGAGGCCGATACGGCGGTTGCGCAACATGATTGCGTTGGTGCGCTCGTTGTGCGTGGGCACCAGCGTAACTGTTTTTGCGTAAAGGTAGGCGTACTTCAGCGTGCGTTTGTAGTCTTCGTAATTCTCATGCAGGGACGGGAAGGTCTCGACGAGATTGCAGATTTCATACGACTCGAGGCTCTGCTCGGCGCAGGGATTCGTGCCGGCGACTTTTGCGTCGATCCAGTTTGCGCCATCTTTAAGACGACCATAGGCCTTCGCGTTTTCGAGCCAGAAGTAACCTGGTTCGCCGTTCTTCGCGGTTTGTTCGCCGACCTTTGTGTAGTTCATGCCGATACTTGCGGTGACGCTATTGTTCGAGGCCCAGCGCCAGCCCATCAGCTTTTCGCGGTTCTTTTCGGGGTCTTTCAGCTCAAGGTATTCGGAATCGTCTGCACTGCCAAGCGCGAGTTCCGCCGTGCGGCGCACACCGCCGGACACGACACATTTGCCGATGACATTCATGAGATCGGTGATGTCGCCGGAGGAGATGCGTTCGCCAATGCGGGGTGTCAAGACTGCATCGATATTTTTGATGCATTCGATGAGCGGATCGGAACCTGGTGCAATACCGCCGAAGGTACGAATCGGCGAGCCGGCGGGGCGAATCTGCGAGTAGTCTACCTTCGCGGGGCGTTTGCCGCGGCCCGCGTAGGATTCGAGCACGACGCGGACGAGTTCGACCCAGCCTTCTTTCGAGTCCTCGACGACATGCGTGGCTTCCGCGAGTTTTGGATCGTGTACGACGACGGAGCCTGCTCCTTTGGTGTCAAACGCAACACCGACGCCGAGCAGCGACATGTCCATCAGGAAGCAGAACGGTTCGGAGAAGTTAAAGCTGATTTCGTCGGTGGATACGAAGGCGCAATTGTTGAGTGCTGCAGAGCCGCGCTCGTAGATGTAGTCCGTGCCCATCATCCACAGGCCGCGGCCGGGGGGAAGGAAACGGAACTCCCACATCAGGTTGAACATTTCCTGCGCGGAACGTTGGGCCTTCTGCGCGTTCCAAGGGAGCTTGAGGCTGCGGCAGTGGTTCCACTGGATGGTGTAGCAGCCTTCGACGACGCGGCGGACGGTTTCCCAGTATTCTTCCGTACGGCCACCCGCGCCGGGTACCACACGCGCGTAGGTGCGCTTGAAGGTGACGTAGCCGAGCGGCCCCCACTTGGGTTGCTTGCCGCGATACTGGTCTAGGAATTTTTCCGTCAGCGTGAACCGTTCGCGTGCGTCAAATAACATTGCCAATCACCTCAATTCGTATGCAATTCTATCTAACATCTCAGAATCTCTAACAAAAATTGCCAGAACCCCTTCAGGGTTCACACGGCGTTGATGTTGGCTACCCAGGGTAGGCCCGCCTGCGTCGAAGCGACTCCGGCGAGCCAACCCTGGGCTACGTGCTGGAATCCCTTCGGGATATTCGAATTTTATTAGTGGCTCTCAGTTGGCGCTATTCAATCCGGTCATACTTTCTTGTGCTTTGTGCGGATCCATGGCAAACCTTCCGCGATTTCGACTTCATAGTCGCCCATTAGGCTCGGATAACGGTCTTTTACGGTTTCGTAGACTTTGCCGAATACGAGCCGCAACTCTTCTTCCGCGTCCGGCGCAGTTCGCATTTCTATGACGTGGCGCAATGCGCGGAAATTGCAGGACCAGCCGATACTTGTGGCGACACCATCGGGCGCGATGCGGCGGAACGCGGACGTGAGCTTCTTCTTCACGTCGAATTTTTTTTCGTCGTCGATTGCGTAGATCTTCGCGAGCGATTGCTGGACTTCTTCGAGTTGTTCGATGGTCTTCGCGTAAAGCTCCATGCCCTGTTCGTTCTCGCGGATGTGGGTGGGGACGTAGGCCGACAGCTTGTCGAGCCGCACGAAGCGGAGCGATTCCTGGGAGATCGCAGTGCCGGCGCGGTGGCGCACGAGTTCGTGTGTGAACACGCGGCTGACGTCGGCGAAGATGAAGTTCAGAACGGCGTGTTCGATAACGCTGCCGTGACCGACTTCAAGGACGTGGCCGAGATAATTTGCATTGCCTTTGCGAACACGCGTGACATTGGGATTGAGGCCGGGTTCAAACGAGCGATAGCAGAGGCGTCCGTATACCTCGCACAACTTCTCCGATCCGGAGGGTGCATCCGTTGACCAAGTTGGTGCACCGACGTGTTCAAGGTATGCGGCCAAGCCATCTTCTACGATGGCCGTTTCGCCGACGAGAAACACCTTTGGTTCGACAAATTTCATTCATGCACCTGAAAAGTAAATTGCGCCGTAAAGACTTTTGGGGAAATAGTTTAGAGTGTGCAGCCCGGGAGAAGCAATAACGGCATGTGTTGCATAATTCATCAGCTTCCCCTTTGCGACCGCACCCAAACCCCGGGGTGCGTGTCGAGCATCGGGCATAGTATCAGTAGTGTGCCGAAAAATCAATATAGTGTATAGTTGTCGACGGAACCACAATATATGGGGTTTATGGATTCGTTATCCCGCAAATCCAGCGACACCGATGTCGAAAGAATTCGAGAGAATATGGTATAAATGAGGCTTAACCGCAGTATCGACGCTGCGGTTAAGTTTTTTGCTTTGCGGAAAGGGGCTATGTCCACAGAAACTAGCAGGGGAGAGCAGGCGCTCCGCGCGTTGCGGCCGGTTCGCGTGTTTCATCCGATGCTGCTGGCGTTGACGCCGCTTTGGGGCAATTATGCGTACGGCGAGAACGCTGGTTTGCTGCCCATTTCCGCGCTGGCGCGCCCTGCTGCGGTCCTGCTGGCGATGGCGGTTGGTCTCTGGATCTTCTTCACCGTGTTGCGTAAAGACCGACATCATGGCGGTTTGCTTGCATCGGCGGTGATTGTGCCTTTGCTTGTGGTTTGGGGGGCGCTTGAAGAAGCCATTCGCTCGGTAATCCCGCTGTTAAGCAACATGCAACGGGGAACGTTCTACTTGTTGATTGTGGCGGTGGCCATCATGCTGATTGGAGCGATCGCGTACGGAAAGCGTGGAGATCGGCAGGCCCTCCGTCACGTACTGATCCTTGGTCTAGTCATTTTTGGGATAAGCATGGTTGTCGCGACTTTCCTGCTTGCACCCGTTTTTGGCCGTCGCGCCGCATGGCTCATTACTGGATATTGCGTCGCGACGCTGCTGGGTGTGCGCGCTGTGTGGAACTATCACGGTGACTACAAGGTCGCCACACGATCCCTAAACTGGTTTGCCACGATTCTACTGGTTCTTTATGCGTGCGTATTGCTCGTGAATGGGCCGCGACAGCCTGAGGTCACAGCAGCCACGCTGCCAATCGCGCAGCAGTCGCCCGTGCCGAAGGAGGAATTGCCGGATATTTATCTCATCGCACTGGATGGCTATGCGCGATCCGACATGTTGCGTTCCGCCTATGCGTATAACAACATGTCCTTTGAACAGGAGATGAAAGGGCTGGGGTTCCGCGTCGCGGGGCGCAGCATCGCAAACTACCCTCAGGCGGTGTTGTCCCTCACGGCGATGTTAAACGCGAAATACCTGGACGAACTGCTCAAGGAACCGGGCGATGGCGATATGCCATCGATGACGTCGGTGTTCGCGCATTACCACGAAAATAGCGTCTTCGACACGCTGCGCAGCGTGGGCTATCGCATCGAGTCGTTTTCGCCCGGCCTTGAATCGCTGGAGCCGCGACGGGACGATGTTGTGCGTCTTGAGCCGCCGCGCGCGCTGGGCGAGTTTGAGATGGTTTTGATGGACAGGACCTTTGCGTCGCGCATGATGCAGGCGGTGTATTACGTGCGGTATAAGAACCCGGCGTATTGGCGCTACGCGTTTCGCCGGGACCGAATCATCTACGCATTCGAAGAGATGGGACGGCTTGCTAAGGAGCAAAGCGATACACCCCGCTTGATCTTTGCAAACCTGCTGATACCGGAACCGCCGTACTTGTTTACGCGCGACGGCGGCCGCGCGCAACCCTATGGTCCAGGATCGCTTGGTGGCGATCGGACGTTTCGCGGGCTGGAATCCGAATATCGCGAGGCGTTTCTGGGGCAAGTCTATTTTACGAACCAGAAACTGATCGAGACCGCAAAGCGGATCATCGAAGGGTCAAAACGTCCCGCGCTTATCATTGTTGTTTCCGGACGTGGCGCGCCGCCTGCGCTTGAACGTCAGCCCGGATCCGCGGACGAACGGTTCATGAATCTTTTGATGGTGCGTTTTCCGGAGGGTGCAGATGCGGACGTTCCGCAATGGCGCGATTCGCTCAGTCTGGTGAACGTGTTTCGCGTGGTGCTGAATCAGATTGCGAATGCGCAATTGGAATTGCTGGAAGATAAGACCGTGTTGCCGCCGGAATCCAAACCTTCCAACACACAACCGACAACTTCGCTGCCCGCCAAGTAATTCAAGGGGCCCGTGACCGACGTGGGCGTTCGCGCGAACAAGACCGCGTACACGCGGAACTACAAACCCGAACGCGTTGATTTCCGAAGTCAATTCAATTAGGCGGGGCGAATATGCACGCGCCGGCCTTCGATAGTGACGCGTCCTTCCGCGATTAACTGGATTGCCTGCGGATATATTTCGCGCTCTTTCAATTGTACGCGTTCGGCGAGCGAGTCCGGTGTGTCATCATCGAGCACAGGCACCGAGGCCTGCATAATGATCGGACCTTCATCGTATTTCGCATTGGCGAAATGGACCGTACAACCGCTCAACTTAGCACCATAGGCAATCACCGCTTCGTGCACATGATGGCCGTACATGCCTTTGCCGCAGAACGCTGGGATGAGTCCGGGGTGAACATTTACGACGCGATTCTCGAAGTCGTCGGGAATTTCCAGCAGGCACATGAACCCCGCCATGACGACGAGATCGACGTTGTGCTTTCGGATTTCCGACCATACTGCATTGCTGAACGATTGCGTGTCTGCAAATTCCTTGCGCGCGACGAGTACTGCGGGGATGTCGCGCTTGCGCGCGCGTTCGAGTCCGTAGGCGTCTGCGCGGGACCCGATTACGCAAACGACGCGGGCGTTTAGTGAGCCGTCATCAATCCGATCGATCAGGTTTTGCAGCGTCGATCCGGATCCCGACAGCAATACCGCGAGAGAAAGCGGCTGCGGCATTAGGGGCGCACCGGTTCGAGTTTGGCTTTCGCGAGGTCGCGCAGTTCGTCGTCAATGCTTTGTGTGACGGGAAAGCGGAACCCTGACTTCGGATCGAGATCGAGATCGAGCACTTTCATCGTGACGGGGAGCTGCTCGCGCTTCCATTGGTTGTACACGAACAGTTTGCCGAAACGCGTGGTCCATGCGCGGAGTTGCTCGGGTTTATGTTTGGGATGGCGGTACACCAGCACGCGCCAGCAGTCGGGTAACGACATGCGCCTGCGCGCGAACAAAAATAGCAGGTCGTCGAGAACGACGTAGGGCATTAAGTCCTTTTCGTCTTGCTGGTCTGGACCAAGCTCTGCGCTCGGCGGTATATCGAGTACCTTTTGTATCGACTTGATTCCATCGCGTTGGGCGATATGCTCGACGAGGCGCGTGACCAAGGTCTTCGGAACATTCGCGATCGGCGAATAGCCACCTTGGTTGTCGCCGCCTGTGGTGGTGTAGCCGACGGCAGCTTCGCTGAGGTTTGATGTAACCAACAGCAACGCATTTTCGCTGTTCGCCCAGTTCAACATCATGTTGCCGCGCACGCGCGCTTGAAGGTTCTGCTTGGCGAGCGCGGATATTTTCTTTGGACTGCCGGTCATCTCCGCGGCTTTTTTCAGCGCGATCTCGGATTCTTCGGAAATCGAGACTACGTGGAAAGGCACGCCAAGTTCGTGGGCCAGCGCGCGTGCAGCGTCTTCTGTCCCTTTGCTGCTGAACGGCTTATTTGGCAAATAAACGGAGGCCACACGCTCGGAATGCGTCTTGGTGTCTTTTCCTTCACGCAACGCCGTTGCTGCGTGGACTGCCAACAACAAGCACAGCGCGGAGTCGCGTCCGCCTGACAGCGCCACGAGATACTTCTCGAACGCGCCTACCTTCTCGAAATAATCGCGCAAACCGAGCACGAGCGCGTCAAACAATTCATCGAGATATTTGGTCGAATCGTTCATCGTCCACGACGCGCCGGGTACGTAGAAGTCGTTTGGCAATTGCGCTGCATAGTCTTTCACGGACGCAGTAATGAACTTGCCGTCCCGCGCGTCTATTGTGACGACGCCGTTTTTGCCATTTGTTCTTGCGACATCCAAGCGCCACGTCGTGTTTTCGCCGCGCTGACGCGAGACGTCATCCAGATCGACGACCGAGGTCGTGAGCGTCCAATATTTTTTTGACAGCAACGGCCCTTCCACAACCGATCCGTCGGGTGTCGCAATGATCCCGCCGCCATCAAACACAAGTCGGCTGTTGTCGAGGCCGAGAATGTTCGAATAGGCGTACACGCATTGGAAACCGCTGGATGCGCCCATAATTAATTTGCGGCGGTGTTCGTTTTTCAACGGCGTGAAGGGCGAGCCACTCGGATTGCAGATGATCTCCGCGCCCGCACGTGCGCGCGGGCCCGCGGGGGAATTCGTGGACCATAAATCTTCGCAGATTTCCGCGCTGACTTTTCCAAAGGGCAGATCGAAGACGAGATCGCCGGCGGGAACGCCGTTGATTTCCGTGACGCCTTCGGCCCAGGACGTGTAGTTTCGGCCTTCGTAAAAGATGCTGTAGGTCGGCAGGTGGCGTTTAAGAATGAGGCCGCGCACCTTTCCGTCGTGTACGAGGGCGGCGGCGTTGTATACCAGCGAATCCACGCGCACGGGCAACCCAAAAAACGCGGTGATGCCCTTGCACGCCTTCGCCAAAACCAGCAGTGAATCCCAACTGCGGCGGGTAATCTCCGGCCACCACACGCGGTCTTCGAGGCTGTAGCCGGAAATGCACAACTCCGGGGTGACCAGCAGGTTTACCTTCTGGCGTTTCGCATCAGCAATTACTGCTTTCAGGCGCGCGGCGTTCCCGGAGAAGTCGCCAACCTTCACCGAAACGGCAGCAACGCCTATGCGTACAAGTCGCAAAACAGGGACCTCCAATAGAACCTGTAATTATGCATAGGGAGCGGCACGGTATCGAATGACGAGACAAAACCACAGCGCAACGAAAACCGCGTTTGCACCAACGGTGCTACGGCTTATAGCCCAGGGTTGGGGCGCCGGAGTCGCTTCGACGGAGGCGCCGCTACCATGGGTAGTCTATGCAAACCAATATTCAACCCCGGAGGGGTTGCGGCCTAGTCCCAAATGTAGCGCTCGTCCCATTCAATTTCGTGTTTACGCAATAATTGGCGGAGTTCGTCTTGAAACGTTTGCTTTTTGTGGTGTTCTTCTTGGCCAGCGATGTAGTTTTTGACCTTGTCCATACTTGAGAAGCTAACGGAAAATACTCCGTAACCCGCCTGCCATTGGAATTTGTCCTTGCTTTTGTCGATGTCCTTTACCCAAATACTCGAAACACGTTTTATTTCCTTAATCCAATCGGATACGGAAATCGTGCGGGCAATATGTGCGAGCACGTGAACATGGTCTTCCACGCCGCCAACGATGACGGGCTGACATCCGAGGGTGTTTGAGGCGCCGCCCAAGTATTCGTGCATGCGGACGCGTAGGTCGCTGTCAGACAGAATCGGTCTCCGGTCTTTTGTAGACCACGTCGCGTGAACTAACAGGCATGAGAATGATTGTGGCACAATTTGGTTCCTTTTGTTATTTCTGCCGCAACCCGTTCCGAGTTGAATTCACAGGTGGTGGTGCGACTGACCCAGGGTAGCCGCGCCTCCGTCGAAGCGACTACGGCGCGGCAACCCTGGGCTATAGGTCGCAGCCCCGTTGGGGCAAGATACAAGACATTCCTGAATCAAAGTCGCGAAAATTCTGCACTTGGGTTAGAAAATGTGCCACCTAATTCTGCTTCCAATGGAACCCTGCAAGCACGTTTGGAGGGACACGCATTTCACTGACTATCTGGGTTTTTCAAGAGTTCATCCTTCAAGTCGCCGATTTTTTTTGAGAGCATTACTCTATATATTTCTGGATTTCGCAGACGTTTGTATTCGTCGGGAAGCATGGCGCGTTGGGCGAGGTAGCGCGCGCGGATGTCGCGTATGGGAAGTTGCGGCTCGGTGCGCGCACCGCTCGCGAAGACGGTTTCGAGAAGCAATTCCGCGCGATTGGTATTTCGCAGACGCTCAGCGCGATGCGGTTGCGCGGCATTGCGACCTTGAATGTCGCCGCTTTGCGCGACAGTCTCGTCCATGTCGTAGAGCACGTCGCCGAGAGGTGTGTCGTTTGGATCGTAGTAGCGCACAAGTTGCTTACGGCCGGGATTGGTGCCTTTGGAGAGGTTGGACGAGATTTTAATGCGCGGTTGCCACACCTGTTCGTCTTCCAGCGCGACGAGTTTGTACACACCGCTGAGTGAAGGGCTGTCGCTGGCCGTAATGAGATGCGTGCCGACTCCCCACGAATTGATTTTTGCGCCTTGGCGTTTTAGGTCCGCAATGAGGTCTTCATCGAGGTCGTTGGAGCCGACGATGAGCGGGTCTTCAAATCCTGCTTCGCGCATCATGCGGTGTGCGATCTTGCTGAGCCGCGCGAGATCGCCGGAATCGAGGCGTATTGCAGGGCGCGCGTTGGAACCGTTCGCGCGCATCTCTTCGAACACTTTTATTGCATTGGGGATGCCGCTTTCGACGGTATCGTAAGTGTCCACGAGCAACACGCAACGTTCGGGATAGTTGCGCGCGAAAGCGCGAAAGGCGTCAAGCTCATTTGCAAAACTCATCACCCAACTGTGCGCGTGCGTGCCCGCGACGGGTATCCCGTAGATTTTTCCCGCTAGAACGTTGGAGGTGGAGGAACATCCGCCGATGTACGCGGCACGCGAACCGCTTAGCCCGCCATCCGGGCCGTGTGCGCGGCGCAACCCGAATTCCATGACGGGATCGCCGTCTGCCGCTAGGCACACCCGCGCGGCCTTGGTTGCGATCAGGGTTTGGAAATTCAACATGTTGAGCAGCGCGGTTTCGAGGAGTTGTGCCTCGAAGATGGGGCCTTCGATCTGGACGACGGGTTCGTTTGGAAATACGAGTGTACCCTCGGGGACGGCGCGCACCGTGCACGCCGATTTGAATGCACGCAGGTGATCGAGAAAAGCTGCGTCGAAAATGCGCAGCGAACGTAGATACTCTAAGTCGTCGTCGTGGAATTTGAGGTTCTCCAGGTAATCGAGAAAGGGGCCGAGCCCCGCGGCGACACCGAAGCCCGCGTGCGGCGGAAGGTAGCGAAAGAAGTATTCGAAGCACACGCGCGATTCGGCGCGGTGTTCTTTGAGATACCCGGCCATCATCGTGAGTTCGTAAAAATCCGTCAACAGAGCGAGGCCTTCGCGCGTGCGCCACTGGTGCGCTGTGTTCATGCAATTTCTCCAGAGCGAATGGTTTGCACGCCTGCGTGCTTCATGTCTTTTATTGCGCCTTTTACCGTTTCGGCATACACCCCACGGCAGAGGTCTTCGATCACCATCGTTTTAAAGCCGTTCTTAATAGCGTCTATGGCCGTGGCTCTCACGCAGTAGTCGGTCGCAAGTCCGCACACGAACACACGCGCGATATGTCGCGCGCGCAGCGTATTGGCCAGGATAGTTTCATCAAAACCGCTATAGGCTTCTTTGGCTGGATTAGTGCCCTTGTCGATTACTATTGCATCGTTCGGTATTTCGAGCGCCGGTTGAAATCTTGCGCCGGAAGTCTCAGCAACGCAATGTGGCGGCCAGCTTTTGTCCACGAAGCGCGGGTTGTCGCTAAAGCTGCAGTGGTCCGCGGGATGCCAGTCGCGCGTGAACACACGCGTGTCGAATCGCGGAAGCAGCGCATTGATGCCGGGCACGATTCGATCACCGTCCGTAACGGCGAGCGCACCGCCGGGGCAAAAATCGTTTTGCACATCGACGACGATCAGCGCATCGTCTCTATTAATTTCGATTGCCATCATTTTACCTTCCGGAGGCGATCAATGTTCCCGCAGGTAACGCTCTGCGTCGCGCCACAGCGTGTCGAGTTCCGTTTCAGTATAACTCTCCGGCATGCTCACCAATTGCGCGCCGGGATGCGCAAAGTGTGTACACAGTCGCTGCACGGCGACGCGCATGCACTTGGCATGGTCGAAGGCGAGCGGCGGCAATTTGTTTACCGGGTGCCACTCGGCGTTTGCGGCGTCGTCGCCGGCGCACACTTCGTATTCGCGGGAGTCAATCAATGCGATGTAGACGACGGTAGCGCACCACCCGCGCGGATCGCGCTTGGGATCGCCGATGGTAAAAAGCTGCTTCAGATCGACATCTTTGAGGCCGGTCTCTTCGAATAGCTCGCGCGCACCCGCATCATCCACCGGTTCTTCTTCCTCGACCCAGCCTCCGGGCAATGCCCAATGCCCCAGAAATGGGGGGTGACCACGTTGGATTAGTAACACATGGAGCGCGCCGTCGCGAAGGGTAAAGACTGCGGAGTCCGCCGCGAGGATGGGGCGGGGGTATTCGTAGGTGTATGTACGATCGGACATTTGGTGCTCCTTCCTCGCCTATAGTGATCAGAAGTGACGGGTGGCTTCCAGTTTTCGGCAAGACGCGATTCACCTGGATGCATTGCGCCATGTAACCATGCCGCTGTATCGTTGTAGTTTCAGGAAGGGGTATCGGGGCCATTCATGCACTACGACGATGAATTGCAGGCGTTGCGCCGCGATTTGGACGAATTGCTCCATCGCGCGTCCGGGATAAAGAACCGCATCACCGCAATCGAGCGCGAACTGAAGCTGGAGTCCATCGCGCGCGCGCAAGTGGACGAAGATAAACCTGTCGTCGCGGCTGCGCCGGTGGCGCCGAAAGCGCCCCTCGTTGAGCCGCCTCCGCTTCCGCCGATGTCGGCGGCGCCGTCCAAGCCCACAATCGATGAGGCCCCTTCTCGCGCGAAAGAACCTGCGGCGGTTATTCCTGAGTTTGCGGAAGCACAGGTAAAGGCTGCGCCGCAAGCGCCAAAGCCGAAGCGCGACGCGGAAGTTGCGCTGCCCGGGGCGAGCTTTGAAGAGCGCATCTGGAAATACTGGATGCCGCGTGTCGCGGGTGTGCTTTTTGCGATCGGTATTGCGTGGGTACTTTATCTTGTCGGTCCGCACACGCCGCCGGTAGTGCGCGTTGCCTTTGGATATTTGTGTTCCGCGGCGCTGATCGCGGTCGCGTGGAAATTGGAAAAGAAATACCTGCAGTACGCGCGCGTACTCTACGGCACCGCCATTGGCGTTAGTTATTTTGTTACCTACGCGGCGCACTACATACAAGCGGCGAGAGTAATCGAAAGCGATACGGTTGGTATCGGGTTATTGGTTGCAGTAGTAGTCGCATGGGGAATTGTCGCGCAGATCCGAAAATCCAAGATCGTCGCGACGCTTGTGACGATGCTCGGCCATCTCACGATGGGACTGACTTACATACTCACGGAAGGTGACCTCGCCAAGTACTCAATTTTTGGCGTCGTAATCCTCGGTTTCGGTAGCGCGTTCTTTCTCCTATATAACCGCTGGTACTACGTCGCGGTGGTCGGCCTTGTTGGCTGTTATTTAAACCATGCGCTGTGGACGATGCTTTTCATCGACGCTACGCCGATGATCAGCTTCCGGCTGTCGTTCGGGTTATTGTGGGTTTACATGCTCACGTTCGCGTTGGCGGAACTGTTCTGCGCGGAAGACCTGCGGCGCTCGGAAATACCCACAAAATTCCGCACCTTGTTTGTTTCGACCAACACCGTGCTGTTCTTTTGCATTGGCACGCTGACGCTAATGCGCTATGGCGACATGTACGAAAAGCGCGATCAGTTCCTGTTGGCGTACTCGTGCATTTTGGGGTTGATCGGACTTGGCTATTTGCGGTTGCGCTCGGGCGATCCGCTCTACAACGCGTATTTAACCAAGGCGGTGTCCGCGTTCACGCTTTTCCTTGCCGCGCGCTACGGCCAAGGCACGCTGACAGCATCTTTTGCAGTGGAAAGTGTCGTGCTGCTGTATTCGTCGCGGCGCTCTGGACTTGTGGTGACGCGCGTGCTGGCGTTTGGCGCGGCGGTCTTGACCGTGATGCACGGTTTGTACATTTTTTCGAATGAGGGGAGCGTGCCGTATTCCGATCCGAACTATTGGCGAAAAATAATAGAATCGAGCTTCGCGGTGATCGGCATGTTCGCTGCCTCGCAGTTATACCAGCGTACTGACTGGTCGTCGCGCGCGCCGCGCTTTCAGGGTGCTTCGCGAGAAACGCTCGACTTGTTGTGGGATGTCGACCTCGTCTCCGAACCCGGGACGAGAAACCGGCGCAAACCTTTTGGCGGGCTGCAACTGCCGTACATTTATGCGTTGGGCGGGGGCTTATTGTTCGGCGCGTACACCTTCATGTTCGCCAGTGACTCGCACCAGTACGCCGTATTCGCGGCATTTGTGCTGGCGATGTCGGCCATCGCGTTTGTTTTGGAAGCAAGGCCGCTCGGACTAGTGGCGATGATCGCGCTTGCGCCGACGCTCGCGGGTAACCTTCGCATCGAGTTGACGAACGTGGCGACGCCGGGGTGGCTGCCGGCGTTTGGCGTGGCGATGGTTTTGGCCGGGGCCGTTTTTTCGGATCGGCGTATTGTCAATGCGCGCGAGGGACTCGCATTTCACCAGATGCTGCTCTCGCCGTTTTTCCTGTATTGCAGCGCGGCATTGATGATTTCGGTTTCGGTACTCGGTCACGTGGACGATCACGTACGCAGCGCATTCTTTCTCGCGATTGCCGCCGCGGTGAGCACGGTGGCGATTGTTGCCCTGCATCACCGCGCACTGGCGACCGCAACGGTTATCCTGCTTGCCTTCGCGACGTTATCCTGGTTGAACACGTGGGACGCTGCCGCGACTGCGCAACGGCACTTCTCCGCAATCGTTGCGACGGCAGTTTGCGTGTTGGCGAACCGATTCTTCGCTCGCGGTGAGAAAGAAGTTAGGCTGGACGTGTGGGGCGGCGTTGCGCTGGCATTAAGCTGGCCGATTGTATTCTGCTACGTGGCGTCGCTTGGAAAAGACACGTGGTTCTTCGAGCCCGCGCAGGGAATGGCCGAGGCCGTGGAAGGCTTTGGTTATTACCACTCTGATTGGACCCCGCTCTTCCTTGCGATCGTTTCCTTCGCATACGCGGGGTTTGCGGCCGTCACACGTTCCCGCACGAGCATCGGCATATCCGCGTTAAATGCAACGGTCGTCTCCCTCGGCATTGTAATGCAGTCCGGACAAAGCAGCGACTCAATGGCAACCCTGCCGCTCATCTGCGGTTTCGTTGCGCTCGCCGCGTACTGGATCGCATGCGAACGCCTGATCGCGAAATCTTCTTCGGGAAAATCGAATCAGATAATCGATCCGCTCTGTGGACTTTGTGTCGCGGCGGCAACGCTGTTGCTCGTCATCATGATCGAGCGGGTGCCGACGCTCTCGAACTATTTCCTCGCGATCGGATGGGGAGCACTGGCGACGGTGTTGTTCGTTGTGGCGAAGGCCGCGTCGCAACGGTTCTATCGCTATGCGGGACTCGCCGTGTTCGTGCTGGCGATTGGGCGTCTGTTTTACGATGCGCGTAATCTCGAAGGAATTTACAGGCCGCTTGCGTTTATTGGGCTTTCGATCTTCATGTTGATTGTCAGTTTTGGGTTTTATCGCGCGGGATTGCTGTCCGACTTAAAAGTTGGCGGCGCAAGTACCAACAAAACGCCGCTAGATGAACCCACTTCGCCACCGCCCGGGCCGCCGCCTATTCCGTGAGTTCGAAGGTCCCGGACTTATTGCCCGCGAGCAATTCCACGAGGCGCATCGCCTGGACGCCGTCGTCGATCGTCACCGATGGCGCGCGATTTTCGAGGCACGCGTTCGCGAATTCTTGAATCTCGCCCGCGTAGCCTTGCAAGAATAGCGTGTTTTGCTCGGGGTTTGGGATGGCGAAATCGGGCCGCAAGAGTTGCACATCGTGCAGATCGGACGTGAACAATCGCGTTGGGCTGACGCGGCGGTGGTATTCGAGCTCGATCACGTTGCGCACGATCACCACTTCGCCTTCACCCGTGATCTCGCAGTGCTCCTTTACGCGCGGTTCCTGGCTGCTCGTGACAAGCGAAAGCAAGGTGCCCGAGTGTGCCACTGCCTGTATTGCGAAGGTATATTGCCCCGCCGCTTCGCCGCGCTCGAAGGTGATGCGCTTTAGTTCGCCTGCGAAGAAACGCATCAGATCGACGACGTGGATAGTCATGAACACGAGCATCCAGCGCAGGTCGGGACAATTCCAATGCGCATATTTGATCGACACGTGCGTTGTTTTGCCGAAGCTGCGCGATTGCGCGATCTCGCGCGCCTGCTGGTAGCGCAGCGCGAATCGTTTCATAAACCCGACCATGCAGTGCCGGTCGTTTGCGCGCGCAGCCTCCGCGATTTGCAGCGCGCCTGCCAGATCATTTGCGGGCGGCTTTTCGACAAACACGTTCAGGCCGGCGTCCATCGCGGCGATAGCTGCGGCGCGGTGCAGGTCGGGAGGCCCGCACGCAATTACCGCGTCGAGTTGCGGCCCACGCAACATCGCGCCGATGCCCTCGAAATCCGCCTCTGCGCCGAATTGCCGTTTCACGCGTTGGCGCCGCTCGGCGTTGGTATCGCAGACAGACACAAGGTGGATGGGCGAGTAATGGAGCGCGGGGAGGAGGTACATGAGCGCGTGCTGTCCGCAGCCGATTAATCCAACTCGAAGTTCACGCGCCATTTGTTACCTCAATTGTACGCAACAATTTGCAAATGTTATTTGGAGTGCGGCGACGAGCAAGCCGCCGCCGCGAGCCGTCCTGCTTGTTATCAAATCGATCAGCGATCAAGTCATTTCAAACGCGTGGCAGCACTTCATTCGCTGGAATCGAATTCCGGTTCGTCGGTGTCGTCGCCTTCTTCGGTGCCGCCGAGGATGGAAATGTCCTGCGATGCCGCTTCCATCACGACCTCGGTCGCGAAGATCGGCGCATCCGTGCGACAGGCAATTGCGATACCGTCGCTCGGGCGCGAATCCACGCGCAGCACTTGCTCGACTTGGCCCGCGGCGGATTTTTGCTCGATGTTCACGTGCGCGTAGAAAGTTTCGTTTTCCAGTTTGTAAATTGTGACCGACTGCACCGTCCCGCGCAGGCCCGCAAGCAAGTTGCGGATAAGATCGTGCGTCATCGGACGGCCATAATCTTTGTTCACAAGGCCGGCGTGAATCGCTTCCGCTTCGAACATGCCGACGACGATCGGGAGCACACGGTCTTCGTGACGCAGCAACACCACGGGCTGGTGGTGACTGTCCATGCTGACACCCATAACATCGAGTTTGACCATGACCGGATCTCCTTCCACTGCATCTTATACCGCGATGGCACGGTATGTCACCTCGATGAGGAAATGGGAAGCATAACGTGCGGTGTCATGTCTGGAGAAGGAGACAAATTGGGAAATGCACGTAGTCTGTTTGCCCTTTTAGATTCCTTGCTCCCGCTCGGAATGGCACTTATTGGCGTGTTTGTGATCAGCCGAAATGCTGGCGTCTAGCGGTATATCGTAAAGTTTAGCGACGCGTCACGCAGTGAAATTCAGCAGCGCATCCGCAGCGTTCCCGCGCCGGCCGTCGGCGTAAGTGAATACGGCGCGTTGCGCGATTTTGTTTCCGCCGCTGGCGCGTTCGTTCACGTTTGCGTAGCGCAAATCGATCTGATTGATTCCTGCTTCCGCGAGCGTCTGCAACTCGCCGCGCTCGGTCTTGCCGTTGCCGTTGTCGCGGAACACGAGGAGCTTTGAGAAATCCTTGTCGTTGGCGTCGATCACGTTGTCGCCATTCGAATCGAGTTTGCGCAGTTCTTCAAACCCGTTGGCAGCGCCGTGCTGATCGCCGAACAATTCCTTGCCGCTGTCGATTTGGCCATTGTTGTTGCGATCAATCGCGAGGAACGCATCGCCGCCCTTGATGAACGCCGTTGACGCCTGCTTGCCATCGCCGCGCAGGTCGAAGCGCGCGCCGTCGGCGTGATGTGTGATCTCGAATCCATCGTTGTCCAAATCGAGTACGATCGGATCGGCCTGCTGTACCTGTGTCACTTCGAGTGACTCAAAACTGAATTCAAGCTGAAAACTGAAGCTGGACGCCTGTATTTGCGTGCCGCCGCTTGTTGCGCCGGGTTGGCTCAGCAATCCGAGACCACTCAGGCCTTCGTACAGTTTTTGAAAACGCGTCTGGAAGTCTTCATCACTATTGCTGAAAAAGTCGTCGAGCAGATCGAAAATCTTGTTCAACATATCGTCACTATCGGCCAACGCTTCGTTTGTCATCTTCAACAGTTGGTCGATGCCGTCGCTGCTATTTGCCTGCTGTAGTTTTTCGGAGGTACCGGCAAAACTGTTGAGCGACGCCCCGGATATGGTCATCGAAAATGAGAACCGCTGCGCGACCATTCGGCTTGCTTCAAGGTATTGCGATTGTTGATCACCGCGGAGTCCGTCTGCGACCGCGCTCGTGCGGCTGTTAAATCGAATGAGTTCTTCACTCCGCGATTCGGCAAAGAAATCAAAAGTAAGCTGTTTCGCCGATGCAGTAGCGGAAGTTGCTTCATCCGATTGTGAAAAACTGGCCGCGGCCTCCTGCAATGCCGCGCTCAACGACAGGCGCTCTACCTTCGAGCGATACACAATTCCTTCAAATTGATCTTGAATTGCGTTGGATTGGTCGCTGCCTACGCCGTTCGCGGGTTGTGTTTCGGCGACTGGATTGCTTGCGTTCGGTTTGGATGCAAGCGGACCAAAGATTGAAAACGGATTCTGCGCGTTGAGCGGCTTGTTGAACAATGACGGGTTCAACGCCGAAGACAGTGCGCCGGTACCCATAGCGGTGCCCTCCGGGCCGTGAGCGACCCTTCCCCTTGAAACGTTCCCTTAAAACGCCGATTAGGTTATCGGCAGGCGCGCGCGCAAACTTTAGCGGTTTGCGTAATATGCGGTATTCGCCCCAGGGGGCATGCTGGCTTTATACTATGTAGAATCCTTGGCGGACATTTATGTCAATTAATATCACTACGAATTCAACCGGTTCACGCGGGTTTCGCGTACTATTTGATAAACTCACGCGCTACTGTCTCAGCGAAATCGCCGTGCCTGCAATTCTCGCGATGTTGATCATCGGTTTCGTGGGTGTTGCCAACGAACTGCGCGAGCGGCGCGAGCCGTTGAACCAATTCCTCGATTACATTAGCGGTTGGGAAATGGCGCGGCTTGTCCTCTATTTCAGCCCGACACTTGTGGCGTATTTGATTCCCGTCGCTTTCATGATGGGGATTCTCCTGGCGTTTGGCCGCCTCGCGCAGAACAATGAGATCACCGCTATGAAGGCGGCGGGAATACCGCTGAAGCGACTGGTGCTACCGGTAGTCATCGTTGGCGCGCTTTTGAGCGTTCTAACGTTCTTTTTGCAAGACCGCGTGCAGCCGCAGGCCATCGCGCGTGCGAATAAATTAATCTTCGAAGAATTGCCACAGCGCGTCACACTGGACGTGCTCCCTGTGGGCGTGATGAAGGAATTCGGTGGCGTGCGCGTGTATTTCAACGATCGCGATCCCGCAACCAAGTTGCTGCGCGATATCGTCGTAATCCAGGAGCAGTCGGGCCGCAACACGATTTACCGCGCGGAGACGGCGCAATTTGTTAATGCCTCCGAGGACGGGGGCGAGGCAAAGCTTGTCCTCCGCAAATGTCGCGTAGTGCGTCCGCTCCCGGGCGGCGACAAGACCGATCAAACATCGGAGGAAGTGACTGTGTCGCTCGCGCCATCACTTCCGCTGCGTGGCGCTGCGCGGCACAAGGCATTGACCGTTCCCGAGTTGATACAAGAGGAAAAGCGCGCGACAGAAAGTTACAAACACGCGGGCAACAAAAGAAACGCGGCCGAAAATCTGCGCACGATTCGCACGGAAATCAGCGATCGCATTACATTGCCGCTCGCGTGTCTTGCCGTGAGTCTGGCGGCCGCGCCGCTTGCCGTGCGCGCGCCGCGCAGCGGCAGGTCCTACAGTTTCGCGATCGGCATTGCGCTGCTTGGCGGATATTACTTGCTGCGGATTCTGTTGGAAGCGAAATCGGTGCATCCGCTGGAGGATTACATCGTGCGTGGCCTTGTGCCGAATATCGCGCTTTGTCTAGTCGGACTTTGGGCGCTCTGGCGCGTGGACAGGGTCTGAAAAACAGAATTACCCATATCGTTCTCGCAACTGCCGGCCCGCTTCCGCTTCATTGCATAGCTTTGCATAGGCTTCATCGATAGGGATTTCTGCGGCGCTTCCCGGTGCGAAGCCGCAATCGGGGTTGAGTAAGATGCGTTGCGGCGGTAGATACTGTAGCGCTTTTTCGACGCGAGCGACGATGGTTTCCACGGAATCGATCGTTTCACCGCGGCAATCGACGCAGCCCAGACCAATGCTTGCCTTCTCGGGAAGTTCTTTGAGCACGCTCAAATCGCCGGCCACGGGAATGGTGAATTCCATCACGTACTGATCGACGTTTAGGCGCTTCAATGCGCCGAGGATCGGGTCGTAACCGCCTTCACCCACCCAGCCTTTGCGCGCTTTGTTGCGGCGGCAGAGGTGGATGGCTGTGTGCACGCCGTTGACGCCATCAAGAATTGCGTTGAGCATATCCACGCACAGATCGATCTCGCGCTGCGGATCGGCAAATTGTCCGCGCACTTTTTCGTCCACAAACAAGCAAAGATGCGGATCGTCGAATTGCACGATGTCCGCGCCCGCGTCGCGCACGGCGATGAACTCCGCGCGCAGGATTGGCACCAGTGCTTCCATAAACGCTTCGCGTGTCGAATAGGCGTTGCGCGATTTTTCTTCCGACCACATGCGCTGGCCCAGCAAATACGGCGATGGCAATGCGACTTTGATGAGCCGCTTGGTGCGCGCGCGTTGATAGGCTGCTTCCTTCGCTGCGCCGCCGGGGCGCATGTGTTTCATCGGTGCGATGACCGTGTGCCACCACGCGCCATCTTTGCGCTCGAGCAGAAACCCGTCGCACACGTCGGCAATGATGCCGATGTACGAACGCCGCCGGTACTCGCCGTCGGACACGATATCGAGACCCGCCATTTCCTGCAGGGCGAGTATGTAGTCCACCGCGCCGTTCATGCACTTCTCAAACAGCAGCTTGTCGCTTGGCGTTTTTTCAGGGTCGAGCAGATCGCGCACAAACTGTGAGCGCGGCATGCTGCCAACAACACCCGAGGCAAATAAAGGAATTATTGCACCCATTGTAATTTTCTCCGCTAACAATCAGCCTGCCGAAACACTGGAAGACGTTTCTTCCATCGCGCTGGCCGCTTGCATGATGACCTCTTGATTGCTTTGTCCGCGAACAGACACCAACGACGTTGGTGCCCCCATACCGTAACCCTTTAAGGGGTTGTGCCAAATAATTTCGCCATCATAGGGGTTGAGACAGTAGATGTAACCGTTTGTGGACACGATAAGTCGATCCCCGTCGAGGAGCATGGTCACGAAGCCGGACTTCATCTTGTCATTGGACCAAACGATTTCGCCGCTATAACGATCCAGCGCAAGTGCGTATCCGTTTAGTCCCACAAAAACGAGGTCTTCAATATTCATCGCCGCATCCCCTGTACAGTACCTAAGAGTCTCTAACAAAAATTGCCAGAACCCCTTCAGGGTTCACACGGTGTTTGTGTTGGCTTACCCAGGGTAGGCCCGACTGGGTCGAAGCGACTCCAGCGGGCCAACCCTGGGCTACGTGCTGGAATCCCTTCGGGATATTCAATTCTTGTTCGAGACTCTAAATCTCCCAATCCTCCCGGGCAATCTGAAAGTCCTGGTTTGTGTCGATTTCCATGTAGCCGCCTGGCGTGGGCAATGCGTGGAATTCTTCGCCCGCTTCGATCATGTGTTGAAACAGATCGATCAAATACGCCTTGCGGAACGTTTTTGCGGCCTGAAAGGGGCCGTTTCCATACTTGGCCTTGGTATCATCGTAATGCGCGCGCAGTTTCGCAGCGGCGCCTGGGGTGAACCGGGCCACGCCGATGTATTCACCGTATGCGTCTTCGGACGGCATTGTACGGTTGATTGCCGCCACGCGTGTGCTGCCGTCGCGTTTGATCTTTTCGCCATCTTCTTCAGGGTGGTCTGTGCGCGCCACGTAACGCGCGCGCCAGTCCGTATCGCAGACGAGCGTCATCTCATGCGGACTTTTCACCAACTCCTGCACGATTTGCGGCGTGTACAAAATGTCGCTGTAGGCGCAGACAAAACCGTCATCCATGTGATCGGCAGCGTGCATCAGCGATTCGAGGATATTGTTGTTCTGCCAGTCGGCGTTGTGACAAAACGTGAAATGCGGATATGCCTCGCGGATCATTTCAATTCGATAGCCGCCAATAAACACGACATCATCAAGCCCTGCGGACGCCAGCGCTTCGAGGCCCCAATCGAGGATGCGTTTGCCCTTCACTTCGGCAAAACATTTCGGCGCATCCGCCGTGTGCGGCATCAGCCGCGCGCCTCTCCCGGCGCCAATGACAATTGCTTTCATTTCCCTTATTCCGTCTTTTGTTTAGCGCACGCTGACGCCAGTGCCCCTAGGCCCAGTGATCTTAAGAGACGTCCAACTTATTACACGGCCGCCCGGCGTGATATTGCGAAGCCTCACGCTGGCGAATCGATGCTGATGTCGTGCCTGCGAAACGCCCACGCAACGCAGGGAACCGTAGACAACGCCATGCCCATGAGAACGACCCAGGCAATTGCGGCGCCGGCGATGCGATTACCATCCGCAGTATAGGACACAGCGGCGCCAATCAATATTGCCAACCCCCATGCAAGACTGACAACAAAACCTTTCACGATCATGAAGAGCAATTGCCTACCGAAGATTTGAAAATCTCCGGGACTAAAAGTCGATGTGCGGGTTGGCATCATCAAGAACAATGTGTTCTCTATGCCGAACAGCATTAGATTTGTTGGCAATCCAAATGCAAATGCGATAGGCACGAGAATCGGATTGCGCATGAAATACGCCGCGATGGCGGCGAGCAAGGTTTGCATGATCGTGCAGAGAATAACCGGCACGGCGAGTTGTCCTGATGCGAGCGCCATCGGCGGTATGGGCAAGCCTTTTAGCCAATCCATCTGCTCGATATCTGTCCGGAAATCGAAGCGGACCATCATGGACAGCAGAAAAGTGAGCCAAGCGAACAGTGTAATCGACAACGTCAGCGTGTTCTTGTGTTCCTCGGCGCCGCGCATTGCGGGAACGCCTATTGCCACCGACAATAGAATCATCATGAACAATATGCTTCGGCCGTTGCGCAACAAGTTGGTGCTTTGACGCCAGACGATGGGTCCCGCCCCGCCGAGCCACGGCAGGTGAGGCACGCTGCGACCGCCGGAGCTGACCGATACCTGGCCCATGCCCGTGCGTTGCGCCCGTTGCATCCGTCCGTAGACGCGCTGGCTCACGCGAATCGCCGTCTCGCGGTACTCGGCATCGAATAGCACAATCAACGCGAACAGGGCAGCGTTCACGGCGATGCAAATCGTGGTCCACTGCGCCAATTCGATTGCGGTAGCGGACGTAATCACGCGCGCGAAAGGTTCGAAGGGAAGTAGCACATAGGAGAGCCACGGCGATTCGCGAAGCAATTCCACGAAATTTCCGGTACGCGCCTCGCCCCGCGCGGCCATAATGCGACCGGCGGCGACGGCGACGACCGCGCCGATGGCGTATACGACGACTTTACGCCATTTCGTATACGCACGCTCGGAAAAGCTTTCACCAATAATCAGTGCGGCCATGGTGAGGTACTGAATGAACACTAGCGACAAGACCACGCCAATATAAGCGGCAATCCACATTTCAGTGTAGCGCAGCGCAATAATGGAGAAGAACAGCGCACCAATCGTAACGTTGAGGATAGTGCCCAGGAGTTTATAGGCGAGGATTTCGCGGCGGCCAAAGGGCCCGGGAAATAAGAACTCAACTTCACCGGGCGAGAAGTAGATTGCGCGTTCCCCCGCAGAGGTCATTAGCGAAAGCATGCACATGGCGAGCATGCCAAGCGGCACGAAAGAACGAAACTGATCGACGTCTCCTTTGTCCCCGCGGGCTGCCATGATAATTGCCGGGGCCATCCACAAGACGATCAGGAGTAGGCCAAGTACGAACATTGCGCCGCCGCGTTTGGACTTCACCCCGCGCACGGTCTTACGCAGCATCGCGCGCCAGCGCAGGCGTATCAGGAAAAGTAAAGCGGGGTCTAGCATACGGGCGCCGTTATGAAACCGTGCCGGCGGTTTCTTCGCTGCCTTCCGTGGCGTGGAAGAAGATTTCTTCGAGGGAAGCATCGCCGCGCTCGCCGGCAAAGGTGGTGCGCGCTTCGTCCATGCGGCCGAAGAACAGGCATTTACCCTTATGCAGAATCAGCAGGCGGGAGCACATGTCTTCGACTTCATTCAGTAGATGCGAGCTCACCACAATCGACGTGCCGAGTTTTGCCCGTTCGAGAATGGAGTCTTTCATCTGGCGGATACCGCGCGGATCGAGGCCGACGTGCGGTTCATCGAACATGAGCACTTGCGGGTCGTGCAGATAGGCGCAGCAGATAGCGACTTTCTGGCGCATGCCGCGGGAGAGTTCCTGCGCGACGGTGTTGCGTTTGCCGGTGAGGTCGTGGCGCTGGAGCAGCGACTCGCCGCGCTCGCGCCAATCGCTCACGCGATATGCCGCGGCGACAAATTCCATGTGTTCCCAAATCGTGAGTGTGTCGAACAACTTGGGATCGTCGGGTACATAGGCGAGCTTGCGTTTGGCGGCGATTGGATCGGAGACGATGTCGTGCCCCGCGACGACGAGTTTTCCGCTGGTTGGGGGGATGATGCCCGCGATGCTTCGAAGCGTTGACGTTTTACCCGCGCCGTTCGGGCCGACGAGGCCGAGAATTTCCCCGGGCTGTACTTCAAAGCTGAGGTCTTGTACCGCGACCGTTTCGCGATAGGTCTTATGAAAGTTTTGGACGTGAATCACTGCAATGGCGCCTGAATTGTTTTTGGAAGGGGATATGGTGCCATCGAGTAGAAGCGCAACACAAACCGATCCGGGCGCCGAACAATCGGCGCTAGTTGGAAAGTGCGACCTGCCAGAGATTAAATTCGCCGATTTCGACGTCGAACATGCTGCCATCGTCGCGGCGCATGTGGTAGGTTCCGCGCATGGTCCCATAGCGCGTGTAAAGCGGGCAGCAACTTTCGTACTCGTGGGATTCACCGGGAAGCAGGCGCGGCTGGCGGCCCACTACGCCGAGGCCCTTTACTTCTTCAATGCGCCCCAGCCCGTCGGTGATGATCCAGTGCCGGCTAATCAGACGCGCGGGTACCTCGCCTTCGTTTGTTACGCGGATCCGGTAGCCAAAATGGTAGTACCCTTTGCGCTGATCGGAATCTTTTGGAGCAAAAAAGCTTTCCGTCTCTACGCGAATACGCTCAGTCAGGGTATTGGATTTCGTCACCGTCATGATAGCCTCGATCACCTGCCGATAGCATAGCAGTTTTCCCGTCATTCGCCAATAGCTGCGTGCCGTGTTACACTGGCGTTCCGCCATACCAAAAACCGGAAGGGAGCACCCGTGTACGACGGCCCGGCGGCGCCGCAGACCGCCGATGCAGGGGGCGACGCGCCCACAACACTGCTATCAGCATCGCCACAGCCACGCCCGGCGGAGACGTTTTACGAGCGCATGTCGGCATTGCTTCGGCGGGACTTCCTCGTCGGGGGTATTTCCCCAACCTATTACATTTCCCGCTGGCTTTTTCTTCGCCTGCTTGGCGTGGTCCATCTGATTGCGTTTACCTCTTTTGGGTGGCAACTGAAAGGCCTTATCGGCAGCAACGGGATCGCCCCCGCACAGTACTTCCTGCAACTGGTTGCGGATCGGGCCGGGCATATGCAGAGCCCGTGGATGCGATTCTTTCAAGTCCCGACACTTTGCTGGATTTTCGACGGCGATTGGTTTCTCCATGTGCTCTGCGCATTGGGCACGCTCGCCGCAGTGGCATTGATCGCCGATTTTGCTCCACCGATTTGCCTTGCCATCCTGTACGTAATGTATTTGTCGCTCGTATCCGTAACGCCGGACTTCCTCGGGTTCCAGTGGGATTCTTTGTTACTGGAAACCACATTCATCGCAATATTCTTTGCGCCGATGAAGCTACTGCCCGGCATCCGGCGGGAAGAAGTCCATTCGCGCGTCATGCTCATGCTGCTGCGCTGGCTTTTGTTCCGCCTGATATTCATGTCCGGCTACGTGAAGCTTGGCGATGAAACATGGCGCAACCTGACCGCGCTCGCATACCACTACGAAACGCAGCCGTTGCCGCACTTAGTCAGTTGGTACGCACACAATCTGCCCTTGTGGATCCACAAATTGTCCGTGGCCTGCACGTTGACCATCGAATTAATCGTGCCGCTGCTCTTCGTCGCGCCGCGCCGTATACGTGCGGTCGTATTTGTCATTTTTGCACTGTTCCAGCTGTCGATCGGGGCAACCGGAAACTACAACTTCTTCAATCTGCTTACCATTGCGTTGTGTCTCCTACTGCTCGACGACCGTCATTGGCAGTATCTCGCGCCCGGAAATTTGAAGGAATTTCTTGCGCGCCCGCCTCTGAAGCGTTTGCCGTTCTACAGAAAAGCGATCATGGGCGTCATCGGCATGTATATCGTGGTGGTCACCGGTTTCGTGATGTGTATGATGTTTGGGTTCAGCCTGCCGGACGCCGCGTACAAAATAATCTCCTACACAGATAGTTACGGGGTCGCCAATCGTTACGGCCTTTTTGCAAATATGACAACCACCCGCAACGAAATTATTCTTGAAGGCAGTGAGGACGGCGAAACGTGGCTTGCCTATGAGTTTCATTGGAAACCCGGCGCGCTCGACCGGCGTCCGGGTTGGGTGCAGCCTTTCCAGCCGCGTCTTGATTGGCAGATGTGGTTTGCCGCGCTGAACCCGAGCGCGCCCGCTTGGTTTAAGAACTTCGCGTATCGTCTGCTCGAAGGCAAGCCTGAAGTTCTCGCACTGCTAAAAACCAACCCGTTTCCTAACGCGCCTCCCAAATATATCCGCGCTAGACTTTATCAGTACAACTTCACGAGTCCTGAACAATATGAGCGCAGCGGCCAGTGGTGGGTACGGCAGGACCTCGGCGAGTATCCGCGCATGGGCACGGTGCCGACACGGCTGCGCTAGTCAGATGCGGGGGCGTCCACTAATGGGAATGTGCTATTGTTTTCTTTCGTTTGTCAGTAGCGGTCATCCGTATAAGAAGTGCACTTTTATGATCCGGCACATCGCTATCGTCCAATTCATTATTCTGCCTTGTCTGGCACAGGGTCCCGGCGGGGCGCCACAAGCGGCGAAGGTAAATGTCTGCCCCGTCGAGCAAGGGACCGTTGCGCCGAACCGCGAGTGGAAGGGCAACGTCTTTTACAAGGAAGTGTCGCAGCTCGCCACGGAGGTGGATGGGAAAGTTACGGAGGTTCTCTTTGAGGAGGGGCAGCATATTGACAAAGGCGCGGTAATGGTGCGTCTTGATTACACGCTACTCGAGTCGGAACTGCGCGCTGCGCAGGCTGCCGTGGCGCAGGCGGAGACGCAACATAAACTTGAGCAGGCTCGGCTTGAGCGCGCGCAGGATCTTTTGAAAAAAGAAGTGACCACGCCCCAGGAGTATGACGATATTCGCTTCACGGCCGAGGCCGCGGAACACCGGGTGGAAGTGGCGAAGGCGAGCGTCGAACGGATGCAGCGAGAAATCGAAAAGAAGACGATTCGTGCGCCGTTCAATGGACGCGTGGTGGATCGCATGACAGAAGTCGGCGATTGGAAGAATACCGGTGAAACCGTTGCAATCTTCGCGCGCGACGACTTGTTCGATGTGATGGTAAATGTGGCGGAAGAGGCTGTCATCCACGCGCGGACCGGGACCACGGTGGATGTTCGCGTGGCGCAGAAGACCTTTCCAGGCGAAATCGTCACGGTCGTCCCGCGTGGCGATACGCAAATGGGAACATTTCCGGTGAAGATCCGCGTGCAACAAGCGGAGTGGCTGATCGAAGGGATGACGGCTTTCGCGACGCTGCCGGACGGGGAGCCGCGTACGTGCATGATCGTCCCGCGCGACGCAATCCTGCAAGAGGGATCGCAGCACTACGTGTATCGCATACAGAATGGGCAGCCGCAGCGCACAGTGGTCACAATTGTCAGCCGCGAGGGATTGCAGGCCGGCATTGAGGCTGACAGTTTAAAGCCCGGCGATGAGGTTATCATTCGCGGCCACGAACGGCTGCGGCCCGGACAGCCTATCGAGATTGTGCAGTCAAGCTGAAGACCGGCAGTAATATCGCGCTATGGACATTATCAAGACATCGATTGAGAATCCCGTCAGCGTAATCGTTGGTGTCTTGCTCGTTACGCTTTTCGGCATCATCTCGCTCTTGCGAATGCCCTACCAGCTTGCCCCGCGAGTCGAAGAACCCGTTATCGAAGTGGAAACCACGTGGCCCGGCGCTACGCCCTACGAGATCGAGCGCGACATCGTCGAAGAGCAGGAGAAAGTACTCAAGGGAATCCCCGGTCTCTACGAAATGGAGAGCAGTTCGTTCAACAGTCGTGCGAGCATCGACCTGCGATTCACACTCGGCACGGACATTGATGAAGCCCTGTTGCGCGTATCGAATAAACTCGACGAGGTCCCCGAGTATCCCGAGAACGTAGACAAACCCGTCGTCAATGCGCAGGGCACGGAAACTTCGCCGGTCGTGTGGATGGTCATGCGCACGCGTGAGGGAAACCCTGAGCACATCTACCACTATCTAACTTTTTTCGAGAACGAAATCCGGCAACATTTCGAGCGGATCGACGGCGTCGCAGACCTATGGAGTTCGGGAGGCGTCGAGAAACAGATGCAGGTGCTTGTCGATCCCGAGAAGCTGGCGGCGCATCAACTTACCATCGATTCCGTAATCGGCGCATTGCGCGCAGAAAACGCGAACGTGTCCGCCGGATTGCTCGGTGTGGGCCGGCGCGATATTCGCATTCGCACGGTGGCGGAGTTTCGCTCCGTCGAAGATATTCGCGACGTCGTGCTCCGCTCCGACGGCGAACGCCGTGTCACCGTGGGAGACGTCGCGAACGTCGAAATCGGCTATCAAAAACTGTCCACGCCAACGTTTGCGGACGGCGAACCCGCAATTTCCTGTGGCGTTTCGCCTGAGCCGGGTGTAAACGTGCTCGAGCTCACGGACAAGATCGAAAAGGCATTTAACGAACTCAACGAAGGCAAGCTGAAAGATGCCGGCCTCGAATTACATTGGGTGTCCGATCAGCGGCCCTACATCGAAGGCGCCATTGAACTCGTGCGGCATGACGTAATCGTTGGCGGTTGGCTCGCGGTCGCCGTCTTGCTGATCTTTCTGCGCAGTTTCGCGCCCACGCTCGTCGTTTCCAGTTCGATACCGATCTGCATCATCGGCACCTTTATTTTTATTTATACATCAGGCGGCACGCTAAACGTGATCAGTCTCGCCGGCCTCGCGTTTTCCGTGGGCATGTTTGTGGACAACTCGATCGTTGTATTGGAAAATATCGATCGGCATCGACTCATGGGAAAATCGCCCGCGGACTCTGCGTATGAAGGCACGAAAGAGGTTTGGGGCGCGGTCGTCGCGTCGTCGCTTACGAACGTCGCGGTGTTTCTTCCGATCGTATTCTTGCAGCAGGAGGCCGGCCAGCTATTCCGCGAGATAGCCGTTGCGATTTCCGCGGGTGTTATGATAAGTCTGCTTGTTTGCGCGACGGTCATTCCCGCGCTGTCGAAGCAGGTGTACTCCTGGAAACTTGCGAACAAACTCGATCTCACGCAGTCCCGCTTCGATATTTTCGGCCGCATCGGCGCATTTGGCACGGCGGTCTGCATGAGATTGCTGCACGGTACCGTAATGCGCAACCGGTTCACGCGCGTGTTCTCGGTCGTTGTCCTCACGGGCACGGCGCTCTTTGCGACGTGGGCCATGTTTCCGAAGATGGAGTATTTGCCGGAAGGCAATCGCGACATCATCTTCAATCAAATCGTGCCGCCGCCGGGTTTGTCGTATGAAGCGCGCGCGGAGATTGGCCACCAGTTTTACGAATATCTGAAGCCGTATTACCAGGATGGGCACGAAGGCTATCCCGCCATTGGCAGCATGTTCTTCATGGGACGCGGCTCTACACTGTTTTGCATCGTCCGCAGCGCGGACCCGGCCCGCGCAAGGGAACTCGTTCCGCTGTGCCAGAAAGCCATCGCGAGTATCCCTTCCGTATTCGGCGTTAGTTCGCAGGCGAGCATCCTTGTGTCTGGGCGCGGGCGCGGGAGAAGTATCGACGTAGACATCAGTGGTGAGAAGCTAGACAACCTGATTGCATCGGCGTCTGCCCTGCGCGCCGCGGTATTGGAGAAGATCGCCGATTCGCAAGTGCGCCCCCGCCCCGCGTTGGAAGTGATGTTTCCGGAAGTTCGCTTCGTGCCTTCGCGCGATCGCCTGCGCGCGGTAGGCATGACCGCGCAGCAACTCGGCACGAACATCGACGTGCTGATGGACGGGCGCGAAATAGGCGACTTCAAGCAGGAGGGCGAGAAGAAGATCGATTTAGTTGTGAAAGTGGCCGACGCCGATATAGGCACACCGGAGGAAGTGGCCGCGTCCATGATCGCAACACCGCTCGGCACGACGATTCCGGTGTCGTCGCTGGCCGATCTCGTTGAGACGCAGGGTATGACAGAACTGCGCCACCTGGAGCGCAACCGCACCATCACACTCTCCGTCACGCCGCCGTTTTCGATTACGATTCAAGAGGCGATGGAGCGGATTGAAAACGAAATAGTGCCGGCACTGCGTGCGAGCGGACAGATTAAGGATGTAGACGTGCTCTATAGCGGCACCGCGGATAAACTGCTCGATACGCGCAACGCCGTGAAATGGAACTTCGTGCTCGCTGCGATGATTACTTACCTGCTCATGGCGGCGCTTTACGGCAACTTCGTTTATCCCTTCATCATCATGTTTACAGTCCCGCTTGCGGGGGCGGGTGGCTTCCTCGGTCTCATGCTTGTAAACCGTTTCGTTCACGCGCAGACACTCGACATCCTCACCATGCTCGGCTTCATCATCCTCGTTGGCGCGGTGGTCAACAATGCGATTCTGATTGTGCACCAGGCGTTGAACAATGTGCGGATTGACGGGATGGACTACGCCGAAGCCATCGAAGACTCGGTGCGCACGCGCCTGCGGCCCATCTATATGAGCGCTATCACCAGTATCTTCGGCATGCTCCCGCTCGTGCTGTGGCCCGGCCCCGGCTCCGAACTCTATCGCGGTATCGGTGCGGTAGTCATTGGCGGCATAGCGCTTTCGACGGTGGTCACTGTGTTCCTAATTCCGCCCATGCTGTCCTGGTTTATCCGCATGGAAAAACGATCGAACACATCCGCGGAGAAATCATCCCGCTTCGCGGCCACCGAAACCGTAGTGGCCAAATAGGCGTAGCGACTGGCAGTTCGTTACTTCTTCGGATTTTCCTGCAGGTACTTGATCAGGTCCGCAGGATGATCAGTTTGAATTCCGTCCGTGCCCCAGGCGAGCATGTCTTTCCAGTCCTCAGGCTTGTCCTCATCGCAAATCACTATCGCGCCCGACGCGTGACACGCATCGACGAATGTCTTCGAGATAAATTCCCGCACCGACGCGACAATGCGCGGCTTGTGATCGGCGAGCAGTTTCGCGAGGTTTTTTTCGGGGCCTGGGTCAGGCATCTCGAAACATTCGGGGCAGGACGATTTTAGATCGGTAAGGTTTTTTCCGCCGACGTACCAGATTACGTCTTTCTCCATGCCTTTGGCCTTGATGATCTTTACGAGTTCGGGGACCGGTGCGTCCTTCAGATCGAGATAGATTCCGATCTTTCCTTTGCAGAGGTCGAGGATTTCCTCAAAGGTCGGTATCTTTGTCCCCTTATATTGGTCGCCCACGCGCGCGCCGATGTCGAGTGCGCGCAGTTCGTCTAGGGTCATGTCTTTTACTTTGCCCGTCTTGCCGGGTGCGTAGGAGTCGATTGTGCTGTTGTGTACGCTTACAAACTTGCCGTCTTTTGTCGTGCGCACATCGATCTCGACGAAGTCGCATCCCAAGTCGATTGCTTTCTGATAGGCGGCAAGGGTGTTCTCCGGAATGCCTTCGTGCGCGCCGCGATGCGCTACGACGTAGATGCCGCCATGCTTCGGCGGTTTAAGACCAATATCCGCACTTGCGCAGACTGCAAATATGAGACTTGCAGCGATCGACCATGTGATTTTTGCTAATTTTGCGTTCATGACTTCTCCCCCTATCGCGAAATTCAAAATCTCAAAATTGAAATCTAAAATCGATTAGATCCGCACCCATGCCTGATTGAGCACACTGAATGCGTCGTCCAGATCTTTTTCCGTGATAGTCAACGGCGGGCTAACGCGTAATACTTTGCCTGCGAGCGGACCCAGGAAGTGTACGCCCTTTTCGTTCACACCACGATATGCTTCGAGTACGGCGCGCTGTGCGGTTGCGTCGTCAGACATTTCGATACCGTAGACAAGCCCTTCGCCACGGACAGCTTTGATGAATGAAAACTTTTTCATCGCTTCGCACATGTGCACACCGATCACTTTCGCCATCGCGCGGCAGTTTTCGACGATGTTTTCCTTTTCGAATACATCGAGCGTTGCGCAGACTGCGGCGCAGGCGTGTGGGTTTCCGCTAAAAGTGTCGGAGGCTTCGCCGTAGGTGAGCGAATCGATCAGGTCGGCGCGGCCTACGACTGCCGCCGCGGGTTCGCCGTTGGCGAGGCCTTTGCCCAATACGACGAGATCGGGTTCGACTTCGTAACTCTGATACGCGAACATGTTGCCGGTGCGTCCGTGACAGGACTGCACTTCGTCGAAGATGTATGCGACATCGTTTGCGCGGCACCAGTCCTGCAGAAGTTTGTGATACCACTTCGGCGGGTGCCAAGAACCTTTTGCGCCGAGATACGGCTCCGTGATTAGCAGCGCGATCTTGTTTCCGCATTCCTTCGCGATTGCATCGAGTTCGCTTTCGTAGAACGATGCAGGTTTCTCTTCCTGCATTGGGAAAGAGATGAAACGGACGTTTGGATTCGGGGAGGTTTCTCCACTGACGTCTCCTGCAAGGCCTTTCTTTCCGTGAAAGCCGCCGCGCGAGGCGAGCATGATCGGGCAGTCCGGTTTTTTGTGCAGCGCGCACCACATGGCTTTTTGGATGCCCTCGGAGCCGCTGGCCGCCCACAGCAATTTGCGAGGACCGGACATATTCATGCACTTGACGAGACGCTCGGCAGCTTCAACTTCGATCTCTGTGAGCGCGTTGTACGACGTGCGCGGTAATTCGGCGCAGTAGTGGCTGTAGCGTTCTTCAAACAAAGGATGGTTGTGTCCGAGGTTGGACACGAGCACGCCGGAGGTGAAATCGATCAGTTCTACGCCGTCTACGGTCCACAGACGCACGCCTCTTGCGCGCGAGACAACGATTTGTGTCGGTGTGTAAGTGCGTTGGCCTATACCGTTGATTGTGTCCAAGCGCGCGCGTAATGCGTTTGCGCGGGGTTCGTTTTCGTGTTGAATCGATTGCGTCATGATACTTCCATTTTTGCTAATAACTCTTAACCAAATCTGCCGGAACCCCTACAGGGTTCATTCAATGTGGTGTCGGCTTACCCAGGGTAGGACCGCCTGTGTCGAAGCGACTCCGACACTCCAACCCTGGGCTATGTGCTGGAATCCCTTCGGGATTACCGGCTGTCTCATGTCTCTATGATTCGTACCAGAGGCCTATTCCCTTGATTCGTACCAAGCCAGTATTTTCTGGATTCGCTTTAGAAAGATTACTAAAGGCTCTAGATGTAATACATGCTCGTCTGTGCGCGGGCCATGAGGTCGCGCACGGTCACGTTGTTGAGTACTTCTTCAATACCTTCGGCGACTTCGCGCCAGGCGCCTTTCAGATCATTACCGTGCCCATCGTTTGCGGGAAGGGGATCGAGCACGCCGCCGTCGATCGCTCGCACGATATTTAGCAGTGTTATGTCGTCCGGCGAGCGCCCAAGCATGTAGCCGCCTTGTGCGCCGCGAATGCTGCGCACGATTCCAACGCGCTTGAGCAGCAGGAGAATATGCACGAGATATTTCTCGGGTATGCCACGCTGCTCGGCGATGTATTGTGAGGTGACCGGCGCGTTGGTGTGTTCGCGCAGACCTAGTTCAACGACCGCCCGGCAGGCGTATTCACAGCGCGATGAGATGTTCATTTCGGTTTCCGGCCCAAAGGGAGAAAGGATTATCGTGGCGGGTTGGTGGGTATGTCAAAGAGAAGCGCTTAGCGTCTGGGGAGATTGGATATTGGGTATCGGATTTTGGATTCAATTGGTTTGGCTTTGAACGATAATACGAGCGTCAATGTCGGTGTTCATGTCAATTGTTTGTCAACTTGTATTTGGGCGATTCAAAATCCAGAATCTAAAATCCAAAATAACGAGGGGAGCCTATCCCATGTTCAAACCGGTGCGCTTGATGTTGGCAATTGCTGCAATTCTCGTGGGGGCTGCTGCTGCACACGCCAAAGTTACGTTTGAATCGCTGCTTGGGGAGATGACGAATCTTGAGGCGTTGAGTTATTTTCCGGACCCCGCCTATACGACGAAGCAGTTCTCCAGCTATGACCGGAATTCGACCGATCCGAAGGTGCTGACGGATGAGAACTGGTTTGCGAACGGCGACCGCGGGAAGTACTTGCGCGAGGAAACACGGAACGGCGAGAAAGAATATGTGCTGATGGATGCGGAAGGACCGGGCGCAATTGTGCGCGTTTGGTCTGCGAATCCGATCGATGCGGGCATCGTGCGCGTCTATCTCGATAATGCGGAGAAGCCGGTCATCGATATGCCGCTGACCGACATGCTCGGCGGGAGCATAGCGCCGTTCATTAAGCCTATCGCGAACGAAGTTTCCAAAGGATGGAATAGCTATCTGCCTATTCCCTATGCGAAACACTGCAAGGTCACGACGAGCAAGTGGGATTTTTATTACCACATCAATTATCGAGCCTATGAAAAAGGCACCGCTGTAAAAACGTATTCAAACGAACTCGCAACGGAGAATCGGGAAACGATAGAGACCGTTGCGCGCTCGCTTGGCGAACCGTCGAATTTGTTGGACAAGTCTGGTACGAGGTTCGATGGAGAATTTTTTTTGTCGGCAGGCGAATCTACATCTAGTGTCTTTGAAGCGCAGCATTCTGCGATTTACAGCATGGTGTGCACCGTGCGATCCGGAAAGCTGCCGGAGGTATTGCGAGGGGCTTTGCTTGAGATCACGTTCGATGGCGCGGACAAGCCGCAGGTATGCGCGCCATTGGGTGATTTCTTCGGCACCGCGCCTGGGTTGAACGAGTACGCATCACTGCCGTCGGGCGCCTTGAAGGGCGGGGTGTTGTATGCGCGCTGGGTAATGCCTTTCAAAAAGCAATGCGAAATACGCGTGCGCAACTACAGCGCCGCCAATTTTTACGCGACGATCGAGTTGTACTGTAAGAAATACGATTGGACCAAGAACTCGATGTACTTCCATTCCGGGTTCCGTTCGGAGCATCCCATCAAGACGCGTCCGCGACAGGACTGGACTTTTCTGGATACCACCGGCAAAGGCCGATTTGTCGGCACGATGCTACACGTAACAAATAACGTGAAGGATTGGTGGGGCGAGGGCGACGAAAAAATTTATGTCGATGGAGAAACGTTTCCGAGCCACTTCGGTACGGGCTCGGAAGACTATTTCGGTTATGCGTGGTGCTGGCCGGAGAAGTTTGTGCATGCGTATCACAACCAGCCGCGTTGCGATGGTCCGGGAAATTACGGGCAGACCTGCGTGAGCCGGTTCCACATCATCGACGACATTCCGTTTACGAAGTCTTTTAAATTCGATATAGAGGTTTGGCATTGGGCGGATACGCAGATCGCGATGGCGGAGACGGCGTGGTGGTACGCCTTGGATGGGAACACGAATACGTTTGCTGCATTGACTGCGGACAACTTGAAGGTTATTGAGCCGCTGCCATTGCCGCCACCCAAGAAAGTGGAAGGCGCGCTTGAGGGCGAAGAATTGAAGGTGCTTGCAAAATCGGGAAGTCCCGAGCGCCAGGATTTCAGCGATAACATGAGCGGTGGCGCGCATCTGTGGTGGCGGCTGGGGAAACCTGGCGACACGCTATCGCTCGCGATACCTGTCGAGAAGGCAGGCAAATACGACGTGATCGCGGTGTTCACCAAGGCGGGCGACTACGGAATTCACAAGGTATCGATCAACGACAAGGTCGCAATCGAGAACCTCGATTTGTACAACAACGGCGTGATTCAAACGCCGGAGCAGAGCCTGGGTGTGTTCGATTTGAAGAAAGGCGAGAACACGCTGAATGTCACGATCGCGGGTAAGAACGAGAAGGCGGTGCCGAACTATATGTTTGGGTTGGATTATTTGCGGCTTGTGGCGAAGTAAGTGAGCGTTCGTCAGTGAGTTAGCCGAAGAAAGGCGGCGCTGTCGCGCTGCACTCCAAGGCGCTTCTGGCAAATTTCAGCCGCTTTATTTTTCCAGGCGCGAGAATCCGATATAACTTGATTCGGGCGGGTTGAGGCCGTTTTGTGCTGCGTGGCGGGCCATTTGGCCGCGGTGGTGGGAGCCGTGGGTGATGAGGTGATGCAGAATATCGAGCAGGGTGGATGCCATCGGTTCGCCGTTCAGTTTGTGGTAGTGGAATACCTGCGCAAGGTCTGCCTTCAGGGCTTGGGAATAGCGCGTCTCAGTGTGGTTCGCAATCGCTTCGAGTTCCGCTTTGGGTAAAGTTTCGAAGATACCGGCGTCGAGTGGTTCCGCGTGGATGCGCTGAAACCAGATACGTTCTGCGCAATAAATGTGGGAGATCATTTTTGTGAGGTATTCGTCATTCGGCGCGTTGACGTGCACGAAGTCGAGCCACAACCGATTTCCCCAGTTGGTGTAGGCGATTAGTTGTTTTAATCCGTCCATCTCATTTTCCTTCCAACTCATTTCGCGCGGACCAACGAAGTCTGCTGGCCGCATGCCGTCGCGACGACATGTTACAGTACCGGCTCCATGTCTCACATTTATCTTATCGATGCATACAATGTCATGTACCAATGCCCCCAACTCAAACCGCTGGCGCAGCGCGATTTCGAGGCTGCGCGCGATGGATTGGTTGAGCGGGTGTCCCGATATTGCGGCACAACGGGTGAACCGGCAAAGGTGATCTTCGACGGCCGTGGGCGCAGTCCGGAGCGGCACACGCCATACCGCGGGGCCCCAGGATTGGAGGTCGTATACAGTCCGGGCCATTTGACCGCGGACGCGGTTATCGAGCGCGAGGTATATTCCGCACCGCACCGCCGCGAGATTATTGTGGTCACCGGTGACCGTGGTATCCGCGATTTGTGCCGTGGGCTGGGTTCGCTTGTGATGGCACCGGAACATTTTCTGAACATGGTCGATGAAGTGCTTACGCGATCGAGCGCACACCTGCGCACGAACTACGAGAAGTTTTCGACCAATCTGCTTGAAGATCGATTGGCGGATCGCAGCCGGGAGCATTTGTCCAGACTAAAGAAGCGGCTGAAGGATCATTAAACGGTTTTAACCTGTGCCGGCCCTTCAGGCCTCGGAGATGAGTTGATATTGGCGGCTACCTGGGCCTAACAGCCCAGGCTACGAACCGTTTCGCGCCTTTGGCGCTAAAGAGGCGTTTCTCAATGTATCGAATAAGCGCTGAAGAGGCACTTCTCGATGTATCGAAGATGCGCTTTTTGATGTATCGAAGAGGGGTTTCTCCGATGTATCGAAGAGGCGCTTATCGATGTGTAAAGGTTTTGTGAAGGCTCCGAGCGATACAAGCATTCATCTGGTTGTGATGACTTTGTGGACGGGTACCGTCTTGGGAACTCGAATACACGCACAATTACGATTACGATTACGAGTACGAGCACGAAGTACGAAGTAACGTCTGGGGGCACTAACGCATGCGTTGGATTGATGTAACGATACCGATGCATCCTGCAATGACCGTGTGGCCGGGGGACCCTGCGTTTACATTGAGCCCTGCTTCACGCATCGCCGATGGGCGCAGCACGAACGTTTCCACAATTGGCCTCAGCACGCACACGGGTACGCATTGCGATGCGCCGTGGCATTTCGAGGACGACGGCAACAAACTCGACGAAGTGGATACATCCGTGTTTTTTGGCGATGCGCTATTGATTGAGCTTGCGCATTTGGACACGATACGAGCAGCGGATCTTCCGCCGGAGAAACTACCGCCGCGCGTGCTCTTCAAGACGCGCAATGCCCTTTATCCCCACGACGCGCCGTTTCGCAAGGATTATGTTGCGCTCGAGCCTGATGCTGCGCAGCGTTGCGTGGACGACGGGGTCTGTCTGGTCGGCGTGGACTATCTTTCCGTCGCGCCGTACAAGCAAAACGGGCAGGACACACACCACATTCTCCTGCGCAACAGCGTGTTTGTAGTTGAGGGCCTGTTACTGAAAGAATTCACCTCGGGCGTGTATCCGTTTATCGTCATGCCGATGCATATTATCGGTGCGGATGGTGCGCCTTGCCGCGCTTTTATCGGAATGGAGGACTAGGTGCCCGATTATCATGACATGCGCGACGTGCTCGCGATTGTCCTTGCCGGGGGTCAAGGCGAGCGCCTGCACCCACTGACCAAAGATCGCGCTAAGCCCGCCGTGCAGTTTGGCGGGCAGTACCGGCTTATCGATTTCACGCTCTCTAATTGTCTCAACTCGCAGTGCCGGCGGGTTCTCGTGATCGTGCAATATAAATCGCTTTCGCTGGTGCGGCATATCCGCGAAGGCTGGGGGATGTTGAGTCGCGACCTCGGCGAATACATAGAGCCCGTGCCCGCGCAAAAACGCGTGGGAGAAGATTGGTATCTCGGAACGGCGGACGCAATCTTTCAGAACATGTACTCGATCGAACCGGCGGAACCGACCGAGGTATTGGTTCTCTCCGGCGATCACATCTATAAGATGAACTACGGGGAGATGATCGCGTTCCACCGGCGCAACAAGTCGGACATGACGATTGCCACCCTGGAAATGCCGATTGAACAGGCCAACCGTTTCGGCGTGCTCGAGGTGGATTACACCGCGCAAGTCATCGGCTTTCAGGAGAAACCCTCGAACCCCGCGCCGGTTCCGGATCGTCCAGACACCGCACTTGCGTCGATGGGTGTCTACGTGTTTAACGCAGATGTACTGAAGGACGCGGTCACAACGGACGCCAACAACAAACAGTCATCGCATGATTTCGGGAAAGACATTATTCCCGAGTTGATCAAAACCCACAACGTATTCGCGTACATGTTCCGGGACGAAAACAAGAAGGCGATGCCGTATTGGCGCGACGTGGGGACGCTGGATTCGTATTGGGAAGCCAATATGGATTTGGTCAGCATCGATCCGATATTCAATCTTTACGATCAGGACTGGCCGATACGCACACACTTGAACAATCTGCCGCCCGCGAAGTTCGTCTTTGGTGCGGAGGGGGTGCGCTTCGGGGCTGCGGTGGACTCGATCGTCAGCGCGGGGTGCATTGTCAGCGGCGGTTTGGTGAAGCGCAGCGTGCTGTCACCCAACGTCCGCGTCAACAGTTACAGCCACATTGAAGAGAGCATCCTGCTCCCGGGCTGCAACGTTGGGCGCAACTGTCGTATTCGACGGGCCATCATCGAGCGAAACGTCTCGATTCCCGAAAACACAGTGATTGGCTACGACGCCCATGAAGACGCCAAGCGCTTCACGGTGTCTGCCGGTGGCGTGGTGGTTGTGGCAGGGTCCGAGCATACGCCGCTCGTCCCGAACGCGGAAAGAATGCCCTACCACGCGGGCTAGCGCGTCCCCTCGCGACCCATCCGGCGAATCCCCTTAGCGCGTTGAACGGTCTTTGATACGTAACGTATCATTGTGCGGAGTGGAAGGAAGTCAGCATCTCATGTTACGTATTCGACTTATCGTTGTAATGCTCGCCGCATGCGCTGGAATGGCGTTTGCGGACGATGCCGCCACTCCGAACGCTTCCCCGGAACCGCAAGCGCCTGCTGCGGCAAGTGAGCCTGTCGGCCCGGTGACTTCCGAAGCCATCATCGAAATGATGAAATCGCTTGAAGAGTTCATGGCGCAGCAGCCCGCTGATGTTCCCAAGGGAGACCCCCTGGTGCTGGATGCGCGTAAGGCCGTCGAGCTGGCTACCACGCAGAATGCGCAAGTCTATGTCGCTGAAGACGATGTTGACGCGGCGAAGGCCCGAATTGGACAAGCCCGGTCGCGGCTGTTGCCTCAGATTACAGTGTCATCTACGCAGACGTGGACCGAGTTCAACGAACGCGATCAAGGTTTTCTCCAAGAGCTGATCTATGGCGGCAGTATCGGCGGTGGCGGTCTAGGCGGCGGTAGTGGCCTGGGCGGAGGAGGGTTGGGTGGTGGTCTCGGGGGAGGCAGCAATTCAAGCATCCCGGGCAGCCGCATTGCGCGCTTTGTGCTGGGCCGGGTATTGACAGACCTACTCGATGTGGACAGCATGCTTGAGCGCCCCGACGATTTTCGCACGGACAAGATGACCATAAATCAGGTCATATACGCGGGCGGCCAGATCAAGTCAGCCGTTCGCGCCTCGCAATATCTTGCTGAATCGCAGGAATTCCGGCAGCAGGGTACCCTCGCGCAATTGGAATTCGACGCCAAGCAGGCGTATTACACTGCGGCGGCTTCGCAGGCGCTCGTACGCGTGGCGGAAGAAAGCGTGAAAACTTTTGAGCGCCAATTGAACGATACACGCCAGATGTTCGACGTTGGCATGGTCAGTAATTTCGAGGTGCTGCGTTCTGAAACCGAACTTGGCAGCCGCAAATCAACACTGGTGCAAGCGCGCAACGGCCAGCGCCTTGCATTCGCAAACCTTTGTCGCGTCATTGGTGCGCCGCAGGACACACCCCTGACACTGGACACGAAGTTCGATTACGTGCCCATGACGCAGGATCTCGATTCGCTTGTGGCCTTTGCCTACGAACACCGCCCCGAGATCCTTGCGTTGAAAAAAGGGATTGACGCGGGCAAGGAAGACGTCAAGCGGGTACGCGGGCAATACAAGCCGCAGGTTGCCGGCAATATCCAATGGCAAAACGTAGACAACGGAGGCCTGACGCAACCCGATGGTTGGACCTTTAGCGTGGGCGGGCAATGGGATATCGCTACCGGCGGCCGTCGCAAATACGAACGCATCGAAACGAAGGCGCGGCTGAGCGGTCTTGAACATCAATTGCAGGACTTGCAGGCCATTGTCGAACTCGACGTGAAGGCTGCACAAATTCAGATTCAGGACGCGATGGCCCGCGTATCCAGCGAACGCGGCACCCGCGAACTCGCGCGCGAAGGCCTTCGCCTTGCCGAGCTACGCTTCCAGGAAGGGGCCGGCACGCAGACCGAAACACTGGATGCCGAGCTTGCGCTCACCAGCGCGGACACTGCACTTGTGCAGGCGCTTCGGGATTATGCCGTCGCCAATAGCTCACTCGAGCGCGCCATTGGCAAGAGCTGGGTGCGCGATGGCGAACCAGATGTTGTGACGGACATCGCTCCCGCCGAAGCCGAGAAGAAATAGAATCTTACCTTTCGTCGTTCAAGGCAGTAATACTATGGGTGAATACAAAGAAACGCTTTCCGCTGTTATCAGTCTGCTTTACCGCGCGCATCCGTGGCACGGCGTGCCGATTGGAGATCGCGCGCCAGATGTCGTAACGGCGTACATCGAAATGTCGCCAACCGACACGGTGAAATACGAACTCGATAAGGGAACGGGGCTGCTCAAAGTCGATCGTCCGCAGAAGTTTTCGAGTACCTGTCCCACGCTCTACGGCTTTATTCCGCAGACGTACTGTGCGGAGCGCTCGGGCGCGTACTGTTCGGAGCGCACGGGACGCCCCAATATCGTTGGGGACGGCGACCCGCTGGATATCTGTATCCTGACGGAGAAGCCCATTCGCAAGAGTAATGTGTTAATTCAGGCCATTCCCATCGGGGGCCTGCGGATGTTGGACGGCAACGAAGCGGACGACAAGATCGTGGCCGTAATGGTAGATGACGAAACTTTTGGGGATATGCGGGAGATCGAAGATTGCCCGAAGCGTCTAATCGACCGCTTGCGCCACTATTTTCTGACCTACAAGCAGGCGCCCGACGCCCAGGACAAGGCCTGCGAAATTACGCACGTTTACAGCCGGCTGGAGGCCCGCGAGGTTATCATCCGGGGCCGCGAGGACTATTTGCGCCGATACGCCAATATAGGGAACCTACTCAACAAACCCGTCTAACGCATGCGTTTGCCGCGTGGCACAAGGGGAAATCAGTTGACCGGCTCCGGCGTCTCATGCTACCGTTCCAGCGGATTACTCTGGGAATATCCTTTGCGCGTACGATCTCGGCGTTGCGCGCGGGGAGGGGTGGGCGCTAACCAACAGGTGGGCGATGCGCACAGCTACGAACCGTAGCGGCTTCACGCTTATAGAACTAATGGTGGTTATCACCATTATTTCTATTCTAGCCGCATTACTTCTCCCGGCCCTTGCTCGTGCCCGCGAACGCGCGCGCCGTGTGGTGTGTGCGAACAATCTGAAGCAGCTTGGGCTGACCTTTATCATGTTCGCAGGCGAGAACAAGGAAGGTTTCTTTCCCCCCGGACACCCGAACCACTACTACGGCGAACCGCAGACTCATCCGCCATCCAATAAAGAATCCGTACTGGTGCGTAATAACCTGACCTTTGAACCGCGCGGAATGTATCCTGATTATTTGAACGACGCGAAGGTATTGCGTTGCCCGTCGAGTCTGGAACAATTGCAGGATCCATCCACAAGTTGGTTCACTGATTTGAGCTTCGTGCCGAAATACTTGTCCCCGGCCGTTGCAAGCGATCCGCGCAACGCGGAAGTGCTCCCCAGACTCATGCGCGAGCGGCAGGACTACGAGTGCATCTCGAGCCAATTCTACGTCTATTTGCCATATGCAGTCGCGACGGAGGAGAATCTGCTGTTTTTGCGTGATGAAATTGACCGCCAGATGTCACTGGGAACCGTTGATTTCATGCGCGAAGATTTCACCATGCCCGGCGGTCATGGTGTTGGCGGGTCTGACTCATTCATGCGTACCCGCGTCGGTGTGGCGCGGCATTTTATTACAAACATCAACGATCCGGCCTCGACGGCGGTGGCGGACACTGAAATTCCGGTGATGTTTGACACGATTTCGCGCGACGCGCAATTTGATCCAAACCATTTTGCGCCGTTGGGTGGAAATGTGTTGTACCTTGATGGACACGCTGAGTGGGTGCCGCTAGACAAAGAGGAACTGAGTCCGCCGTACACGCTTTTGCTATTGGAATTCATGCGTGCGAACGTCTACACGAATGAAGGTATCAAGAACATTCCGCCATGGTGCAGCAATCGTTCGAAGGACACGCCGTTCCAGCCGCGGTATTTGTACTATCCGAGCGATCCGATGTATGAAGGACTGTTTTTTTGAGGAAACGCGCGCCAAAAGCGAAGCGCCGGCGCTGCGAAAAGAACTGGGGAGAAAGAGGTTGAACATGGTTCATCGTCGTATGCGAGTTGCCCTGATTGCCGTGGGAGTGCTTGCCGCTTGCGGGCCTTCCTACGCCTGGGGACCCGTCGCGCAGCGCGCGGTTGTCGGGACTGCGTTCCAGGTTATCGGACGCGGATATGCCGATCCGTTTAAGACCACCGATTTTAACTATGAGAAAGACGTGCTTGCGGGGGCAGAAGCAGGCCGTGCGGCAATGAGCGCGGGTGACCATCCGATAACGTCAGCGCGCGAAGCCATGAACGCGATCGGCAACGAGATGCAGTTGCTGCGCGAAGTGCGGAAGCGCGGCAGCGGCGGAAGCTATTTCGCATACCGCATGGGGGTGCTTGCGGGACTCGTTTCGGACACGATGTTTCCGCTGACTTTCGAGCGCGACGCCACGGGCGCGAAGCTCGCTGTTGAAGTCGAGAACGATATAGACAAGCATCTGAAGTCGTATCAGACGCGCACGCGCCAGCCGCAGCTCGAGTACATTCGCAACCCCGTGCAATATTTCGAGTCCCGCAAAGCCGAATTTCCCGACGCGCGCACGCTGCTTGAAGCGGATTACGCGCGCGGCAGCGGCTATGACGGCTATGCGAGCTCGTCAGCGCCGCGGCTCATTCAATCCACCGTCGAAGCGGTGGCGGATGTTTGGTTCACGGTAATGCGTCCCGAGGGCGATTACAGCGATGTGAAACCGTCGGATCGCTCGATGGCGGATTATTTTACCGATCAGGTCATTTATCAGTTGCGGCAGAAGAAGAACCTTCGCGAAGCCGAGCGCGCCTACAAGCAGTTCGCGCTGCTGAAGTCCACTTCTCTCCCGGCGTATGACAAGATTGGCGATGCTTTCTACGCATTCGGACCCGATGGCCGTGACCGCGCCATCCAAGAATGGACAAACGCGCTATCGCTGTCCGGGCCGGAGCGTGCGGGCGTTACGAAGAAGCTCTCCGCGCACTACCTGGGGCTTGGCAAGAAGTTTCTCGAGCAATCATCGCGCAGGGACGCGCCAGCCGATTCGCTGCCCAACGCGTTGGGGAACTTTACCAAGGCGCTCGAATACGACCAGTCGAACGAAGAAGCCGCCGTATCCATTAACAAGACCCAGGTGCTCATCGCAGAACGCGACCAACGCCTCGAACTTGCGATTCGCACGCTTTCCGCTGCCGAATCTGTCGTAAAGCAGGCTGAGCAAAGCAAAGTGGATCAGGACTTCGCCGGTGCGATAGCGCAGTACAAGAAAGCGATCACGGTGTTCGAACAGGTGGGCGACGAGTTTGCAGAACAAACGGAAGCCGCCGAACAGGGTAAAGAGAGCGCCAAACTGCTGATCGGTCAGATCATCAAGTCTGTTCTAGACCTCGCATCCGACCGCATCGAAGATGGCGATCGGCTTTCCGACCAGAAAAAGTTTGACGATGCGGTTGGCCAGTACAACAGCGTCGAAACGCTTCTCGGCGTAATCCCCGCGGACACGCAGCAGTCGCAGTTGCAGGAAAAGGCGACGTTGATCGAGCAGGCCGCGCAAAAGGTGCAGGACACCGAAAAGGCCAAGCGCGCCTTCGAGGAAGCACAAAAGAACCAGCAGGCCGTCGCCCCGAAGAAGAAGTAGACGCGCTTACAGCATTGGAAAGTATAGAGGCGTCCCGGCAAATGTTGGGACGCCTCTCTTGTTTACTCAGCCGGAAGACGCGGTTTAGCTTGCCGCGCGTCTGCCCTCGAAGAAGATTTCGCCGTTGGAATGGATCTCTTCGCCTTCGAACGCGTCGCCGTTAAATATCAGTTCAAAGTCTTGCGGCTTTTCGCCAAGGCTCGGGATCACGATTTCCATCTTTACGCGGCCCATCTTATCGCCGACCTTTTTATAATCGACTTCTTTGGTCTCCATCGTGCCATCGTTCGTTACCAAAACGCCTTTTAACCGCTCACCATCAGGTTGCAACGTAAGCTTGACCTTGCTTTCTTCGCCGCGCACGTTTGCGGTTACATCCCAGTTGCCCAACACCGGAGCGGGATCGTCGTATGGCGCGAGCACGAGTTTTGCGGTGTTAATCAATTCGCCGCGCACGGCAATATCGCCGAGCGGCGACGCGATGGTTCCTTCGCACTTTCCGTTGGCGATCTTTAACTGTCCGCGCGCGGGTTCGTCGCCGATGAAGGGCATATTGGTGGAAAACGATAAAGTGCTGCCGTCGAAGCGTACTCGGCGCACGCTTAGCGTTCCGCCGGGCATGAGAAACGCCAGGTCGAAGCCGCCGCCATCATTGTCAGCGGCAAGGCGCATCTGCGATTCGGAGTCTTTGCCTTTGTACGTCGTGATAATGTCCCAGTCACCGAGCATCGCCTGGATGCTCTCCTGTAATTTCTTTTCATCTTCTTGCGTCCACTTGCGGCCAGTGACCTTTGCCTCGCCCAGTGGCGTCTTGGTCGCGCCCTCGAAAGTATTGCCGGTAATCGTTACGGTTGTGCGCAAGGGCTCATTGCCCGCGCGCGGCATAATAATTCCCCAGCTCAGCGTGTTGCCTTCCAGCTTCACGTCCAGCAACTCGCGCGAGCCTGGGCCACGTCCACCACCCTGTCCACCGGGTCCGCCGCCTTGGTTGTTACCGGGACCGCGCCCTTGGCCGCCGCCTATTTGAAAGAGCGATCTTCCGACGAGCCCGCCGTCCTTAATCTCAAAGACAGACTCCGACTCAAGGTCTCGGCCGTTAAAGTTTGTGGTCGTTTTCCAATGTCCCACCACATCTTCGGGAGATACAGCACTTGCAACCGGAGCAGTACACAGAGAAAAGGTGGCCACGCAGGTGGCGCACAGTGCATGGAAGGAGAATTTGTGCATGACACAAGACCTCGGAGTTAATTGCAGCCCTAAGTGCGGTATCCACTCTAATCCGGCCCTTGGAATTCATCAAGCAGATACCATGCGCCTTTTCTCTGCACACCTTCGCGCTACTTTTTTTGACTGCCCGCACCGGCTGCCGTACCATTTCTAACTTCCAACTGCTTATATGTTGCAAACCCCGCACTGCAAGAAGGACGAACCAACCAATGGCCCGCGTAGAACTCAAGAGCGTTTGCAAGACCTACCAGGGCGGCGTACATGCCGTGAAAGATTCCACGTTCGTCATAGAGGACAAGGAATTCGTGGTACTGGTGGGCCCTTCCGGCTGTGGAAAATCGACGACGCTGCGGATGATCGCCGGGCTTGAAGACATTTCCTCCGGCGAGATTCTGATTGATGGCCGGGTGGTCAACGATGTCGCGCCAAAAGACCGCGACATTGCGATGGTGTTCCAGAACTACGCGCTCTACCCGCACATGACCGTGTACAAGAATATGGCGTTCGGTCTAATGCTGCGGCGTTATCCGAAGGCTGAGATCGACCAGCGCGTCCGGGAGGCCGCGCGCATTCTGAGCATTGAACATCTGCTCGATCGCAAACCCAAGGCACTTTCCGGCGGCGAACGCCAGCGTGTGGCCGTGGGGCGCGCGATCGTGCGCCATCCGAAAGTGTTTTTGTTCGATGAACCGCTCTCAAACCTTGATGCAAAGCTTCGCGTGCAGATGCGCGCGGAGATCAACAAGCTGCACAACCGCCTGCAATCGACGATGATCTACGTGACGCACGATCAGGTCGAGGCGATGACCATGGGCGATCGCATTGTGGTCATGCTGGGTGGTGTGGTGCAGCAGATTGCAAGCCCGCTGGAATTGTACAACCGGCCTGTGAACAAGTTCGTTGCTGGGTTCATTGGCAGCCCGCCGATGAACATGATCGAAGGCAGTATCGTCGGTCAGAACGGGACGATGCAGTTCCGTGACAAGTCCGGCGAGATTACGCTCGACATCGACCCCGCGCACAAACCCGCGCTCGACGCATATGCAGGCAAGCCGGTTGTGATGGGCATTCGCCCCGAGCATTTTGTCGAGAACAATTCGCAAGCGGCGCGCGCGGGCAAGAGCGTCACCGCAAAGGTGGATGTTGTCGAACCGATGGGATCCGAAATCTACCTCTATGTCGCTGCGGGAAAGCAGGTCCTTACGGCCCGCATCAATACCGAGCGCGAGCCGGCGGTCGATTCCGCGCACGTGTTGGACGTTGCGATGGAGAAGGCCCACTACTTCGATCCGCAAACCGAAAAAGCGATCCGATCGTAGTGCCGAATTCCGGTCCGGTTTGCTCATCGTTTTTCTAACCCAAGGCCGCTTACGACTCGGCTTGGATGCCGTATCATTTCGCCATTTTCCCCGTGCCGTCTAATCCGTGAGGCAACTGCACGAGCAACGATTTTCACAATTGATACACTGCTATTTTTTAGGGACTTTTCTTCGTGAGTTTTAATTCGGACCGTTTTGTGTTTTGGTTGTGCTGCGGCGCGACGACCTGTGTGGCGATTTCTGCGAACGTGCCTCCTGTGTTTTTTACCACGTTCAGCGACGTATTCGGTGGCGCCGCGGGTTTGACGGACGAGCAGATCGGCCGAATTCCAGCGGTGGTGTTCGGCGGGTTTGTCGCGGGCATTGCGATAGCGAGTCCAATTGCGGATGCGTGGGGCGCGCGGGTGTTCGTAATTTCCGGGCTACTATCATTGAGCGCGGGGTTGTCTTTGCTGGGTCTCGCAGCATCGTATACGGTGCTGTTGCTGTCGGCGTTTTTGCTGGGGCTTGGCGCGGGGTTGCAGGAGGTTGTGTTGAGTCCTGTGGTCGCGGCGTTACAGCCGCACCGTCGCGCGACATTATTGAACTGGATGCACGCATCGTTTTCGATAGGGGGCGTGGCAACGGTGGCGATCGGATCGGCTTCACTGCATTTTGGCGTGCCGTGGCGCGTCACGACATTTGCGTTTGTCAGCGTTCCATTTGTGATGTTGATTGGTTTTGCGCTGGTGCGGCGGTTGCCGCTGTTGCATGAAGAGGCCGCGCACGAGCCGCTTCGACGCATGGTGCTACATCCATTTTTGTGGGTGGCTGTGGCGCTGATTGCATTGGGTGGCGGTACTGAACTTGGCATTGGGCAGTGGCTGCCCGCATTTGCGGAGCGCAGCTTAGGATTTACGAAAGCATCTGCCGCGCTGGTGCTTGCGGGATTTTCGTTGGCGATGTTCGTAGGGCGCATGGCGTCTGGACATTGGCTGGCGAATGTAAATCCAGCGAAGATGATGTTGGCGTTCTGTGCTGGGTGTGTCGTGCTTTTGGTAGTCGCTGCATTCGTGCCGCAGCAAGGCGTGGCATTAGCAGCGTGCATCGCGCTTGGTTTCGCGGTGAGTTGTTATTGGCCTACGGCGCTCAGTATCGCGGGGAATCGATATCCCGGCGGCGGTGCGGCGATGTTTGGATTGTTGTCGGCTTTTGGTAATGCGGGTTGCATGCTTGTGCCGTGGGTTGTGGGGATCGTCGCGGAACGAAGTACACTGAATACGGGCATGGCGTCGATTGCGGTGTTTCCCACGGTGATGATTCTTCTGCTACTTGGATTGATGAGGCAATCGAAATGCTAACCACAGATTGCTCAGATGATACAGCAAGCGTTAACCCTGAGGATTAGTTGTGCGCAACGTTAATAGATTTTCGATTCATTACTTCATTTTATTTCCCGCGATTGCCATGCTCTTGGGTTGGGGGTTGCGCGGGTATATCGGTGGTGGGCCATTCGCGGCGATGATCCCTGGGGTGTTTGTGGCGCTGGGGTTTAGTCTGGTGTTTGGGCATGACGTGCGGACGGCCGCGATTGTGGCGATGTTTGGCGCGCTGGGCGTGGGTTATGGCGGCGATATGACCTACGGCCAGACACTCGGTCTCGCGAAAGAAATCGACACGCGGGCTTGGGGCTTTCTCGGTGTCACGATAAAGGGCGGCGTGTGGGGATTGCTGGGCGGGGCTGTACTGGGCGCGGGGCTGGCGCGGCAGGTGTTCAGCAAGAAGACGCTGTCAATTGCGTTTCTGATTACGATCGTTGCGTTTTATATCGGATGGAAGTTTATCAACGAACCGAAATTGATCTACTTTTCCGATCCATTGAATAAACCGCGTGAAGAATCATGGGCGGCTTTGTTATTTGCGGCGATCGCGTTTCTAGCTTACTTGCGCGTGAAATCGGATGGGCCGGGATCGGAGCTGCCGTTGCGATTCGCACTATGGGGTGGGCTCGGTGGGGCGCTGGGTTTTGGCATTGGCACGATGTGGCTCGTGTATGGTCCGGCGATTCCCTTCAATCAGAAATGGTGGGGCTGGTGGAAGATGATGGAGTTTACGTTTGGCCTGTTGCTGGGCGCGGGGCTTGGGATTGCTGGGTGGCGCAATCGGGAGCAATGCACAAGGACGGCATCAGGCGACACGCCCGACCGTGAAACCTGGTGGCCGGTTGTGGCCGCTGTGTTGTTTATCGCAGCGATGTTTTTGTTCGTGGGTTTTGTAATAGAAGGGCTGGCTGGGGGTTCGTATTTGCCACTGGTGAAATATGCCGTGACCGATGTCTTCCGTATCGTTGGAAGTTTTATTTTTCTCGGCGCTGTCTGCTTTCTGGTTGGTCTGCGGTCCGTTCGCGCGGCATGGCAAATCGCGATCACGTTGACGTTCTTCCACACTGTTTTCGATCTGGTACAGGATTTCTCGGGAGAGAAGCCTGAATCTGGTTTTCATCTTCCGACTTGGGCGCTTATCGTCGCCCTTTTCGGCTGGACCGCCGCGATGGGCGTTGCAGTGGCCCGCGTGGCGTCCGGCGAGCGTGTTATTTCCCGAATGTACTTGCTTATCTTGTGGGTCTGTTACGCCGTCGCGACGGCAAGGACATTTGTGCAGCGGGAAGTGCTTCTTCCTGGCGATGGCCCAGGATTCTTCGCCTATTTCTTCGTGGACAATCCTTCAACCTTGGTGATGCACCTGATATTCACGGTGTCTGCAATCATTACGACGGTCTATATCCGTCAGCTCCAGCGACTTGCGCCTGAGGCCGTGGGATCATAGTTGTTTCCGCGCAAATTGCGCCGCGGCAGGGTTTTAAGCTACAGTATGCGGCTGTTGGGCTGCGGGTAAACCATGGAGAATGCCACGCGTATGACCCGTAGCATGACGGGATTCGGAAAGGCGGCGGGCGAATACAACGGCCAGGCGATTACGGTCGAGGTGAGCGCCGTGAACAGCCGCTACCTGGACTGCAATTTGCGGTTGCCGCCGTCGTGGAATTCATTGGATCCGATCCTGAAGCAGACATTCCGTAAGCACATTCAGCGCGGCAAGCTGACGGTGACAGTCAATCGCAAGCGATCGATGTCGGCGACGAAGTCGGTGAAGTTCGACGCGGGAATTGCGCAGCAGTATCTCGATGCGGCGAAAGAGCTGACGTCGATGATTGGCAGCTACGAGACGTTGCCGTTGCACGTTCTCGCACAGCTTGATGGCGTGTTGTACCACGAAGAAGCGGACGAGGACTTAAGCGCGGTTGAGCCCATCCTGGTGAAGATCGCGGAGGACGCGATCACGAAGCTGGATGAGATGCGCGCGAACGAAGGCAAGGCGCTGGCGGATGAAATCCGCGTACGCGTCGGCTTGATTCGACAGGGCGCCGGCAACATCGAAGCGCGGCTGCCGGAACTGAATGCGTTATATGAAGAACGGTTGCGCACGCGTATAAATGAGTTACGCACCGAGACGAATATCACGGATGAGCGCATGGCGATTGAAGTGGCGCTCATGGCGGAAAAGAGCGATGTGACCGAAGAGGTGGTGCGTTTGAAGCAGCACCTCGACCATATGATAGAGATTCTCGACGCCAAGGAACCTTCTGGACGCAAGCTGGATTTCCTCACACAGGAAATTCACCGTGAAGTGAACACGCTTGGCGTGAAGACACGCGATGCGAATGTTGCAAAGGATGTGCTTGGGCTGAAGGCCGAAGTCGAGAAAATGCGCGAACAGATACAGAACATCGAATAGGGATCGGACAAGGGGGACACGCAAGTGGCCAACGCGGAAAAGTCCGGGCGGATCTTCGTGGTGTCTGCGCCATCCGGCGCGGGCAAGCACACGATTCTGAAGCGTACGCTTGCACACGATCCGAATTTGACGTATTCGATTTCGGCGACGACGCGTAAACCGCGCGCGGGCGAGCAAGACGGCCGAGAGTATTACTTTCTCGAACGCCCGGTGTTCGAACAGCGCGTGTCGGCGGGCGAGTTCGCCGAATGGGCGGAAGTACATGGCAACCTGTACGGTACGCTGCGTAGCGAGTTGGATCGAATCGTTTCGTCCGGCAAGGACGCGCTGATGGAACTCGACGTGCAGGGCATGCGCAATGTGAAAGACCTGGGCATCGACGCTGTGACGGTGTTTATTATGGCGCCGTCTCTGGAAGAACTGGAACAGCGCTTGCGCGCGCGCGGTACGGACAACGAGGAAGTAATTGCGTTACGGCTGAAGAACGCGATCAAGGAAATAGCGTCGCGCCGCGAATACGATCACGTAATTGTAAACGTTGACATTCGCGACGCGGTGGCAGAGTTAGAGGCGATTATTAGAGCTGCGCGGGAACGGACCGCGAATGTGTAAAGAGGAGAGCAGTGCGAGATGAGCAACATTTCCGTTGAGCAGTTTGAAGGCAAGATCGACAGCCTGTACCGGCTGGTGATCCTCGCCGCCAAGCGCGCCACACAGATTTCCAAGCCGGATTCGCGGCCGCTGGTGCCGGTGCGTTCGCGCAAGCCCACGCTCGTGGCGCTCGAAGAAGTGCTGAGTGGCAAGGTCAAACCGCGTATTGGCGAAGGCGATGAAGAGGATTTTCTCGAATAGGGAAATCGTCCTTGGCGTGACGGGATCGATCGCGGCATACAAGGCCTGCGAGATCGCGTCGCGTTTGACGGAGTACGGGGCAAACGTGACGCCGGTACTCACGAAATCGGCGTGCGAACTCGTCGGCTCCGCGACCTTCGAGGCGATCTGCGGACGCGCAGCGATTACGCATATGTTCGCGCCGCTGCAAAACCCGGACGTGGAGCACATCGCCGTAGCGCAGCGCGCACACCTCTACCTCATCGCGCCGGCCACCGCGAATTTCATCGCAAGAGCCACACACGGCATCGCCGATGATTGGTTGACGACTACGCTGCTTGCGACGCGCGCGCCGATTCTCATTGCGCCCGCAATGAACACCAACATGTACGAGCACCCCGCCACGCAGGAGAACATGCAAACACTGCGCAGGCGCGGCGTGTATTTCGTCGGGCCGGATTCCGGACGTCTCGCGTGTAAGACCATCGGACCGGGACGTTTAATCGATCCAATGAAGATTGTCGAGGCTTGCGTGCCGCTGGTTAGCGAGCGTCATGATTTGAAGAATGTACGCATCGTGATGACCAGCGGCGGCACACATGAGCCGATCGATCCCGTGCGCTACATTGGCAATCGATCCTCGGGGAAGATGGGGCGCGCGCTGGCGCTAGAGGCGATCGCGCGCGGTGCGAGCGTGACGGTTGTTACGGGACCATCGGAAGTTGCAATGCCTGAAGGCGCGCTGGCGATACCCGTCGAGACTGCCGCGCAAATGGCGGAAGCAGTTGTAAATCTTGCGCAAGACGCGGACGTATTTATCGGTGCGGCGGCGGTCGCGGATTATCGCGTCGAGACACCGTCCAATTCGAAAAAGAAGAAGTCTGGGAAGAAGCTTGATTTAACACTGGTGGAGAATCCCGATGTGCTTGGCTTGGTTGGCGCAGTCAAGCGCGCGAAACAGATATTGGTTGGGTTTGCTGCGGAGACGGATGATTTGCTAGCGAACGCGGCGCTGAAACTTAAGAAGAAACAACTAGACCTAATCATTGCAAATGAAGTGAACACGGATGTGTCGGGTTTTGGCAAGGATACTTCGAAGGCCGCGCTGATTGGGCGCGATGGCAAGGTGGATGATTTGCCGCTGCTTACGAAGGAAGAAGTGGCCGAACGGATCATGGATCGCGTGGTGGCCCTCATTCACGCGGCGTGATTGCCGAGCTCGTACACTGACGGCCAGCGACAATCACGGACGAGTAAGAAATCAATACCATGCAGTTTGTTCGCATTACGTCTATTGACGATCCTCTGTTCGCGAAAATGCACGCGATGATGCAGCGCGTTTTCCCGGCGGACGAAGTCCTTGAGTTTCCAAAGTGGGCGGATCCGCTGAAGGATGACGGCCTTCGCGTGTGTGTTGCCGTTCACGAAGGCGAAGTCGTTGGCGCCACAGAATACCGCTACTATCCCGATATGAACGTCGCGATGACCGACTTCACAATCGTCGGGAAAGAAGGGTTGAGTATCGGTCGCTTTCTCTATCTGAATCGCAAAGCGGACCTGGAGCGGTGGGCGCGACGTCACGGCAAGACGCCGCTGGGTATGTTCGCGGAGATCTACGATCCGTACCGTGCCAAAGCACACGCATTTGGTGGCATCAAACCTATGGATCCCTACGTGAGGCGGGAAGTCCTATCACACCTAGGCTACCGGCGGTTGGATTTTGCGTATGTGCATCCGTCGTGGACAAATACCGGCGGCGCGGTGAGCGAATTAGATTTGTGTTTCTTGCCAACCGACGAGGGGATGCTGTCGCTATCGGCAGTTTTGATTGCCTCGTTTTTGACGGGTTACTACTCCGTCCTGGCGAACAAGCCAGCGGCCTGGCATGAAATGATCGAGCTATTGCAGCGTGAACAGCAGATCGCATTGAAATCTCTGTAATTACCGTTTGTCATACTCCCTCGAGAAGCGCCTGCACTCGTTTCCGCTTGTGCCTGTAATATGGCTTCGCTATGCTGGTGGATGTGCGGGGCGCAGGGGCCCCTGACGCATTCTCGAAAGGAAGCTCGAACCATGCCTTGGTACTATGCACAAAGCAATCAGCGATTCGGTCCCTATACCGATGCCGAGTTTTCGAATATGGTCGCACAGGGGACCGTCACAATGGATACACTGGTGTGGCGTGACGGTATGCAAAACTGGGTGCCTTACAGCCAAGTGCAGACTACAATGCCACCTTCCGGCGCCGCTGCGCCGCCCGCACGTGAGTACACGGCTCCAAGCGGCGACCAGTCGATGGTTGTATGCAGTTCCTGTCACCGTGCGTTTCCCGAGGACGAGGTGATCCAGTATCAAGGCGCGTACGTTTGCGCAACGTGCAAACCCGTGTTCGTGCAGCGTCTGCGCGAAGGTGCGAGCCTGGCTGGGGAAATGCGCTACGCCGGGTTCTGGATTCGCTTTCTCGCCTACATTCTCGACAGCCTGATTCTTGGCGCATTCAACTTTGTGCTGGGTCTTGTGATTGGGCTTTCCGCTGCTGCGGGAGGCGGGGATCCCGATGCGATGGTTGGGCTTCAAATCGTTTTGAATCTCGTCGGCATTGTAATCGGCGTAAGTTATTTTACGTTCTTCAATGGTCGTTTCGGCGCTACACCAGGAAAGATGGCCTGCGGTTTGAGAGTCGTTACAGCGGAAGGTCAGCCCATAACGTACCTGCGCGCTTTCGCCCGCTATTGGGCCTTGCTGCTCAGCGCATTTACGCTGCTAATAGGTTTCATCATCGCCGCGTTTGACGAGCAGAAGCGCGCGTTGCACGATCACATTTGCAGCACGCGCGTAGTGCGCAAGTAGAAACTCTACCGTGGGCGCAGCATCATTGACGTGCGACCGCTGCCGCACACGGTTGCCCGCGTCGGCTCTGAATTCGGAAGGCTTGGTTGCATGTCCGGGTTGTTTTACGCCGCTGCGCTTTGTCGTGTTTCCGGCGTACTACCGGGCTCACGAACCCGCGCAGACGGGCGAAAAGCTGCTCGTCGAGGACGAGAGCAGTTGCTACTACCATCCTACGAAGAAGGCCGTTGTGCCTTGCGACGGTTGCGGTCGTTTCCTTTGCGCACTCTGTGACGTTGAGCTGAATGCTAAGCACCTTTGCCCAAAATGTTTGGAAGCGGGTAAGGAGAAAAAGACCATCGAATCGCTCGAAAACGAGCGGCCATTGCACGATTCCATGGCGCTTTTGCTCGCCGTTATCGGGCTGCCGCTCGTGTTTTGTGCGCCGTATATCACGCTGTTTCTCGCATCGGCGGCCCTGTACATCAGCATACGCCACTGGAAGAAACCCGTGAGCATGATCAACGATCACCGCGGCCTATACATCGTGGCAATCTTGTTGGCCGTCGTCGAACTCGGGCTGGCGCTGATGATTTTTGGACTTTTGATCGTTGGAATATTTTTCAATCCGTGAGCAATGCAACCAAATATTTCGCAAATTGCGCCTACCAGCCGTTGCCGGGAAAGACCGGTCGCGTGCTGGAAGAGCAGCGCCTGTTTCTCGCAGAAGACCATTTGCTCGTTGCCACACGTTCGATTAATCGAGAGACGTATAAGCGGTTCTATCTCACGGATATTCAAGCCATTACCATTCAAAGGACTTCGGATGGCGTGGTTGCGAATATATTCCTGGGCGTGCTCGCCGGCTTGTTCGGCGTGCTGGTGCTGTCCGCCGTATTAAATGCATGGCCCGTATTTGTGCAAATAATTTTTACCGTCGTCGCGGCGCTGTTCTTGGGGTGTACATTGTTGAATTCGGCCTTTGGCCCAACCTGCAAGTGTCACATTCTTTCCGCTGTTCACGAAGAACCGCTGCGCTGTCTTGGCCGGCTGCATACCGCGCAACGCGTTGTTAACTACCTGAAAGCCATCATCGAAGGCGTGCAAGGAACGGCGGGCGACTTGGCTGGCGAAGGTGCGATCATTGCCCAACGCGTGGACCGCGAAGCGGAACGTCGTCTTTTGGATGCATCACGACGCTCCGAAGAAGGCAACTGGCACTTGGCGTTGTTCGGCTTTCTCATTCTTGCAGCGATTACGGGAGCGCTCGGGCTTTTCTTCCGGCATGTCGTGCCCACGGGCGCGTACATGATTCCGGCGTTCATCGCCATGGCGCTCGCACTGGTTGCAGTAATCCGCCAGCGCGACACGGATGTTCCCGCAAGTTTGCGCACCATAACATGGTTCGCGCTCGCGACGAACTGCGCCGTTGCTGGGCTATATCTCTACGCTGCGACAATTGATCAGGTCGCCGCGCAGCCTGTATACGCAGAAGACATGAAGCAGATGTTTGGTTCGATTGGCGTTGGCTTCACATTCATCGCGAATGCTGTGTGCGCCGCCGCCAACTTTATCCTGGGCCCCCTTGGCCTCTATTCGATTGGCCTGTGGCGCAGGGCGAACGCGATCCGCAGAGAGCAGCAACGCATCGCCCCCGATGAGATCGCGCAGCCATGAGTGCGATTGCGCAACAACGTTGCCGGAATCACGCGCAGCGCGAGGCCGTGGCACGGTGTCCCGAATGCAAGCGCTATTTCTGCCGCGAATGCATCGTCGAACACGATAGCCGCGTGGTATGCGCGGCATGTCTCGCCAATCTCGCGGGCGAAAAACAAGAAAAGAAATGGCGCATCAGCGGCGTCGCACAAGCCGGACAACTCCTGCTTGGTATGTTCCTGTTGTGGACGTGCTTCTACATGTTGGGCCGAACGCTATTGACGGTCCCTTCCGATTTTCACGCCATTACTTATTGGCAATCGGAAGTCGCGGGAATCGACGAATGAAGAAGCGTCGTGCGCGAGATGGCATGAGGCTGCTGGAAATCGCAGAGTCGGCGCTGCACCACGTGCGTCTCGCACCAATTGACGCCCTTGCGCCGTATTACATCGGCACGCTTCCCTTCGCACTGTGCTTTCTGTATTTCTGGGCGGACATGATTCAGAGCGCATTTGCATACCGCCACCTGCACACCTCCGCAATGGTTGTCACCGCTGCCTACATATGGATGAAATGCTGGCAGAGCATTTACTGCGCGAAGTTGCGGGCCAATATGACCGGAGTGGATACAGGCGCCTGGACCATTGCTCGCGTGGTGCGCATTGTTGCTACGCAGGCAGTGATCCATTCCACCGCGATCGTCGCTGTGCCTGTTGCGCTCGTGCTCACGGTCCCTTTTCCCTCCGTCTACGGTTTCTATCAAAATGTCACCGTGTTCGGCGCGGACGAGGACAACGGCGTGCGCGCGGTTTCGTCGCGCGCATGGGCCGAGGCGAAACGCTGGCCGAAGCAAAATTTGCAGCTTATTTGGATGTTCAGCCCGATGCCGCTTGTAATCGGCGCGGGACTAATTCTAGTCATGGTACCGGTTTCGGCCGCGTTACGTTCCGATTATAGCGAGTCCATGATTGTTCAATTCGTGACACTTTACTCCATCATCTTGGTCATACTGAGTCCAATTGGAATACTGCTGGCATTCAATGTTGGTATAGCAATCGTGATGGTCCCTTCAATCTTGAAGTCGATACTCGGTATCGAAACTACGGTTTCGATGGGCGGCGACTTTTTCAACTCCACATTTTTCGCAATCTGCGTCGCGATCGCCGCGATGTGCCTCGATCCCGTGTTGAAAGCCGCCTATTCCTTGCGCTGTTTTCACGGCGAATCGCTGCAATCCGGTGCGGACCTGCGCATCGCGTTGCGGAGAATTGCCGCGTCGAGAGGTTTGCGCCTGGGCGCGCTCATCGCCGTTGCGTTCGCAGCCAGTCTAACATGCGGACCAACCGCACTCGCGCAAGCTGAGTCGACAGTCCCGTTGGCCGTGCGCGCCGACGAGCTGGATCACGCTATCTCAATTGAACTGGAAGGATCCGAATACGTGTGGCGTACGCCCCGCGAGATTCCGAGCGAAGCCTTTCAAGAGAATTTCCTCACGCGCTTTCTTCAATCTGTGAGAAGCACCATATGGGACGGCCTGAAATCTTTCGGGCGCTGGGTGCAACGCACCTGGGAAAAATTATTCAGCGGGCGCGACGGAGTGGGCGGCGCCAGCAGTGTGGGCAGCGGCGGTGGCTGGGTCGCCATGCAGCAAGCGCTCTGGTTCATGGTCTTTGGCGCGCTACTCGCCGCCTTGGGCTATTTTGCCTACCGCGTGTACAAGCAGCGATCGACCGACATCGTTCATGCCGTTGCGACAGCAACACCTGCCACGCCCAACCTGGAAGAAGACGACGTAACCGCCGACGCGCTGCCCGAAGAAGGCTGGCTAAACCTTGCCCGCGATCTGGCCGAACGCGGCGATCTGCGGTTGGCAATGCGCGCGTTGTTCCTCGCTTCGCTTTCGGTGCTCGCGCATCGAGACATGATTCGCATCGCCAAGTACAAATCGAACCGCGAGTACGGCCGCGAACTGGAACGGATCATACACGCAGTACCCGATGTGCCGCCGATCTTTGCCAAGAGCGTGCGGGCACTCGAGCGCGTGTGGTACGGCAACCACGAGGTGGATCGCTTATCCTTTGGCGCGTACAGCATCGATCAGGAAAGGATTCGCAGCCTTGCGAAGCAACACTAGGCTATACTTGCTCGCATTGCTGCTTGTCGCTGCCGGGTTTCTCTACGGCGCTGCGGCGCTGTTCATCGCGCGATATACGCAAGGCGATGCATACGCGCCATACTCCTCCTACCGCGCCGATCCACTGGGCACCAAGGCTCTCTTTGAGTCGTTGCAGGCGCTGCCGAAGGTACGTGTCGCGCGAAATGTAGAACCTATCGAGCGCGCAGTTGGTAACCGGCAGGTCACAATGTTCGTGAATGGATTTCCATTAGATTATTTCACGAGCCGCGAATTGGACAGTGACCTCGCGCGCGCCTTGGATCGCGTCATGCAGAGGGGCGGCCGCGTCATAATTTCGTTTGCGCCCGCGGCGGACGATGTCAGTCACGTCGAATTCTTGGATGATGCGTTTAACGAACGCATGCAGGAGCGAATGAACCGGCGCGCGCAGGAAAATGAAGAAGAACAGGCTGAGAAGGAGCCGAAGCCCGATGAAGAGAATCAAAAGGCCGAAGCCGAGGACGATACTTCTGGCAAGCCTCGCGAGGAAACCATTATCAATCTTCCTTCGAATAAGGAGGGAGAAGAAGATCAAGGGACCGAAAAGGATAATGACGAGGGTGACGACGAAGACGCGCGGGAGCGCCAGCGTCACGAGATGCGCGAACTGTACGAAGACCGTATGCCGAGGCCGATGCGATGGGAAAAGCAATGGGGCGTGGATCTGCGGTTTATCAAGGGGCTTTCGTTCGATCCCGACGCGGACACGGTAGAACCGCTCGAGGCCCTGCGCAGCGGTGATGCTCGCCTTCCGGCGACGTTGCCCATCCGTACAACCTTGTATTTCGAGCCATCGGAAGATTGGCGTACTGTCTACGCGGCCAATGGGCGTGCAGTGTTGATCGAGCGTACAGTCGGCGACGGCTCGCTTGTGCTCGTAGCCGACGCCTATCTGCTTAGCAACGAAGCGATGCGCACGGAACGCCATGCAGACTTGCTCGCGTGGTTGGCCGGTACCAACGGCACCCTACTATTTGACGAAACGACGCTTGGTACGAAGCGTACGCAAGGCATCGCCTCGTTGATGTGGCAGTACCGGTTGCAGGGCGTTGTCATTACGCTGATTATTATCGCGGCGCTGTTCATCTGGAAAAACGGCCAGCCGCTGGTGCCGCCATTTTACGACGCGCTGCCAACGGACGCGTATGCGTATGTGGGCAAGGACAGCGCGTCCGGGTTCACGAACCTGCTGAAGCGCAGTGTGCCGCAGACGCAGGTGTTGCGTACGTGCCTTGCGGAATGGGAGAAATCCTTCAGTCACCGCTCGGCGGACCTTGCCGAATCCATTCGCGACGCAAAAGCAATAATTCTGCGCGAGGACACTATCGCTGCGAACCAGCGCGACCTTGTGCAGGCGTACAAAGATATTTGCGCGGCATTTTCCAAACATCGATTGGGATAACCACGGGAGAACACGGTGCAAGCGGAATTGGACCATCTGAAAGATCTGCTCACGCGCGCGCGGCAGGAAGTCGCGAAAGTGATCATCGGTCAGGATGACGTCGTCGAGAAGGCGCTCATCGCCATCTTTACCAACCATCACGCGCTGATCGAAGGCGTGCCCGGCGTGGCGAAGACCTTGCTCGTGCGTACGCTCGCGCATGTCCTTGGATGCGACTTCTCGCGCATCCAGTTCACCCCGGACTTGATGCCCGCGGACATTACGGGGACCAACGTGTTCAACCTCCAGCAAAACCAGTTTACTTTGCTGAAAGGGCCCGTGTTCGCGACATTCCTGCTCGCGGACGAAATCAACCGCGCACCGGCCAAGACGCAGTCCGCGCTGTTGCAGGCGATGCAGGAGCGCCGCGTGACCATCGATCGCGACACGCACCTGCTTCCGGACAATTTCACCGTCTTCGCCACGCAGAACCCGATCGAATACGAAGGAACCTATCCATTGCCTGAAGCGCAGAAAGACCGCTTCATGCTCAAGATTTCGATGGGATGTCCGTCTCGGGAAGAGGAACTAACGCTTGCGGCGCGCACGCTCGGCACCGAATCGCCGGAGGCGACGCTCGCCGCAGGAATCGTGAAACCTGTCGTTACTGCTGACGAACTCGCGCGCGTGCGGGGGTATCTCGGTAACATCACCGTGCGCGAAGAACTCGTGGGCTACGTCGTCGATATTGTGCGCAAGACCCGCGCACACAACAGTATACTCGTCGGCGCGGGGCCGCGCGCCACGCAGGCGATTCTGTTATCGTCGCGTGTGCAGGCGGCGCTGAACGGCCGTGACTTCGTCACCCCCGACGACATCAAGGACATGACGCGGCCCGTCATGGATCACCGCCTGATCCTGCGGCCCGAGTTCGAGATTGAAGGCTTGACTGTTGCCGAGGTGATCCAGCGTATCCTCGAAGAGGTCGCAGTACCCCGATGATCGTACCGCGAACACGGTTGCTTTTCTGGACGGCCGCGATCGGTTTGCCTTTCGCGTTCATCGCGGTTATCGAGCCTGCCGCCTTGGGCTTCGCGTTCGTGGCGATAGCAGGCCTTGCCGTGGTCACGTTGATCGACGCCGCGATGTCCTACGGTCGCCTGCGCGGGATTGCGTTCGAGTTGCCTGAAATTGTACGTCTTACCAAAGACCGCGAAGGCGAAGTGCCTATCACGATCCACAACGAATCTGCGCGTGAGCACGAGTTGCGCGTGGGTCTCGCATTTCCGCGCGAGATTCTCACCGAACGGCCCGATGTCTTGACGATGGCGCCTGCGGGCGCCGTTGCCGCGCGGGTATCGTGGCCCATCACACCGGTGCGCCGCGGCAATTACCCGCTTGATCGTGTCTATGTGGAGGGCACGTCGCCACTGGGATTTTGGAGTGTGCGCGGATCGCGCCCTGTGCGGGCGGAGTTGCGCGTGTATCCAAACCTGCTAAGCGAACGACGCAGGCTCGCGGCAATATTCCTGAACCGGGGCAGCTTTGGCATGCACGCGCAACGGCAGGTTGGACAGGGCCGCGAGTTCGAAAAGTTGCGCGAGTACATTCCCGGCGACAGTTTTGAAGATGTGCATTGGAAGGCCACTGCCAAGCGCGGCAAGCCGATCACGAAGATGTATCAAATCGAGCGCACACAAGAAGTGTACGTCATCATCGACACTTCGCGCTTGAGCGCGCGCACAGTGCGCATGGAGACGAACGGCGTCGAGGGCGATGTAAGCTACCTCGAACGCTTCATCACGGCATCGCTGATACTCGGCATGGTCGCGGAACGCCAAGGCGACCTGTTTGGGTTGGTTACCTTCGGCGACAAAATCCACAGCTTCGTGCGCGCGAAGACCGGTCGCGCGCATTTCGACACCTGTCGCGACGCGCTGTATACGCTCGAACCGCAAGTAGTAAATCCTGACTTCGACGAGTTGTTCACGTTTCTGCGTTTGCGCCTGCGGCGACGTGCATTGCTGTTGTTCCTTACCAATCTCGACGATACCGTGCTGAAAGAGAGCTTCGTGAAGAACATCGAGATGGTGCGCCGGCAGCACTTGTGTCTTGTGGGCATGATGACGCCTCCACGCGTGCGCCCCTTGTTTACCGATCCGCAGGTGGAAACGTCGAGCGACGTTTATCAACACCTCGCCGGACATTTAATGTGGCACGATCTTCGCGAGGTGGACCGCGTGCTGCAGCGCATGGGTGTGGGCTTCTTTCTGCTGGACAACGAACGCATGTGCGCGGAAATTGTGACGCAATACACGAACGTAAAGCAGCGGCAACTGATTTAAGATGATCATCGATCTCCAACGATTCATCCGCGAAGAGCGATCGTATTGGACCGAACTTGAGAACGTGCTCAAGAAGTTCGAAGACGATTCGACCTATGAACCTGACTTGACCTCGGCGCGACGCCTTCATTACTTGTACGAACGCGCGTCCACTGATCTCGCCAAGATCAAGACCTTTGCCTCCGAACCAGATTTGACGCGCTACCTGGAAAGCGTGGTAAGCCGCGCGTATGGCCACATCCACGAAGTGCGCGGGCGTCCGCACCGGTTTGCGCCGCTGTTCTGGCTCTTCGTCACGCTGCCGCGCACTTTCCGCCGGCACCGCTGGGCCTTTCGCGTGTCTACGGCGATCACGCTCGCGGGCATGCTGCTCGGCGGCGGCGCGCTTACATTCGATTCGAACGCGAAGAGCGTGCTGCTGCCTTACGCGCACCTGCAAATGGACCCAAGCGAACGCGTGCGCATTGAAGAGATGCCGCGGGAGTTCGATCCGCGCGCCGGCCAGAAGGCGACCGGGACGAGCTTTTACATTACAAACAACGTGCGCGTTTCAATCTTTGCGATGGCCGCTGGGTTCTCGTGGGGCATCGGCACGATACTCATTCTTTTCATGAACGGCGTGCTGCTTGGCGCGGTGACGATCGACTATCTGCTCGCGGGCGAGGGGGTGTTCCTTGTTGCGTGGCTGTTGCCGCACGGCGCATTCGAGATACCCGCGATTCTCATAGCGGGCCAGGCTGGGCTGCTGCTGGGCCGCGCGATGATTGGATGGGGCTCGCGCATCTCGCTGCGCGGACGCCTGCGCGAAGTGACGCCCGACGTGGTCACCTTAATCTTCGGCGTCGCAATCATGCTCGTGTGGGCGGCGATCATTGAAGCGTGGTTTTCGCAATACCACGAACCGGTAATCGCGTATTGGGTGAAGATAGCCTTCGGTTGCGTGGAGCTTTTGCTGCTCCTGCTCTTCTTCACGCTCGCGGGCCGCCGCGCTGTGGCGGAGTCTTAGTTTATCTTGTTTGCGGCCTCGACTGCGGGGCGCCAAAACTCCACCGATTCTTTCAGATCCGAAACCACGGTGTAATCGGAAGGCCAGCGTTCGCGGTGGCTGATTTCCAGTAGCAGCGTGCAGTTTTCGATACCGGATTCGCGCATGGTCGCGAGAATTTCCTGGGGCACGATTTTTCCCTGCTCGTTATACTTCGCGGTGAAGGGATAGTGGCCGCCCTTGTCGCGCAGGCTTTGCTTGATATGGATGCAGGGCGACTCTGTGCCGAAGGCGCGAATCCACGCGTGCGGGTCCGTGTCGCGGGGATCGGTCGATTGCAGGTCGCCATGATCGACGTCGAGGCACGCGCGCATCGGGATCGCGAAATTTTTTTCGCAGCGGCGCAGGATGTCCTCAGTAGCCGGAATAGTTTCCGCCACTTCGCGCGGGATGGACATCGGCTCGAACAATAAATACTTTAGACCGATTTGCGCGCCGTATTCCGACAACTCGCGCCACGCATCGACCGCCTGATTGATCCGTTTCTCGCGCGTGGCCGCGTCTGCATTATCGCGCACACTCATGATGCCGAAGTGGCTCCCAGCGCCGTCCGCGCCCAAGTCACGCGACACGCGGAAGAACTTCTTGAACCACGTGACCCACACCCGCTGCACGTCCAGATTCGGGTGCATTAGATGATTCACCCGGGTGAATTGAGACGTAAATGTCGTCTGTACACGGACGCCTTTTTTCTCGCACAGCCCGCGAATCGTGTCCACCTCCCGGGCGACGATGTCTTCGGGGAGGAAGGGGTTTAGCAAGTCCGCTGTAAACTGCACGGTATCCAGCCCCAATTCGTCAGCAACGATCCCCACCCAGTCGTCTGGTTCGGGAAAGCGGTTAATCGCAAATCCGGTATTGATGCCGAGAGATACCTTCATAACTTCACCTAGTTAGGGTACAACGCGCGGAAAGCGCCAGTTGTAGCATTCCTGCGTCACAGGGCGCAACGAGGATGGACGGTGAGCACGACATCCCCACGTATCCGGGTTGGGTTGAACCCGTAAGCACGTCTGCCAGCCTATAGCCCATCGCGTTGCACCTTCCGCTGAAAAGACTAGAACGCGGATTACACGGATTGTACGGAGAGACGCTGATGGGAAACGAGGGGATCGGATGCGAAGGTGCGATGGAAGATATGTGACGTGCGACGCGAATTAAGCCGTTAATGGTTGACTGTTCTGCTTGCGTCGCGACTTGAACATTGAATTCGCACGCGAAACGACCTCTGTTTGGTTGACTTATTTTTGAAAGAAAAGAAAATTGTGCTTTTCGCTCCAATTTCACGCGGAAAATTTGAGGCAAGCGTTGACACATTTTCCGAGCATATTCAGAATTCCTCACTTATGCTATTCTGTCAGCGTCGCTCGCGACGCGGGAGCACGTCTGCGGTGTCAACTGATATCGAATTAGAATCCCCTGGTGTAGAGGAAGAAGTGCAGGAACATACCGGCTCGTCCGATGCCGAGCTGTTGAGTGCCGCCTCGCCGGTATATCCCCGTTGGCCCTTGGTGCTTGCGGGTTCCGTTGCCGCCTTGATTGCGTTCTGCAATTCGCTGCACGCGTTTAACGGGGGAATAGCCTTTGGCCCCTGGCAGGGCGTTTACCTAGACCTCGATTCCCCGTACCGGGCGCCACTGCTTTCCGTGTGGATTGCGCGCGCATTTGTTGCTATACCGTTTTTGGACCGGGCGACCTGCACGGTGCTGGCGTCCATGGTGGCGGGGGCACTTGCCTGTGGCGCCCTGGCAGTTACCGCCGCACAGGGACTGCGGGAACGGCTGTCCGCACCCGCTGTAGCACTTTGCGGCGCCACGGCGGGGGCCGTCCTTGCGTTGACACCATTGTGGACGCGCCTGTGCATTACTGGCGCGCCCGCGCCGGTGACGTTACTGTTCGCGCTTGCGGGGATGTGCGTGCTGCACCACGCGCTGCACGCGACGGCCCCGCGCGCACTCGTATACGCGGCGATGCTATTTGGCCTTGCGACCGTGAACGATCCGTCGTTTGCGATCGTGTTTGTTGTTGGACTGCTGGCCGCGTTGGGTGATCTCGGTGAACGCGAGAAGGTCACGCGCATTGTGTCCAACATGGTAGTCGGCTATGGCGTAATTATCCCGATACCGTTGTTGCACGCTTTTTTTGCGGGCGAATCCCTTGCTGAATTCTCGGCGCACGCGATGAACACAAGCTTTCCGGTCATCGGGGATGGCGTACCCCAGTTTGGGTTTGGGTTAGAGCTGCGGCCCCAGTTCGCGTGGGAAGTGCTCGGGGTTACGATCTTGGGAATGGGGGCCTTGTTCCGGCGGCACTTGCGCGGCGCCGCGGTGACCTGGGGCATCGTGTTTCTGGCGATGGGGCCCTTCTTACCTGCGCTCACGAACCAGCACAGTTCTCCATTCGAGCTGCGCGACAGCGGCGCCGCGGCCGCGATAGCGTATGCGGCTGTCAGCATCAGTGCCGCTTGGGGTCTCGCATGGATCGCGCAACTCATTTCGCGTTTAACGGCGCGTAAAGCGATTGCGACAGGGGTACTGCTTCTGATTTTGGGTTCGTTGGTGGCGCTTCAATTCCGCACGGGACTGCAACGCAGTGCAGTTTCGGCTGAAGCGACGGCGAGAGGCCTTTTCGCCGGTTGCCCGGAAGGCGCGACGCTAATTGTGGGCGATGCAAACATCACATCGTTGTTGCGGACATTTCAGATCGCGAAAGAGGAACGACGCGACGTGACGGTGATTCCCGTACACGCACTCGAACAGCCGGAGTTGCGCGAGCGCATGTACCGGAAGTTTGCGGGAAAGCCCCTCATTCCTACGGATTTCCCTCCGATGGAGGCGTGGAAACGCTGGCCTCTGGAACGGCCCAACGAATTCAATACGTTGAACCTCCGATTGCGACTTGGCGGTGTGCAGGAGTCGGACTTTATTGAGCTGATGTTGTGGGAAATCATGCGGAACAATTTCAATGAGCGCCCAGTATGTTTTGCGGGCATATCGACGCCGTGGCTCACGGCGCGCGCTGAAAACGTAGGTCTACTGCTTCAATACCCGCGCAATGTAAGAGGTCGCCCTGATATCGATCCTATTGCTGAAGTACAGGAACTGTCTGCGCACATGGATCCGGAGTGTGCGCAGACGATGCTCGCGCTGATACTTCCTATCGCGGAGGCCAGCCGCCGTCAAAACGACGTCGCGCAGTCCGAACGAATTGCGAACCTTGCGCGCGCATTGGACGCTACCGATGCGAATGCGTGGCTCGTGTCGGCACGCGCGGCGGCGCGCGCAGGCAAAGGCAAGGAAGCGGAGCAATTTGCCGCGAACTACATTCCGCTCGCGGAATCGCAGCATGACCGCGACTTGTTCCTCGATCTTATTAAAGAGGATTTGCGGCGAAACAGCATCGCGGCAGAATTTGCCTCCGCATCCATCGCACTGGATTCCGCGCCCGAGGCGCGGCAACGGCGTGCGGAACTGGCGACGGAACTCTGGAAACTGGACGAGATCGCCGTACTGTCGGACGTTTACAGCGCCGACGCGGAAGACTTCGAGGATCTTTTTGAGGGCGCGGCAGCGGAAGCGCAGCTTGGCCAGTTGGCGACCGCGCGCGACACACTTGGGCGCGCCGTGGAGATTGATAAAGTGCAGGCCTTTGCGCGCCTGCAAGTGGATGGGCGCTTCTTTATGCTGTTCGATGCAGGGCCGGAGAACTTTAACGCCGACTTGAGCAGCTAGCAGGCGCCAGGCGCGGAGACCGATCGCTACCAATACACACCGCTCGGCGCGGAGACCGGGCGCTACTAACCACGGGTTGTTGGCGGGTGTTTGGCCGACTGCCCCATTCCCGTTGTATGATGCTTGGCGCATGTAGTAGGCGGACGCAAGGCCACTTGATTTGGGGAAAGCGTAAATGGGACTTTTCTATTGGTTTTGGGATGACATACTGGGCCTGAAGATTATCCTGCCGGTTTTCACCCTGGTGGGCATAAACGCGGCGGCGATGCCGGCAATTCTGATTGTCCTGATCAAGTTGGTTCTTTCACTCTTCATTTTGTATCTCATGCAGCTTGTCGTGCGAAAGGCGGTCAAGGTGCTTCGCCGCGGCGGTCTGCGCGGTGATGGGCTGGTCGATGCAGCAGACGTGCGGGCGCTGCAAAACGCGGCAGGTGGAAACGAGTTTCAACAAACGCTGATGGCCGCGCGCGACATAGATGCGACTATCGCGCCGCTGAAGAGGGCCAAAAACTACATCCGCATGGCGGAAATTTATTCGACGATGAACCGCCACAAGGAAGCGGCAAAGTGGTTTCGCAAGGGGGGAGACCGCAAGCGTTGCGCGATGGAGATCGCGAAGACGGGCAACACATTGAAGGCCGCGAAGATGTTGATGAAGGAAGGCGACTACGGCAACGCCGCCAACTTCTTCGCGGAGAAGGGCAAGTTTGTCGAGGCGGCGAAGGCCTACGAGCGATCCGGGCTTGCTGCGAAGGCGGCGGGCGTGTATGCGAAAGCGGGCAGTTACGGGCCCGCGATGGAAGCCTATAAAAATTACTTCACCAACCCCAAGGACACCGCTGAAGCGCAACTCGCCGCCGCGGACGAATGCGCAAAGGTTCTCGACACCGAGCCGGGAAAATCGAAGGTGTCCGCCGAACAGCGAAAAGAGTTGTTGCCATTGCTTGCTACACAATTTGAAACCGCGAAACGATACGACCACGCGGCGTCGCTTTACAAAGAAGTGGGCAATTTCGATCGCGCCGGCGAGGTGTATCTGCTTGCAGGTAAACTCGAGGAAGCGGCGAACTGCAAACGTCAAGCGGGCAAAGAGAAAGAAGCAGCGCAGATTGCCGGACGCTTTCACCAGGCCAAGGGCAATTGGCGCGAGGCTGCGACTGCGTATGCGCAAGCGGGCGACTTTATCAATGCAGGCGAGATGTTCGCGCGGGCGAATGATGCCGTGCGCGCGGGCGAGTGTTTCGAGCGTGCCGGCGAGTTTTATCGCGCGGGCGTTGCGTATGCGCATGCCGCGCGCTACGAGCCGGCAATCAAAGTGTTGCAGCGTCTGCCGGAGAACCACGCGAACTTCGAGCAATCGCGCGCGCTGTTGGGACGGTGCTTCTACGAACTCCACGACTACGCGCACTGCGCCGCAGCACTTGAAAACCATTTGATGGGCAAGCGTGTGGACACGAGTAACACCGAATACTTTTACATGTGGGCGCTGGCGCTGGAACAGCTTGGCAAGCTCGACGAATCGCGCGATATTCTGCTGAAGATCCGCACCGTAAATGTTGGATTCAAAGACGTCGCGACGCGCATCTCGAATATTGCTTCGCGCATTTCGATGGCGCAGCAAAGCGCGCCGAACATTGTTGGGGCTGCGACGGTTTATACCCCGCAGCCGGGAAGCGGCGCGCCAGGTGCGGCGGCGGTGGCCACGCAGGTGATGCAGTCGGTCGAATCGAATTTGGGCGGGCGTTATGTGCTGGAGAAAGAACTTGGGCGCGGCGGCATGGGCGTAGTGTATCTCGCGAAGGACTCGCAGTTGGAACGTCCCGTTGCGCTGAAGTTCCTGGGCAATCTCGTGGACAGCTCTGAAGAGTTTCGGCAGCGCTTTGTGCGTGAGGCGCGGACCGCGGCGAAGATTTCGCACCCAAACATTATTGCTATTTACGACATCAGCGCGAGTGTCGGCAAGGCGTATATCGCGATGGAGTACATCGACGGGCCAAGCCTGCACAAATATCTTTCGACGAAAGGCGGTTTGAAACCGAAAGAAACCGTAAACGTGATGGTGCAGGCGTGCAGTGCGCTTGCGGCGATTCACGAGGCGGGAATCACGCACCGCGACATCAAGCCGGACAACATGCTCATCGCAAAAGGTGGGCTAATGAAGCTGACCGATTTTGGTCTTGCGAAGGCGGACGATTCCCGCATGACGCGTACGGGCGTGGTGATGGGTACGCCGAGTTATATGGCGCCGGAACAGGTGTTGGGCAAGGATGCAGACGCGCGCAGCGACATCTATTCGATGGGGCTGGTCATTTACGAATGCCTCACGGGTGAGACGGTGTTCATGGGATCCGACGTGCTGCAGCGGCAGTTGGAAGAATTGCCCGATCCGCCAAGCGCAAAGGTGCAGGGTGTCCCAGCGGAGCTCGATGCGGTGGTGATGAAATGCATCGCGAAGAAGCCGGACGAACGGTACCAGACCGTGCGCGAACTTATCGCGGCATTGCGCGCGGTGCCTGCATAAGCTTTTACGCGAGACAGTGCGCATAGAACGCGTGTAGGCAAAACGAGAACTCGAACATGCAAAAGTAGCGCCTGCTTCGCCGAAGCTGGCGCATTTCGAAGCAACCGTCCGCGTTTGGTTCGTGAAAGGTCTTGTGCGCAGTTCCGCGCCGCGTTCGGCGAACGAGGCGCTACCTGCACAAAGGCTGCGCTACCGATTCGCATATATAAGTTGGGGAGATTTCAGATTATGTCTTCTATGCAAGGAAAAGTTGTCGCGATAGCTGTACGCACGGAGAAGAACGGGCCGATGCGCGAAATCGAGCGCGCGGATGTGGCACTCGGAGGGGGAATAGCGGGCGATCTCCCCGTGAGGGCCGAGCGCGGGATTACGCTCATCTCGCGCGAGCAGTGGGACGACGCGATGCGCGAGCTTGACGCGGACCTGCCGTGGCACACGCGCCGTGCGAACGTGCTTGTGGAAGGACTGCGGCTCTCGGATCTAGTTGGCTTGGTTGTTAAGCTTGGGGAAGTAGAGTTGCACATACATGGTGAGACAAAGCCGTGTGGTCTTATGGATAAACTTTACGATGGGCTGCAAACGGCCTTAAAGCCCGATATGCGTGGCGGCGTGCATGGGCAGGTGATCTACGCTGGGAGTTTTGCCGTGGGAGATTCGGTTACGGTTGTGGATTGAGTCGCATCGCATACATGTATCGCGTCTCAAAGCCTATCCATGAGTAGTACGGCACCTTTTCTAAAATTTCGTAGAAATTGTGATGCTCCGTCAAATCTACTGGTGACACGCGATACTCCTCGCCTATCACCCACCATTTCTTTCGCTTGAATGTGTCGGGTTCATCGCGCGTTCTGCGTAGATACTCTTCGCTCGTGTACATTCCGTTGAACTCAAATCCGCCGTTGATCTCGTTGTCCTGCGCGGAGTATTTCGACCTCAGGATATCGATGGCATTCCAACGGGCCGTGTTCCACGTCATGTAATCCTGTAGACCGATAACGGACCATGTGAGAAGGGCGGTTAGTGCAAAGGCAACAAATATGCACCTTCGCATGAATGGCGCATAGCCCAAGCTTAGGGCAGCGACAACAGCTATTGGCGGTATCGCGGGGAGCATATAACGGTCAAAGTAACTCGCCGGTATCAGCGCAAATCCAGTCAGCAAGAATGCGAAACCGCAAGTGAACAAATACACCATCTGCAATTTTCTGACCGCA
>JADLHJ010000029.1 GCA_020848835.1 Candidatus Hydrogenedentota bacterium
GGTGTTGTAGGAAAGGTTGCCTACGTAGATGTTCATGTTCTGTTTCCTTGTCTTGGTACTACTTCACTTTGGTTCGGGATGGTTCAGGAATCTCGGAAGGATCGGTACCAAGGAGGAGCGAAGCGCCGGGATGCACGGCTTGCAAAACTTTGGCAGGGTAGCCCTATAAGAGTCGCGAACGAAGACGTCAACACGACGCCTCATCTCAGTGAGCGTAACACAGGGTGACGCGTTGCGCAAGGTTTGTTTGTCCGGAGATGCCGCAGATTAACGCGGATGAATGTAAATGCGATTTAACCACGGAGACACTGAGAGCACGGAGAATTAATGAGTCGCTGCTGAGATGCACAACGCAAAGTATGAATGTTTTGGTTTGTAGCGTCCCGCTCTCCGTAGCGGGCGCGATTGTGCGCAGAAGTCGTCCCCTCCGCAGCACGCCCGGCGCGGAGACCGGGCGCTACAAACTCGAACATCGTCTCCGATTCACCGTTTCTTGAAGTGCTACGTTTTTGTTGCGCGGGTTACGTAGAATGATTGTATGCCTTATCTTGGGTGGAAGCTGAAGCGGGTTTTTTTGAAGGCGCATGCGGCGATGCGGTTTGGGCGTGTGTCTGGGGTTGGGAAGCCTGTTAGTACTTTGGTGCAGGGTACTGTGATGTTGCCGGGGGATGAGAAGGCTACGCATGCGTTGTTGGATGCGGTGTTGGAGCTGGGGTGCAACACGTTTGATACGGGGCATGAGTATGCGGGGGGCGATGGGGAGCGGGCGTTTGGGCGGTGGCTGGAGTCGCGGGGGGTGCGGGACCGGATCGTGATCGTCGGGAAGGGGTGTCACCACAATGCGGATCGGAAGTGTGTGACGCCGTTTGATATTTCTGCGCATTTGCATGATTCGCTGGTCCGGATGAAGACGGACCACATTGATCTGTACATGTTGCACCGGGACGATCCGTCGCAGCCGGTGGGGCCTCTCATGGAAACGCTAAACGCGCATATGGATGAGGGGAAGATTCATGCGATCGGGGCGTCGAACTGGACAACGCGGCGGATTCAGGAGGCGAACTTGTATGCGCAGGCGCGTGGGTTGACGCCGTTCGTGGCGAGTAGTCCGCAGTTTAGTCTGGCGGAGATGATTGATGAGCCTTGGGACAATTGCCTGAGCGTGAGCGGCCCGCAGGGGGAATCGGAGCGGGCGTGGTATGAAGAGAATGAGATGGCGTTGTTTTCGTGGTCGTCGTTGGCGAGTGGGTTTCTGTCGGGGAAGTTGACGCGGCAGAATGCGCATCAGTATGAGGGGAAGTTTTTTCACCGGTGTTACGCGTGTGAGGCGAATTTCAAACGGCTGGATCGGTTGCAGGAGTTGGCGAAGTTGAAGCGGGTGTCGGTGCCGCAGCTTGCGCTGGCGTGGGTGTTGCACCATCCGTTGGAGTTGTATCCGTTGGTGGCGGCGTATCATCCGCGTGAGTTTGAGCAGTTGACGCGGGCGCTGGAGATCGATGTGTCGCCGGAGGAGTCGGAGTGGTTGGATTTGGAACGGGAGGATCGGGAGTAGAATTCAGGAGTCAGGAGTCAGAAGTCAGAATTTAGTACATCCCCCGCCCTTCGGGCACCCCCTTCTAAGGGGGATTAAAGACGGAGATCATTGGCATGGATGGCGCGGTTACGGTTGGGACTTATTTGGACATGATGTTGGCGGAGATTGTTCGGGGGCGGTTGGCTTCGGAGGGGATCGACGCGGTGGTCACGGATGATTTGGCTGCGCTTTCCATGGAAGGCGGCGTGTACGGATCGCAGGGTGTGCGCGTGCGTGTCGCGCAAGACCAGGCGGCTGAAGCGCGGCGGATTCTTGCGGAGATCGACGCAGTGAATAAGGAAGGCGATGTTCTGGAGTAGGGCGCGGCGGCGGGAGAAGGTGAAGGCGCGGGCGTTTCCGGAGGCGTGGGAAAAAATCCTCGCGGAATTTGTGCCGTATTACCGTTATTTGCCGGAGGGGGATCGCGCGGAGTTGCGGGGGCATGTGCAGGTGCTCGTCGCGGAGAAGAATTTTGAGGGCTGCGGCGGGCTTGCGATGACGGATGAGATCAAGGTGACGGTCGCGGGGTATGCATCGATCTTGTTGTTGCATCGGGAGGCGGCGTATTACCCGCGGTTGTCGTCAATCTTGGTCTATCCGGATGCGTTTGTGGCGCGCGCAAAGAAGCCGAAAAGCATCGTCGGCAGGATGGACATGATGGACGCAATGGACTTTGTGGACGAAGACGACGGTGCCGTGCGGGATGGGGAGTCTTGGGAGACGGGGGCGATTGTGTTGGCGTGGAAGCCGATTGTGGAGGCGAGCACGGACCCTGCGTCGGCGTTGAATGTCGCGCTTCACGAGTTCGCGCATCAGCTCGATTTAGACAATGGCGAGATGGATGGCGTGCCGGCGTTGGAGAGCGACGCGGCGCATGAGGAATGGGTGCGGGTGATCGGCGGCGAATATGACGCGTTGTGTGACGAAGTGGACCGGGGACGGGAGACGTGGCTCGATGCGTATGGCGCGGAGCATCCGGCGGAGTTTTTCGCGGTGTTGACGGAGGCATTCTTCATGCGGCCGCATACGTTGCAGCGGAAGCATGGGGACGTGTACGCGGTGTTGCGGGAGTATTACAAGCAGGATCCGGCGGCGGTGTTGCCGAAGGCGTGAGTACATTCTTCACTTGACGAGGCGTTAGAACGTGACGCGAAGCAGAGCTTCTGGCACGGGTGCGTTCCCAAGCTGGAGCTTGGGAACGAGTTGGTAGTGCACTGCGCTTAGGCGAGCGGGTTTGGTCAGACCACGCTATCCTCGGATGGTGCGGTGTCTTTTCCTATGGGCATCAGGCAGATTGGGCATTCTTTGGTGTGGGGTTCAATTTCTGCGCCGCAATGCGGACATGTCATAACTGCTCGTCCTCGACTTTCGTCGCGTTTAGTTCGTCAAATATTGCTTCGTCTATCGGAGTTGATGGTGGCATTAAGACTTCCGCCGCCGCCTCCGCATAATGAATTGGCACAACGATGCATGGTGCTCCTAGAACGATATTGAATCCAGTACCAACCGAACCAGCACCTATCCAGTCTTGCACCAGTGCGTTTTGAACATCGTATGGAATATTCGCCGATTGCAGGAGCGATTCGACGATAGCGAGTTCACCTTGGTTCCCTGACTGAAAAACCTTTACGGTCGCTTGAAAACTGGCTTGCTCCTCGGGCGTCAGATTTTCAACTAGCGCGACGTTGCAGCGTCCGCATTCCTTCACGTGCGGCTCAAATTCAGATCTGCAATTCGGGCAGTACATATTCGGGCCTGTCACTCGTCCTCGGATGCTTCGGTGAATTTTTCGTCACCGTCTTCTTCGTCTTCAAAGTCATCATCGTCATCATCGTCGTCGTCATAGTATTCGTCGATGTCTTCCGCGGGGATGCCCTCGTTGAGATCGGCGAGGAGTTCGGAAGCGGCATCGGCGTGTTCAGGTTTTACTTCTACGGAGGCGAACATGCTCTCGCGCGCTACGGCACCGACTAAGGTTTGCCCTGTCGCGTTCTGCACGACGTAGGGAATCTCCGCGCCTTGGAGCAAGGATTCGGCGAGTGCGATCTCACCGGGGTCGTCGGATTCGAACACGTTCACGGTATCTTGGAAGTGCGGTTCGTTATCGGGTGCTTCGGCGACGAGCGCGACGTGGCATTCGGCGCACTCGGTGATGCCGGGTTCGTATTCGGCTCCGCAGCCTGGGCAGAACATGTTTACCTCCTTCGACGCAATGTTGCGTCCCGCTGGAAGTATCTTACTCAAGAGATGGGAGTGATGGGAAGTATGAGAGGTATGGGATGAATGGGGGTGCGCGCTTCGCGCGGTCTTATGCCGCGATTGACGTGCTCGTGCTCCTGCTCGTCATCGTACTCGATCCTTTTCGAGAATCGAGTGCGAGTACGATGACGAGCAGGAGCACGAGCACGCGGGACCGTACAGCTAATCTTACGACGCAAGGTCGTAAAGTGCGCTGCAACGATTTCTTGCGTCGATGTTAGTATGCGGAGGCATTGCGTTTCGCCGTGAAACTTTGCGGCTGGCGCGATGATAGATCGTTTGCGGCGCGTTTGCGCCGGAAGTTGGGTATAATTTGAAGCGTTACCGGCCCTTCGCTCCGCGGGGAAGGTTGGGCCGCAACGAAGGACGATCGGCTTCCCTAACCAATCGCTGCTACTCCGCGGCAGCACCTAGAAGGCTACGCCATGACCTCCGCTCCCGCTCCCCTGAAACTGACGATCCGTTTTGTCGCAACGCTGCTTATCGTGGCGTTGGCGGGTTTGTTGCCGAGTTGCGGTTCGAAGCCTGCCGATACGCCCAACGCGGCAAACACGGAGGCTACGGCCCCTCCCACTTCGACTGAACCGGCGACGGAAACCACTGAGCCGGAGGAACCAAAGGAAGCGCCGAAGCCGCTACAGGTGGTGGGAACGGTGCCGTTGGCGGGCGATCCCTTGAAAAGCCGGATCACGATTTTCTTCGACCAGGACATCAAGGTCGATGGCGCGGACACGCCTGAAGGCCAGGTGCCTTTCACGATGGAGCCCGCGTTTAGCGGCACCTTTGTGGTTGGGAAGAACTATCTCGACATCAGTTCGGACAAGTTTTCGCCGACGGCACCGGTGAAGGTGACGCTTAGCGACAAGATAACGTCGGCTACTGGCGGGACCTTAGATACGAATGCGCGAGAATTGAACTTTGCGCCATTTGCGTTTGAAGTGAGGCGGACTTGGCAGCTTGAGCAATCGGCGGACCGAGAGGTGATCGGCATCCTCTTCCCCACCGGCGTCAATCCGGACGCGGTGCAGCAGAACACGGACGTGAAAGATGCGGACGGAAATCCCGTCGAAATCAGCGTGACTTCCGGGAGCCAGCCGGAAATCGCACGGTTGATCATTCCGGTGGGCATCAAACTGCCTGTGACTATTACGATCGGTACGGGGCTGACGGATGCGTCGGGCGCGTTTCAGTTGTCGCAGGAGTTCACGGCGGAATACCCGACATTTGCCGATTTGCGCTTGGCGTCGGTTGAATGGGGCGAGGGAGACAGCACCTATCAACGGATTCGTTTGCGCTTTTCGAAACCGGTGAAACCGGAGTCATTGAGCGGCCACGTCACCATTAAAGACAAGGATGGCTTGGCGCTGGAATTTTCGCCTGCCTCTACAGAAGAGAGTACGACGCCGGAGATCAGCGTGAGCATGGCGGACCCGGCTAGCACAGACCTGACGATTGAGGTGGCTGCCGGTTATGAAGGCTTGGAGCATGCGACGCTGCGCGAGACGGTGACGAAGACCCTGCTTGCGCGGGAGCAAGCGACGATTGAAGAAGACCTGCGCGTCGAAGACGAGTACTGGGACTATGCGGATCGGGATGGTCTTGCGTTGAGCATGGGCTTCAATCTGGCGATCAACGTTCCGAGCTTGAAGGAACACCTGAAGATCGAGCCGAAGGTAGACAACGTGCGCGTGGAGCTGGGTTATAACGCGCGGCGAGCGAAGATTTTTGGCGATTGGACTTCGGGCGAGAATTATCGCATCACGCTGGGCAAAGGCATGACCTATGCTGGCGGCCTGAAGATGAAGGACGAATTCAATTACAGCGTGACGGCGGACAATGTGCCGCGCTACATCGGTTTTGGGCAGGAAGGCAAATATTATTTCCCGCGTCGTGATGGTTTGGGTTTGCCGCTGGAGACGCGCAACGCGTCGCGCGTGAAGCTGCGCCTGTTCCGGATGTTCCCATCGAATATCGCTGTGGCCGTGAGCGATATGGAAGACGGCAAACCGTGGACGCAGTTCCTTTCGTCGTGGAGCGAATATCTTTCGGAGAGCGACCTCGACATCAAGAGCACGAAAGACCGCTTGAGTTCCACGCCGATCACGTTGGATTCGACCATCCCTGCGGGCAAGCATGGCGTGTTCGCGATTGCCGCGTATGACAAGTCTAAAGATGAAAGCGAGGAAGGCGAAGAAGAAGAGTATTACGACGAGGAAGGTTCATCGAGCGAAGACGACAGCGAAACATCGCCGGAGGACGAATATCCGTCCGCGACAAAGTTGGTGTTGTTTACCAACATTGGCTTGTTGTCGCATTGGCTTGACGATGAGTTGGTTTTGTTTGCGCATGATCTCTACACCCTGGAGCCAAAAGTTGGCGCGACGGTGACCGTGTGGTCGGCGAAGAATCAATCCTTGGGCTCTGTCACGACGGATGAGCGCGGTATCGCGAAACTTGGGCCGTTTGAGAAGCGCCTCGGTTCGCCGAACGTTGTCGTGGTAGAAGCGGGCGATGACGCCACCTTCCTATATTTACAACCGCGCAACGATGACGACACGCGCGAGATTTCGCCGGACATGCCGAAGTTCGACCGCAAGGCGTATGACGCGTTTCTTTACGCGGATCGCGAACTGTATCGTCCGGGCGAGCCGGTGTATCTGCGCTGGCTCGTGCGCAGCAATTATGGTGACGCGCTCGCGAACGTGCCGCTGACGTATTCGATTGAGAATCCGAACGGTGAAGAACTGACTGGTGGACCGACGACGTTGTCTGCCGTCGGTAGCGGCGGACTCGACCTCACGACGGAGAAAGAATATCCGACGGGCGAGTACACCGTGAAGTTGAATGTGCCCGGTGGGAAAAAACCGATCGGCACCTATTCGTTCAAGCTCGAAGAGTTTGTGCCGAATACCATGCAGACGAAGCTCGCCGTTGAAGAACCGAAGTGGCTATCGGGCGAGAACTACACGATCCGCCTGAACGCGCAACATTTATTTGGTGCTGCGGCGGCGGATCGTCGCGCGGATGCGAAGATTGTGTTGCGTCCTGCGACGTACAAACCGGAAAACTGGAAGACCTATACCTTCGGCAACGACACGCCGTACAAGAGCGAGACGGTGACGACAGATGAAGTGCAGACCGATAGTTCGGGTAACGCGTCGTTCCCGTTCTCGTACACTGCGCCGCCCAGCGTGACGTATCCGATGAGCGCGCTGATCATCGGGCGTGTGTATGAGCTTGGCGGGCGCGCTGTGGCGGATACAAAAGAAGTGACTCTGCTCCCCTCTCCCATTTCGCTTGGCTTGACGGTTGCGCCGGGCGATGCGGACAAAGGCGTAACGGTGAATGTCGCCGCGATTGGCGCAGATGAAGCGCCCGCTGGCGTGGCAAACGTAAAGGTCACGCTGGAGAAGCAGGTTTGGAACTATTACGTGCGGCGTTACTACAACTACCACGAGCCGAACTGGGCGGAATCGTTTGAACCTGTCGAGACGCGCGAGGTGAAACTCGCGAGCGGCATGGGATCGACGACGTTTGATGTGAGCGATTACGGTTATTACCGCGTGCGCGTGCATTCGGATGCGACGCCGCAGTTCAGCACGATGTCGTTTTATTCGTATGGCGGACAGCCGCACCTCGTGAATGCGGCGCGGCCGAGCTTGATCAAACTGACGCTGGATAAACCGAAGTACTCGATCGGCGAGCAGGCCACGGTGCGCGTGGAAGCGCCGTTCGATGGCAAGGCGTTCGTCGTGATGCAGGGACAGGAACTGCAGCAGGCGCAGGCGATCGATATTGTGAATGGGGTTGGTAATGCGACCTTTGGGTTGACGACGGATCAGTATCCGAACGTGTGGATCGAAGCGACCGTCGTGCACGCGATCAAGCCTGGAGAAAGCCAGGTGTATCCGTTCTCGAGCATCGCGCTTGCGCCGGTGAAGGTCGAAGATCCCGCGCGCAACATAGCGGTGACGTTCCCTGCGTTGCCGGAAGAGATACGCCCGATGTCGGATGCGCAGTTTACCGTTGAGACAAAAGATGCGTCGGGTGCGCCGCAGTCCGTTGAAGTAACACTGGCGGCGGTGGACGAAGGCATTCATGCGATCACCGGTTACGAAAGCCCCGATCCACTTTCGTATCTCTCCCGCACGCGGCGTCCGGATTATCGCCGCACGCATTATTACGACAAGGTTGCCTACGACTTCGACAAGGCGCAGATCGGCGGTGACCTTGAAGCGCAACTCGCGAAGCGCGCTGCGGCGATTGATGAGAACTGGATTCGTCCGGTTGCATTATGGTCGGGCGTAGTGCAGACGGATGCGAATGGCCAAGCCGTTGTAAAGATGCAAGTGCCGGAGTACAGCGGGCAATTGCGGCTTGTTGCACTTGCGGCTTCGCCCAAGGCGACGGGCGTGCAGACGAGCTTTGTGTATGTACGGCGTCCTTACACCATGCGCACGAGCATGCCGCGTTTCCTGTTGCCGGGCGATAAAGCATCGTGCCGCGCGACGTTGCATAACAACACGAATACGCCGGTGAAGGCGACGGTGAGCTGGGCGTCGGAAGGTACGCTCGAACCGATATCCGCATCGATGGAGATCGAAGTGCCCGCGAAGGGCGAGCAAAGTTTGCTTGCGGACTTTGTCGCCACGCAGGCGATCGGTCAAGGCGCGATTAAATGGTTTGCGACGGTCCGCGACGCCTCTGGCGCGGAAGTTGAGAAATTGGAACAGAACGCGCCGATTCCCGTGCGCGCGCCTGCGGTGTTCCAATCGGATCATCAGTTGGTTGTGTTGAAGCCGGGTGAATCCACGACAGTGAAGAACACAAAGTTCGTCGAAGATAAGCGCACGGAGATCGAAGTCGTCGCGGGTGCGAACCCGGTGCTGCGCGTGATGGATGCGCTGAAGCATGTCGTTGCGTATCCGTATGGCTGCGTGGAACAGACGACGTCGCGCTTGTTCCCGATGTATCTGCTGAAGCAAAACGCAGAGATCGCGACGATGCATCTTGAGAAGGGACAAAACCTCGACGGGTTCATCCAAAGCGGGATCAATCGTTTGTTTTCGATGCAGACGGATTCCGGTGGCCTTGGCTTCTGGCCGGGCGCGCAATCGCCGTATGCGTATGGATCGGTGTACGCGCTGCACTTCCTCACGCTTGTGAAGAACGGGCGCGACATCGAACTGCCCGAGAAAAACATGGAAGACCTGCAAAATTACGTGCGCAAGATTTCGCGCGATTGGTCGGAAAATTCGGAGTCGACGTTGTATCAGCGCGCGTACGCGGTTTATGTGCTCGCGCTGGGCGGCGACAACGAAGCGCTGCAACAGATTCAACGCTTCGACACGGTGAAGCTGCCGCGTTCAGCGCGCTTCCTCTTGGCCGCGGCACTGTCGGTGAACGGCGAAAGCGCGGACCGCGTGAAACTGTATCTGTCAAACACGCCGTCGGAACCGTTTGTGGTGACGGAGCCGGACGGCACGCTGAACTCCGACATTCGCAGCACCGCGGTTGAGTTGCTGGCTTTGCAGCAGATGAAGGGCGATGGACAACAAATGGTCGAGAAGGCCGATAAGCTGATCGCGTTCCTGAATTCCAATCGCTTTGGCACGACGCAGGAAAGCGCATTCATCTGCGCATCGCTGATCACGTATCTGAATGAGATCGCGAAGAACATCGATTCCGCGGGCGCGAACATAGAAGCACCCGGCGGCAAGGCGAGCGTGAAAGGCAAGGAGTCGTATAAGGGCGAATACACAGGGCCGGGCGGTCAGTTCGTTGTGACGAACTCCGGGCAGACGCCGATATACGTGAGCGCGACGACGCGTGGCGTGCCCGCGCAGCCGGACACGACACCAATAAATGAAGGTCTCTCGCTGACGCGCACGCTGCACAACGAGAAGGGCGACGTGCATAGCGATACGACCTTCGCGCAGGCGGACAGTTTCGTGATTGCACTCGAGCTGACCTGTGACCGACCGGTGAAGAACCTGCTGATTGCGGATCTGATACCAGCAGGATTCGAAATTCAAAACCCGCGTCTCGATGCGGATGCGGTACCTGCGGCATCATTCAAGAACGGCGTGACGCCGACGTATCTGGAAGTGCGCGACGATCGGTTCGTCGCGGCGTTTGATTCGCTCGATGCGGGCAAGCACATGCTTTACTACATCGTGCGCGCGGTGACGCCGGGGCACTATGCGTATCCTGCCGTTACGGGCGAGTGCATGTATGACGCGTCCGTGCGCGGGCGCGGTGTGCCGAGCGAGATCGACGTCGTCGCGAAGTAACGATGCGCGGCGTGGGTCACATCGTTCGATTGGCTAAGGCCGCATGGCGGTCGCGGCGCTGGCTGATTGCCGGCGCCGCGGCTGCGTGCGTTGTCCTTGTTATCGGACTACTGTGGCCGATGGATGCGCAGCATTACTTGTCGGTTGGGGCGTCGTCGCAGGTTTTCGATCGCAACGAAAAATTGCTCTACGCGTTTTTGAACGATGAACAGCAGTGGCAGTTCTCGCGTCCACTCTCGGAAATCAGCCCCTACCTTGTGCAAGCGACGATTGCCACGGAAGACCAGCGCTTTTGCGATCACGCAGGCGTGGACTTTGTGGCGATTGGGCGTGCGGCATTGCAGAACGTAACGCGAGCGCGGATTCACTCCGGCGCTTCGACGCTGACGATGCAGATTGTGAAGCAAGCGGACGATCTGGATCGTTCGCCGTTCAACAAAGCGGTGCAGGCATGGCGCGCGCTGCGGTTGGAGCGAAATGCGTCGAAGGACGCTATTCTTGAAGCGTATCTGAACAGCGCGCCTTATGGGTTAAATTTGGTCGGGTGTGAGTCGGCGTCGCGTCGGTATTTTGGAAAACCTTCCAATGAATTGACTCTTGCAGAAGCCGCGACGCTGGCCGCGCTGCCGAAATCACCGGTGGGATTGATGCCGTTGAAGCGCGCGGACGCTGCACTTGCGCGGCGCAACTATGTGCTCGATCGGATGGCTGAAGAGGGTTTCATCAGCAATGACGATCGCGATCGGGCTAAGGCTCAGACCCTTGGCGTGACCTGGAATGAGTTTCCGCAACTTGCGCCGCATTTGGCGATGCGGCTTGCGGCAAACATGCGACACGGCGATGTCGTGCGCACGACGATTGACTTGGCGTTGCAGGAACGCACGGAACGCGCACTGTCGGAATCATTGAAGCAATTCGATAACGAAGTGACGAACGCGGCGGCGATTGTCGTCGATGCCGGTACCGCACAGGTATTGGCGCGCGTGGGATCGGCTGATTTTTATGGCACGCCTGGTGGTGGCCAGGTGGATGCGTGCCGCGCGCCGCGTTCGCCGGGATCGGCGTTGAAGCCTTTCACCTACGCGTTGGGTATTGAACGCAATGTGTTGTACGCGGGCGAAATGTTGTTGGACGATTCACTCGATTACGGTTTGTACAACCCGGAGAACTACGACGGAAAATATCGCGGGTTAGTTTCAGCGACGTATGCGCTGCGGCGTTCGTTGAATGTGCCTGCGGTGACCGTTTTGGATCGATTGGGATATGACGATCTGCACCGGTTGCTGACGAACAGCGGAATGAACACGTTGGTGAAGCCCGCTGATTTTTATGGGTTGGGATTGACACTTGGCAATTGCGAGATACGGCTCGATCAACTCACCGCAGCGTATTGCATGCTCGCCAATCTTGGTGAGTATCGTCCTCTGCAGGAAGTAACCGAACAATCTTATGCGCCGAAACGCGTGCTTTCTGAAGGCACCTGCCTTTCGCTTTACGCGATGCTTGAACAGGAATTTCCGAGCGAGTTCCAACGCGACGTGGTGCGCGCGACGGGATATCTCCCGCGCGTGTGTTGGAAGACGGGAACTTCGACGGGCAATCACGATGCGTGGGCCTTTGTTTTTAACCGGCAGTATGTCGTAGGCGTGTGGCTGGGCAACAACGATGCGAAGGCGTCGAAGTATCTCGTCGGTGCGCGCGCGGCGTTGCCGTTAGCTGCGCGCATTTTCCGCGGTTTGCCGCAAAAGAGTTCGCCCGATTGGCCGGACTTTGGCGATGCGATGCGCACGGTGAAAGTGTGCGCGGACACGGGGCTGCCCGCGTCGCAGTGGTGTCCGCACACGGCGACGGAAACGTTACCCGCGTCGCAGTTCACGAACCGTCGTTGCGATGTGCATTATCCGCTCGCGCGCGAGGAAGACGGCGTGACGCAGCGTTGGCCGGTATCCGCAAAAGGGTGGGACCTCGCGAAGGTGACCGCGACGGAGGACGTGATCGCGGGAGATGCGTCGCGCAAGGAAGGACTGCGCATCATCGCGCCGACGAATAACTCGGAATTTGTGCTTGCGAGCGAACCGAACGCGGATAAGATTCGGTTGCGTTCATCGGTTGATGCGTCGGCGGATGTGAACTGGTATCTCGACGGGCAACATCTGGGAAGTTCAGGACCGGCGAACCGGCTGTTTGTAGACTTGACCGAAGGCACTCACACCCTCACCTGCATGGCTGCGTCGGGCGCAACGGATTCAGCTACTTATACCGTTGCAGCGCCTGGGGAGAGAAGCGAATTCCGCGAATCGTGGCGCTGATTTTCAAAATTCTGTTAGACTAACGGTAGTTTCGAAGAGGCCATGTCCTATTATGCAACCAAAAGACGACGAGGAATCTGAAGAATATTTGGAATATTTACGTCGCGAGTTGGCAATCGGTCTGCAAGAAGAAGCAGAAGGAAAACTCGAACCATTTGACGCAGAAGAAATCGCCGCCGAGTGTCGTCGTCACATCGAGTATCTTCGGCGGGAAGTTGCATTGGGTCTTGATGACATAAGGGATGGCCGTGTTCAACCGCTAGATATGAAACGAATACTGGACGAATGCCACGACGAATGGGATAAGCGCTCTCGATAAAGTTCAAAATGCTAGGCGAGATCCAACAATAAACGCCGGAACCCTTTCAGGGTTCACTTCGGTTAGCGTCGGCTTACCCAGGGTAGGCCCGCCTCCGTCGAAGCGACTCCGGCAGTCCAACCCTGGGCTACGTGCTGAAATCCCTTCGGGATAATCGAGATATATTGAGTGGTTTATAGGAATTCAAGTTTGGATGTAGGTTGCGTTATTTGGAGTGGGCAGCAAAGCCTTCGGTGGACTCTGCTACCGCACTCCATTCAGCGTGCCTTGCGGTACAAGTAGTCTCGTAACGCTCTAAACATGTTAAGGGAAAATAGCTAGGTGCGTGTTGGGCTTTTTACATTAGGGTGCGACAAGAACACCGTTGATAACGAGTATCTTGCGGGGATGCTCGAAGGCAAGGGGTGTGAGGTCGATTTTATTGACGATGTGGCCGTTGAGCAGCCGTATGACGCGGTCGTGGTGACGACTTGCGGGTTTATTGGCGATGCGAAGAAGCAGTCTATCGAGACCTTGCTGGAGTTCAGTGAGCGCAAGAAGGAAAGCGGATTTCCCAAGCGCGTGTTTGCGGCGGGATGTCTTGCGCAGCGCTACGCAGATGAGCTGATTAAAGAACTGCCGAATCTCGATGGGCTGGTGGGCGTTGGGCAATACGAGCAATTGACCGATCTGATCCTTGATGGCCGGCCCGCGCCGGTGCGCAATGTGCGCGATGTTGCCCGCGTGGAAATTGAACACTTCATGCGGCGCAAACGCAGCGATGCGAAGCCGTACTCGTTTTTGAAAATCTCTGATGGCTGCAATCATGGTTGTACGTTTTGCTCAATTCCGATCATGAAGGGACGTCACAAATCCGTGCCGGTTGAAGTGCTGCTCGAAGAAGCGAGGTCGTTGCTCGAACAAGGTGTGAAGGAATTCATACTCGTCGCGCAAGACCTTTCGGATTACGGAAAGGATTGGGGACGCGAGTGCCGTTTGCCGGATTTGTTGCGTGCGTTGTGTGCGCTGGAAGGTGATTTCTGGGTGCGCTGTATGTACGTGTACCCGATGGGCATCACCAACGAATTCCTCGACTTGATGGCGAACGAGCCCAAGCTAGTGCCGTATCTCGATGTGCCGTTACAGCACTTGGACACGGACACGCTGAAGCGCATGAACCGTCCCTCAAAGGATGTGAATACATCAAAACTCGTGGAGCGCATTCGCGCGCGCATACCCCACATAGCGCTACGCACAACGATGATCGTCGGGTTCCCTGGCGAGACGCGGCTCGGGCATTTGAACATGCTGCAGGGTATGCGCGAGCTACGCTTCAATTGGCTCGGCGCGTTTCAATATTCGATCGAAGACGGCACGCCGGCGGGGTCAATGCCGGCGCAATTGAGCAACGCCACGAAGCAGCGGCGTTGGAAGGCGGCATTGGAAACGCAGACGGAGATTACCGCGGAGTGGAACCGTCAGCGCGTGGGCACACAGGCGCGCGTGTTGATCGAATCATTTGATGCAAATTCCGGCATGTTTAGCGGCAGGTCTGCGAGCGAAGCGCCGGAGATTGATGGGACGATATACGTGACGGCGGACAAGCCGGTTTCGGTTGGATCGTTTGTAAATGTCGAGTTTACTGGTGCGGATGTCTACGATTTGCAGGCGCGGGCGGTTTAGCACGAGTAGCATTCGTTGTTCCCTGAAGTTTATGTGCGGTCAAAAAAAATGCGGCGCTGTCGCGCCGCACTCTCCGCCGCGGCGGACGCTTCGCGCGAATTCTCTCGATCAATAGTGACACCAAAGGCCGGTCTGGTATAGTCCAATCTGCGGTCTACGCCGATGTGGGGTGTGGTGTATTCAAGTGTTTGTACCCGCAGGCGTATTTGCTGAAGGAAAGGCTTTATGACCACAGGCAAAATACCTCCCGGCCCGAAGGGGTCTCCTATAAGCGGTTGCGCGCGCGAGCTTGGCGATGACCGCATTGGGTTTCTGTGCGAATTGCAGCGGACGTATGGTGACATCGTGCGCTTCAGGGTGTGGGACCGGACGCTGTATCTCGTGTCCGATCCGGAACTGATAAAAGAAGTCTTCGTCACGAATCACAAGAATTTCACCAAGAGCCGTTCGCTCAAGCTGGCACGGCACGTGTTTGGTGACGGGCTGTTGACGAACGAAGGCGAGTCGCACAAACGACAGCGCCGTATGATGCAGCCGGCGTTTCACATGAAGCGCATACATGGTTACGGCGAGACGATGATTCAGTATGCGCAGCGCCACGCAGATTTTTGGGAAACCGAAAATCTAGACGGGAAATCTGTAGACATCTCGCACGAAATGATGCGGCTGACGATGGCGATCGTGGCGAAGACGCTGTTCGACTCCGATGTAGAGTCAGAGGCGGAAGCAATTGGCGAAGCACTTACGTCCGTCGTCGGTTTGTTTGAGCGCACCTTCCACCCTGCCGCCGTATTGCTGACGCTGATGCCGACGCGGAAGAACTTTCGCTTCCTACGATCGCGCGCGCGGATCGATAAAACCATTTACCGCATGATCGCGGAGCGTCGTGCATCCGGAAAAGATCACGGAGACCTGTTATCGATGCTGCTCAACGCGCAAGATGAAGCGGACGGCAGCGGGATGACCGACAAGCAGATTCACGACGAGGCGATTACGCTGTTTCTCGCGGGGCACGAAACAACCGCAAACGCGTTGACGTGGACGTGGTACGCGCTGTCGCAGAACCCGGAAGTTGAGGCGCGGTTTCATGAAGAGTTGGACGAAGTCCTCGGCGGTGAATTGCCCACACCGGACGATTTGCCCAAGCTCGAATTCACGCGCCGCGTGTTCGCGGAATCGATGCGCATGTACCCGCCCGCATACATCATCGGCCGGATGGCGATCGAAGAGTTTCAACTGGGCGAGTACACGTTGCCTGCGCGAAGCGTGGTGTTGTTGAGTCCGTACGTATGTCAACACAACCCCGCATTGTTTGAAGATCCCGAATGCTTCGATCCGGATCGTTGGGCGGCGGAGAAACAACGCGAGCGCCACAAGTTTTCTTACTTCCCATTCGGCGGCGGACCTCGCACGTGCATCGGCGAATCGTTCGCGTGGATGGAAGGGATACTCTTGCTCGCCACCATCGGTCAACGTTGGCGCATGCAGTTTCCAGAGGGTCGCAAGGTGGCCTTCGATCCGCAGATAACGCTACGTCCGAAAGATGGCCTGCCGATGATGCTTACGCGCCGATCGCCCGCGCAGGTTGCGCAGGCGATCGCGTAGACTGCGCTGGCATTACATGCCAAACACATTCCCCTTTTCCCGATGCCGATACTTCAAAACAGGCATAAATTAGGCCTCTTTTCACGCGTTTGTATTGACAGAATAATCCATCAGGGTTACACTAAACGCACACTCGAATGACCGTCCGCAGGACGTGCCGCCCGCGTGGGACCGGATCGCTGCAGGAATTCTCCTGCACACGGAAAGGGGGGCAACCACCATGAAACCGCGACCGTTCCGTTCTGGCTTCACCCTCATCGAACTGCTCATCGTCATTACGATCATCAGTCTGCTTGCCGCCTTGCTCTTACCCGCGCTTGCGCGCGCCCGCGAGGCCGCGCGCAGAACGCAATGCATCAACAATCTCAAGCAGATGGGCCTGATATTCATGATGTTTGCAAACGAACACCAGGACTTGCTGCCGCCGGGCGCTCCCAATCAATTGTGGGGCGACGAGACCGTATTTCCGTATGACTACGATCGGCTCATTCGCAACAACTTTGCGATGGATGCGCGCGAGATCTGGCCGGAATATCTGGACGATCTCAAGGTATTGGTGTGTCCCTCGGGACTGATGGGACACGGCGGAAAGCTGGAACGGTGGTATATGGATGAGACGTTCGCGCCGGAACATATCACTTCCGCCTTCTTCAACAACTTGCCGACTGATACCACGGGAGAGAACTCGGAGTATTGGCGACGAATCCGGCTCATGGGATTGCATCCGGACTGGGAATGCATGACATCTCAGATGTATACGTATCTGCCGTATTCAGTGATCACGGAGGAGCAAGGCGTTTTTCTGTTCGACGAACTCAGCCGCCTGATGTCGCTCGAATATACGGACTTCCTTGACGACGACATCGTAGTGCCAGGACATCATGCCCCGGGAAACAGCGATACCTATCACCGCACGCGCCTGGCCTTCAGCAAAATCTTCATTACGGACATTAATGATCCCGGAAAAACCGCCGCTTCCGATTCGCAGATCCCCGTGTTGTTTGATTCAACTTCTTTAATGGGGGCCAACTTGATGGGGCACGACCAAAAAGGGGGCAACGTGCTTTTCCTCGATGGCCACACCGAGTTCAAGCGCTATCCCGACCCTTATGATCTGCTGCCCTACACGCCGTTGTTTGTGGAATATATGCGCGCAAATGTCTATGACAACACGTACCTTCAAAACATTCCGCCATGGTGTGGGAACCGTGGCTCGTTGGCCGCGTTTCAACCGCGGTTCTGGTACTACCCTAACGATCCCCAATACGACGGGTTGGATACGAGCACGCGACCGTGACTTTTGCCCTTAGGAGGTGAGACCGCCCAAAAAGGCATAGTGTCAATTCACCTGACGCTATGCCTTCATTTTTCCTGAAGCTAAAAAGTGGGGCAAGGAGGTAGTTTTCAAGAGTCGCTCGATTCAAGTGATGCTCGGCCTTCGCCGATGCGTCTCAGGTATGTACCCTAACGTGGGTGACAGTCGACTCAACTGTTAATTCCTACTTTCTCGCGCCACGTCTTCATCTTAACACCATGAACCGATCTGGAACACCGGACAAATCCGTTTCGGCATGCGGGAAAAAATCCGTAAGAAACCACCTACGCGAATGTTTCGCTAATTCTGATATTGATAGCTGTTCGAAATCTGTACGGTCGTTTTGGATCTTGAACGGAGTTGGATGCACGCTAGGTTCTCTCCCAAAACGCTCCTTCGGCGTGCATTCCTCTTCCACCTTGCAGGAGAGAGATAGTTGATTAGGTCCTAGCGATGAGATATGACCTCACTCGCCGATTCAATTCAATGCATTTTCTCGTCCCCGACTTATATGAATCAGTAAACTCGGTCGTACCGGGAGCGCGCCGTTGTCGTCCGAACTAATAAGACTACTCAGTGTTGGCCTGCCTGTGTTCGTATCGCCCGCAGTGCAATCGGCAAAGCGGTATAGGTCCGTGATTCGGGGATGGGAGCCTGAGCGCAAGATTTTCCTCGTCGTTCCGGGAGACAATGAAAAATTTCCCGCGCGGATGATGAATCAAGAGGCGGTATTTCGATTCTTGCATGAGGGTCAGGCCTGCGCGTTTAAGTCGGTGGTTATCCGGGGGGCCGTCGCAGAGACTGGCCGATTCGGCGAAATCCAGATCGCATGGCCGGAATCAATCGAGACCGTGCACGTGCGGCGCAGCCCGCGCGTCAGTGTTGAATATCCTTGTACGTTTCGTTGGGGAGCGGGGCCGCAGCATGCCGCCATCGTTATGGATCTGAGCGAAGGCGGCTGCTCGATCGAGTTCAGTCTGGACACGCCACCCGAAGCAGAAGCGGACCTCGATCTTACGTTTTGCCTCCCGGGCGAACTGCCTGTGAATCCAACTGCAACGGTGAAGTCGGTATCGCGTAAAGGCGATGCATGGAGGGCGGGGTGTCAGTTCCGGGAGATGGACGATGTGACCGCAGGGAACATTCGGCTCACAATCGTAGAATCGATGTCCGCCACTCGCGTGAAAGGGCGTGTTGTTGTCGTGTTAGGCGAGAATTCACCGGAAGTGCGCGAGGCCGTGACGCTCTTGCGGAACGATGGAATCGAATCGATCGTCGCGCCGTCCATATTGAGTATTGGATATCTGTTGCTAAGCCGTGACGTAAATGGGTTGATCATTTTCGATGGCGCGCGGGAAATTGCCACTCCCGATTTGTGCCGCTTGGTTAAAGGAACACCGCGCCTCGAGAACTTGCCAATATGCGTTGTTGGGTTTCCCGATGACGTAGGTTTTACGGATTGCGACGCACGATACATCCTCTGGACCAATGCACAGGATGTCGCCACAGCGATAGTCGCGAATTGGAGTTCTGCGGCCCCTGCCGGGGCCGCAGGATAGTTCCAGGTATATGCAACACGGGTGTACATCGACTATTCGAACCTGCCTTGCAGGTTGCGCACGCCGCTGTTCCAGGCCTCAATCGCCTCGGTCTCCGTCACACAGAGGGGACCACGCGCACCGCAAGCGCACTGGACTTGGAAACCGTCTGATCCGGATTGCAAACCGTTAACAACGTTGCCGTCGTGTTCTGAACAAAACGGACAAGGGTAATCGAATCTCATATGCATCACCTCCAAATGTAACGCAATAATTGTCCAAGCGTGGCAAAAAATCGGGCAATTGGTTTTCGAGACAAAGCGCGTAGGACAAGGGCTACATGTTGGGACGGAAATGCCGATAGACGAAATATGCGCGTAATGAAATGATGTTACGTCTTTGCTTCGCACGAATTTGCGTTATCGTGCGGGAGGTATACTGACTTGATATTCAATTTCGCTGATGCACACGATGCGTTCTACAGATGGATAGGCGAAGGCGAGACACTTCTCGCCGACCAGGATTCGGTTGTGACAATTGAAGGGCACGAAGCGGTCTGCAAATTCATCGACGCATGTCCGCAGTACGAAGCGCACCGCGATGCGCTAATCACAGCGCACGGCGCGCGCCGCTTTCAACTTACCTACGACGATTGGAAAAGTCGACTGGGTGAATAGTCGAAGGCAGCGCTGCGGCTTCGCGCGGCGTTACTTCTCCGTTCCAGTTTAGATTCAGCACACTGCCGTCTGCGCCCACCAACTGTAACCGCCCCGCGGTTGTACGCGCCGATTTCTCCACGCGTACGCTTGCGAGCCATACTTTCTCAATCTTGTCCACAGCGATATCCTGCTGATTGGCGATGCGCGCGACGAGGGCAACGTAGTCCTCTTGAGAAAAATTTACTCGAACCGGGCTCGCGCCATTTAGTTCCAAGGCGTCACGACCATTGGAAATAAGAGCGATAAGATTGTCCAAGGTTGGGATACTTTCCACGCGCATCCGTATGACTTCTTCACTGTTTCCACTCGCGCTCACCTGAATTTCGAGCGTATGGCGCACGGTGCGCTTATCGCACAGCGTCGCCACGGATGTAGCGGCCGGTTCGGCGGTTTTGTGAATGACGCTCCCTTGCGCGCGTAACTCCGGGACACTTCTGCCATGAGCAATTGCGTAATGTTCGTTTAGTGCCAATTTCCTACCCTCCATATTCGCCAACGGTTTAGCGTGTCCATACTGTGGAACGTACCGTTCCAGGCGCGACATACCAAGGTATTGATGCAAACGGAATGCCACTTTGGTGTCCGATCTTCGTAGGAATGTACTTACACGCGCACACGAAACGAGGTTTCATGACCGGAGGAATGCTAGCGAAGGTCTTCCTGCATTTTTTTCGCCATCAGGGGAGGGCAGCCATTACAGCGGTGGGTGTTGGTGGAAGCGCCCGCAGGGATGGTGTGCGGAAGGGTTGCGTCCTTGATGATATTGCTGAGCGGCCGGTTGAAGATGTGGCCGAGGCTGAATTGCTCTTGGCCCAATACGAGCCCGCAGGTGTACATAGTTCCTTCCGGGCCTACGCAGGCCATGGTGGAAGGCAGGTCGCAATGGGGCTGTTCTTCGTGATCGTGTAGTCCATCCGCGCAATGCAGCGGAATTCCAACGCTTTCTACAAAGCGCGTCGATTCGACGTGCTCGCCATCGGCGAACACGCGCGTCTTTTGAATATCGAGCCTTTTCAGCACCTCGATATCAGTTGGTTCGAGCGCGACGTAAGCGTGAATGCCGACGATCATATCGTGCGTGTTTTGCGCCCATTCGCAGAGCTGCAGCAATTGGGGCACCTGCCGCAGCGGGCTTCCTACGCTGATAATCATACTTTTTACGCCGACGGACGCGGCTTCATCGATCACGCAGAGCCATTCGTCAGGGGAAAGCGCTTTCGCCTCGGAAACGGGCATGGCCTTTTCGGAATTCCCGGGCAGGTGTACCCACAGGTACTTGACGCCTTCGCAACTACCGCCGCCAGGACCTTTGCAGCAGCGCGTCAATGCGTTGGCGACCGTTTGCGGAAGTGCAAACGGATTTTCATCCGTGTAGATGTTTTGCCAACGTTTGCGTGAACTCACGTCTCGTCCTGCCTAACCTGCCCTGTCCAAGGCCGCCAACCGGTGGTTGATGTCCTTCAGTGCTCCGTACACTTCTCGATACACGCCATAGCGCTCCGCGTATTCCCGGGCGCGTGCGGCATCTGGCTCGCACACGTACGAAATGCGCACAGCGTTCCCCAACGCCGCTTTCAAATCGGAAACCAATCCTGCCGCTTGACCGGCCAGAAGCGCAACGCCGAGCGATGCGGCCTCAGTCGTCTCCAACACCGCAACGGGTATGCCCATGATGTCGGCCTTGCGTTGCGTCCAGACGGCGCTTTTCGCGCCGCCCCCAATCGCGCGCAGGCGGGATATCCCAACTCCTGCCGATTGTAACATTTCGAGGTTCAATTTCATTTCATAGGTGACGCCAGAGAGGACTGCGGAGACGATTTCTGGCCGGGTGGTGTTCAGGGTAAGGCCGAGTATGGCGCCCCGGCTGGCGGTGTCGAAGTGAGGGGTTCCGGTCACTGTAAAGTGAGGCAGGATAAGGAGTTTCTCTGTTTCTGCAGGGATGCGATCGCAAAGAATTTCGTATACGTCCTTGGCTGCGGCATCGGCCTCGCGGCGCTCCTCGGCGGCAAAGGTATCGCGATACCATTTGAGCAGGGAGCCGCCGGTGAAGTTGAACGCGATGGACGCGAAGAGTCCGGGAACGCAACTGGGGTAGCAACAGAGGTTGCCGGCGACGGTCTGTTCGGTTACAGAGTAGGTCTTATATATGGGGCAGATACAATCAACGGTTCCGGTCGCATAGACCGCTTCCCCGCTCTCAAGGATTCCAGCGCCGAGTGCACCTGCGGGTTGGTCGTGACCGCCTGTCGAAACGACGATGCCGTGTGGCAAACCAATTTCATCCGCGACAGAATCCGAAATTGTTCCGACAACGGTGCCTGATTGCGCGGTACGCGGCAGTTTTTCGCGGGGCATGCCGGCGATGTCGAGCAGTTCTTGCGACCAGTCGCCCTTGCGCGCGTCGAGCGCCATTGTGCGCGCGGCGAGGCTGTTGCTCATGATAGGTTCGAGACCGAGGCGCAGTTGCACGAAATCTTCGTAGCAATGGAAGCGATGCCCTTTTGCAAATACGTCGGGCTGATTTTGTTTGAACCAGATGATCTTGTTTAACGAGTACATGCCGTGCAAGGGCATGCCGGAAATCTGTGCGAGTTCCATGCGCGATTTGCGTTCGAGCCACCACGCGGGGATATCCGCTGTGCGCGCGTCGAAAGTCACGGGGCTGTTGGTAAGCACCGCGCCGTCCTTATCGACTGCGAGCACTGCCTCACCTTGTGCAGACATCGCCATCGCGCGGATGGGATCGTGTTTGGTTTTTTGCGCGACTTCACCAAGCACTTCGCGTACGCAGCGCCAGACGTGTTCGGGATCGAGTTCCTGCCAGCCCGGTTTCGGCGACAACAGCGGATATTCGCGATATGCTGAGGCAATCGGATTGCCATCTATATCGAACGCGACGCCTTTTGTACCCGTGGTGCCGACGTCCAAACCCAACAGACTCATGCGATGATGCTCCCTCTCTCCCACCTTCATCTAAAAAAGGAGCACGGGGGTCCCGCCCGTGATATAAAAAGTAATCACGGGCGGGACGCCCGTGCTCCCGTCAACTAAGCTGTGCTGCCTCGGCGATCCATGAACACGCCGCCCTGCTTTGAATTGATCGCCATAGTCCGAAGACGGGACAGCAATTCGAAAAGGTTCTGGGGCGAGACAACGTCCTTGTTCTCGCAGCTCGCAACGCAAAACAGCACGTCGAGTTGTTTTTCTTTGCCGGATGCGATATCTACAGGTTTTTCGTTGCCGGTGACGGAAACGTATAGCTTGCCGATATGCGCGGACCAAACCTTGCGTACCCAGGGACAGTACGCGCGCATGTGCTTTCCGGGCATCATGATCATAAAGTGGCCGCCGCCCATGTGGCCGACGTAGGCGACGTCCTTGATCAATTCCTGCGCGCATTGATCCAGCGCGCGGCCAAGGTGGCGAACGGCCTTGTTGCGGCCTTCGTTGCCATACTTGCGGCCGAACTCACGCAGGTTGAGCAGCTCGCAGTGCGCGACACAGAAGGCCTCTTTCGTACTGACCCGGCGCTGCAATTCACGCTTGGTGGGTTCAGCGCTCGGCAAGGACGTAAGTTCATCCATCGCGGTGCCTGCGGAGCTTGAGCGCAAGAGCGACTCGATTCGCTGTAGAAAATTGGGGATGTCAAAAGGCTTGGAGACGAAATCGTCCGCCCCTTGAGAAAGGCCGTGAATGACTTCTTCTTCGTTGCTCATCGCCGACATGATCAAAATCGGCGTGGTATAGAGCTCGGGATCGCGGCGGACACGACGGCAAATCTCAAAACCCGATATATGCGGCAGCATCACATCCAGCACAACCAAGTCGTGGCGGTCGGAGCGCAAGGTGTCTATAACTTGCTTGCCGGAGCGCTGGATGGTGCAGGTATGATTGTTACGACCCAGGTGCTCGCTTACCACCTGACTCGTCGTCGGGTCGTCATCGACAATAAGAATCTTTGCCACTAGCGATCCCTATCTTCGTATGTCGCGTCGGTAGAAGTGGGCGAGGAGGGACTCGAACCCTCAAGCCCGCAAGGGCAGCGGATTTTAAGTCCGCCGTGTATGCCATTCCACCACTCGCCCGTATCAACCCGCACCCGGTCCCCGGACCGTCTACGGATAGAGGCGGCGCTATCGACTCCCCAATACCCGAGCAGAAAACAAAATGGAGGCGGCACCCGGACTCGAACCGGGGGATGAAGGCTTTGCAGGCCTCTGCCTTACCAACTTGGCTATGCCGCCGCCCTTAAACCGATCATATAGAACGGTTTCCGAGGGTGTCAAGAAATGTCTCGGAGATGTACACCGCGCTTCTAACCCGCGCTCCGTGTTATGCTCCCGCCCACGGAGGAGGATTGGCCCATGAAATCGCTCAAACACGGTGAACACATCGTCGGGATGGACATCGGCGGCACGAAGATGATGGCCTGCGTGTTCGACCATAAGTTCAAGGTGGTCGGCCGCTGCAAGAAGAAAAGCACTTCCGGCAAGGACGAGAAGCCCGAGGACCGCATCTCGCGCATCATCCAGGAAGCGATTGAAGACGCGGGCGGCGCCAAAATCAGTGGCATCGGCGTCGGCGTCCCGGGGCCCACGGATCCTGTCGCGGGCATCATTATGGATACGCCAAATCTTGGCTGGAAGAAATTCCCTCTGGCGGATGTGCTCACGAAAAAATTCGATGTTCCCGCAGTGATCGACAATGACGTCAATCTCGGCACCTACGGCGAGTGGCGTTTTGGCAAAGTTAAAGACTGCAAGCATGTCATAGGCATTTTTCCCGGTACGGGCATCGGTGGCGGCATCATCGTGAACGGCGCGCTGTATCACGGCATCTCCGGCGCGGCGGGTGAAGTGGGCCACATGACGATTCAGGTGGACGGTCCGTATTGCGGATGCGGCAAGCGCGGGTGCCTGGAAGGAATGGCCTCGCGATTGGCCATCGCCGCGGACATCGCAGCGCTCGCGGCGCGCGGTGACGCGCCGTACATCCTGAAAAACTGCGGCACTGACCTCGCCAACATCCGCAGCAGCGCGATCGCGAAGGCAATCGACGCGGGCGAAAAAATGGTCGAGGGTGTCGTGCGCAAAGCAGCGTTCTATACCGGCATCGCGACCGCGAATCTCGTTAATATCTTCAGCCCGGAAGCGATCGTGCTCGGCGGCGGACTCGTCGAAGCGATGGAATCGCTCTACATGGAAGAAGTCACGCGCGCGTTGAAGATCCACACGATGCCGTTCCCGCTGAAGTTTGTGAAAGTAGTCCCCGCAAAACTCGGCGACGACGCGGTCGTGATGGGCGCTGCGCACCTTATTGTAGAACGACTCTAGACATACGCGAACGCTATTTGGAGTGCGGTGGCGGGTAGACACCGCTTTACGTTTTGTCGTGATTCTGCAACGGTGGTGGGCAGCGCCGAACTCAATCATTGGACACGCACTTGGTGCGATGCACCGTTGCAAGCCCTGCGAGATTGAAGGCGGAATCGTCGAGTATTATGGCAACTCAAGCCTTCGCTCTTGGGGAATTGCGGCAATCGTTTTTGGCAATACCATCAACTATGGTGTCGGTGTAAATCCGAATGGCATTGTCCCGCGATACGACCAATCAGGATTCGTTGTATTGCGGGATCATGAAATCGCGCACGTCGCGCAGTATCGTGCGCTTGGTCCGTTTTTCTTGCCCGCTTATCTGCTCTGCGAAGGTTGGGCGCGCATTTTTAGACGGATTAATGCATTCGAGAATGCTGCTGACAATGCCTGCGATCCGCAATAAGTATCCAATGCCGGCTAGAAATCGCTTCTTTCAAACCAATTCATCCCATTCGGTAGATCACACGCCGCAAACTCGATGTGGATGACACGCCGATGCTTTTCATTGGTTGATTTCTGTGAGGAGTGAAGCAGCAGGGGGCGCATGATAAGGCATCCTCCCCGCTTCACTTCACACACTTGGGGCGGTATGCTGCCACGAAGCCGATTAATTTCATCCGACGAAAGCCGCCCTTTGACGTGTGTACCTGGAAGCACTTCCAATGCGCCATTTTCCGCGGTGCAATCGTCGAGATGCACACGCACTGTCACCATGTTCTCCAATATCTCTGCCGGCGGCTGGACGTGCACCACTCCGGCTTTCACTGACCACGGGCCAAATCCAGGCGCATCCGATTTTCCGTTGACTGCGATGGTCAGATCTTGATGCCACGGAACCATCCAATTTGCATCGTTTGGCTTGTCGAAATAAATCGACCGAACGGCGAATGGCGCGTTTCCCAAAATTGGCTCCACCAGCCCCAATATTTTGTCCGAAATTAGGACCGGCTTTAGATCAGGAACGATACCCAACAAATCGCGGACGCCGTAGACGCCTTCCCGCTGCCGAACTTTTTGGGAAACGGGCAACTCTTTGAGTAGAGCAAGTATCTCGTCGCATTGTGCGGCAAACAGATCCTCGACAATTGCATAACCGTCGCTGTCGATGCTTTGCGTATGGAAAGTCTCTGCCGTAGGAAGGGAGCTCAAGGTTTCACTTCCTTCGGTTCCGCTGGCAGAATCCTCTGTAACGACTCAGGCAACGATTCCCCAAGGTTTGCTGCGATTGCGGCGTGTTGCGCGGCTTTCAGTTCGTCCTTTTGTTCCAGGTAAGTAAGGGCGAGTTCCACATGTGTTTCGGGTTCGTTCGGGTCTAAAAGTAGCGCATTGTTCAATTTCACGACCGCACCTGCGAAGTTTCCATGCTCACGATCCATTTTTGCGAAATCGATCCACGTCGCCGGATTGCCGCGATCGATATCCAACGATTGTGTAAATGCTTTTTCTGCCTCCGCGTCGCGATGCGTTGCCGCAAAGACGCGCGCCAGACCAGCAAATGCGAGCGCGTTTTTCGGGTGCGCCGAAACACATTTCTCGTACGCACTGCGCGCGGCGTCCCACTTCTGCTGCTTTTCCAGAATGCCGCCAGCATTGATGAGCGCGTCGGGATGGTTCGGTGCGATGCGTAGTGCTTGATCGTAAGCAGCGAGCGCCTCGTCCAGTTTGCCGGTATCTTCCAATGGAAAAGCCAAGCGAACATATCCGTCCACATCACGCGGCATAAGCGCGATATATTTTCGGTACGCATCGATTGAACCGTCCAGATTTCCGGAATCGTACAAGACTTGCCCTAAATTAAACATTGCTTCCGGTTGCTTGTCGCACAACGCAACAGCTTTTTGCAGGGCCTGAGCGGCACCGTCAAGATCGCCTTTCGCGTGCAACGCGGCGCCTAGACCGCCAAAGGCCTCGCGCAATTGAGGATCGGCCTTGCTCGCAATTTTGAATTCGTCAATCGCACGATCGACTGGTCCGATTTGCGCGTATAAAAACCCGAGTGCCGCATGTGCCTCGGCATAACTCGGATCGAACTCCAACGCGTGCTGGAAGCATGCGAGTCCGAAATCCGGCTTGCCTTGCGCGATTACGGCGCCGCCGGTTTGTGTGAGTAAAACCGCTACGGCTTCACGGGCTGACGCCGCTTTGTATTCGTTCGGATCGACGCAGGGAAACGGCAGATACTGTGCAAGGTATTCTTTTCCTTCGTAGACTTTCCCACCATCGGTTGTCTCGACGTATAGATTTGTGCCTTTCAACTGCACGCACACGTGACCGCGCCCGGATACCAATTCGAATGGAAGGCCGATGCGTTCGCCGAGCGCAATGTAGAGCACGCTAAGTCCGAAACAGTTCCATTGCTTTTTATCCAGTACATCGGCGAACGACACAAACACGTCCGCGGGCAACGCACTATGGTCAGCGAAACCCCATCGCTTGTAGATGTAGTCCCCCATCACCGCCAATTTTTCACGCGGATCAGTGACACGCTCAATCGCAGGCTGGAGTTCGCGTGCGAGCGCGTCCAGCGTTGTCGTGCTTGCCGCAACATTCACCGTGGGGTTTATCGCATGCGCGATGGTTAACGCGGTCGAACCTACTTCTATCGCTTGGCTGCTCTGCGCCAACGGCGTCAGCACCGCGAGCGGATCACCCTGACCTTCGCCCGCGATCGCATTTGCGCACGCAATCAGCAAAAATGTGATAGCGCATCCAAGCCAGATTATGTCTCTATGAATTACGATGTCTTGCACCTCATTCGCCCGTATCAATCGCGTAACGGTAATTCCGCTCAAATCTGATCCGCATCAATCCGTTGCATCGTGTAATCCGCGTTCAAGCCTTCGGCTTCTTGATCGATTTACCCAAGCGTTGCCCCAGGCGTTCCATGGCGCGAGAGCTGTCGTAAGGGTCCAGATGCACGTTGATTATCGAATACGACTTGACGTTTTCCGTAGCATGATTCAGCGCCGCGTCCAGCTCGCCTTCCGTCCGCACTTCAAAACCCATACCCGCGCCGAGCAGTTCGGGCATGCGGTGATAGTGCCAATTGAGTACGTCGTTGTAAGGGCCATCATCGATGAAGCGTTCCGTGCTGTAGCCCTTGTTGTTCAGCACGATTACGATTGGATTGAGGCTGTTGCGCACGATGGTGGAAAGTTCCTGGCCCGTCATTTGAAATGCGCCATCTCCGACAAATACCACCGGGCGCAGCTTGCGCTTGTTCATGTGCGCGCCGAGTGCGGCGGGAACCGCAAAGCCCATCGAGGTGTAATACGCGGGACTCAAAAATTCCGTGTGCTTGCGAATCGTCAGGTCCGCTGCGCCGAAGAGGCTATCACCAATATCGCAGATGACAATATGGTCGTCGCTCAGCATGGCATCCACGCGCTCGAACAAGCGCCGGACCGTTGTCGGGTTGTTTGGCTTCGATTTGAACACAATTTCTTTCTGCTTTTTCGCGCGCGCCTTGGGACTTCTGCCCTTTTTCGGCAATGCGCCAATCAGCCCTTCCATGAAATCTTTGAGTTGGATGTCCTCGTAAACATGTCGTTTGATCGCGATGCGTTCTGCGCTTGCGTTGATAGTCTTCGCAGGATCGAGCTTTGCTGTAAATATTCCGAGATCGATATCGGTAAGAAAAGTGCCGAGGATCATCAGGCAGTCCGCGCGCTCGACAATTTTTCGCACGTCATCGCGGCCCATCGCGCCTTCGTACACGCCGATGTATTGCGGGTGGTCTTCTTCCATCATTGACTTGCCAAGCAGTGTAGAAGCGATAGGCATGCCCGAATGTTCGACCAGTTTCACCAGTAGGTTTTGCAGTCCGAAACGATGAATTTCCACGCCGCCCATAATCACCGGGCGCTTCGCTTTGCGCAGCATTTCAGCGGCTTCATGCACGGCCTCTTTCAACGCAGCCGCGTCGCTCTTCACGCGGTCCGTCTTCCACGGCTTCGGCGCGGCGCAGGGCACCGTGGTCATATCGCGCGGGATTTCGATATACACAGGCCGCTTCTGCCGCAGGCATGCATCCAACGCGTAGTCGATTTGCGCGGGCGCATCGTCTGCATTTTCCAGCGCGACAGCCGCGACGGTGACGCGCTCGAAGATCAGGCGCTGCGTGTTGAAGTCGCGCACCTTGTGGTGCAGGAATGGCGAGCGTTCGCGTTCGCCCATGCCGGGCGCGCCGCTAATAATGATCAGCGGCGATTTTTCGGCGTAGGCACCCGCGACCGCGTTCAGCGCGTTGAACCCGCCGACGCAGTACGTGATGCACACCGCGCCGAGTCCGTTCACGCGCGCGTAGGCATCCGCGGCGAAGCCTGCGCCGAGTTCCGTGCAGGTGCCAATGACTTCAAGAGGGCTCGCTACAAGTTGGTCGTAGAAGCCGAGTACATAGTCGCCCGGCACGCCGAACACATGTTTAACGCCAAGTTCACCCAATCTTTGTATTAAGTATCCGCCTACCGTCGTGCGTTGCGGCATAATTTGTTCTCCTGTTTCCTTGCACCTGCACCTCCACAATGCCGCGCGGCGCGCGCATCTGCAACTTGACCGCGCCGTTTTGGTATAGTACCTAGCGTGGCCTGGGTGGAGCCGGTCGAAAATAGCGTGGTGGGAAATGGATATTCTTTGGTTTGCGATAATGTACGACTGGCCGGTGCTGACGCCGATCATCTTTTGTTCGGTGTTGTGCCTGGCGGTGATGATCGAGCGCTACTGGTTTTTCCGCAAAAACCGCGTGAACACGGCGGAGTTCATACATACCCTTCAGCGCGAACTGGATAACGGGCTCGACCACGCAAAAGTCGCTGCAGAAAAACAGAAGGGCATCCTCGGCGAACTTGCGGCCGAGGGCATCGTCATCGTCGGCAAGCACCCGGAACGCTTCGAGCCGATGTTTGACGTGACCACGTCGCTGGCGATGCGCGAGCTCGATCGAAACCTGGCCGTGCTCGGCACCATCGCTACAGTGTCCCCCTATCTCGGTTTGTTCGGCACCGTCGTGCGTATCTTGCTCACCTTCGGGGAACTCGCCAATACGGATGGCGCCGGCGGCAATGTCGGCAAAGTCATGTTTGGTATCGGCTCCGCACTTGTCGCCACGGCGGCGGGCCTGGGCGTCGCAATCACGGCTGTGGCGCTGAACAACTATTTTCGCACGCTCGTGGAAAAATTCGCGGGCGATTTCGAAGTGCTCAAGCTTGTGTTGCTTAGCGTGGTTGGAGGCGGCTCCCAGCGTGCACAACGCGCCGCGCAAGCTGCAGCGCCCTATGCACGCCGGCCAATTGATCCGCGGATCCAACAGTAACTTCTCGCCATGAATCACGTAGATCGCGGCAAGAGGCACGTGTTCGGCGAAATTAACATCACGCCGCTCACAGACATTTTCCTCGTCCTACTTATCATAGTAATCGTCGTAGCGCCGATTGCCAATCAGCGGCGCGACATCAAGATTCCGAAGATCACGACAGGCGCAGGCATCGAGCAGGAATGGCTGACGGTGGAAATCGCGTCGGACGGGAGTCTCTACATCGATGCCGCTTTGGTAAAGCCAGAAGAGTTGACGGATACGTTGAAGACGCGGCTCGCATCGTTGCCGGATAAGTTTCTTGTCGTGCGCGGCGATCGCACATCGAAGAGTAAAGCAGTAATGGAACTCTTTCAGGCCGCGAAGGAAGCTGGGTTCGAGCGCGTGATGCTCGCGGGCGAAGCCGAAACAGGAAGCGCAGCTACGCCTCCCCCAACGCCGGAGCCCAGCACGTGAGGGCACATAACAAAGGCGTTATGGACGAAATCAACATTACGCCGCTCACCGATATTTTCCTCGTGCTGCTGATTATCATGATGGTGGTCGCGCCGATGCTGAACTACCTCGCGCTGCCGGTGCATTTTTCGTCCGCCGATGCGCAGCCTTCTGACTCTAAAGAAGTAAAAATCATGTCCGTGTTCGTTGCGGACAATGGCGACATCAAGATTGAAGGCGAGATCATCGCGCGCGACCGCGTGAAACAATCGATTCAAGACAAGAACGCGGCATTCCCCGATGGCGTCGAGATTGCCGTCGCGCCGGACGCTTCGCTCGATGCGATGACCTTTGCATTGAACGCAGTGCAAATGGCGGGGATTCAAAAAGTGTCGATCACGCAGCAAGCGGACAAGCCTGCCAAAGAAGAAACAAAGCCTGCCGAGAAACCACCTGCAAAAGCGCCAGCAAAAAAGTAGTCAGGGATTATTGCGAATATCGCAAGGGGTTTTGGCGAAGGACGCTACGCCAGCAAGCCGGGCAACACGTTTCCGAAGACATCCGTCAGCCGGAAATCACGGCCTTGATACGCGTAGGTCATTTTCAGGTGATCGATTCCCATTAAATGGAGAATCGTCGCGTTGAAGTCGTGTATGTGCGTTGGGTTCTCTGCGACGTTATAGCTGAAGTCGTCGGTCTTTCCGTAGACACCGCCCGCCTTCACTCCCCCACCGGCCATCCAGATCGAGTAACAGCGTCCATGGTGATCGCGGCCATAGGTTTCTTTTTGCAGTCCGCCCTGGCTATACACGGTGCGTCCGAATTCGCCGCCCCAGATCACGAGCGTGTCGTCGAGCATGCCGCGCTGTTTCAGGTCATTCACAAGCGCTGCGCTGGGTTGGTCGGTGTCCATCGCCTGTGTCGAAATGTCGCGCGGCAATTCCGCGTGTTGGTCCCAACCGCGATGAAATAACTGCACAAAACGTACGCCACGCTCCGCGAGCCTGCGCGCCAACAAACAATTCGCCGCATAACTGCCGGGACGCCGCACATCGGGACCGTAGGCATCGATCACATGTTGCGGCTCGTCCGAAAAGTCTACGAGATCCGGCACGGAAGTCTGCATTCTGTACGCCATTTCATATTGCGCGATGCGCGTGACGATTTCCGGGTCCGCGAAATCTTCGTAGTGCTTCTCGTTGATCTTCGCGATGCCATCGAGCATGCGGCGCCGCGTCGCGTCATCTACGCCGGGCGGGTTCTTGATGTACAACACGGGATCGCCGGACGAGCGAAGATTCACGCCCTGATGTTCCGCGGGCAAGAATCCCGAACCCCAAATGCGTGGATAGAGCGGCTGCATGTTTACGCGCGGATTGCCTTTTGAAATAAGCACGCAGAACGACGGCAGGTCGTTGTTCTCGCTCCCAAGTCCGTAGCTCAACCACGCGCCCATGCTGGGGCGTCCGGCGAGTTGAGCGCCGGTGGTGATGTATGTGGTTGCGGGATCGTGGTTGATCGCCTCCGTCGTAAGTGAATTGATCACGCAAATGTCGCCGGCGATGGAAGCGGTATGCGGTAGTATCTCGCTGAACCACGCGCCGCCGGGGCCGTGTTGCGTGAATTTGAATTTCGATCCGACGACGGGGAACTGCGTTTGGCCCGATGTCATTGTCGTCAGGCGCTGGTTGCCGCGCACCGACGGCGGGAGTTCCGCGCCGTGATTCGCTTGTACAGTCGGCTTGAAATCAAACAGATCGAGTTGCGACGGCCCGCCGGATTGGAAGAGGTAGATGATGCGCTTTGCCTTTGGCGCGAAATGCGGCGAGCCCATCACGTGCTGCGCGCGCTTCTCCGCGAACAAGGAAGGACTCAACAGTGATCCCAACGCCGCTGTACCGATACCACAGGCACACCGCCCAAAAAATTGGCGGCGCGTGTGCATGACGGCATGTTCGCCCAGTGGATTCAACGTAGCATCCGCTCCCGGCGCGTTTATATGCGCGCATTAGCCTTTCGACACAGTCTCGTCCAAATTCAAAATCATGCTCGCAATGGTCGTGTAAGCGGCCAGTTCAGCCGCATCTAGCGTTTCGTCGCGTTTGGACTCGCCTACGGACAACAACTCGAGCGCGGCGTCCGGCTTCTCACGATATGTTTTAAGTTGTGCTCCGAAAGTATCCACCAACACCGTGCATTCTTCGCCCGCGGGTTTACGCGCGGTCGCCAGTTGGAACGCGTAGCTCATACGTTCGAGTGGATCCGGGCCGGCTTCCTTCATCATGCGTTCCGCGAGCATGCGCGCGGCTTCCACAAACTGCGGATCGTTCATGAGTGCAAGCGCCTGCAACGGCGTGTTCGTGCGAGCGCGCCGCGCGGTACACACTTCGCGGCTTGGCGCGTCAAAAATCAACATCGACGGCGGCGGTGACTGGCGTTTCCAAAATGTATACATACTTCGGCGATATAATGCATCGCCGTGATCCTGCTCGAAGAACTGCGCAGTGAAAGTCTTGTCACCGTACGAAACTTCTTCCCAGATCCCTTTAGGCTGATACGGTTTCACGCTCGGCCCGCCAATGGTCGGCACAAAAAGGCCACTGATCGCGAGCGCATTATCACGAACCATTTCAGCGTCCATACGATAACGGGGCCCACGCGCGAGCAAACGGTTCTCCGGATCGCGCTCGATCAAATCAGGCGAAAACTTGGCAGACTGACGATAGGTTCCTGACGTGACAATCAAGCGCTGTATCGCCTTCACGTCCCAGCCACTGCGAATGAACTCAAGCGATAGCCAATCCAGCAATTCGGGGTGCGACGGCCATTCGCCCTGCACACCAAAATCTTCCGTGGTTTTCACCAAACCTTCGCCGAAGTAATGCTGCCAATACCGATTGACCGTCACGCGCGAAGTCAATGGGTGCTGCGGATCGACCAGCCACTTCGCAAGGCCCAAGCGGTTCGCAGGGGCTCCGGCAGGCATGGGCGCGAGGGAAGTCAATACCGCAGGCTGCACCTGATCGCCCGGCTGATCGTACTGGCCGCGTTTCAACATAAAGGTGTCGCGCGGCGCTTCCAGTTCCGCCATGACCATTGTCGTCGGTACCTTCTGCTCGGCCACCGATTTTTTCTGGTTCAACGCCGCGAGCTGCGTTTGCAGTGCGGGCCATTCTGACCAGTTCCGGCTGCGGAAGTATTCCTGCAGCGTGGCGCGTTGCGCGTCTGTACGCGACTCATCCGCGGCAAACAACACCTGCTCAAGCGGCAGCGGAATATCGCCGACGGATTCATCGGTCTTGCGGAACGCATACTGATACGCATTGCCGTAATTCACGACCTTCATCAGCAGTTTGTTTTCGCCTTCAACCAACTGCGCCGTCACGATGTCCTGATCCACGGCGAGCGCGCGCTGTACGTTATTGTCGAGCACAACCTGGCCGTTGACCCAAATTTTCACGGCATCGTTCGTACCCACGCCGAACTTGATGGTGCGCGCGCTTGGAGATGTGATCGTGCGATACAGATAGGTCGCCGCTACGTCACCGCTCAGGGTCTGCGCTTCGCCATCTTTCAGGCTCACCATCTTCACCCACTTCGCGCGCTTATCGTCGTAGGTTGCGTTGATGTCGACGCCCTGCTCCGGTTCGTATGCCGTCTCATAGGCAGTCTTGCCATCCGCTGCGATGAACGGGCCATTCATGTACCAAGTGCCAAATTCGGCAGGCGCCATCGTCTTGTCGGTCGTCAACGCGAGACGGAAACGGCCGATGTTATGGCCCGCGAACTTCGATTCCTGCTTCAAGCGCACGCGCAACACCGATCCACCCGCGTATCCGTAGGGCTTGATCGTCGTGAATACCGCGGTTCGCGCTTCTTTTCTTGACTCGCCATCTACGGCCCAGCCGGTTTCCGCATTGCCATCCACGGCTTGCAACACGTCAAACTTTGGCTGCGAATAGTCCGCGTTAGCCGCGGCAAACCACACCCGGTCAAACTTCTCCGCTTCTGATGCGGCGGCAATCTCGACTTCAAACTCCGTCAATACGAAGTTTGAATTCTCCGCACGACCCGCGCCCTTATGCGGTAGCGATTCGTCCACTAACGCCTCAAGGCGCACCGCGGTGAAGTCCGTCACATCGATCGGCACGGTGAATTCGTAGATGTCTTTCTCGGGATTTGTGCCTTCTGCGATAACTGAACGGTCATAGATCTCTTTCAACGTAGCGCCACCGGTCGATGTTATCGATGCAGGATCGAGTGTCTGCCAACGCGCGCGTACCTTCTCGCCAGCCGCTTTTTCCCAAGCCGCTTGCGCCGCATCCACATCGGGAAGCGGTTTGCGCATGCTCGCGAGCAACGTGTCAATCTCGCCTTGCACCACATCAATCGCTACCTTTTGATCGGGCAACGGTGCTTTGATGAACGGGACTGCGTTGCCTTTTGCTCCATCGGAGCCTTGCTCTGGCACCGAATTGAACAGGCCGTAGAACTGATAGAAATCCTTCATTGTGAAGGGATCGAACTTGTGATCGTGACACTGCGCGCAGCCTACGGTCAGCCCCATCCATACGGTGCCGGTGGTATTCACGCGATCGACTACGTACGCGACGCGATACTCTTCCGGGATCACACCGCCTTCAAAGGTGATCATGTGGTTGCGGTTGAAGCCTGTGGCGATCTGTTGCTCCGTTGTCGGCTGCGGCAACAGGTCACCCGCGATCTGCTCGATCGTGAACTGGTCGAAGGGTTGATTCTTGTTGTACGCGTCGATCACCCAGTCGCGCCAGCGCCACATGTAGCGCTCGTTATCGACGTGATAGCCGTTTGTATCGGCGTAACGCGCGACGTCGAGCCAGTACCGCGCCATCTGCTCCCCGTAGTGCGGCGACGCAAGAATGCGATCAACCGCTTTCTCATACGCGTCGGGGCTCGCATCGTTGACGAACTGTTCGACTTCTTCTCGCGTTGGCGGCAGACCGGTCAGGTCGAGCGTCACGCGGCGCAGCAGCGTTGTTTTCTCCGCTTCCGGCGCGGGGGCAAGGCCTTCGCGTTCCAGGCGTGCGATAACAAAGTTGTCGATCGGGTTGCGGACCGCATCGCTATGTTGCACTGCGGGTACTTCATGCGCCACTGGCGCCAGGAAGGCCCAGTGCTTCTCCATTTTGCCACCCTGCGCGACCCACTTTTTTAACAACTCAATCTGTTTGGCCGTTAAGGTCTTTCCAAAATTCTCCGGCGGCATCTTGTCGCCTGCATCGATTGTCGTGATCCGCTGAATCAACGCACTCGCATCCACATCGCCTGGTACGATCGCGATCTCGCCGGACTTGCCGGCTTTATACGCGCTGTCTCCTTCATCAAATCGGAGGCCCGCTTTTCGCTCAGGCTCGTCCGGGCCGTGGCACGCGAAACAATTGTTCGACAAGATGGGGCGAATGTCGCGGTTAAAATTCACACGGTCGGCATCGTTCACCGCGGGAAGCGCGGCTACTTTCGCGTCCTTTTCGGCGGGCGCCGGCGCTGTTTCTGGTTTCGGTTGTTCGGGCGCGGGAGCGGCTTCAGGCTTCGCGGCTTCCGGGGCCGGAGCGGCGGGTGCGGGATTCGTGCTCAGCGCACCGATGAGTTCCAGCGCACGTTCGTAAACCGCCAATTTATCGGACAACTCGGCCTGTTGTTCTTTGGCGGAGCCGAGCTTCTCTTGAAGCGCTGGAAGGGTGGCTGCTGTGTCCGCCGCTTCCTTCTTCGCGGCCTCAAGTTGGGAGCTTAGATCTTGTACTTTGGCATCCAGTTCGCCTGCCTTTTTCGAGGCCGCGTCCGCCTCCGCAGTCGCTGTGTCCAGTGGCGCTTGCGAGTCGATAACCTGCTTTCGGATCTCTTCCAGCCCCGTCTTCAGCGTCTTTTCGGCGGCCTCACGGGACGCGGGATCAGCCTCGAGCTTCTTCAAAAGCTCGACGATCGAATCAACGTTTGGCGCGGCGGGCGATTGCGCCGCGGGGGTATCCTCCGCAGAGGTCACGCAAACTAACCCTAAACACAGACACGCTATGGAGAAACAACGCAAGATCATGTCTTCACAAGCCTCCTGCGTACCATAATTTCAAAGTGCCACGGAAAGGTCAATAGAAAAGAATGTTTTCGCTGAGTTGCTCCCCTGGGAAAAAAGCAAGCGGGACGGTTGGCTTCGGGTCCAACCGTCCCGCTCGAAACTTCTGGATTTGATGAGTCTTACGACTCCGAACCGCCTTCGACCAAACCTTCCAGGAAGGTCAGGATCTGGACAAAGATGTCGCCGATGAACGGCAGGTCGGTCAGCGGACCCAGGATCTGAGCGATCAGGTCAAACAGTGCGGATGGCATTTCTCAAGTCTCCTCTTCTCGTTTCGTGCAAAATCACGAAATCCATTTGGCCCCATGCCAATAGGGAAGGCAAGTCAACTCTTGACTAACTTCCACGTCTTCTCATATTACCACAGAAGGGGGGCTTCGTTACAAGCAAAAATTTTTGCCTATAATTGTTATTAGCGTTTCCTTGCCGCCCTTTCGGTGTCAATTCAAGAATTTGACGCCGAATTCGAGGGATACTCTCTTTACATCAAGGTAATCCGCAGATGCCCGATCCGCCTAATACACTACTCCCTGTTTTTCGCGGCGCACCCAGCTCCGTATATCCTATAAATACAGAAAATATTGACGCTCGTAGTCCAGATACTTATTTGCCCCCATCCCATGACGATCCTGCTTCTAGCACCGTCGTGGGTCATTTGCAGTTCAGAGCGCAAATGTCCGAAACGGAATCCTTGTTTCTCAGGTTGCTGCCAACCCCGTGACCGAAGTAAAGTACAAAAGGGTGAGGGGGTCACGGGTATGCGCAATTTACACTTAGTCGCTTTCGCGTTGCTTGTCCTTTGCGGGGGTTGTTCGCCGTCCACCACGCCGGCGCCATCGACGACTGCCCCGGCAGATTCGGCCCCGGCTCCGAAGCAGAAGACAATTGGCGCCTCGCTCTTGACGCAGGGGCATCAGTTCTACCGCGACCTCGTCGCCGCGATGGAGGACGAGGCAAAGAAGCAAGGCTATGCGCTCCGCATTCAGTACGCCGAGTTCCAGAGTCCAAAACAAATCAACCAAATTGAAACTTTCGTGCAGCAGGGGGTCGATGCGCTCATCGTGGCGCCCTGCGATTCGGCTGGCATTGCGCCGACGATTAACGATGCGGCATCGAAGGGCATACCGGTGTTCACGGCCGACATCGCCGCGCACAATGCAAACGTGACTTCGCACATCGCGTCAGACAATGTCCTCGGTGGAAAACTGATCGGCGAATACCTGGCGAAACTGCTGAATGGCAAAGGCAATATCGCAATCATCGACAACGCGGAAGTCGCATCAGTGCAGGAACGTGTCGCGGGATTCGAAGAAGCACTAAAGGCATTTCCGGAAATAAAGATTGTGCAGAAAGCCCCGGGCTATGGGCGCCGCGATAAAGCCATGCGCGCCGCGCAGGACGTGATTCAGGCGCAATCGGATTTGAACGCTATCTTTGGAATTAACGACGACTCCGCGCTCGGCGCGCTGGCAGCGTTGGAATCGGCGGGGTTGCAGGACAAAGTGATCATCGTGGGTTACGACGGCACGCCCGAAGCGCGGGATACGATTCGTGCCGGCAAAGCATTGAAAGCCGATACCGTGCAGCACCCGGAAGAAATCGGCAAAATAACGATTCAAACGATTGCCGACCATTTCGCGGGCAAGCCCGTGCAAAAAGTCGTGCCGGTGCGCGTGGATATCATCGATAAAGCGTCGCTGGACGCGGAGCAAAAGTAATGGGCGAATTTGTGCTCGAAATGCGCGATGTGACGAAGCGCTTCCCCGGCGTCGTCGCGGTGAAGAACGGCAATCTTGATCTGCGCCCCGGCGAAGTACACTGCCTGGTCGGTGAAAACGGCGCGGGCAAATCTACGTTGATGAAAATTCTCGCAGGCGCGCAGCCGCTGGATGCCGGTACGATCAAGATCGCCGAAGAAGATGTACACATCACGTCGCCACACCACGCGCAGCAACTTGGCATCAGCATGATCTATCAGGAGTTCAATCTTAGCCCCTATCTCAGCGTCGCAGAAAACATTTTCCTTGGCCGCGAGCCACGCATTCCAAAGACACCCTTCATCAATTGGAAGAAGATGTACGCAGACGCGCGCGAAATCCTGGGCCGCATTCGCGTGAACCTCGATGTGCGCAAACCCGTGAACGAATGCAGTGTCGCGCAGCAACAGATGGTGGAAATCGCGAAGGCGATTTCCTTCAATTCGAAGATCATTGTGATGGACGAACCGTCCGCCACGCTCACCGATCACGAACTCGAAGCCCTCTTTGAACTCATCAAGACGCTCAAGCGCCAGGGTATCGGGATGATCTACATCTCCCACCGCCTGGAAGAAATCTTCACGATTGGCAATCGCGTTACCGTCATGCGTGACGGCGAGTATATCGCCACGAAACAGGTCTGCGACGTCACGCGCGAAGACATCATCCGCATGATGGTCGGCCGCGATCTTACGCAGGAGTTCCCAAAAGAGATTTTTCCGCGTGGTAAGGAACGCCTGCGTGTGGATGGCCTCTCACGCAAAGGCGCGTTTAACAATGTCAGCTTAAGCCTGCATGAAGGCGAGATCGTCGGTCTGACGGGGCTCGTGGGCGCGGGGCGCACGGAAGTGGCGCGCGCAATCTTCGGAGCAGACGCAATCGATGCGGGCACGATTACGCTCGACGGCAAAGCAATCACGGTAAAGTCGCCGCAGGATGCCATCCGCCAAGGCATTGGGCTATTAACTGAGGACCGTAAGCATCAAGGCCTCATCCTCGGCATGTCGGTGCGCGAAAACACAACGCTCGCCAATCTACGATCCTTGGTAAAATTCTTGTTCGTCAATCGCGCAAAAGAGAGGCAAATTACCAGCGAGTTTGTAAAAGAGTTGCAAATCAAAACGCCGCACATCGAACAGACGGCGCAGAACCTCAGCGGCGGCAACCAGCAAAAAGTCGTGCTCGCAAAATGGCTCTTCACCGAATCAAAAATTCTAATCTTCGACGAACCCACGCGCGGCATCGATGTCGGCGCGAAAGTGGAAATCTACAAGCTGATGAACGAACTCGTGCGCAAGGGCGTCTGCATACTGATGATCTCGAGCGAGTTACCGGAAGTACTCGGCATGTGCGATCGCATCCTTGTCATGCACGAAGGCCACATCGCTGGCGAACTCTCGCGCGAAGACGCCACGCAAGAACGCGTCATGCAACTCGCTACCGGCCAGCGCCTCGCCGATGTCGCGTAACCCTGCGCGCGCGTTCTTTGTAAATTATGGATACCTGCTGATTGCGCTTGTGCTCGAGTGCGTCGTCTTCGAATTCCTCGCGCGACGCCAAGGCATCAAGCCTTTTCTTTCCTTCGACACGCTGCTCCTGGTCCTCAACCAATCCGCAATCTACGGCGTCGCATCGGTAGGCATGACCTTCGTGATTATCAGCGGCGGAATCGATCTCTCGGTCGGTTCGCTCATCGCCTTCGGCGGCGTAATCTGCGCGCTCATCACGCAGAAGCTCGGAGCGGGATGGAACGCGATGATCTTCGGTTGGTTCGTTGCTATCGCCGCGGGCATCGGCACGGGCAGCTTCTCCGCGCTCTTCATCACGCGCTTCCAAATCCCGCCCTTCATCGCCACGCTTGCGGTCATGAGCACCATCCGCGGACTTGGCTTCCTCATCGTCGAAGGTAAACCCGTCTTCGACGTGCCCGAACGCTACACCTTTCTCGGACGCTATCTCGTCGCAGGAATTCCGATCGGCGTGATCATCCTCATTTTCGTCTTCATTATTGGTGGCGTGCTGTTAAACTCCACGCGCTTCGGCCGGCACGTCCGCGCCATCGGCGGTTCGGAAGAATCCGCGCGCCTCAGCGGCGTACCCGTCGATCGGGTGAAATGGGCGGTCTACTGCATGTCCAGCGCGCTCGCCGTGCTCGCGGGCCTGATGCTCTCGTCAAAGATGAAAAGCGGCGATCCTACAGTCGGAGTCGGCGATGAACTGCAAGTTATCGCAGCAGTAGTCGTCGGCGGCACCAGCCTCACCGGCGGCCGCGGCACCATCATGGGCACCTTCCTTGGACTCATCATCATCGCCGTGCTCGCCACCGGCCTCACCTGGATCGGTATGGAAAGCTTCGGTCAACAAGTCATCCTTGGCATCGTCATTCTCGCGGCGGTATTGCTCGACAGGATTAAGCGTACATGAAAGTTGCGCGAGTTTGTGCCGCTACAGCGATTTGGTTTTTGATCGGTCTCAGCCTCGGTTGGTACTACACCTTCACGTACTACGGGCGCACGGGTGTGCCGATGCCGACGCTGGAGCCATGCGCGGCATTGGTGTTGTATTACTTTTCAGTCTTGAATGTGCGCACGGAGATTCAGGCCGTGCATTGGATGGCCGTCTTCCCCATGGCCGGCGCGCTATGGGCCTTCGCATTGCAATGTGTTGCGAGGTATCAGCGCGTAACTACGCCCGCATTTACCGCGGCGTTTCTCATGCTCGCATGTGCGTCGATCCCGTTGGCACTGCCTGCGCCGTTCATGACGTGGGTGGCCGGATACGAACCAGAATCGGGTTTCGATGTCACGCGGATGTACATGGTTGCGCTACGCCGCGACAATCAGTCGCCGTGGCCGACGCTGACGCCGATGTATCTGGGGCTTGGATTCCTCTCGCTCGCGCTCCAACTTTACGCCTACCGGCGTCTCTATCCGATACCAGCGAAACAGGCGGTCCTGCATTATTTGTTGTCAGCGGTAGTGCTGTCCGCGGCGGCTGCGGTGATCGGCGCGATCGCCGCAATACCGATGCGTTTCCTCTTGGAATAGTCACTATGCACGATGACTTTAAGTTGTGTTAGCCTCTCCAATCTGTGTTCACGGCGCATCCTGGAATTAGCACATGCAGTCACTGCCCTTTGAACCCATCAGCAAGGCGTTACTATTTCTTCACCTCGCCGCGGCGTTTGTTGCATTGGGGAGTTGTGTGCATTTGCTGGCGCGGTTTACGTATGCCTTGCGCGGGGCGTATTTCCCGCAGGTGAAACTCCACGCGCGCATTCTTGCGATTTCCTACACCGTCGTGTTTGTCCTTGGCGGGCTGATTTATCCCACGTTTCGCATCCGTGTGCGTCATGATTATCTCGACGCGGCGCTTCCCTGGGCGACGGGTTTGTTTGAGATCAAGGAATTGGGCGCGTCTATTGCGCTGATTCCTGCGATTGGAGTTTGGCTTTTGGTCCGTTTGATAGACTTCAGGGCGTCCGAACATCGGCCTTACATTTTCGCGTGTATGATTTTCGCAGGCGCGGTGCTTACCGTGCTCGTGTACAACGCGTGGGCGGGTTGGTATCTTGGGACGTTGAGGTCGATATGAGCCAAACTCCAATTCGGCTCTACGTTGCACGTTGCGCATGTTATTTGGAGTTGCAGTAACAGCAATGAAGAATCCCGCGATCATATTCGTGACGCTTTCTGTCGCGATCTTTGTCTTTTGCGCAGCGTTTTTAAAGAACCCGCCTGCGCCGCGCTTCCATCCTGTTGAGCGCGTGTGGAGCATGCCAGACAATCCTTCCGCCGGTCCGGCAATGGGTTGGTATGGGCGCACGGGCGTGGCGCTCGGCGCTGCGATGGTTGTTAGTGGGATTAGCCTCGCTGTGCTGTCCTATGTTAACCGAAAGAAACCATTCACCCTCAAGGCCACTTCGATTTACGCGTTGACCGCCGCGATATTGTTGTGTCTCGCAGTATCAATGGTGGGGATCGTCCGCGAACAGCGCAATTGGTTTACAAAGAAGCCCGCCGTCCATACGCCAGACCACGAATACTGACGCTGCGCCCTTCTGTGTTATAGTCAAGCCCGTTTTGCCACACGCCGCGAAACGCTCGGGGGAACGCCAGCGGCACGTTTAACGGAGGGGCGTTTCATGCGCAGACGTGAGTTTTTGAAGGCGAGCGTTGCCGCCGCCGCGAGCGTGGGCTTCTCGTCGTTCGCCAGCGCGCAAGAAGGCGAAGAAGGCCTGCGCGCTTCGGGCATGCCGCCCGTTAAGGCAGACTCCATCATTTATATATGGCTACCGGGTGGTGTCGCGCAGACGGACACCTGGGACCCGAAACAGTTCACGCCGTACACCGCCGGCATGAAGGGCAGCGACATCCTCGGCACCTGCAAGAGCATCCCCACGTCCGCCGACGGCATCGTGCTTGGTGAAGGGCTCGATAATATCGCCGCGATGATGCACAAGGGCGCGATCCTCCGCACGCTCACCAACGAGACGAAATTCGGCGCAGTACATTTGAAGGCGCAGTACTTCGCGAAGACGGGCTATCTCTTCCCCGCTGGATTCAAAGCGCCCAGCCTTGGCGCGATGGTCTCGCGCACGCTGGGCAGGCGGCATCAATACGTGCCCGCGTATATCGACATTGGCCGCGATATCAATACAAGCAATGAAGAGTATCTCTTCATCAATGAATACATGGGGCCTGGTTTCCTCGGCGTGGGTCATGCGCCGTTTATGATCCCCGAGCCTGCTGAAGGATTAAAGACGCTGAACGCCGTCGCCGGGATGAACCCCGAGCGACTCGATCGCCGGCAAGCTTATTTGCAAAGTGTTGCGGGCATGTCTGCGCAACAACTGCGCGATGCGAACGCGGTCAAAGACTACATGAAAGTCATGGAAGACGCGCGCGCGATGATGGATTCGCCGGTGAAGAAGGCCTTCAACTTCCGCACGGAAGAAAGCGAAGAAACGCTGAAGGCGTACGACGTGGGGCATCGCTTCGGATGGAGCTGCCTTCTCGCGCGGCGGCTGGTAGAAACCGGCGCGCGTTATGTCGAAGTGGAGTATCAATATGCTCCATTCAAAGGTTTCGACATGCACGAGGACGGGCAAAAGCGCATGGTCGATATGAAAGCCCACATCGATCGGCCCATCGGACGTCTCATTAAAGACCTTGACGAACGGGGCCTGCTCGAACGTACGCTGGTCGTTATCGGCACGGAATTCGGCCGCACCGTCGCAGACAAACCGTCTGCCGGGCAGGAAGCCGAAGGCTTCACCGAAAAGTCTACGGGTGAAAACCTGCTTGTCGAAAACGAGAAAATGTACGGCTTCCACGGGCATTTCAGCAGTTGCAATTGCATGCTGTTTTTCGGCGGCGGCATCAAGGGCGGCGCGATTCATGGGAAGACGGCGGAGCGGCATCCGATGTTGCCGACGGAAGGCGCGGTCAAATTGATCGACGCGTACGCAACTATCTACCACCTGCTCGGCGTTGCACCAGATGTTCATTACGTTACCGAAGGCCGGCCGGTTTACGTCACCGAACTCGGCCAAGGCAAACCAATATCTACGCTGATCGCGTAATTGGATTTTGGAGTGAAGTAAGGGAGCGATCATGGGTCTGTTCGACGTTTTTTCAAATTCGTCCATGTTGCACGCAGCGGTCGTGCATCTGCCGATTGTGTTCGTGCTCATCGGTGTGCCGCTGATTTACTACCTCGCGGTATCGCAGCAGCGCGGCGAAGGGTTGCGCTGGAGCGTTGTTGCGTTCTACGCGATCACGACCGTTGTCGCGTATATCTCGATGCTGACCGGCGAAGGCGCGATGGACCGCATTCCGAACGATCATCGCGTATCCGAAGAAGTGTGGACACTTGTGGGTCAGCACGAAGAGATGGGCGAGAAAGTTTGGATGATGGCGCTGGGTGTAGCGCTTTTGCTTGCGCTAAGCGCTATTCCTGTCAAGGTGCTGCGCCTGACCTTCGTCGGGGCCGGCATGTTTGCGGCAATCGTGCTCGCGGTGTGGGTTGCGGTGCTCGGCCATTTCGGCGGTACGCTGGTCTACGAGCATGGCATCGGCACACCACATATGGGCGAGCTTGTTGCCGTTGCCGAGCCGATAGAACCAGTGCCCACTGAACCATCGGCTGCATCGCAGCCAAGTGTCGAACCTACCGCGACGATTTCAGAATCAACAGTTGCTCCCGCACCCGTTGCGGATGAATTTCTCCCGGCGCGACTGCCTATTGATCTCGAAGCCGCAAAGGCGATCAGCTTCACGAAAGACGTGTTACCGATTCTGCAAGAAGCCTGCGAAGAATGCCATAACCCAGACAAAGCGAAAGGCGATTTCGATGCGACGTCCGTCGCCGCAATGCTTGAAGGCGGAAAGAAAGGCGGCGTGGGTTTCGTACCCGGCAAGCCGGATGAAGGCTCTCTGGTGAAATACATCCGCGGCGAAATGAAACCGCAAATGCCTAAGGGCGAAGATCCTCTCACGGAAGATCAATTGCACGTTATTCGCCAATGGATAGCAGCTGGCGCTATTGATGATTCGAACGGCGCGCCTGCGCCCGCGACTGCCGTAGAAGCGCCGCCCGCGGAAGCTCCTGCGCCGGAATCCGCTCCTGCCCCTTCGCCCGCACCTGAGGCTGAACCGGCTCCCGCTGAACCTGCACCTGCATCGGAAGCGCCTGCAGTGGAACCACCGGTAGAGCCGACCGATGCAACACCAGCAGCAAACACAGCGAACGCGCCCACGATTGATGAACTGCTCTTCAGCGGCGGGCCCGAAGATTTGCTCTTGAAACGCCGCAACTATCGCATGTCGCTCGTGCCGAAACCTGCAGCGCCAGCAGAGACTACGATTCCTGTGAACAATGACATCGACAAGTTCATCGCAGCGAAATGGCAGCAGGTGGATGGCGCGTTTACTGGACAAGTGTGTGATGACGCCACATTCGCGCGGCGCGCGTATCTCGATGTGATTGGGGTGATTCCTTCCGGTGACGATGTACGCGCATTCGTAAACGACGCCGCAACGGATAAACGCGAAAAGCTAATCGATACGCTCCTCGCGCGCAACGAGGACTATGCGGCGCATTGGACACCGTTCTGGGAAGATGCGTTGTGCAGCAATGGCAACCATCAGGGTGGCGTGGGTACGCGCGGCAATTATCGCGATTGGATCTACGATTCGTTCCGGGAAAACAAAGCCTATGATGTGATGGTCGCGGAACTGCTTGACCCGCACATGCCCAATCATCCGCTGCGCTATGTATTGCGGCAAGACCACACGCGCATTCTGAAAAGTGCGGCGGACACCGCGCAGGTGTTCCTTGCAACGCAGATGAAGTGCGCGGCGTGCCATAACCACTTCGATAACAAGGAATGGTCGCAACGCCGTTTCATGGGTTTCGCGGGTTATTTTTCGGACAAGGATCTTGAGCTTATCAAATGCGAAGCGCACACAAACGAGTTCGTGCCGACGTCCTTCGTATTCGATATGCCCGGTATCCCCACCGATGTTCCGCAAACGGAAGACGAGCGCGCCGCACGCATCGCGCAGTTGCTGATCGATCCCTGCAACCCGCGCTTTGCAAAAACGATTGTGAACCGCTTGTGGAAACGTTTCCTCGGCATGGGCCTCTTCGAGCCGGTGGATAATTTCCGCGAAGACACGCCTGCGAGTCATCCCGAATTGCTCGAATGGCTCGCCTACGATTTCATGGCGAACGGTTACGACATCAAGCACAGCATGCGCTTGATACTTTCGAGCCGCACATACCAGCTCGCATACGATCCCGTGCTGGAAGATCACTTCGATATCGGCAAACCAAACGAACCGCGCTATTTTCGCTCACCGCGCCTGCGCCGCATGACTGCGGAGCAGTTGCTCGACAGCGTGAAGATCGCGCTGGGTGAACCACTCACCGACGGTAAACGCGAGTACCGCAGTGACGAATCGACACCGCTCACGCGCGCGCTTGGGCGTCCCGCTACACGAAACGAAGTCAGCACCGCGCGCGCGGAAGATTCCGCTGTGGTGCAGACGCTCGAATTGCTGAACGGCGACGAGTATTACGGCCGCATATACAGCAGCGGCATCGCAGTTGCCGCTGCCCAGCGTGGACGCGACGCGGGTTCATTTGACGCCGTGATGGACGATCTCTATTGGTCGGTGTTGAATCGCGCCCCGAACGATCAGGAGCGCAGCGCGGGCAACGACTTCATCAAGAGCGCGGAGTTCGATCCTGCTGCTCCGAATCTTCAGGATTCCATTTTGCTGGACGAAACATCCCCCGAAGGCATTGAGGGAAATGGCGAAGTTTTCAAAGCGGTAAGCGGTCCGGACGCACCCGTGTTTAATGGCAGCACGGCGTGGAAATTGAGCGTGCCCAAGCCTGCAGCACCGGCGCCTGCCGCTGTTCCCGAATCTGCACCTACGACTCCTGCCGCGCTCGTGGATGAGGGAGGCGGCGTTCAGTTCGCCGTCGAACGATCCGATGTAAGTATTTCGCTTGCTCAGGATTCATCCACGGCCGAATCGCCGGCAACACTATCAGCGGAATCGCCGACAACAGCGCCCTCTGCGGTTGAACAGTCCATCGCCAAACTTGCGCAACCGATCGTATTGACCGCCGACGATATGCTCTACGCCTATGTATACATCGATCCAAACGATCCGCCGAAGGCGATCATGCTGCAGTGGAAACAAGGCGATTCGTGGGAGCACCGCGCGTTCTGGGGGGAGAACGTCATCAAGACGGACATAGCTGAAGGCCCGCAACGCCGCGCGATGGGTGCATTGCCGGAAGCAGGCAAATGGGTACGCCTAGAAATCGCAGCGCACATGGTGGGCCTCGGTCAAAAGACGCAAGGCATCAGTGAAATTTCTGTCGTGCAAGAAGGCGGCACGGTGTATTGGGACAAGGCAGGCGTGCTCAGTTCGCCGCTCGGCGGCCCGGCAACCGCGGTGAGCGATGCGCTTTGGGCGCTGATCACTTCGCCGGAATTTCAGTACATCCGATAACGCAAATCCAAGATCGATTCCCACGATTGCGTGCTCGTGCTCGTAATCGTGCTCGTAATCGCAATCGAGTATTCGAGCGCCGATGGAGCCAACCGAACCGCCGCAAACAAACGTTGCTCAACGCAACAAACATCTTTCTTTCGCAATTAATCTTGCGCTCTTGACCATGTCCGTTTTTGTTGTCGCGGTTCCCGCCGAATTTGTCTTCCGCCACCGTTACGGGCACATGTTCTACAATCCGCGCCCTGCGGTCCAGGCCGTGCAGCAATATCTAACGCTCGATCCGAAAATCGGCTTCAAATGGCAGCCGAACATCGACGCCGAGCGCGGCATTCGCTTCAGCATTAACGATATGACAACTCTCCCACTCTCGACGGATTCTTTCGGCGTCATGAATTCTCCTGCTGCAAAGAAGGAGTATGCGGCGGGTGGTTCGTTCGACATTGTGGGTGTCGGCGATTCTTTTATGGAGATGGGAGCGGCCCCCTTTCACGATCGATTCAAACAAGCCGGTTATTCGTATTACAGCCTCGCGATCCACCGGCAGTGTCCGCCGCAGTACAATGCGCAATTCACTGCTTACGCGCCGGATCTGCAGCCAAAGATTCTCCTGTACGGACTGTTTGAAAACGATTTTTACGAAACGCAGGACTTTCAGTCGTGGCAAAAAAGCGGTCTCGATTGGTTTACTTACCACTCAGGCACATGGTGCGGACCTCCGATTGGCGTGGGTGTTTGCGATCGGTTTCTTCGCACTCATGCGCGCGGATGGTACGCGTTTGCCCGTGTGCTGGATTCAAAATACCGTGGTGAGAACATAAGCAGTTCCGGGCCTGGAATAGGCGAGACGGCGGATGTCGCCGACTACATCGCGAATTCTGCGCGCGTGGCGCACAATACAGGAGCGCGATTTATTCTCATCATCATTCCGAGCAAGCAAACCGCGATATCCGGCGACTCATTGGAATCGCGCGCGTACGACACTATGCTGGAGTTGCTTCAACGCGCCTCGATTGAAGTTGTCGATCTGCGCAAGCCCTTCCACGAACATCCGGATCCCGCGTCGTTGTATTATGTGAAGGACGGCCATTGGAACGATAAGGGTATCGCGTTGGCGGCAGACATTATCTTGAAACATCTCGAAAGTAGGCCGAATGAACCTTGAATCGATTGAACAGCGTTGTCTCGCCTACTTGCAAGAAGTGCAAAAGCCTATGGTGCCGATCGCGCAACTTCTGCGCTTCGTGCATGAAGATGAGGACAGCGCCGACGTAACCGAAAGCGAGTTGCTCGGATTTTTGCGCAAGCACGAATTGTTCACGGTGATCGAGCCGCAAGGTTTGACGGAATCCGCCGGCAAAATGAAGGAACTCGAAGCAGCGGGATTCATGACGACTCCGAGTGTGATATTAACCACGCGCCTCCCCAGCAAAAATGAACTCGCCGAAGCGATGCAGCAGCAGATGGGCACCATGCTCAACGCGCTGGAAGCGGCGATGAACCAGGCGCGCGGTGAAAACAATCCACGCCTCGCGATGGAGGTGCAGGCAATCCTTAAACGTGCGCGCGACCTGCAACAAAAAATTGACGATGCTGGGCTGGCATAGTTGATCGAGTATTCGGTTTTACTTTGGCAGGTTTCTGCAATAAACAGCCAAAGCGGCGTCTGCCCGCCGCCGCACTCCACATAGTTGGTTTGCAGCGAACAGAATCTTGAGCGGTCTGGCGTTAACGCCCGTGGCGCATCGCGGGTTGCAGCGCCGTAGATTGCTGCTTTTTTAACGCTGCCTCGTCAATTACAGGGGTCAGTTCGACGGTCTGCACGCCGCTGTCTACAACGGCGACTTTTTCCGGCTGCGGGATTGCATCCAACTGGATAACCATTGGCGTTAGCGGATCGATAATGTCGGGGAAGTTCACGAGGTTTCCTGAAATCAAATCCATTCCTGTCGAATACTCGCCCGTCAACTTTACATGTACAGGTTCCTCGCGGAGGTTCATGATGTACAGATACGGCACGCGCTCGTGCACTGCGAAGCGCGACTTCACGCCGTCTATTGGATAGTCAAAATCATTCACAGGTCGCGGCGGCGCGTTCATGCCGTCCAACGCGTACGCCGCGTCCAATGCATCGAGATAAGCGCGCACGGAATCCTCGCTGCGCAAGAGTATCGTCCGCTTGGATCCCGTCACCGTGTCCGTGCGCGAAATGCCTTGGCGATCGTAGGGAAAAGGATTGCCCTGTCGAATCGTCACGCCGCCCGCCTCGACAAACCTTTCAATTGCGTGGAAAGCGTCATCAGACAATGCAAGCGCTTTGGGGATTACCAGGACCTCAACGCCATTCAATCCATTGCGTTCGCATTCGCGCTCGCTCATGAATAGCGTGCGTGGACCAAAATTAGCGCAGCCTTCATATGCCCGCATCGCCGATTCAACATAAGGATCGCCGCGATTGAACATTTTCGATGACGGACTCCACAGGATGCGCACCGGCGCGGGCGCCTGTTGCAGCGCGTTGACGATTGGCGCAAGCCTGTTGATGTCCAGGTTGGTCGTCGCATAAGCATCGATAAGCTCCGGTCGCGCAAGGATTCCGTCATTGCCGGTCCCCGGGGTACCGAGCTGCATAGCGGAGGCATTTAAGCCCGCCATTACGCCTTCCCACAGCATTGCCCGCACACGGCCATGTGCCTCGCGGCCTGTCACATTCTCCGGCAGTTCAAAGCCATCGCTTGTATTGATCACGGGGGCGTTCGGACGCAGCGATCGGAGCAGCGAATAATTTGCGGCCTGAGTTTGAGGACCCATCGCAAGGCCGCTGCCGTGCAGGGACTGCGATGCCGATGTCCCGCTCATATCCATCGACGCCAAGATGGATTCGCGGTCAATCCCCTGCAACGATTCGCCTTTCTCAAAAGCGGTGTCCGCAAACTGCACCTGAACCGGTAAGCCGGGCGCAGCCTTTCTCGACAGGTCCGCCAGCCAAGCAAAAAGCTGCGTGCCCAATTCCTGATGATAAGTCTGAAGATCGTATAAGTACGCGGTGTGGCGCGACGCCCAATCCACTTGCACTTCATCGAAACTCATGTAGCGCGTGCGCCAGCGCCGGTTCATCGCGTCATACTCGGTGTAGCGCGATTTCGCCAGTTGAATTAATCCTTCACGAAGGGTCGATTCCCGCAACCGGAGCGCGGGGTCGGCCGCCAGTGAGATGCTCACGACGTTCGGCCTTGTGCGCGCGACGGATGCCAAGGCGGTGATGTGACGTTCCAAGACATTGCGCGGTGTGTCGGCCATGAGATCGTAATTGAAAGAGCTGGCGCTGGTCGTGTCCACAGCAGGGGATTGCGCCCAAGCGGGCAGATTCTCTGGAGCGGCATCCAAGACCACGTTTATGCCTCGTCTCTCCGATTCTGCCAACATCGATTCGAGCGGCGCCGCAAAATCGGTCAGGCGCTGTGCGTCTGCCAGGGTTTGCGCGGGCGTGGCGCGATAGACCGCAAGACGAAGGCCATATCGTTCCAGTTGCGGAAGATCCGCGCCGATACCGTCCTGATATGCCGCACCGAATAGATAGATCGGTTGACCACCCGATACGAGTGCGCCATTCTCGTTGGTCACCTTTCGTGCCGGGACAGTAGTTTCGCCGGTCATTGCCGCGGTGCCGGGTGTCACGACGCTCAATTCCAGCCGTGCACCAGCCGCTGTGGTAATCAGGTATTCGGTAAATTGGTGTGCGCGGGTCCAGTCCCCCGCTGTCAAAGCAGCCTCCGCCAAGGGTAAGTAGTCTTCGGCAATGGCGACGTGCAGACTTGGGTAAGCAGGGCGCGAACCGGGCATTCCGGTCAGGGTCTTGCGCAAGAACGAGACCTCGTCCTTAACTTGGTTCAAGCGACTTTGGATATTGACCCCGGTTAGAAGCAATAACGACAGATGGGTCTCTGCCAACTCCCCACCAGTGCGGCGGTGCAGGTCAAAGTCAGCCGTATATTCGCCATCGGGCAGGCCGATTGGCTTCCAGACAAAACGAGCGGGTGCGGCGCTTTTCGATAATTCGACCCGGACCTCCCCGTCGTGGATCGGTGTTCCCTTTGTGTCGCGAATCGTAAGGACCAGGTGGGTTTCGTCCCAGCGCTCTTTCGCGTCCACTTTGCATTCAAAGACGACCTCGCCCGGCAATGCATGCTCCGGCGCGAAAGACGGCTGTACCGTTGCCTGGCCGGTGTTCCGTTCGGATTTTTTGGCTATCCACAGACGCTGCTCCGCGAGGTTTTTAACTGGGGTTTGAGCATTTGCCAGTCCTGCTAACGCAACCAGCGGTAGTACACGCAGTATCGAGCGCACCATATTGGATTCCTTCCCGGAGAGGGATGCATACGCCGCCGTATTGTAGAGTGACAGAGTGACCCTGTCAAAGGGTAGAACGCTTGACTTCTGTAAAGCGTTGACGGGCCTACTACTTGAAATAATCCCGGCCGACCGGCTCTCTTTTGTGTCAGCAACATAACCTAAATAATAACAATAACTTACAGAAGCGATCAGTGAAGAATCAGGACATGCTGTCCGATAGGCAAAAAGCTCCACCTGATCGCACAATTCGCATACTACAGGTTGTGATACCTATGTCTTTTGTCGGTATATAGATACAACCCCTGTGGGAGATTCAGAAAAAATTTTTGCGCTTTTTGGGAAACTTTGCCCGAACCGAGGGTATACAGCCTAAAGAAGTTGATCGTAAACCAGTGAGTTTACGGGCATTTTGCAGGGGAATTTAACGAAGGAAGAAGCACAACCAGCGACTTCACGACATGCGGCAACAGCGATTTGAGCGAGAGAATAAACTCTTGACAGGCTTGACAAGTTAGTTAGTGAATCGCTAGGCTATTGACTGGGACGGGTGAGCTTCCAGCAAATGCGCGCCGCAGAATTCGGAAGCGCAAAGAGGTGCTGAGCCATGAAGACGAGTAGTACCACACGCGCGGCCATGTTGGTCGCAATGAGCGCCACGGTGGCGTTTGCACAATTGGTTTCGATTCCAGCCGATCAGGTGGATTCTAAAAAAGTATTCTGGGGTTCGACCGCCGGCTTCGAAAAGGCCGGCGAGGTGGACTATGACGCCGTGCTCAAGACGACGCCGGAATGCAAACAGATGAAAAAGGACCGCATCGAACGCGGAACGGGCAAATATTGGATTCTGTTGAACCAAGCGACCGACCGCGCGACCCGCGCAATCACTGAAGTGGGCCAGGACACGGAATACGACCTGATCGCCCAGCGCGGATACCTTGCCTCTCTCACGCCGGCAATCGCTGCCGACGACGTTACCCAGCTTGTCGTGTCCAAGGTTGAGGGCGCCACCGCAGTGGTCGCCAAGGCCAAGAAGTCGAAGGACAGCAAGTCGGCGGACAACGGCACACGCACAGCCAAGAACGACTCCAAACCCTCAAAGAAGGCAAAGTCCGAGTCGTCTGATAAGTAGCCATTCCCGGGGGACCGAAATGTTGTACGCAACGCCACAGGGCTGGCGGGCGCTCGGAGTGGGTCTGGCGGGGGCGATAGTCATAGGGGCCGTAATGGTTGGCTGCCAGTCAACCGCTCCCAAAAATGACCTCGACCGGCCCAACCACCGCGGCCTGACAGGACCTACCACGGGCACCGAATCGGGTGCCGGAAGCGTCGAGCAAGCGCGAAAGAGTATCGAGGCTGGCGACACCTCGAATGTCATTCCGAGGCTCATGCACGTGATTGGAAATGCGCCGGCCTCGCAGCCCGCGCTGGACGCCCGCTATTGGCTGGCTGTGGCCTATGCCAAGATTGGCAGCTACCGCGACGCCATTGACATGTACCGCGAGTATCTTGAGCTCGCCCCGGAAGGACGCTACGCGGAAGCCGCGAAGGGCCAGAGGGAAGCACTCGAAACGGAGTACAAAGCGAAGTTTCAGACTCCGGAACAGTTGGACGAAGAAGTGGGGAAACTTTCCGGAGCGCTCCAGCAAGACCCCAATAACGTACAGTTGCAGATTCAGCTCGCCAATACTCTGTGGAAACGCGGTGACTACGACCGGGCGGCGAAGATTTATTATCAGGTAATTGGCGCAAATCCCGCCTTGGCCAATGAACCTGATCTGCGAGACCGGATTGAATCGTTGCCGAACGGCGAGATCATCGTTCTGACGCCGGCGGAAATTCAGCGGCGAGAAGTTGAGCGGCAACCGTTAGTGGTATTCAATACGGCGGCGTTCCGCAGTGGAAAAGATTTGTTTACCCGGGAACCGCTCTATTTTGCGGTGACTGGACAGGTTGTAAACCAGAGCAAGAGCGTGCTGTACGGCGTGCAGGTTGTCGTGACGATTTACGGATTCGGCAACATGGTCTATGACACGAGCAATGTCAACATCGGCCGCATGAACCCAGGCGAAGTACGCGCGTTCAGCACACGTTTCAGTAATTTCGACAACATCGACGAAGTCCACCGCTTCGACTGTGTGGCGTCGTATAACTAAGGAACTGCCCATGCGCAGGTTTCCCCGATATTGGTTCGGTTCAATGGCGGCAATCGCGCTCGCCGTGACCGCGTTTGGCCAGGCCCAAGACAATAAGAATGCCATTCCCTTTGTGCGTCAGCCGGTGCCCGCGCCAGGGACCGCCCAACTTCCACCGCAAGCGCCACAACAAGCCAACGTGACAGTGAAAGTCGTCGAATTTCAGCGCACGAAGGGGCAAGACTCCGGCGTGAGCGCGTACTTTTCGCGCAGACCTCAGACAAAGCCCTTCGGGTTTGTTGGCGATGGAAACGGCGCGATTAGCACTGCGGACCTGACCTTTCCGTTGGACGCGGAAGGTACGATTACGGTGTTCCTCGATCGCTTGCGCCTGAGCGAGGGCGACCTTGAGTTTGTGTTGCAGGCGCTCGTGTCGGAAAACAAGGCGTTTATCTTGTCGCGACCGAGTTCCCTTGTGCCAATTCGCGGCGTGACGCCGACTTCAATCGAAACTGTCGAGGAAAATCCGTACGAAAACCCGACCGTAATCGGGACGACCGTTGTCGCCGCAACCGACTTTCGCAAAACCGGCGTCATCATGACCGTGCAGATTCTCGACGCGATTGACGATGATGGCGATTGGGAGAACACACCTGAAGATACGTACTTCAATTGTGTTATCCGCGCGGAAGTGAAAGAACTCGGCGAAGAGATCGTCGTCGCCGAACAGCAACAATTGGTCGGCGCAACGCAGATCTCCGCACCGACCTTCGTGACGCGAAGCGTAGACACGCAGGTGTGGATTCGCAATGGCCAGGTGCTCGTGCTGGGAGGATTGTTCCGGAACCGAAAACTGGAAAGCGTGGACACGATCCCCGGTATTTCCAAACTAGAGGATATGACCATCGGCCTTGCGGAACGGGTTATTCCCGGTAACATGCTTAGCGGGCGCGCATCTTCGTTGCTCGGCAACAAAAGTAAGGAAGTGCAACGCCGGGAACTCGTGTTCTTTGTGAAGGTCGAAGGCTGGCGCAATTCGTTTTCAGTGCGCGAAGAGAAAGAAGGCGACGCTGCAAGCGAACGCAAAGGCACAATGCGGCCTTCTGACATTATTGGCAACGTAATCGGTGGAATTACCAGCATTCCGGAAGGTATCGCAGAGATCGGCAGTGAAGACCAAGAGAAGACCATCGAATCCGATCTCAGTGGAAGTCCAAAGAAATGACAATCATCCGCAGCATACTGGTCGCATTGTTGGCATGTGGTGTCGTGTTCGGGCAAAATCCTCCCGCGCCCGCACCTGCGCCTGCGCCTGCACCCGCGCCGCCACCAGCAGCCACACCTGCGCCTCCACCCGCGGCAGCTCCCGCACCGGCTCCGGCACCGGCAGAAGCTGCCCCCGCACCTGCGCCGGCAGCACCACCGCCGGCTGATGCCGCCGCGGCAGCTCCTCCCCCTGCGCCAGCACCACCGGCTGCGCCGCCACCACCGCCAAACTTAACCGACATCCGCCAAGTGCAAATCCAGATTTGGATCAGCCAAACCGATGAAGCGGGGTTGCGCGAGATTGGATCGAACATCAACTACACGCGGTTCGTGCGCGGCGAAGAACAAAGCGGTTCGCTTGAACGGTTGCGGACGGACACATTTTCACCCACGTCGCGCGACTTGCGCGCTACCTTGCCAGCGCCAGACAGCAACACCTACCCAGATAACGTGCGCCTTTCCCCGGAATCGGACACCGCTTGGACGCCAGGCAACACAATCATTCCCGACCCGGCGCGGCAGGGCGAGTTCTTGATCAATGGCCAACGTGGCGCGGGGCTTACGTACAACATTCTCGATACGGACCGCGGCACGATCGATGGCATTCTTCGTGGAATCGAAACAACGTCGGATTCGGACCTGATTTCGAAACCGGAATTGCTCGTCGCGAATAATGGGATGGCGGAAATCCGATCTGGTGACGAAATTCCGTTCCAGCAGGTGCAGTACACGACTGCCGTGCCCACACTGAAAATTACGTGGCGCAATCTCGGAGTGAATATTCAGCTCAAGGCCTCGATCATGACGCCAGACCAGATCGGGATTACCATTCCGTATCTTGAAGTTTCGGACCGTCTGAAAGAGACGCCGATCCAGGGCCTGCAGGTCCCGGTCTTCTCTTCGCGCAAGCAGATTGGCCAGCTCTACGTGAACAACACGGACATTCTCGTCATCGGCGGATTGTCCAGCCGCGTGATTCGCAAGACGGAACGGCGCGTGCCCGTCATCGGCAAGCTGCCCGTCCTTGGAATTCCGTTCCGTGGCCGGTCGAACGAGGCACTGAACAGCAACCTGCTCATTTTCATTTCGCCTACGATTGTCGATCTCCGTACAATGAAGCCAGAGATGGACAGCGCCCTTAATTTCTGGCAAGACATGGAATGGGAGAACAGCGAACAATTGAAAC
>JADLHJ010000030.1 GCA_020848835.1 Candidatus Hydrogenedentota bacterium
ATCTTCGCAGATTTGTCGCTGCGTAGATATCCTCAATTTGTAAAATGCTTATACAAATGAAGGAGTTCAGAATGAAACCCACGAAACAACTCATTCCACGCAAAAGTCGTCCAGCGATGGCCGGCTTAGGGTTTGACGCCGGCTGGTTTAGTTTCTTATCCAATCTCGGTCTTCGGTTGAACGATATCGTCGCCATATTGCTGAAGTTCTTTCCGAACTTCTTCGCGCGGTGGCAGTAGCCGAACTGTGCACGTCTTAATCGGTGGGCCTGTTGGTGCGGCGCACTAGCAGGCCCACTGAGCCTTTCAGTGCGTACTTCATCGGGAACACGTCTGATGCCAAATATTAACAGTCCAAGCCGATGGTCTAAGGCATCGCTGTGGTGCTTAGTACAGGCGCTATGCCTGTTGCTGGCACCCTTTGGATTTGCCGAATCACTGCCTAAGGACACCGGCTATCGCGGCATCTGGTACATGAACCAGCCCACCAAAGATCAGTACGCCTACAAATACAGCGGTGGCCTCGGTACCTATCCGTCGAACCACATACCCTTCGCGGTCTACGCGCCCGCTGCCAACAAAACGTTCTTTGTCTACGGCGGCGCAAAGCACGACGACAACAACGCGCTAGTTGAGATGGTCGGTTACTACGATCACGCCACCGGCGAAGTCCCGCGCCCGACGATTCTGCTCGACAAACAAACCGAAGACGCGCACGACAATCCCGTCATGGCGATTGACGATGCCGGTTATATCTGGGTCTTCGCCTCCGCCCACGGCACCTCGCGTCCAGCGTACATCTTCAAGAGCGACGCGCCTTATTCGATCGATGGCTTCACCCAGATTCTGAAAACGAATTATTCCTATCCCGAACCCTGGTACATCGCCAAGCGCGGGTTCCTGTTCCTGCACACGCGCTACACAGGCGGACGCGGCCTAAACTGGCAAACCAGCACGGACGGCGTCACCTGGAGCGAGCCAAAACTGCTCGCGCATATTCAGGAAGGACATTACCAAGTCAGTTGGCCGCATGGTGAAAAAGTCGGCACGGCGTTCAACTACCACCCGACCGCGTTTCAGGGCCATGCGGAACAGAAGGGCCTGAATTGGCGCACCAATCTTTACTATCTTGAAACGAGCGATATGGGCGAGACGTGGCGCAATGCGGCAGGTGAAGCGGTCACAACACCGGTTAAAGATGTCAAGAACGCTGCGCTCGTTCGCGACTTCGAATCGGAAGGTACGCTCGTCTACATCTGTGACGTCAACTACGACACCGGCGGCAAGCCGATCGTCCTGTTCGTTGCATCGCGCAGTTGGAAACCCGGCCCCGGCGAACGCGAATGGCGTATCGCGCGTTGGTCCGGCAAAGAATGGCAAATTCACGCAGTCTGCCCTGCCGATCACAACTACGACATGGGCAGCCTCTACATTGAAAAAGATGTGTGGCGCATCGTGGCCTCATCCGCGCCCGGCCCGCAGGCCTACTGCACCGGCGGCGAATTGCAACTCTGGGAATCGCGTGATGAAGGAAACACCTGGAGCATGGTGCGCGATATCACGCAGAACAGCACACTCAACCACACCTACGCGCGCAAACCTCTGAACGCGCACGAAGACTTCTACGCATTCTGGGCCGACGGCAATCCGCTGGAACCCTCCGCCTCGCGCCTATACTTCACCAACCGCGCAGGCGACAAAGTGTGGCAATTGCCGGACATGATCGCGGGCGATTTCGCCAAGCCTTCAATTCTGAGTAGCGGCGCAACACGTCACGCCTTCGGCGTCCAACCGTAACTCACCATCTCGATATCGAAACTGCCATCCTTATACAAATCCACGAGCGCATACTTTGGATCAAATTCGTGATACGAGCCCTTCCACCAATTGCCGGAGACCGCGCCGCTGCACGCGTAGGTCACGCCGAGGTATTCCATCGAATCCACCATGTGCATGTGCCCCGACAAGCAAAGCTTCACATTTGGATGCTTCTTGAAGAGGTCCTTAATGCGATGTGCATCGATATGCGCCCACGATCCGGGAATTTGCCAGTCCACCTTCGGCGTTTCTTCGATGCACAGATACGCGGACACCGACAAGATCGGAATGTGGCTCACAACACAAATTGGCGTTTCCGCCTTGGACTGTTGCAGCACCGCCGCGAGCCACTCGAACTGACCATCGTCGAGCTTCGCGGTGTACGAATCGCCGATGGGAAATGTGCTGTCGAGAAAGATAAACCGCCAACCTGCGCGGTCAATGGTGTAGCAACGATCCGGCAGCGCGTATGCATCCACCGCCCACTTCTTCCCATCCACCGGATGATTGCCAAACACATCATGATTGCCAACCGCGCACGCATAGGGAAGCGAACACTCCGCCTTCAACACGCTGTGCCACAGATCAAGCTGCACACTCGCGTACTGCTTTCCTTCCTCGCCATCGACATTCATCACGTTGTCGCCGCCGAACACGATGAAGTCCGGCGCGTCCTTCTGTTCCTGCGCATGCCGCAGACACGCAGCCATGCCTTCACCCGCCGCACGCTCCGGTTGCACGTGTACATCCGTGAGATGCGCGAACCGCATCGCGCGCCCGCGCTTCGATCGTCGCGTGACTGCCGCATCCGCTAAAGACGGCCCGAGTGCCACCGCCGCCGCACCCCCTACCAACAATTCCCGCCGTGAGACCCCGATATTTTCTGGCATGGCGACCCTCCGATGAGCAACTAGAAACACCGTCCGCTATTATGCAGGCATTGTGTGAGCAATTTGTAATGGCGGTTCTGGGAAGTCAAGTTTAAGTCGGATTTGCTCGTTAACCAATTGCAATATAGTCACTTAAAAGTGCGGCGCATTCTATTCTCGAGGCCGCTTTCCGATAGCCACAAAGTATGCTGGACAAAATGAGTGTTCTGATGTATATTTTCTCTGTATTTACCTTACGGTAGGTAATCTGTTTAATCGGTCTTATCAATCTTGGGCGCAACAACCGAGGGCATTTCACCATGGCAGATCAACAGAACTCGGCAAAAGACAAGGCGATGGAGCTGGCGGAAGATGCGCGCCAGGAATGGAAGTTCCCGAGCTTTACGGCGGAACTCTTTCGCGGAAATTTCCGCTGGGACTTGATGCATCCCTACCCGCTGCAGGATGCGGCGGACAAGAAGATCGGCGATGACTATATAGAGAAAGTGCGCGAGGTGCTCGAGAAGCACATCGA
>JADLHJ010000031.1 GCA_020848835.1 Candidatus Hydrogenedentota bacterium
CCACTGGCAATTGGGGCCTTTTGGTTGCTATGATCTCCCGTTAGTGCCGAGGTAGCTCAGTTGGTTAGAGCGCTGGATTGTGGATCCAGAGGTCAAGGGTTCGAGCCCCTTCCTCGGTACCATTCCTATTTTTGGGGAGCGCCGTTTGGAGTGCGGTAGCAACGCCACCGCTCAAGCTCCCGGCGGAGCCGGAGTTCTCACCGGCGGTTTGGGATTTCTGAGTCGAAATTTGGCGCTGTGCAAGCGAAAGCGGTAGCGCCGTCCAAAGCGGACTCTGCTGCGGAACTCCATATTGTTGCAATGACATTTGGTTCACCCGGTTTAAATATGGAAACAGAAAAACAACTTGTCGAACCACAGACCCTAAAAGGGTTTCGCGATTACTTGCCCGCCGACATGGCGGCGCGGGATTTTGTGGTCGATCGCATCAAGCGGGTGTACGAACGCTATGGCTTCGTGCAGATTGATACGCCAGTGCTTGAGCACCTGGAGACCCTGCTCGGTACCGGTGGCGAGGAAACGAATAAGGAACTGTTCCGGCTCGAAAGTCCCGAAGAAGACGCCGTCGCGATGCGCTTCGACCTCACGGTGCCGTTCGCGCGCATTCTTGCGCAATATCGCGATCAGGTGAAGTTGCCTTTCCGCCGTTATCACATTGGCCCGGTGTTTCGTGCGGACAAGCCGGGGCCTGGACGTTATCGTCAGTTCACGCAGTTCGATATTGACGCCGCGGGTTCGTTGTCCGTCGCGGTGGACGCGGAGATCGTCGCTACGATTTGCGAGGCGTTGCGCGCGGTGGGCTTGACGACCGGCGAATTTCGTGTGCGCATCAACAACCGCAAGATTGTGGACGCGCTGCTCTACGGCTGCGGTGTGGACAACATCGCCACGCACAAGCACATCCTGCGGGTGGTAGATAAACTTCGCAAGGTCGGCATTGATAACGTGTGCCGCGAGCTTGGGCCTGGACGCATCGACGATTCCGGCGATCCAATCCCGGGTGTGAAGCTGGAAACAAGTACCATCGAGCAACTCGTGAAGTTTATCTCTGTGCCGGTATCCACGCGGTTAGAGACCGTTGAAGCAATGCGCGCCGCGTTGCCTGAATCCGAATTGCGCGAAGCCGCGCTTGCGGAGATGGTGACGCTTGCGGAGTGCCTCGCGAGCCTCGGCGTCCACGAAGAAGACGCGGTGTTCGATCCAACGCTCGCGCGCGGGCTCGATTATTACACCGGCCCTGTGTTTGAGGTGGAACTGCCCGGCGCGCTGGAGTGCGGTTCCGTGGGCGGCGGTGGTCGCTACGACGGTTTGGTGGAACGGTTCATGGATGCGAGCATTCCCGCAACGGGCGCATCGATTGGTCTTGATCGTTTCATCGATGCGCTCACGCGCGTCGGTAAACTTGATGCAAATATAACCACTACGCAGGCGATGGTCGTCTCGTTTCCCGGCACGCCGGAAGCGGAGTTGTTGCGCGTCGCGAGTGAATTGCGCAGCGCGGGTATTGCGACGGAAGTGTACATGGGCGCGGCCAATACCGGGCTCGGCGCACGGATGTCGTATGCCGGCGGCCGCAACATTCCCGTCGCAGTGATCCTAGGTCCGGATGAATTGGCAAATGGCACCGTCGCGGTGAAAGACCTGCGCATGGGAAAAGAAAAACGGAAAGACATCAAATCGAACGAAGAGTTCCGCAAAGCGGGCCGCGTCGCGCAGCAGACCGTCTCGCGGGCTGAATTAATTGCGACGGTGCGCGAGGTTATCGCGCGTGCGGATGAGAAATAGGAGATTCGTGCAGGTGCGCGTGCGCGTCATTCGTAATCGATACTCGATCTTCGAGTACGAAGACGAGCAGGAGCACGAGCACGTTGACAGGAAAATGATATGGAAATGACCACACTCAAAATCGGCCTCCCCGCCGGATCGCTTGCGGATCCGAACCGTGGCGGCAGCTTGATCGCTTTATTGAAACACGCGGGTTTTCCTACCAAGGGTTATGACAAGGGCGGTCCAAGTTCGTTTACGTTAACGCCATTTCTTGTGGGTTGGGATGGACGGCCGCAGGAGTTCGGCGCGCAGCTTGCCCTCGGTGAAGTGGACCTCGCGATTGGCGGCGATGATTGGGTGCGCGAGCGGTCGCTCGAATATGAGTACGAGTACGGTGAAATCCTGAAATTGAAGAAGGTACTTTCGCTGCAACGCGGCGACGTGCGCATTGTGATCATCGCGGATTGCAAAGTTGATTCGTGTGACGAATGGCTTAAGCAATTGCTTTCGGAGAAAGCGCTCGTTTCCGCGGTATCGGAAATGCCGTACCTGGCGCTGGAATGGTTCCAGACGAAGGCTGCGGCGCTTGGTTTTGGCGAATCGCACAAGGCCTTCTCCGTGCAAAAGTATAAGACGCCGCCGCGCAACGAGACCGGCATCGTGATATACGAGAGTTGGGGCAAGACCGAAACCAAGGTGAAGCAGAACTCTGTCGACTTCGGTTTGGAGATCACGCAGACCGGCAGCGCGATCGCGAATTATGGTTTGCACGTAGTCGATGAAGTGATGAAATCGGAAGCGGGCATTTGGGCGAACCCGGCGCTACTGACCGATCCCGCGAAGCTCGACCTTGCGCGGATGTTTTTGTTGAACCTCTACGGCTCGATCTACGCAGAGAACAAGGTGTTGCTCACGTTCAATGCGAAGAAATCGGATGTGGAGAAGTTGCTGGTGTATTTGCGCGAGCATCGTTTGTTCGGCGATGAGCCGACGATGAAGGAAGGCGTGCATTTCACGGAGTTTACGATCAAGCTCGATTCGACCAATAAAGTACTACCGATTGCCAAGGCGCGCTACGAACTCGCGAAGCTTGGCGCGACGCACATCGAAACCATTCCGCTCGAGTCGTCCATCCCCGGGCTCGGCGTCCTCGATTTGTAATCGCGCATGAGCGACCGCGTCGTCATACTCGGCATCGGCGGGATTGGCGGCGTAGTTGCGGGATGCATGATCGAGGCCGGACTGCGGCCGGTACTCGTTACGAGTAATGCGGAAGTCACCGCCGCGATTCGCGCGAACGGATTGCGCGTGAAACTTCCCGATCGATCATTCACGGTCCAGGCAGAAGTATTCACAACCCTCGCCGAAGCGAGCGGCGTGTTCGATGCCGCTTACCTCACAATGAAAGCGCTAAGCGTCGTGGAAGCTGCGCAGAATGTTGCGCAATATCTTTCTTCCGATGGCTACGTTGTTACCTTTCAGAACGGGATCGTGGAAGATGCCGTCGGCGATGCGATCGGAATCGGCCGCGTCGTGAGCGCGAGCGTGGGCTGGAACGGCATCATGCACGCGCCTGGCGAATATGAGCGGACGACGCCGGGCGACACTTTCGTTGGCGAACTAAACGGCAGCGTGACGCCGCGCGTGAACGCAATCGCCGCTGCGCTGCGGCATGTTGGCCCCGTCACGATTTCGCAGAACATGCGTGGCGTGTTGTGGAGCAAGCTTGCGATTAATTGCACGGTGAATAGTGTAGGTGCATTGACGGGTGAGACGCTGGGCGAGTTGCTCGCTGATGCCCGCGTGCGGCGGATCTTTCTGCGCACCTACAGCGAAGTTGTCGATACGGCTGAAGCGCAGGGCATCAGACTGGAGCGCATTGCCGCGAATCCAAAATTGTTGTACCTGCCGAAGACCGCGGGACTGTTTACGCGCTATGCGAAAGACATCATCGCGCGAATGCTCGGGCGTAAATACAAGAGTGCGCGGTCATCGACCTTGCAAAGTTTGGAACGCGGACGCAAGACCGAAGTGGATTTTTTGAATGGGTATGTCGTTGAAATAGCGAGTCGTGTCGGCGTAAATGCTCCGATGAATAGGGCGTTGGCGCGGATGATAAATGAAATCGAAGTTGGAACTCTGAAGATTGAAAAATCGAATGTGGGAGAGTTGGCGAATCTTTCTTAAGTGCGGAAGTGTAGCCGTATCGATTACGATTATACGTCGCCATGAACCGGTGTTCCATCGGAGAAGTTGAGAATATTGCGGTGCGCTTTCAGCGCGGCGGCGTTTAGGGTTAGTTTGCTTTCCAGGGGCGACTGCCCCTGGCTAGGGTTGCTGGGCGCCGTTGGCGCGGAAGACGTATTCTTGGAGTAGCACAAGCACGAAAAGATAAGTCAGGGGGGATTTGCAATGAAGACTTATGTGATTGCGTTTCTTGCAGGCGTGTTGGCATTGGGGGCAATGGCCGACGACGCTGTTTACAAACCAAATTGGGAATCGCTCGATACGCGGCCGACGCCGCAATGGTTTCGCGATGCGAAGTTCGGCATTTTCATTCACTGGGGCGTGTACAGCGTTCCGTCGTGGGGGCCGAAGGGGAAGTATGCGGAGTGGTATTGGCATGACATGAACAACCACGACGGCGAGACGTGGAAGTTTCATGCGAAGACCTACGGCGAAGATTTTCAGTATCAGGACTTCGCACCGAAGTTTACGGCGGAGCTGTTTAATCCCGACGAATGGGCGGATGTCTTTCGGAGGTCGAATGCGAAGTATGTGGTGCTGACTTCCAAGCATCATGAAGGTTTCGCGTTGTGGCCCAGCGCGGAGGCATGGAACTGGAACGCGGTGGACGTGGGTCCGCACCGCGATCTCGCGGGCGATCTCATCGCGGCGGTGCGCGCGCGCGGATTGCGCATGGGCTATTACTATTCGATCTACGAGTGGTACAACCCGCTTTACACAAGCGATGTGAACAAGTTCGTCGATCAACACATGCTGCCGCAGTTGAAGGATCTCGTGCAGCGCTACAAGCCGGATATCGTATGGCCGGATGGCGAGTGGGACCACCCAAGCGCGACGTGGAAGAGCGAAGATTTTTTGGCGTGGTTGTACAACGATTCGAATGCGCCGAAAGACGTTGTCGTCAACGATCGTTGGGGCAAGGAAACGCGTAATGTACACGGCGGGTTTGCGACGCCGGAGTATGGGCACATTCCGAAAGGAAAGCTAACCGATGCGGGTCTCTTTGAAGAATGCCAGGGCATGGGACGTTCCTTTGGTTATAACCGCAACGAGAATGCCAACGACTATCGCGGTACCGGCGAATTGCTGACGCTGTTGATCGATTGCGTCAGCCGTGGCGGGAATTTGTTGTTGGACATTGGGCCAACGGCGGACGGGCGCATTCCGGTGATCATGCAGCAGCGTCTGCTCGAGATGGGCAAGTGGCTGGATGTGAACGGCGACGCGATTTTTGGCACAACCGCGTGGCGTGCGCAGCAGGATGGCGAATCTGTGCGCTACACCACGAAGGACGGCGCGGTGTATGCAATCTGCCTGAAGTGGCCGGGTGAGACGTTGACGTTGAATGAAGTTAAGCCGGGCGCGAATGTGGGCGTGTCGATGCTGGGATGGGATGAAGCCGTCGCGTGCAATGTGGATGGCGGAAAGCTCGTTATCCAAGTGCCGCAACTTACGCCGGACAAGGTGCTGTGTCAGTATGCATATGTTTTTAGATTGACGGGCGTAGAATAGAAAATGAAGAAAGGCGGCGCTGTCGCGCCGCACTCCAAGGCGCTTCGCGCGAATACAAGTCGCGGTCGCGCCTTGCGTGGTTTCATTGCTTTCAGCGTGATAAAATAGTCTGTTTCTCAACCCAACCCTTTTTGACTGTGGGAGCTTGTTCATGAAGAAGTCCGGAAACGGCAATGGCCGTAAATCGTTGCACCGTGTGTATTCGTCGCAAATCACGGAGACCGTCGAGCGCGCGCCGAGCCGCGCGATGTTGCATGCGGTAGGGTTTTCGGACAAGGACTTCAAGAAGTCGCAGGTGGGCATCGCGTCCACGTGGAGCATGGTGACGCCGTGCAATATGCACATCAATAAGCTTGCCTCGATGGCTGCGGAGGGCGTGAACGCGGCGGGCGGCAAAGCGGTCGAGTTCAACACGATCACGATCTCCGACGGCATCTCGATGGGCACGGAAGGCATGAAGTACTCGCTGGTGTCACGCGAGGTGATCGCCGACTCAATTGAAACGGTTGCGGGCTGTGAGTGGTTCGATGGACTTGTGACGATTGGCGGGTGCGACAAAAATATGCCGGGCTGTCTCATCGCGATGGCGCGGCTGAACCGTCCTTCGGTGTTTGTCTATGGCGGCACGATCATGCCCGGCAGGGTGCAGGGCAAGGACGTTGATATCGTCTCCGTGTTTGAAGCCGTGGGTGCGCACGCGCGCGGCGACATCGGCGACAAGCAATTGAAGGAAATCGAAGCAAAATCGATCCCCGGCCCGGGTTCCTGCGGCGGCATGTACACGGCGAACACGATGGGTTCCGCGATCGAGGCGCTGGGCATGAGCCTGCCGAACAGTTCCGCGCAGGCGGCGATCTCGGAAGAAAAGGCGCACGATTGTCGCAATGCGGGCGCCGCGGTGTTGAACCTTATCAAACTGGGCATTCGCCCGAGCGATATCATGACCAAGCAAGCGTTCGAAAACGCGATCGCCGTTGTCACCGCGTTGGGCGGTTCCACAAATGCCGTGCTGCATTTGCTGGCAATGGCGCATGCAATCGGCGTGAAGCTTACACTCGAAGACTTCACGCGCGTGGGCAAACGCACGCCGGTGCTTGCAGACTTGAAGCCGAGCGGCGCGTTTGTGATGGCAAAATTTGTCGAGATCGGCGGGCTGTTGCCGTTGATGAAGACGATGCTGGAAGCGGGGTTGTTGCATGGCGATTGCCTCACGGTAACGGGCAAGACGCTGAAGCAAAATCTCGCGGGCGTGAAGCCGTATCCGAAAGGGCAATTAGTGGTGCGTCCGCTATCGGATCCGATCAAGAAAGACGGCCACCTTGTTGTGCTCTACGGCAACCTCGCGCCAAAGGGTGCAGTCGCAAAGATCTCCGGAAAAGAGGGGTTGACGTTTACGGGCAAGGCGCGCGTGTTCAACAGTGAAGAGCTTGCATTGAAAGCCATTCTCGACGGCACGGTGAAGAAGGGCGATGTCATCGTCATTCGCTATGAAGGACCGAAGGGCGGCCCGGGCATGCGCGAGATGCTCGCGCCCACGTCCGCGGTGATGGGCAAAGGGCTCGGTAAAGATGTTGCGCTGATCACTGATGGACGTTTCTCGGGCGGTAGCCACGGCTTTGTCGTCGGACACATCACGCCGGAGGCGCAGGTCGGCGGCGCGCTTGCCATCGTCAAGAACGGCGACTCAATCACCATCGACGCGGAGAAACGCACGCTCAATCTCAATGTCTCTGCAACAGAAATCGAGAAGCGCATGCGCGCGTGGAAAGCGCCTAAACCACGTTACACGCGCGGCGTGCTTGCGAAATACGCAGACCAGGTCAACACGGCGTCGGAAGGCGCGGTGACCGATTCGTCGTTGACGCTGGTGTAGATCGCAAAGCAAAACTTTTCAAGAGTGCGTTCCCAAGCAGGAGCTTGGGAACGAGCGCAAAGGGGCACGGGCGTCTCGCCCGTGATTAATTAGCACAAATCACGGGCGAGACGCCCGTGCTCCTTTTATCGCAGCTTCGGCGATAGTCACGGAGACATCGACAGGCGGATCATGCTGCGGATGCCTTGGATAATTGTGCGGCCTGGAAGTTTTATTGTGTCACCGATTGCGGGTGGCGTGAAGGGTTCGAGGTTGCGTTCGCGGAAGCAGAACCAGCGGTACTTGGGATTTTCCAGCGGTTGTTTGAACGCGAAGCGGATTTTTTTGGGGCGCACGTCTTCGGTGAGTTCGAGAACCGTTGCGTCGAAGTCGGCGACGGAAACAACGCGACCAACCCTCCACGGATCGGCGGGTCCATGAAAACACGAGCCGAAGGGCTTTGGGAAAAAGCCGCCCTCTACTTCTACTTCCAGCGTTGACGCATCTGTGCGATCGATTGTCATGTCGCCGAGGCTCGCGTCGAGTCCCCAAAGATGACGCGGTACGGGCAGGCTTCGCGAAGATTGGTACGCGGGCATAGTAATGCAGTATGCATCCACCTTTGGGTTCACGATGATGATGCTGTCATCGACGATCGAATCGTCGAGCGACAGTTTGGCGATCCCAGTGTCTACCAATTTTCCGAATATGCCGACACTGGTTGAGTTGAAGGGAAGGCTGAGCGGCGCGAGAAACGCGTGTGTGAAGACGAAAAAATAGACCATGCCGTGTTCGAAGCGTCGACGCGCGGAAGTAGGTGGATTGTTCCACCGCGCGGTGGCGAATTCGATGAACATGGCGATGAGCGCAATGCCGCCGACACCCGCTGGAGCAAGGAGCCGATCGGTGGGAACGGTCGCGCAGACGGGTGGCAATGACAGAAACATTCCCAGCGCCCAGAACCGCGCGAGCTTTGATGATTTGAACAAGGGCAGGAAAGCAAAGAAAAACAATGCGATGAACGCGATATCGAGGAAATGCAAAATGAATTGAAAGCGCTGCGGCATGATAACGTAGGTGTTTGAGGAAACGATTCCAAGCTGCGCTTGCAACAGCGCGGGCAGGTTCAGCGCGATGTCGCGCGCGAAGCCGATGGGGTTGCCGAAGGGATCGGAGTAGAGTCCGCTGTTTTTGGTGCCGTAACCCAGCGTTTTGTAAATCGCAAGGTAGACGATAAGCACGGCGCCGTAGGGGACGACCGAAATCACGCGCTGTTTGATGCCGCCGTTTTCCATGCACACGGCGTAAGCGAACAAGTAGCCGTAGACGAAGATCGTCGCTTCCCCGCAGGCAAATCCAACAATCAGCGCGATGATTGCCCACGCCAACGCCAAGGGCGATTTCTCGCGTCGCCAGGTATTGTGCGCGATTAATGTGAGTGCGCCGAATAGACACGTGAGTGTTGCGTTGCGGCCGGAAAGCCAGCCTGCGGGAATCCCGTGCGCGTCGTCCACGGCATACAACAGCGCAGCCAGTCCTGCAACCCACAGCGTCATGCCGGAACGTCGATAAAGAATTGCCACGCACACGCAGAGCGCCATGTACATCAATATGTTTTCGACGTGCATGAGCCACAGATGCGGTTCGAGATACCAGTAGTCGAGCGCGTGCGTGAGTGCCGTCAGCGGGCGCATGAAGGAAAGCTTGATCTCGGGCGCGGACCACCACGGGATGACGCCCCAATCGATGCGCGCGGCGTTGTTTGCGATGTTGCCATCCGCGAAGGTGAACGCGTTCCACCACGAACTGCCGAGATCGCCGATGCCGGGTTCGCCGTGTACGGTCATGCGGAGGGTGTGATCGTCGGCCTGTACGCCGAGGCGCAATGACGGCAAGACCAACACTGCGCCGAGCAGCGCTGCCCATACGATGATGCTGCGCCTTTCGAGCAAAGGCTTGCGTGCCGCGATGCGTTGTGCGAACTTCGCGATCATTCCATGATCCGTGTGACAATTTGTTGGGGTTAACATTTGCCCGCAGTCACGGTGCTGCATGTGGCCGCGAAACGAAAGCAGGAGTGTACCATGCGAAATAAATATGTCCAGCGGCGGGTGGTTTTCGGATTTTTTTGCGCAGCGGCGGCATTGTGCGGAGCAAGCTACGCGCAAGCTCCCGTGCCGGTGATTGACGCGCTCACCGTGAAGCACGGCGAGAAGCAGTCATACACGGTGGAGCTGCCTGCGACGCCAGACGGCAAACGCGCGATTCTGACGTTGCTCGCGCGCGTCGAGTTCGAGAAAGTCGCCGGATACAACAATGCGATGCGAATCACCGTCAACGGTAAGCCATTGACTGGCGAAGATCTGATTAACAAACCGCCCCGCGTGAAGGCGCGCTCCGGCGACGTGTACTCCATGTCCGCGGGCGAACTTTTTTCCGTGTATTACTGCCCTGATTTCACAAGCCCGGACACGGACCCGCATTATGGCCTTGCAGCGGACATCCGGCCTTGCGTATTCGATTTCGACATCACCGGCTACGCAGTGGCGGGGAAGAATGAAATCGTGTTCGAGCGCGCGACGGGCTCCGTAACAAACGCGCTCGTGATCGGTGATGCCAAGGTGGAATGGCGCGACGCGCAGTCCGCAAAGAGATCTCGGCGCCCGGCGCCCACGGGCGATCTTGCGCGCTTCGAGCCAAGCACGGACAAGGTGGATTTTCAGATCGTCAAAGAATCGCCGGGGCTGATCTCCGTGCGCGTGGGCGCTAACCAGTGCGACATTCAAAGCCAATTTTCCGTTCCTGGCGGTAAGTGGGTAACCGGCCAAAATGATTTCTTCGAATACGAGAGAAGTATTGAACAACGCGTTGAAGTCATCGTCGTAAAGGACTCCTTCAAAAACCGAACCGACAAACCGCTCGGTATCATGCAACAGCACCGCTGCTCGTATGGCGGGCCAATCAAGCGCGCGTGGCTGGCCGGTCTTGAACAGCCAGATCTCGCCGGTACCATCACGCAGCCCGCAAACCCGACGTCATACGGCGCAACCGATCAGTTTGGCGCGGGCATGTTGCCGTTGAGCGATGCGTTTCGCGTGCACGCGATGAATAACGCGTCGCAACTTAACGTGGAGATGGTGGACAATTTCCTCGTGATTGCGCCGCGCGCGACACATACGGTGGAGTGGGCAATCATCCCCACGGCGAAGCCGGACTATTGGGAATTTTTGAACGCAGCGCGGCGCTTGCTTGATGCGAACTTCACGATACCCGGCGGCTTCACATTCCTGCGCAGCGGTCCGCCGGTAATGGAGTGGAGCGAGCAGCAGGTCGCCGACTTCATCAAATATAAGGACGTGCTCTATACCTGCGCTTCGAACGACTATCCGCGCTACGAAGGGCATTACACGCACGGCACTTCGTTTCAGATGGTGGACCACGCCTCGTATATCGCCGCGCGCGATCAACGCAGGCGGCTCGCGCCGGATTCCAAGTACCTCGTGTATTTCCATTGCTTCATCGATGTCACGGGGGATGGGCCGGAGCGATTCAAGGATTCGCGGTTGTTGATGCCGGATGGCGCGCATGCGATCTACGGCGAACCGCACGACCGCATTTACTTTCCCACAGAGACAAACTCGTTTGGAAAAGAAATCGGCAAGAACGTCGATGTCATTCTCCACAAGATCGGCGCGGACGGCGTGTATTGGGACGAGCACGAGTATAGCCGTTATCACTATCATTACGGCGAACCATGGGATAATCTGTCGGGCGATATCGATGCGGCGACGCACGAGGTGTCGCGGCTGAAATCTTCGGTCACCTTGTTGACGGAATCGTGGCGACTCACCTTGGCGAAAAAAATTCTCGCGCGTGGGCCGATGATCGGCAACGGACCCGCTGTTACACGCGCACGGGCCGCGTTGAAGTTTCCGTGCTTCGTCGAGACGGGCAGCATCACCAACTGCACGCAGGCACACCTTCACTCGCCCATCGCACTCGGCGATCACCTCACGGAATATAGCGAGGAAGACGCCTACGCGACGATGGTCGCCGCGCTCGATTATGGCTGCGTCTACCATTGGTACAACGACGTGAGCGTCGTGCCTACGCACCATACCCTCACTCGCTACATGTATCCCTTCACGCCGATCGAACTCCACGAAGGCTACGTCATCGGCAAAGAACGCATCCTCACCAACCGCAGCGGTCTTTTCGGTTGGGGCGACACCGCGAAACATGAGGTGCATGTCTTCGATGACACCGGGAAGGAAGTGGAAGGATTCGATGCGCCGCAGAAGGAAATCGATGGCAAGACTTATACCGAACTAAGAATCGCGGAAGGATGGTCCGCGGCCATAATCAAGATTTAACCACGGATCGCGCGGATCACACGGATCGATGAAATTACATAAAAAGATTTTGCTAGATCGAGTGTAACGCTGCGTTTATAGGTGGCTGGTATGTTGCGCTTGCGGAAATCCTTAGGAAGGGGAAGGCAATGCTCCATGAAGAATTAACTCATACGATTATTGGGGCGGGTATGGAAGTATTGTCTGTGTTAAAGCCGGGATTGGACGAAAAGATATATGAGCGGGCAATGGCTGTTGAATTGGGAATTCGTGGGCTGGCGATAAATCAGCAGCGCCAGTTTCCGGTGCAATACAAAGGCCACGCCGTTGGCATTTTGATTTCCGATTTTTTCGTCGAAAGCAAAGTAGTCGTCGATCCCAAAGTCGTGTCTGAGTTCAACGAAAGTCACATCGCACAGATGCTCGGTTATCTCGCAATTACGGACCTTGAAGTCGCACTCCTCTTGAATTTCAAGCATTCAAAACTGACGTGGCAGCGGGTCGTAAAAGGTATGGGAAAGTAAAGAGGCCCGCATTTTCTTCGATCCGTGCGATCCGCGTGATCCGCGGTTATAATCTCCGCGGTGGAGGGTTCGATTCTTGGCACGCATTCTGGTTACCGGCGGGGCCGGTTTTATTGGCAGTCATTTGGTGCATGCGCTCGTTGCGAAGGGGCACGACGTGCGCGTGTTGGACGATTATTCGACGGGGCGGCTGTCGAACTTGTTCGGCATCGTGGATGCCATTCATCTGGTCGAGGGCAGCATTACGGATCGCGCCTGCGTGCAACACGCGGTCGATGAAGTGGATTACTGCTATCACCTCGCCGCGCTCCCTTCCGTACCGCGATCAATCGCAAGCCCGGAGACGACGAACGATGTAAACGTCACCGGCAGCATCAACGTGTTTCTCGCGTGCCGTACGGCGGACGTAAAGCGCGTGATCTATGCGTCGTCTTCGTCGGTGTATGGCGCGGCGAATGCGGAACCCCTGAGCGAAGAACGCGCCTGCGCGCCGATGTCGCCGTATGCTGTGTCGAAATTCACGGTCGAGAATTACGCGCGCGTGTTTTCTGCGCTTTATCAGATGGAAATTGTGGGCTTGCGCTATTTCAACGTGTTTGGTCCGAAGCAGGATCCAAATTCGCCCTACGCCGCGGCCATACCCTTGTTCATCAGTGCGATGCGCGGGGGGCAAGCGCCGATTGTATACGGCGATGGAAAGCATTCGCGCGATTTTACGTATATCGACAACGTGATCGACGCGAACCTGCGCGCGATGGATGCGCCGAGTCCGTTGAATGGCGTGTTCAATATTGCGTGCGGCGCGAGTGCAAGCGTGCTCGATGTGGTGCAGATGCTGAACGAAGTTTTGGGAACGAGCACTGCGCCATCGTTTGAACCGGCGCGTCCCGGCGAAATTCCGTGGTCACAGGCGAACATCGACAAGGCGCGGGATACCTTTGGTTACGCGCCTTCGGTTGATTTGCGCGACGGTCTTGCGCGAACAGTTGAATGGACGACTGGGCAAGCGGCGGAAGCGGCCGCTACTGCTCAATGAATAATATGGCGGATTGAAAAATCCGCCCTCCGAAGAAACTACCCCTCGAACACGATCTCGCCAAATTTATCCGGCTGGTGGAAATCGAGCTTCGTGCCGACTGGTGACCACGCGCCCCAATGTGGATGCGAATTGTTTTCCGCGCACTTGTAGAAGTTGCCGCGCCAGGTTTGTCCAGCGACGTTGCCGAGAGGGCCCACAAATTTCTCGAACACCGCAAACGGCACAAAATATTCGACGCGCCATTCCGTAGGTTCGGCAATTTCCGGATCGACTTTCTCGGGCATGGAGTGATAGATCTCGATGCGTGATGCAAGGTCCCACGGCACACGCTCGGATTTCTTCTTTCCATCTGCTTGCATTTCCGCGTAGCCGAGCAGGAAGGTGCCGCCGCAGTTCATTTCAAGGTTGAAGTAGCCTTTGTCCGCGCGCGGCTGCGCGAAGAATTCCGCGCAGGCGTCTTTCCACACTGGTCCGCAGTATTCGGTGGTGACGCTGCGCACATATTGATCCTTCACGCGAAAGACGAGGTGTAGTCCCTCGGCACTGAAGAGCGCGCGCGCCTGTGCATCAGGATGATGCTTGCTGCTCAGGGGATGAAACCAATCGATCTTTGCCGTTTCCGCTTTGCGCCAGATATCGCTGTCCCACGCGCCGTCGAGGTGCGGGCGCGCCTGGGTTGCACGGATAGTGTAACGCTTCGCTTCTTCGGCCACGGATGCATCTCCTGTGCGGTTGTGAAGACGATCATCGTAGTGGGCCAAGAAGCGTGGCGCAAGGTTGGAATTGAAGGCGGTACTGTCGCGCCGCACTCCAAGGCCCTTCGCGCGAATTTCCGATTGAAATGAGATAGGAAGAATTTGGTGCATGTAAAACTACTTGTTGGTGAAGTCTGAAGAGGGGAGCAAAAATTATGAGGCGCTTGGCATGGGAACGACGGCGCGGAGCGAAACGAGTGCCGCTTCGGCGAGTTCGCGGGTGCGGTATGGGCCGCTGAGCTGGATGGGCGGGCGGCGGTTGGCGTCGAGAAACACCCACCACAAGCCAAACTGCTCGTATATGTAACCGTCGTTCATCTTGTTCGTTCCGGTCGTATGCATACTGCGGACCATCGATATACCTTCAACAACGTCATTCATAACAAAGAGAAGGGCTTCCGTGGCGCGAGGTCGGAGCATGTAAGGATGTGGCGGATGGCCACGGAAGCCCTGTGGATTGGTGGCGTTTTTAACTTTCGGGAACGCGTGAATAGTAGGGGCTGGATATTCGTCTAATGTTAGACGATGATTTTTTTAGGGTTACGAAGTTGCCGCCAAAACTGAGACATGTGGGTGTAACGAGAGAAGAAATTGACGGTACTTATATGCAGACGGTCACCCAAGGGCGACCGGAGGCCACCTAGAACAGTGGCAAAGAGTTAAAGTACGCATTCCATCACGAGGGTCCCCCCCTCTATCTTCCCAGGGCCGCGTCCGAACCGCTGCGGGCGCGGCCAACCTCTTTTTTATTTCATTGTGCGCAAGAGTTCTGCGACACGCGCGCGCAGTTTGGGAACTACGCTTCGTTCAAACCACGCGTTGCGTTTTAGCCACATCGTGTTGCGCGGAGAGGGATGCGGGATTGGCAAGAAGCGCGGATAATATTCTTTCCAGTTGTGCACGGTTTCGGTGAGCGAATCTTTGATTCGATCGCCGAGGTAATGCTGTTGCGCGTATTGTCCGGCGAGAATCGTGAATTCGATGTTCGGCATGAGCGGGAGCAACTTCGGGAGCCAAAGTTCCGCGCATTCCTTTCGCGGGCCCAGATCTCCGCCGCGCTCGTGTCGTCCGGGATAGCAGTAACCCATGGGAATGATCGCGATGCGCGACTCGTCGTAGAAGGTATCGCGATCGACATCCATCCATTTGCGCAGACGGTCGCCGCTGGGGTCGTTCCAAGGAATGCCCGTCGCGTGTACTTTCGTGCCCGGCGCCTGGCCGACGATCAGGATACGGGCGGTCGCCGATGCGCGCAGCACTGGCCGTGGGCCCAACGGGAGTTCGCCTTGGCACAGGCGGCATGCGCGGACCTCGCGCAGGAGCGCATCCAAGCGTGCGGAAGATGAAGGTTTTCTTACTCGGTTATTCATTGCTGGACGTAGATCCATATAGCAACTCATGCGAATGGCGCGCATACTCGCATTGGCGGAAGCCAGACCGCGTAAACGCGGAACTCCGAACCTAGTCCGGCCTTTCCAAGTGTCGTGAACCGTAATAACAACGGGACTTACGCACAAGATTTCGTCACGAAACCGAGAAACGTTAGCTCAATATCGGGCGTATTCCGCCATACGCGGACCCACTCTTTTAATATTCTATTGCGAAATCTATGTTTTACAGGTATATTTGCTGCACGGATCGTCGTGGTTGCCTGACCGCGACGGGGGAGTCCGGGGTTCAGGCAGTAAGGGGGCGGACGCCTATGTCCGTACACACCCGCGTCCCTATTGACGCGGCGTCAATGCAGGTCCCTAGGGGCCAAGTCTACACCATTCCCAACCGGTGCAAGGGTTGCAACTTCTGCATCCAGTTCTGCCCGAAGGAAGTCCTCGAGTTTTCCGAGGCGATTAATAACAAGGGATACCACTTCCCAATTGTGCGCAAGGGCAAGGAAGAACAGTGCATCCACTGCCGTTTTTGCGACCTGATTTGCCCGGAACTGGCCATTTTCACGCGCGAACTCGAATCCGCGCCAGCGCAGGGGGCTTAACGTCATGACACCTGCCACCGCCCCCGCCATTGACGAGCATCCGCGCGTCATTTCCGGCGATCATTTTATGTTGGGCGATCACGCGTGCGCGGAAGGCGCGCTGGCCGCGGGTCTCGATTTTTACGGCGGTTATCCGATCACGCCATCCACGGAGATCATGGAACATCTCGCGGAACGTTTGCCGGCCGTCGGCGGAACGTTTGTGCAGATGGAAGACGAGATTGCCAGCGTAGCGGCGATCATTGGCGCATCTGTAGCGGGCGCGCGCGTGATGACGGCGACTTCCGGGCCCGGTTTCAGTTTGATGATGGAGAACATCGGCCTTGCCGCGATCATGGAAGTGCCTATTGTGATTGTGGACGTGCAGCGCGCGTCGCCATCGACTGGCCTTCCCACATCAGTCGGGCAATCGGATCTCTTGCAAGTGCGCTGGGGATCGCATGGCGACTATTCGGTGATTGTGTATTGCCCGTCTTCGCCGCAGGAATGTTTCGATCTGACCATCGCCGCATTTAACGCAGCCGACCAATACCGCGTGCCGTCGTTTGTACTGATGGACGAAATTGTAGGGCACATGACCGAGCGCGTGGTTGTTCCGCCGCAAGAAAAAATCCAGCGCGTGTACCGCAAGCGCCCAAGTGTTCCGCCGGGTTCGCCGGAATTTCTCCCCTTTAAAGCCGATGAAGACCTCGTGCCACCGATGGCGCACGCGGGCGAAGGCTACAAGGTACACATGACCGGTCTTACACACGACGAGCGTGGGTATCCCTCGCTCACCGCGCAAACGCACGAAAAACTGATCAACCGTATTGTCGATAAGGTGCGCCTCAACGCCGATCGCATCGTACGCTACGAACTCATCAATACCGAGGACGCGGAAATCGTCGTCGTAGCCCTGGGCTGCACGGCGCGATCGGCGCGGCGCGCTGTTGCGCGTGCGCGCATGAAAGGCATTCGCGCGGGCATGTTGCGGCCGATCACGATGTGGCCCTTCCCGCAGACGGTTTTGAAAGAGCTCGCGGGCAACGGCGTCGTGAAACGTTTTGTGGTGCCGGAGATCAATCTCGGCCAGTTGTGCCGCGAAGTGCACCGGCACACGGCACTGCCCGTCACGCGGCTGAACCATCCCGGCGGCGCGATGATCACGCCCGATCAAATCCTGGAGGCCCTCGAAGCATGAGCAGCGGCGCAATCGTTGTCGAGTCACACCCCGCGGACACGCTGCTGCGCGCGGAGAGGCTGCCGCATATTCTGTGTCCCGGTTGCGGCATTGGATCGGTAGTTCATACCTATGTCGACGCGATCGCGGCATCGGGCATCCCGCAGGACAAACACGTCTGCGTGTCCGGCATAGGTTGCAGCGGGCGCGCGGCGGGTTATGTAAATGTCGATTCGTATCACACCACGCACGGACGTTCGATTCCGTTTGCGTTGGGCATCGCGACGTACCGGCCCGAACTTCATGTCACCGTGATCAGCGGCGACGGCGATCTCACGGCCATTGGCGGAAACCATTTCATTCACGCAGCGCGGCGCAGCGTCGCGCTGCTGGTGCTGTGCATCAACAACTTCAACTACGGCATGACCGGCGGACAGGCCGGCCCGACGACGCCGCTCAGCGCGATGTCGCGCACGACGCCGCATGGTTGTTGGGAACGCCCGTTTAATTTGCCCTTCCTCGCGCAGGCCGTTGGCGCTTCCTATGTGGCGCGATGGACGGTACTGCACGTGCGCCAACTGCGCGCGGCACTCATTCACGCGATGAACAAGGAAGGCTTCCGTTTCATTGAGATTCTGTCTCCGTGCCCGACGGGCTTCGGCAGGCCGAACGACATCGGCGACGGCATCAGCGAGATGCAGAATTACCTGCGCCGCTGCGTAGTAGATAACGGCATCGATCTGCGCCAGACAGACATTGACCTTACGCAACAGGACAGCCCCATCTACGTGGGCGATTTTGTGGATGTGGATCGGCCGTCGTTCCGTCCGCAGGTGGTGCAACACGCGCACTAGAAGGTTCGTATGCAAGAAGAAGCAGTAGACAACGAAGTAACAGAAATTCGAATCAGTGGTTATGGCGGCCAAGGCGTCGTATTGGCGGGGCAATTGCTCGGTAAAGCGGCTTCGTTGTACGACAACAAGTCCGCGGTGTTCACACAATCCTACGGACCGGAGGCGCGCGGCGGCGCGTCGTGCGCGGACGTAGTCGTTTCGAGTGCGCCGGTGGATTATCCGCTGGTGTCGCATCCAGATGTACTGGTCACGCTATTCCAAGAGGCGTACATGAAGTATCGGCCGATGATGAAGCCGGGCGGTATCCTGATACTCGAACCCGATCTCGTGCAGGTGAAGAAAGACGAAGTGCCGCACCATCGCGTACCGGCGACAAAGATCGCCGAAGGCCTCGGGCGCAAGATCGTCGCAAATGTTGTCGCGCTGGGATATCTCGTAGGCATTACGAATGTGGTTGGCCGTGAAGCCGTCGAAGAATGCATCCGTGCGACCGTGAAGAAACAAACTATCGATCTGAACCTGCGCGCGTTCGACGCGGGGTTCTCGCTGGCGGCAAAGGAGCGCGTCGCGTCATGACCGATTCCGTACTCGTCATCGGCGCGGGCGTCGCGGGAATGCGCGCGGCGCTTGACCTGGCGCGTCACGGGATTGCGGTAGTGCTTGTCGAACGCGAACCCGTGCTCGGCGGCGTGATGGCGAGCCGGCTTTGCGATGACGAAGAGACCTTCGACTTTGCGCACGGCGTAGAGGTGCCCAAGGTCACGCAGATCGCAGCACAAAAAAACATCGAAGTTTTAACGATGTCCGATGTCGTGGAGTTGAACGGCACGGCGGGATCGTTCACCGCGACGATTCGCCAGCGGAGCCGTTTCGTGACGGATGCGTGCACCCAGTGCCGCCACTGCCACACGGCGTGCCCACAGGTAGCGCCAAACCAGTTTCAGGCGGGCGTCACCCTGCGCAAGGCAATTTACACGCCGTTCCGCGGTGCGTTCCCAGCCTCCTATGTGATTGACGTTGACACGTGTTTGAACAAACCGCCGAACTACCTGCCGTGCCAGCGCTGCGTGGAAGTTTGCGACGACAAAGCGATCCATTTTGAGGTCCCGCTCGAACGCAAGCTAACGCGCGAGATCGGCGCGGTCGTATTGGCGACGGGTTTTGCTGTGGAGGGATCGAACGAACCCGACAAGTACGGCTATGGTCTGCACCCGGACATCATGACTTATATGGAGTTGGAGCAGTTGATTGCGCCGACCGGGCCATCCGGCGGATTCGTCGAAAAGTTGAGCAACTCCTCATCGCCGGTCAGCGTGTTGTATGTCATGGATGATGCGAGCCGCTTTGCGGCGGGCTGCGCCGCGGCACAATGCGACAAATTGATTTCGCAGGACATCAACAACGTGGTCGTGCTGCATCCGCCCAAGACGAATGAAGGCGATCGCTTCACGGAATTCTGGCGGCGCGTCGCGAAACGTGACTGTGTATTGGTTGAAGGCCAACTCGAACGCGTCACCCCGGTGGAAGACGAACAACTTCGGGTACGCTACAAGGATGTCACGCAACCGCTGAGCACCACCGAGAACTACGACATGGTCGTGTTCACGACGCGTGCGACAGCGTCTCCCCGTTTCGAAGAAGTCGCGAGAACGCTTCACATCGAGCACAACGGCTCGGGATTTGTGAAAGCGGGCCAGGCGATCGGCGGCGTGAACGCGACGACCCAGCCGGGGATTTATGTCGCGGGCTGCGCGAGCGGATTGAAAGATGTAACCGAGACCATCGCCGAGAGCAAGTCGGCGGCGATTCATAGCATGCGTCACGTAACAGTGCGCGCCCCTGCCAATGGGAACGAACCTGCGATTAGCGGACATACGGGCCTTATGATTGATGGAAAATGGCAAACAGACGATCAGATCCGCCAGCGCATTGAGTCCGTTTTAATTAACCTGCTCCAACCCTAAGCCTTCCTGAAAAAACTTCTCGTCTTTGCTTTTCTCGCACGCGGTAATCGGACAACGACTACACGCATCAACGGCGTTTTCGCGGCATACCCGCCAACAGACCATTGTTTGAGTTGGCAATGCGGCGTGCTACAGCAGCACGGCGCGTGTAATTAGGGGCAAGAAAAGGAAGGAATTGCACCATGGATCCGGAACCAGTACACCCGTTCTTGTTTTTACTCGCGGCGTTTTTCCGCGCTATCCGGTTTTTGTTTGACGCTTCAGCCGGTCCGGTAGGCGTCGAATAAGGGCCAAGGTTCGATTGGCCGCCGGTCACTTAAACGAGTTTGGTCAGTAGCGCCTGGCATTGCGCAGTAAAATGTCGCGCGCATTCCGAGGTGAACGGCGGCCAACCCATGATTTTAGGCACGACTATCGCGGCGTACTCTTTATTATCGTAGGCCTTTGGATCGGTTAGGTAGCCAACGAAATCGTCGCAGTAGCCAACCGCGAGCACATTTGAAAACGGCGCGGCCGCGCGCAATTGCAGACCGTAAAAACTATAGAGTTCAGCAGGGTGGAACAGGAGCGCGACGCTCCCGAGTCGCATGGCACTTATTGGTGCTCTATACGATGTCGTGTTCATGTTCCACTGTGCTGCATTTTCGCTCCATGCCTTCGCGAATGTTTCGTCCACCCACACGCCGTCTTTGCACTTCTCTGGATGCGATTTAAAAAAATCCATCTCCGCTTTGAATCGTTCCATGTCGAAGTGGAGATCGACCGTGTCGTTCACGATTTTCAGTTCATCAATCTCGACTATGTCCCCGTGCCCCATCGCATGGTGTAGCGCGGGCGCGATGGCTTGTGCTGTTGGCATGGGTTCGCCAATCCATTTCTTGCCGTCGCCGGGATTCACGTCGCCGATGTGGCCCTGCAGAAAACCGGGTTCTGGTTCAATTCCTTTGGCGATGATGCCAGGCCAGTCGGGACCGGCCTGCGTGTCCTGATAGCAGACGGGATGCGCGCAGAAGTGATACCACAACAGTGGCTTTTTGTTTTCCGCGCGCTGAAAATAGAGGGCCTGCAGCAGCGTGTCAAGCCAGCGCTCGTCGTCCGTGCTTTGTGCCGTGAACTCAACGTCCGTCTTCCACGTTTTCACTGTGCGATTGAAGTTGCCGCCTTCGACACGCTGCGAACCGGCGTAGCAGTCGGCTTCGGACAGATCGTTCATCGCAGCCTTTGCCGCTTCCGTCGCGCGAGCGTAGACGAGATCGCGAAATGCATCGGAAACCGATCCCCAATGCAACAGCGGGCGGAGCGAAGGCATGCCGTGCGTATGCGTCGCGCAGACGCGCACGTGTGCCGCGGGCACGCCGGTGGCTTGTTCGACGCGTTTTTGCAATTCCATGGAGACTTCACGCGAGAGGCAGGGAATATCGATCGACAAAATGATTGCGCTGGTATCGTTCACGCGCAAAGCGAGCGCCCGCACTTTTGCCGCTTGGCGAACCGCGGTGACTTTGCGTTCTTTCCCCGGCGCATAGTGAAAGCCCGCGAGTACGGTATCGTTCGCGGGCGTGACGTCGGCGATACCTTCACCAGCAAAAAGCATGCGCGTGAAACTCCGTAAGCAAAAAACGAATTGTCACCAGTCAAGTGCAGCAATTATAAGAGCACGAAACGATCAATAACGTCGGCGATCCCACTGCCTTCACACAGTGGATCGTACTACTCCGAATCTCTGAACACCGTATCCGGCGAGAACGCGGGCACGCAAACCGCGATATACTCCGCGCCTTCCGGTTCGGGCGTGCTGTAGCGCACCCATTCGCCGGGCAACGTGATCACGCATTGACCCGCGCAAACTTCCATGGGTTCGCCAAGTTCATGCTCGATGCGCAGCATGCCCTTCAATACCAGCGTGTATTCTGTAAATTCCGGGCGCTGCCCCGGCTCGATCCAGCCTGGCGGGCTCGTCATGTGCGCGATGCTCACACCGGTGGTGCCGGTGTTCACGCGACCGACGTATTCGCGGATTTGTTTCGGTTTGTTGCCTTGCGCCTGCACGATTGTCGGCGAAGTAATTAGATTCGGCATCGACATTCCCTTGATCGGCCAGACTTCAACCTGCGCTTTTGGTATACGTATAGACACAATTAACCACCCACCTTTTCCAAGACTACTTCCGCCGCGCCTTCAGAATAATACACACCGCGCGCCTTCAATGCAGCGCGGTCTTGATCCTTAAATCTTTGAACTGCACTTTCATCGGCGGACCGGGGTGCATCTGCAGGGCTATGATACCGTCTTTGCACGCCCACTTCGCGTCGCGGTCATCCACCTCGCACATGCGCTTGCCGTTTATGCTCAACACGACGCTGCTGCCTTGCGCAATGATTTCGTAGTCGTTCCACTCGTCTTGCTTGACGGCCATCTGCAGTTCGGTCGATCGTTCGAATTCGGTTTCCTGGCGGGTGCCGTCTTCGGCGATAACGGCTTGTTTGCCGCGCATCACCACGCCGCCGCGGTCGTGTTGAAACAGGCAGCCGGTCCATTCCGTTCCCGCTTCCATATCGGCCTGATACCCCCAGGTATCAAACTCGGGCCGTTCCTGGCTGCGAAACTGCACCCCCGAGTTGCCGCCAACGAGTTTGTACTTGAAGCGCATCACGAAGTCAGAGGGTTTCCCGCCCCGCCAGTAGAGATAGTGGTGCTTTTTGCAGGGCTTCTCCGGCGTGCTCTCCGACGTGATCGCGCCGTCTTCGACCCACCATCCGCCGGGCTTCCCTTCCCAGCCGGTGAGGTCTTTGCCGTTGAACATCGGCACAAACCCTTCTTCATCCGGCGCGAGGGACGGGACTCCGATAATAATCGTCAGTAAGGCGGCGGTAACGATGATGGACGTCTTCATGGTCTTAGCCCCGCCCCAGCTTCGGCAGTTCGTATCCCGCGCGACGCGGGCGCGACAACATCGCATTTGCCTCGTCGCTGTTGGTGAACTTTTCTTTCTTCGGATCCCACTTTAGCGGCTCGCCCACGTGCCCGATGTCGCGCGCGATGTTCACGAGGTAGCAGAGCGTCGACGCGCGCTGCCCGTATTCGATATCCGCGTTGCACCGCTTGCGCGTCTTGATGCAGTCGAGCCAGTTCTCGATATGCGGACGCGTTTCGGGGACCAAAAGTGGTAAGGGTCGATCTTTGCCTTTGATCAACTCCTTCGGTTCGGCTGATATCTTGTCGCGGTTGATCTCGATGCGGCCTTTTTCGCCGATAAAAATGCAGCCGAGTCCTGGACTATTGTCTGCATCGAGGTGCAGCTTAAGTTCGGTGCCTTTCGCAAACTTCATCGTGACTTTCGCACGCGGGCCGTGGGTTTTCTCGACCATCTGATAGTAGTCCGCGCCGGTTTCTTCGGGGCCGATTTCGCGCTTCTCGAATTTGCCCGCTGGAATGTCTTGCACCGCTTCTTCGAGTATCACTTCAACGGGACCAGTCTCGTCCGTACCAAGCCCGCGCTGCACTTGATCGTAGCTGTGCGCACCCCAACCGGTGACGCCAAACGAAATACCGCCGCCGTCGTAGTCCCACCACGTGGACCAACTGCGGTGCAGTTCGCTGTGGTACGGACGCAACTGCGCCTGGTTGGTCCAGATGTCCCACCAGCCTTCGTTCGCTCCTTCGGGCATGGCTTCTTCCGGTTTGCCCGGCCATTGGATCGGCCCGACGAAATTCGGCGCAAGCACGGTGTGTACCTTTCCAAGCGCGCCGTTTTTCACGAGGTCGCTCGCCCAATTGTTCAACGGCATCGACCGCTGCTGCGTGCCGATCTGCGTCACGCGTTTGTATTTGCGCGCGCACTTCACCATCTCACGGCCCTCGGCAATCGTGAGACTCATTGGTTTCTCGATGTACGCGTCCATCCCCGCGGCCATCGCGTGACACGCGATCCACGCACGCGCGTGTGTCGTCGTTTCGACCATCACGCCGTCCAGCTTTTCCTTCTCCATCATCTCGCGAAAATCGAGATAGGGCTTCCAGCCGCGCTCCTTGCCGGCGTTGTTCATCCAATAATCGATGCGCGGCTGAAAGCAGTCGCACACGCTGACGATGCGCGCTTGGGGAATTTCAACCAGCGTCTTCATGATGTCGGTGCAACGTCCACCCAGGCCGATCAAGCCTATTGCGACCTGATCATTGGGCTTGAGCCGTCCACGCGCGAACGCGGGCGAAGTGAGAATCAACGGTGCGGCAACGGCGGTGGACTGCAAAAAGCGGCGGCGTGAAATCATCGTGGTTCCCCCTAGAACGCGCGCCGACAGTGCCGTTGATCGCCAACTCCCCCGAGCGGCGATGCGCACGTTTGCAACCAGTATATACCGATCGCCGCCCGATTGCGCCAGCGGACTGCACCCGCTATGCTCGTGCGAGGTGGGAGCAACCTGTGGGCAATTCAGACGATACAACGAACGCACGCATCTTGCCTGCGCCGCGCGGTCTGGCGCTGCTCATGGCGTTGGGCCCTGGGCTGATCTGGTGCGGCGAATTTATCGGCTCGGGCGAGGTCATCCTCGCGACACGTAATGGCGCGATCTTTGGCATCGCCGTGTTGTGGGTGCCAATCCTCGCGACCTTCGCGAAATTCTGGATCGGCCTCGGCGGCGCGCATTATGCCGTCACCACTGGCGAAGGCATGATCGACATGATGGGCCGGATACCCGGTCCGAAGAACTGGGCGATCTGGCCGGTGTTCGTCGTGCAGATTATTGCCGGTGCTTTCTCTACTGGCGCGCTGGCGACCGTCACGAGTTATTTGCTGCATTACTTTTTTCCGGGCGTCTCGGAATTTCTGCTTGGTTGGTTCGCGGTCGTTGTTGTGATTGGCATTACATGGAGCGGAACCTTCGAACCGCTGAAGCAGGCGATGTCATTGCTTGTGCTGCTGATCATCATCGGCGTGTTCTCGATCGCCATTCGCACCTGGCCCGGCATGGGCGCGGTGATTGGCGCGCTGTTCGGATTTGCAATACCTGCACCGGCGGACTGGGCAGTCGAACAGGGACTGGTTACAAACAGCAAAGCGATGGAGATTCTACCGTTGCTCGGTTGGGCTGCGGGCGGTTTCGCGAGTCAGGTGTGGTATTCGTATTGGGTCATGGGCGCGGGCTACGGCGCGACGCGTGGACGCGGCTGGGGCAAGCCCTCGGATGAAAGTGCGCTCCGGGCGATGACAGTCGATGATGCAAAACAGATTCGCGCATGGCGGCGTGTTGTCACCGCCGACGCTTCGATGGCGCTGATTATCGGTTCTATCGTTACCGCTGCGTTTCTACTCGCCGGCGCGGGTGTGCTGGCGCCTTTGCACAGTGCGCCGAAGGACCAATCAATCGCCACTGAGTTGGCAAGTGTGGTGAGTTCGCACTGGGGTGAATGGGCCGGCCACTTTCTTGTGCTCGCGGCAGTCGCGGCTATGCTCAGCACGATGCTGGGGCAATTCGCGGGATGGCCGCGCTTGCTGGCCGATTGTATGCGGGTGTTGATGCCGTCGTCGCAGCGTTGGGAATGGAAACATCAGTTTCGCGCGATTCTGCTGTTGTTCGCGGTATCCAATTTCGTGATCGTCTACAGCTTTGGATTAAAACCGGTATTGTTGGTTCAATACAGTGCAATACTCGATGGCGTGTTTTTGATTCCGTTGCAGGCCCTCGCGGTTGGTTTTGGGTTGTACGTAATCATGCCGCGCTTTTTTAATGATGATGTAAAGAAACACATTCGTGCGAATCCAATCTTCATTCTCGGCTTAATCTTGGCTTTCATTGTGTACGGCTACACCTATCTGCACATTCCATCCTTATGGCCAAAGTAGTACTCACATGCGCGCACTTGTCCTGACTGAATACAACAACTTTGAAATTCTTGAAGTCCCCGCACCGGCAGTAGTTCCCGGCGATGTTTTGATCGCCGTGCAGGCATGCGGCATCTGCGGCAGCGACGTGCATGGCATGGACGGATCGACGGGCCGGCGTCAACCGCCGATCATCATGGGTCATGAGGCCGCGGGCATTATCACAAAGGTTGGCGCCGGTGTTACCGATTGGAAAACGGGCGATCGGGTGACTTTCGATTCGACCGTCTATTGCGGTGAGTGCGTGTACTGCAAACAGGGCCGCGTGAACCTGTGCGAGAACCGGCGGGTGTTGGGTGTGTCCTGCGACGATTATCGCCAGCACGGCGCGTTCGCGGAGTTTGTCTCCGTGCCCGAACGCATCCTTTACCGCATTCCCGACGGCGTGCCTTATGAACACGCCGCGATGGTGGAACCGGTGTCCGTTGCGTTGCACGCGGTGTCGCACGTGAAGTCTGCGCCTGATGACTGCGCGGTCGTTATCGGCGCGGGAATGATAGGACTGCTGATTGTGCAGGCGTTGCGCGTGAAGTGTTGCGGTCAGATTATCGCGGTGGATGTAGACGAATCACGCCTTGCACTCGCTACGCAGTGCGGTGCGCATCATACGTTGAATCCTGCTCGCATTGATGTGCCGACCGCGGTTCGTGCGCGCTCGCATGGATTTGGTGCGGATGCGGTATTTGAAGCGGTTGGCGCAAACGATACGGTTAGTGCCGCGATAGAGAGCACACGCAAAGGCGGCGCGGTGGTATTGGTGGGCAATGTAAGCCCGAAAGTTGATTTGCCTTTGCAGCGCGTCGTCACGCAGGAGATTCGCTTGTTCGGCTCCTGTGCGTCCGCGGGAGAGTATCCGCGTTGTCTAGAACTCATGGCGCGCGGAGAAATCAAAGTCGATTCGCTCATTTCCGCCGCGGCATCGCTCGAAGACGGCGCAGAATGGTTCAAACGCTTGCACGCGCGCGAACGCGGATTAATGAAAGTTATTCTGAAGCCGACGATTTAGTCGGTGACTATATGGAGTGCGCTGGCGGGCAGACGGCGCTTTGGCTGTCTCAGGCTAAAACGATGGGCTGATTGCCAATACAGCCAAAGCGGTGTCTCCGCTACCCGCTTCGCCACCGCACTCCAAATAGCGATCGAGAATTGAAAAGGAAATATCTCCAATGTTCGATCTCGCAGGCAAGACCGCAATCGTCACAGGCGCGAGCCGTGGGCTTGGGCAGTATATGGGGCGCGCGCTTGCGAAGGCGGGCGCCGATTTGATCGTAACGAGCCGTACGCTCGCGAGCCTGGAATTGTTTCAGCGCGAAATTCAATCGCTTGGCCGGCGCTGTGTTGCGCTCGGACTCGACGTGCGCGATTACGATAGCATTCAACGCATGGCAGATGCCGCGGTGGCGTCGTGCAACAAGATCGATATCCTTGTGAATAACGCGGGATGCAATGTGCGCAAGCGCGCGGTGGATGTCGCGTGGGAGGATTGGAACCTCGTGCTCGATACCAATCTGCGCGGTACGTTCTTCGTTGCGCAGGCGATCGCGTCGCGCAGCATGATTCCCCATCGATATGGGCGCGTGATCAATATTGGTTCGGTCACAACGGTCGCGGGGTACTCTGGCTTAGGTCCGTACTGCGCGAGTCGCGGCGGAACGAAGCAGCTCACGATGAGTCTCGCGGACGATTGGGGCGAATACGGAATCACGGTGAATTGTCTCGCGCCGGGCTGGTTCAAGACCGCGCAGAATGCGGTGCTCTACGAAAACGAGGCGTGGGTAAATTACATTTGCGATCGCATTCCGCTCAAACGCCCCGGCCAACCGCACGATCTTGATGGCGCAGTCGTGTTCCTCGCATCGGATGCGAGCGCTTACATCACCGGACAGACTTTGCTAGTCGATGGCGGCATATCCACGGGCGCGACGAAGGCGACGATAGACAAAGCGAAAGCCGAGCCTTAAGAAAGCTTACTGCCTTGCCACCGAAACGTTGAACGCAAAATCGTCTGCGCGTCCGTGTTTGCTGTCCAAACCATGTTCGTCCACTTGATTGCGCCCGATGCTGTAGATCATAAAGGATCCGTCGTCACGGCGAACGGAACGCACCAGTGCGGAAGAATAGTAGTCCGTAGGTGTCGCGGCCAGATATTTCGGCACAAGTTCGCTGAGGCGGTCCGGCAAACGTCCTTCCGCGCGACGGAACCGCTCGACCGCGATAGCGGCCTGCGCGATGTCGAGATTCATGCGAATACGCCACTCAGCTTCGTATGAACGGTAAATCGAGCCCATCAGCATCGATGAGATCGGCGCGAAAGCATCCGTATCGCCAAAGTTGATGGGTGTAGTTGTCCACGGCCAGTTCGCGTGGTCGATTGCGTGCTTGTAGTTGTGGAGCAACGTCACTTGTTCAGCCGCGACCGGAAAGAGCAGGCGTTCGAGTAGGTCGCTGCTTTCTACCTGCTGGCGCTGGCCGTCCACCATTGAAATTTCGTTGACCGCTGTAAGCCCCATTATGCACTCGCCGCGAATCGCCGTATCCATAATTCGCGTTTCGGAAACCGGCGGTAAAGCGTGCGCGAAGCGTTCCTGCAATCGCACGAGTTCTTCGTCGGTCGGCGTAGTATGATTCAAGAGAAATTCGAGCGAATCGACGGACATGGAAAGAAGCGCTATTCGTCTCAATTGCGAAATGATGAACGGCTCATTTGCGAGCGATTGTTGCAAGGGAAGGATCGCGAGCGTGGCGTCATGCGCACTACGCGAATCACCGAGAAGGGACCAGTGGACTGTGTCCACGTACAAGGCACGACCCAATGTTAGAAGTTTGTTCAGATGCGAAAGATCGGCGGTATAGCCGTGCGTCAAGTCAATGGGGTACGACGAAGCCTGCGCGTCTGCAGCGGCGATGTCCTTAAGTGTCGGCGCTACTGGCTGTACTACAGCCTCCCAGTATCGTTCTGCCATGTCCCGAACCGTGGGGTCGATAAGCGCAGCGCTCGGCGCCATTCCTTTGATTTCGCCAATTATCAGGTCAAGGGGCCAGATCGGCGCGCCAAACTCGTCGGTTCTCCGAGAGGACTGCGAAATTCCGTTTTCCGCAAAGAATTTTTGCCCTCTCGTCACAACTTCATCACCAATCGCCAAATAGCGTGTGGCAACATTCGCCCTGCCCGGAGGAACGGAAGATATTGTTTCCAGTACTTCGATCGAAGCCGGCCAGCCTATTCCGCGCAGATATTCGACATATCCTGGCGAGCCGCGCCATCCCAACCACAGTGCAAGAAGCGCCGTAACCGCCGTACTCGCACGTATGAATCTCGCCTTGCCGGAGCGACGAACTGCAACGCGGGTCCTCTGGTGTTGCGTGGGATCCTGCGTGCCCGCAACACCGTGACGGCGGCGCGCTACGTCGAGTGCAAGCGCCGCAAACGGCAGCGGCAAGAGCGATGCATAGGCCACGCAGGATACGACTTCCAAGGGGAGGTTTAATGCTGGGATTGCAGCATCCTTCGGTTGCGCTGGAAACACGCCGTGAAGCAGCCATGCAGCAAGCGCCCACACGGCGATCCATACCGACACATCACGCGAAGCGATAATGTGTTTTCGCCAGGCTTGTGCGAGACACCCGGCGCATACGAATATCCCGAGCGAGGCGATTGCCCAAAACAATATTGAAACAACCGCTTCCCCTGACCGAACTGGGAACATCGCATGAATCGCAATGGTTATGAGTATAGCCGTGGTAAACAACAATGGAATTAGCAACGATATCGTCCGCGTACCTATTGCCATCAGCGGCCAGGCCAGAAGAACGAGCAGGATGCCTCGGCTGATGAATATCCACGTCAATTCGCGCAGGTTTGCCGCGCCGGATGTAAAGGCAAATGGCACCACTTCGCTTAGAAACTTGCCGCCTCCGAGGACGAAGTGCAGCGCCACCACGGCAATCACCATGGGAACTAATGTCACCGCGTTTACCACAATCTGCGCCCACGCATACTGCGCCGAAGTCAGCGGTTGCCGGAAGCTGTAGCCGGCCTTGCCCCGCACAGAGCGAAAGCCAACGACGCGCGTGTGAATGCCATGCGCAGCCGCGGCAAGCAACAAGGGCACAAATATAATTGGTGCTAGTGCGGGCGGAATGCGTTCGCCGTAAGACAAAATCAGCAGTGCAGTACCGAATAATAACAGGCTGAGCAACACGGTGCCGGCGGGCAAGATCAGCTTGGATTGCCGGAACGCATACCAGATTTGCGCGGCCATCGGCGACGAGAACGCACCCCGTTCTTTCGTGCTGCCCAAGTCAAAGCGGCGCGGCAATTCCCAAATCTCTGGAACTCCCACACGCAAGCCGACGCGCGCGGCGTGGACTGCGGCTGTCGATAGTGCGTATATGATCGCCATGACCGCGGCTGCGCCAAACAGTAAACCAGTCATTGAATCCGGAAGACGTGGATCGCCAATCTTCCAATCGCCGCCGAGGCGAAGCAGCAGGAGAGGAATTGAAACAATCGCGATTACGATCAACGCGCTTGTTAGCCCTGATATCGGTTCGCGCATCCAATCGATAAGTTGCGCAATCAGGTATAGCCCGGCGAACAGGAATGCGTGAAGCAAGCTGGGACCGCTGCCAAAGATGGCATGGGGAATCGCCAGGAGCAGCAGCGAACTCGTGAACACGAAGAGCGTGCGCGCGCCGAGTGTAACCGCCACGGCAATCGAAGTCGGCACCGGTAGCCACAACACGCGCCGCGCGAACCCGCCGATGAGATGTCCGGACTGGTTTGGATTGAGCACGAGTAACAGTGCAATCAAGACCGGAATGGAATAGACAATCGGGACAAGAAAACTGTCTTGCATGGCCCATGCGCGCGGGCCGAGTTGCACTCTACATAGCGCGATATAAAGCGCACTCAGAAGCACGCACCATGCGGATATCGCTCCGGCCACGCGGAGCTCTTCCCAGGCCAGCGCTTTTATTTTGGTGTTCATTGCACCACGCTCCTTTTGCTCACGCAACCGCGAGATCGCGGCGCGATCCGCTTACGTGCGCCACGAATACCGTGTCGAGCGAGGGGACCGATTCTTCGACAATGCGCGCTTCGATGGCTTCAAGTGCTCTACGTGTAGCTGCCGCGTCGCCCTGCGTCACTACTGCCCATTCGCGGCCTTCGCCTTCGACGTGAATGACGCCCAGCGTGTCGGGGAATCTTGAGATGTCGGATCCAAACTGGACGACGCGGCGCTGGTGTGTTGCTTTGATCTCGTCCATCGACATCAGCACCTTCAACTTGCCTTCGTGGATCATCGCGACATCGTCCGCGACGCGCTCCACTTCGTCCAGCAAGTGTGAAGAGAACACCACCGTGCGCCCTTCTTCCGCGACGGACCGGACCACTACCGCGAGAATTTCGCGGCGCGCGACGGCATCCAAGCCAGATGACGGTTCATCCAACAGCAGAACCGGTGGCCGGTGCGCGAGTGCGACGAGCAATCCCAACTTCGCCAGTTCGCCACGCGACAGATTGCGGATCTTTGCCTTCGCGTCGAGGCGAAACTGCTCGCGCATGCGTTCGGCGTAGGGATCGTCCCAATCGGGATAGAAGGCCTGTGTGTAGCGCATCAGTTCGCGCACGCGCATCCAGCGCGGCAGGTCGCGGTCCTCGGACAAGAACCCAATCTTCGCGAGTAGTGCTGCCGGGTCGCGCGTGGGTTCGATGCCCAACACCTGCACCTTGCCCTGTTGCGGCGTGAGCGATCCCAGCAGGTGTTTCATCAAGGTCGTTTTGCCCGCGCCATTCTCGCCAACCAAGCCGAACACGCGGCCGGGTTGAATGGCGAAGCTGATGCGATCCAGCGCTGTCTTCTTACCGAAGCGGCACGTGAGATCGCGCACCGTGATCACCGGGGTTGTAGCTTCTTGAGTCATATCGTTACCCCCTCATTCGCGCGCGCACGGCGCTGCAAGTCCGATTCGCATTCCCGCACAAGGTCGATGATTTTTTCTTCGTCGAAGCCCAAGTGCCGGCCTTCGATTAGAAGCGCTTCAACTTTCTGCGCCAGGATTCGACGGCACTCTTCCGGCGTGTAGGGCGTGCCGCGCGAGGAGACATAGGTCCCCTCTCCGCGCCGCTTGTAGACGAGGCCGGCAATCTCCAGTTCGCGGTATGCCCGAACCACGGTATTCGGATTGATAAGCAGTTGCTGTGCGAGGACCCGAACCGGAGGCAATTCGCTGTCCGGCGCCAACCGGCCCGTGGCGACGAGGTGTTTAATTTGTTGGATTAACTGAAGATAGAGGGGAACGCCATCGCCTTGTTGCAGGGAAAGGTGGAGCATGGCAAACCCTCCGTCGGCGCGGCACCGTTTCGTTGTATCGAAACTATAATACAAAGATACAAGAACTGTCAAGGGCTAAATAGATTTGATTTGGACGCGCTGGAGTAGGAGGTCGCGGGGGTGAAACGAAAAATAAAAGGCGGGGACAGAGCACCGAGCTCTGTCCCCGCCTCGTTAAGCTAAATCAGGTTACTCGCCGAACAGGCCCGCGAAGGTCGCGTATTCCTGCGTCACTGGGAATTGATCGGACGGATACTTGAGGAAGCCGACGTGCCCGTCCATGTACAAGCAGTTGGAACCGCCGGGGATGTGGTTGTAGTTCGCGGTGATTGGGCTGACCGAATCGAACATGACCGCGACGGTGGACTGCGCCTGTGCCGAACCAGCGGGGTTATTGATATCGGTGATGAAGAAGCGCTCGATCCCTTCGCGCAAACGTTGTACGGTGCGCGTCTGTCCGCTGACTTCGGGTACGTTTGCGTTTACCGGAAATGTAACGTCAAAACTATCGTCTGGCGCCAGGTTAATGCTGATCAGGTTTGCACCGACGGCAATGGCCTCCGCCGTTTCGAGTCCGTCACCGTCCAGGTCCCACACCTCAAGCCAGCTATTGTTCGCAATTGCGAACCCCAGGTAGCCGTAGGACTCGTCGCCTTCTGCGCTAAAACGCAAGATTTCAACCGACCCTGTCGTGGAATTCACCCAAATTTCCGCAGGATCTCCGCTGCTATCCATTGGATTGCTGCCGGGATCCGACGGGCAAAGCATCACATTTGCGTCCGTCAAGTATTCGGGAAACAGGTGCACCATTTCCGGCGCGAAGCTGGGGAATTGCGTGCCCGGGTTCGTGTAGGGAAGTTCGTCCTTGGCAATAATCGTTTTCGGCGGGAACTTCTCGCCGCGCGCTTCGCCGGAGTACATCTTGAACACGATGCCCATCTGCTTCAGATTGTTCTGGCACGATGCACGACGCGCCGCCTCGCGCGCGCGCGCCAGGGCCGGCAGCAGAATGGCCGCCAGAATTGCGATGATCGCGATAACGACCAACAGCTCGATTAACGTAAACCCAAGTTTCTTTCTCACGTGTGAACCTCCACCTCTCCGTGGGTACTCAGACCCGCCCCAATTAATTGATGCATTGACCCCGGCAAATACGCGCTACCGCACACAATGGGGAAAATTATGGTTGCCCTCTCCACGGACAGACACCACGCCACAACATTGCGCCAGGAAACAGCGGTGAATATATCACAACGCGCAAGCCCCGCGTACCGGTGGTTCCCCCGATCTATTGTGGCCAACTGATACATCTTTCGCCGTTTCGCCCGTGACTCGATGCACGCAAGGGAGTACAATTTGCGTGCATCCATGACACCGCCCCGGGGATACAAATAGCGGGGCAATACGGAGACTTCCAATGCGCATGCGAGTGCTTGTTATCGCTGCTTTATTGTTGACACCCGTGGCGTGGTGCCAGCGCGGCCTGGAAGGCCAATCGGCAAAGAATCCAGACCTTATCCGCGCGCTGGATGCCGCATCCGCCGCACTCGCGAACGCGCAGCGCGAGGCCGCAAATGGAAAGGTGGAACCGTTCAAGGCGGCGCTGGACAAGGCCAATCTGCGCTGGTCCGAGTGCTATGGCAAGTACCGCGAATGGCCCACGTCGGACACGGCGTGGCGCACGAACTTTGACGCGATTAACAATCTGCTGCTTGGGGCAGTGAACGCGATTACGCCCGGCAACAGCTTGCCGGCGGCGAAGGCGAATATCGACGGGGCGGTGAGTACGCTCTCCAGCTTGCGCTCGCGCAATGGTATCGTTGACGTGCTTGGCGCTACCGATTCGATGATATCGTCACTCGATGCATTGCAGGCGACCATCGCCGGTCTCAACACGCCGCTTACCGCTGCGGACGTCACCGCGCTTCAAGCGTCGTTCAGCACGTTCCGCGGGAACTACGCGGTCTTCACCCAGGCGGTGATTGACGCCAACGCGTTTGGCCTCGGCAACGGCGAACTCGAGTCGCTTCAGAAATTGATCGTCGTCCAGAATATCGGCATCGATTCGCTCAACAACATTCTGAACAACCCGCAAACGCCCGGATTGGTGACGCAATGGCAAACGCTGCGTGAACAAATCCGCACTATGATAACCGACCTGCAAAGTAAGGGCGCCAGTGCTGTAACGCTCGACGCTGCAGCCACCGCCGAACAAATGAAGAACCAGCCGGATAATGGCCAACCCAAAGATAACGGCGACCCGACTGCCGGCGCGGGGACCGATCGTCCGCGTTTATTTCCCCGACTGCGGCGATAGGCGTGGCGCGGCGTTACGTGCCGATGATATGCCTAGAATTTTCACTTTTTGGGGCATATTGTGGATGATGTGCCGAACGTTTGGGCATATCGATTAGAAAGACGATTGTTGCTGCGCTCTTATCTCACATCCGTCTCTCTCGTGGCAGTTGCGCTTCTTGGGGGCTGCCTCACGCCAGTCACGCTCAAAGAGGTGCAGCAAGACGCCGTATTCCGGAAGATGCAGAGCAACGCCATCACAGAAGATGTGATGAGCGCGCACACGGCGCAGGTGTTGCGCGTTTACAATCTGACCGCAAAATTTGCGACGGACCCGGATACAACCATGCGCGACTTACGGGAGCGCGCATGCACCGCTCCAGATCGGTATCTGTTGTTCAGCATGGCGGAGCTGAGTTATCTCGTCGCGCGCAGTTATGAAGAAAAGTCTGGCGTTGACGCGTTGGGGTATTACATTTCGTCCGCGCGCTTTGCTTACGCCTTCCTTTTTGACGAAAACTTGGGCGCTCCTCCCAATCAATATGACCCGCGGTTTCGTCTTGGCTGCGAGCTGTACAACCATTCGCTGGCGCGCGCGTTGCGTCTGCTTGAAGGCATTTCGACGGCGGAGGAAAGCGACGGCTCGGTGCGGATCGATACGTGGGACGGTCCATTGCGCGTGCGTGTCGAGATGTACGGATTTCCGGACGAGCATCCTTCGTTCGCAGATCTGCTGCTGAGCGCGGACTACGAAGTCGAAGGCATCAACAATCATTACCGATCGTACGGCCTCGGTATTCCGATGATCGGATTGTTGGAGCAAGATCCCAACAATCCGAACCAGCCCCCGCGCGCGAGTTATCCGGCGACGGCGCTACTGCGTTTCGATCGGCTCGCTTGCGTGGACTATGACCAGCCTCTGGACGCCACCCTGGAGCTGTACGATCCGTTGCACATCAATCAAGTGAATATCGATGGCACGCGCTCGCCACTCGAATCCGACGTGACCACGCCGCTTGCCTACGCGCTGTCCGATCCAAATCTGCGCACCGATGCTTTCCTTGGGTTCTTACGTGCGGAACGCGCGGACAATCGCACCGGTCTATACATGCTCGATCCCTATGAGAGCGACAAGATTCCGGTGGTGTTCACGCACGGTCTCGTATCCAGTCCACTTACCTGGGCGGACATGCTCAACGACTTGCGCGGCGATCCCGTGCTGCGGGAGCGGTACCAGTTCTGGCTGTTTCAATATCCGACCGGTTATCCGTTCATCTATTCGGCGAGTGTATTTCGCGCCGCATTGGAGGATGCGCGCAAGCGCTACGACCCGGACGGCGACAGCGTTGCATTCAACAACATGGTGCTGATCGGTCACAGCATGGGCGGCCTGTTGTCGAAACTGCAGGTGCAGGACAGCGGCGATGCGATTTGGAATGCGTTCAGTACGCGGCCCTTTGACGAACTTAATCTTTCGGAAAAGGATCGAGCGCTGCTTCAAAGCGTGTTCTTTTACCAGAGCGCGCCGTATGTAAAGCGCGTCGTATTTATCTGCACGCCGCACCGTGGCAGCACTTTGAGCGATCGCGCGCTGGGCAGCGCCATAGCGCGGCTCGTCGCCGTGCCAAAGTTTTTGCTCAACACCACCTTCGACGTAATGACCCTGAATATCGATACTGCCGGGGACAAGATCACGAAGCGCGATTTCACGAGCGTGAAGAACCTTTCACCGAACAACCGCTTTATACGTGCAACAGAGGCAATGCCAATTCACGACGGCGTCCATTACCACACCATCTTTGGCAATGTCCGCAAGGGCGATGAGAACGACGGAAGTGACGGCGTAGTGGCATATACGAGTTCACACCTCGAGGGAGCAGATTCCGACTTTCCCGTGGCGTACGGTCATTCCGCGCATTGCCATCCTCTGGCAATTCTGGAAGTCCGGCGTATTCTAACGGAACACCTTAAATTGATTGACGGACGCTAGGTCACGGCACGGACGCAGACTTTAGCGTAGCGAGTTTTTCAGGGTCCACGGGCCAGTGCGGCGATTCGATGTGTTGCTCCGCGAAATAGGTCCTGAACTCGTTCACAATCTGCGGAAACTTTGCTGCGACGTTTTTTGACTCCCAAACGTCTTCATCCAGGTTGTACAACTCGATTGGCTTGTCCAAACCCTGCCGCACCGCTTTCCACGGGCCCTTACGTGCAGCTTGACGGAGGTCACCATCCGCGGGCGTTTCCCAGTACAAGAAACGCGAGGCGAATTCCGGTTGAGAATTCCCAAAAATGATCGGGAGCACATTCGCTCCGTCAATGTTGGAAGCCGTAGCAGCGCCCGCAATCGCACCCGCCGTCGGCAAGAAATCTGCGAAGTACCACGGCATTGCGTCCGACTTTCCCGCCGCAACTTTTCCGGGCCAACGCACGATCATCGGCACACGAATGCCGCCATCGTACAGCGTGCCTTTGATGTCGCGTAGGATCCCACTGCGCGCGAAGAAATCTCGACAAGTCTCCGGCGCGCCGTTGTCCGATGCGAAAAAGACAATCGTGTTGTCGTCGATGTTCAGCTCTTTCAGGAGCTGCGAAATGCGGCCTACGTACCCATCGAGGCGTGTAATCATCGCCGCGAACGTTTTTTCTTCATCGCTCCACGATTCGTTTGCGTACGGCGCGAGATCGGGCACTTCGGTTTTCTTGTGTGGAATCGTAAAGGGCAGATATAAAAAGAACGGGCCCTCTTTGTGCGCTCGAATGAAATCGATCGCGAAGTCCGCGAACAGATCGCAGGAATAGGTTTGACGTTTTCCGTCCAAATTGCCGGGGATGATCTGCTTCTCTTTATTGCGCCAGAGATAATCGGTGAAATAATCCGGCGCGTGATTTTGATTCAAGTAGCCGAGCCACTCGTCGAACCCGTGATCGTTTGGCAGTCCCGTTGAGCCCGGCTCGCCGAGCCCCCACTTTCCTGCAATACCCGTCGCGTAGCCAGCGCCTTTCAGCAATTGCGCGACGGTAAAATCTTCGGCGTACAGCGGTACACGGTTAGCTTCGCCATCGTGCCTCGGTATGGCCACCTTTGCGCTGTTTCCGCGAATACGCGTGTGGCCAACGTGTTGCCCTGTCATTAACACACTGCGGCTGGGGGCGCAGACCGCCGCGCCCGCGTAGCATTGCGTAAACCGCGTACCCTGCGCGGCAAGCGCATCGATATTCGGTGTCTTGATTTTAGTTTGGCCGTAACACCCGAGATCGCCGTAACCCAAGTCGTCCGCGAGAATGAAGATAATATTGGGGCGTGAAGTGCTTGCTGCCTGCGTTGGGCATTGGGTCGCGACGGCTAACGCCCCTATCGTACCCAGGAATCGCCTCCGTGATTGCAGTGCAGACACTTTATGCGCTCCTTCCGCGGCGATGGATTGCGCGCGATCATGCGCGTGTATCCAGGACCTTATCAACCATCGATATCAAACGGTGCAAAACTCTACTTTTGACAAAGTATACTCCTGACAAACGTTCAACTATGCGCGTTTAGCGTACTGGTTTTACGCCACAAATCGTTGACACGCGCCGCGTTGCTTGTTATCCTTCCGCTTTGAAGTAGTGGGAAGTGTCTTTCACTTGTCGCGCTTGAGGTGTGCGTGGCCGCCGCCCGGTCATCGATACGGGTTACGACCGCGTTTATACCTTTGCTCGGCAATGTCAGCGGTGAACCGCGCGTTCTGCTGCGCGGCGAGGAATCCCGATGTACGAAGCGTATTACGGACTGCGAGAGAAGCCGTTTAATCTCACGCCGGACCCGAAATACCTCTATTTGAGCGAAAAGCACAAGGAGGCCTTTGCCCACCTGCTTTTCGGAATCAAGAACCGCAGCGGGTTCGTGATGGTCACGGGCGAAATCGGCACGGGCAAGACGACCATCTGCCGCACGCTCCTGGGCCAGCTCGACGAGAACACCGAAGTCGCGTTCATCTTCAACCCGTACCTTTCGCCGGAAGAGTTGTTGCGCAAGATCAACGAAGATTTCGGCATCGCGACTTCCGCGACATCCGCGCGCGGCCTTATCGACGAGTTGAATGATTACCTGCTCGACCGCAATGCGCGGGGTAAGAACTGCGTGCTCGTGATCGATGAGGCGCAGAACCTTACGCCTGCGGTGCTCGAACAGATCAGGCTCTTGTCCAATCTTGAAACGGAGACGCAAAAACTTCTACAGATCGTGTTGATCGGCCAGCCGGAATTGATGCAGGTGCTTTCGCTGCACGAATTGCGCCAGCTTAACCAGCGCATCACCGCGCGTTACCACCTGCAACCGCTCAGCCGCGAAGAATCGAAGCAGTACATTTCCTATCGCATGCGCGTGGCGGGTGCGCGCCGCAGGATTTATTTCACCGCGCAGGCATTGAAATCGATCTATAAGATTTCCGGCGGGACACCACGCGTCATCAATGCGCTGTGCGATCGATCGTTGTTAATCGGCTACACGAAGGAGATGCGCGACATCTCGCCGAAGATTGTGAAGCAGGCGTGGAAGGAAGTGCGCGGCGAGCAGCCGAAACGAAAGATCTGGCCGCAGATTCGCGTGTGGCTGCCGAGCCCGGCGATTACGACGGCGTGTATCGTGATCCTATTTGTCGCGGCGGTCTTTCGCGATTTCGATATCTCGAACATCTTGGGGACCGCGCCAGCCAATGTGACACCGCAACAAACCGCAAATGCTGCGACGCCCCCCGTGCAACCCGCGCCTGTAAAGCGCGATGTGGCCTTCGCCGCACCGGTGCCGGTCGCCGAGAAACCGGTGGAAGCCGCGCCGCCGATTGAAAAGCCGCTGGATACCACCATCGCCGGTTTCGTGGACAGACAGGACCCGACCGCGGGCCGCACTGCCGCGATTCAGGGCATCCTGCGCGCGTGGAACATGCAGCTGCTCTCCAATCTCCCCGCAAACGATTCGATCGATGCGCTGACGAAATTCGCGACGGACAACGACTTTTCCTGCGAAGTAATGAAGCTAACGCTGGAACAAATTGAAGCGATCAATTTGCCCGCGTTGATCAAAGTGCATGGCCGAACGCGTTCGATCTGGACCGCCGTCGTCGGCGCGGAAGGTAACGACTTGCGCATCACCACTGCGTCGAACGAAGTGACGATGGTGCCGCGCGAAAAACTCAACGAGTGCTATCTGAACGAAGCGCTGGTATGGTGGCGTGATCCGAACCCGGAAACGGTCATTCTCAAGGGCGGCATGAGCGGCGAAGACGTGCGCATGCTGCAAGTGCAGCTGCGTACGCTTGGTCGCTTGAATCAATCGCCGAACGGCAATTTCGATCAGGCGACGTCAGACGCAATTAAGACGATACAAAAAGACGTCGGCCTGCGTATCGACGGTGCTGCGGGACGTCACACGCGCATGGTGTTGAGCAGTTGGATGCCTGGCTTCAATATGCCGGGCTTGCGCTCCTTGTCACCGGTGCTTGAGCGCGATGTTGCCGAGGAAGAAAAGAAAGAGTCCGGCAAGACGGAAGGCAAGGACGGCGCGCCAAAGGAAACCAAAGCAGCAACAGCAGTCGATAAGAGACCTGTTTCCCAAAAGGCGCCCGAGCCTAAAGTTGCGCGCGTGCCGGGTACCGCAGGCCCGACGGACGAAACGCCTAAGCCGGCCGATAACACGCCACCGCCAACCGTGAAATCGGAAGAATTACCTAAGCCCAACGAGGCTGCTCCAGCGCCTCCGACAGCACCGCCAGCGAATAATACACCTGCGGAACTTGCACCCGCAGCACCGCAGCCCGCGCCGCAAGCGACTGAAGAGTCGCCTCCGGTAGTGGGCGCGACGCCGGCGGCGGAGTCCCCTTCTCCTCCCGCTGCACAGGCGGAAAATGCAGGCACCGCCGCGCCCACTTGGCCGGGCGGATTACCCCTCGTTCCCGCAGAAGACGCAGGATCGCCCTCGCCATGAGTTCGATCCTTGACGCACTGCGCAAACTCGAGCAGGAAAAGGCCACGCGCGAAGAAGTCGCCGCAGCCACACCAGTGCGTCAGTTGGCACTCGAACAGGATTACGATCTTGATCGTGACCGCGAACCAAGGTCGTATACCAAGGCGGTGGTCGTTTCAGTCGTCGCACTGCTTGTGCTGGTGAGCATAGGCGCCGGCGCCACTGCCGCAGTTTCGATTGGCTTGCGCCGTAACGAACCCATCCAGCAAAAGGTCGCCAGCGCTGTCCCGGTTTCGCCGCCCGTGCCCCAACCGTCACAAACGACTACGACGGTGCAACCGGTCGATGTCCTTGACGCGCCAATGGAAAGTGCTGCCGCGGAGACGAAGCCTGTAAAGGTGGTCACCGCCGCACCAAAGGAAACGCCCGCAAAGAAGATGGAACCGGCGGCGCCAAAGGCAAAAACCGAAACGACACCTGCCGCTAAGCCTGCGGCTGCGCCCGTTGTTGTGGCTACAAATACGAAACCGGAAACGGAAACTCCTGCGGAAGCCGCGAAGCCGGCGGAAGATGAGATCGACAAGCTTCCCATCTTGTCGGAATCCGTGCGCGTGCGCCTCGGATTGCCGGCGCTGAAGATCAACATCGTCGGCATTCCGAACAATCGAAACCCGCGCGCTTCCGCGCTGATCAACATGCAAAAGGTATTTCAAGGTGAGACCATTCCAGGGACCAGCGCACGATTGATGGCCGTCGATCTGCGCGGTGTGGTCCTGGATGTCAATGGCCAACGCTATTTTCTTCCACGGCGATAGCTGCTAACCGCGGGGAGATCGTTCATGTCCATTTGGTTTTTCAGCCCGTCCCTTGCGCATCTGAATGCAATGGCCGTCGGCACGATTCACGAACCGCTCGAAATCAAGTTCACGGAATTTGGCGATGACTACGTGAAAGCCACGATGCCGGTGGACAAGCGGACCGCGCAACCGGCAGGGCTGCTTCATGGCGGTGCGAGCGTCGTGCTCGCGGAATCGTTGGGCAGCATGGCTTCGGCGATGGTCGTCGATCCTCAACAATTCCGCTGCGTCGGCATCGAAGTGAATGCAAACCACGTGCGCTCCGCGCGCAGTGGCGTTGTGACCGGCACCGTGCGGCCTGTGCACATCGGCAAATCAACGCACGTGTGGGACATCAAGATTACCGACGATGCGGAGAAGTTGGTGTGCGTCTGCCGATTGACGACCGCGGTGTTGCCGATTGCGTAGAGCCGAATTCCGATTCGGCTCATGGATTGCCTAAGAAAGCCGAATCGGAATTCGGCTCTACTTAAAGAACTTTAAGCACATTCTCCGGCGGCCTTCCAATCGCGGCCTTTTTCCCACTTACCACGATTGGCCGTTCTAACAGAATTGGTTCTTTCGCAATCGCCGAGGCAATTTGATCCGGCGTACTCTTCGCCGTTAGCCCCGAATCTTTGTACGCCGCTTCTTTCGTGCGAACAATCTGCGCGGTGTCGCCGCCTAACATTTTGATTAGCGCCTTAACGGCGTCTTTCGTAAGCGGCTCTTTCAAGTACTCGACAACGGCTGGCTCGATGCCGCGCTCTTTCAGTAAGGCAAGCGTCTCGCGGCTTTTGGTGCAACGCGGATTGTGATAGATGGTGACTCTCTTCATTTACCAGAGTGCTCCGCGCACCACTCGAATAAGGCCACCCATTCGCGCCGCTGCAGGTCGATTAGCGCAGCGGGCGAATTCACGTGTTGCCCTTCAACCTCGTCAATAAACCGGTGTGCGTCATACCCATCGATCTTTTTCATCGCCGGGTGATTGCCTACGCGGTGAAACCAGTAATGGCTGTTGCTGAAATCGCCTTCGCGCCGGTGCATGATGCCGTGCCAATACGAGCCCGTGGCATCTTCAATGCCCTGGCTAATCACATGACTGCGATCAAGTTCATCAACATACAACCACAAACCTGCACAGAGCGCTTCGTTCGATGAAAGCTCCGGCGACGCGATCGTCGATTCGACCAGCGTTTTCAATTCGCGCGATGCACCATGCTTGACGACGAGTTGCGCCATCGCTTGCTGAAGCGGGAGCGCGTCCAACACGAGTTGGACGCGCTCCGCGATTGCTTTCGGCAGCTTCACCCTAGTTGGATGCCTGCTTGGACGTGATGAAGCCCTTCGGTGTTTCCGGAGTCGGTAACTGGAAGGGTTCGACGTCCGGCTTCACGCGCACATCGGTCGTAAACTTGAACGGGATCAAACCGCTGGCCGGGAACGTCATCTCCACCATATATGCGGTGAACCCTTTCTCGGGCTTCGGCACATCGCCGACGTAAACACCGTTGCCCTTGTCTTCGAGGTCAGTGCTCGTCCACGCCTTGTCGCCAATCGTATCCACGCGGAAATCGCGCGCATTGGGATTGGTGGCCTGCCACAACTTCACTGCGGAAGGCTTGTCCTTGCACGTAACTTTGATCGAGCCGTCCTTCTGCAACTTCCAAGAAAACTCGGGGCGCTTGGTGTTGTTCAAGATTGAACTGTAAAACGCCATCATGCCTTCGCGTGCGTCTGTGCCGCCGAGTGAGTGCTTGGCATTCGGAACCATGCGCAAATAGTTCTCGCCGGGCAGTTGGTTAAAATAGTACTGAGTCGAATCGGGCAGGAAGAACTCGTCGCCGCAGGCATTCACGATGTACTTCGGCATGGTGAGGCGATTGCGATAACTGAAAGGCTCTTCGATCTTCATAAGTGCCGCGTACTCCGGCGTGCCGGTCCAATCCATGATGCCCATTTCCTGGTAATCGCCAACGGCCGGCGCCCAGAATCCATAGACTTTGTAGTGATGCTGGAAGGAGGGCACGACGTTGAGCATATTGATAACGAAAGGCGTGATTGCGACGACGCGTTTGTCCACCGCCGCGGTGGTCCAGGTCGTCCAGCCACGCTTTGATCCGCCGGCGACCATAAACTTGTCGACCTTCGCGCCGCCGCCTTCAGGCGAGGCCAGCACGGCGGTAATCGTATCCATCGCGCGCACGGCGGATTTCGTCATCGGCAGGCGCAAGGGCCACTTCTCGTCGCCGGTGCGCATGTACTTGTCCCAGGTATACGCGATGATTGCGTCTTCGGTGCGGCTCTTCCCGTTGTCGTCCGCAAACACGACAGGCTCGCTTGGCACGTTGGGAAGTTCGGCGCACACGGACTGACTCAACACGGCCATTTGCGCGAAGCCCTTATCGACGTTGTCTGGCGCGGGGCGATCGTTGCGGCCTCCGCCGATGTAGAGTAACCCTGTCGAATGCTTCAAGTTGTCCGGCTTCACGATGCGCAGGTAGTGCTGCCAGATGGGTTTGTTCACTTCTTTTTCCGTAAGGTACTGCTGCGACACCATGTCCACGATGTAGCCGGTGTAGCCCTCGCCCTTAACGGTGTTAACAATTTTCCAGCTATAGTTGGCGTCGGGCGCGGCAACATATTTGTCGAGCGCGGTAAGTTCGCCCTCGGCGACGGTAGGCGGCGTGTACTTGGCCGTCTTGGTGGACGCACAGCCCGCGAGCGCAAGTACCACGACCAAGGCCGCGACGTGCACGGCAAGCCCGCGCCGCACAGTTTTCAGGTCCATTTTGTATGCTCCTTCTGAATTGTTTGATGAAATAAAAAGCCCCTAACGGTTGCATGTTTGGCGGGTATTTTCAAGCGCGGCCCGGTAGAATGATTTTCACGATGTAGTGAAGGAGTGCGGTATGCGGGTTAACAATTATCTTGCGGGGCTGACGCTTCTGATTGCCATAGCAGCCCCCGCACGCGCGACGGAATACACCATCGATCCCGCCGAATCCATTTTCGCCGTAGTTGTGCACAAGGCCGGAATCGCCGCAAGATTCGCTCACAATCACCTCGTATACCCAAGCGAGTACACCGCAACGCTTTCCATGGAAAACACCGATCTTGTGACCGCGCAATTCTCGCTCACATTTGCCGCGGAGAAATTGCAGGTGGACGCGCCGGACATGCACAAGAAATGGTATCCACGCATCGAAGCTGCGGGTATCCTGGATGAGCCATTCAAGCAAGTCGATGAAAAAGACCGACAGACCATCGGCGAACACATGCGCGGCAACAATCAGCTCGATGCGGCAACATATCCAAAAATCTCCGCGAAAGTCACGCAAGTCAGCGCAAAGTCCCAACGAATCGGCAAACAAGACTTCTCCCACCTCGCCATCTTGGAATTTGAAGTGCATGGTAAAAAGATCGCGCGCGAGTGCCCTGCGTTAATCACTTTCAAAAACGACAGCGTGACGATCGAAGCAATGGTCAGTTTTACATTCTCCGAATTTGGCATCAAGCCGTATAGCGCACTCGGGGGTGCAGTCAAGAATCGCGACGCTTTTGACGTCTATGTCTACTTGATTGCGAAACCGAAATCGTGAAGCGTCGAACAATTTATGGTCTCTCTGCCCTATTCTCCTTCGCCTTAGCTCTCGTTGGCTGCAGCGACAAGACGCCCCAGCCCGCACCGCCGCCGCCATCTCCCGATTTACAGCAGCAGGCCGAACTGTTTCGGAAGGGCGTCGAGAAAGTCACCGACGGCGTATACGTTGCCATCGGATACGGGCTGGCAAATTCCATTCTCATAGAAGGCGATGACGGCGTCATCATTGTCGATGCATTGGAGGGGCGACCACAGGCGGAAGCGGTCAAAGCGGAATTCAACAAGATTACAAAGAAGCCGGTGAAAGCGCTCGTGCTGACACACAATCATGCGGATCACGTTTTCGGCGGCGCCGTTTTTACGGGCGGAAACCCCGACATTCCCGTCTACGCACACGACACCACTGCTGCATACATCGATCGCGTCGTGAGTGTCGTGCGCGATGGCATCTACGTGCGCAGCATGCGGATGTTTGGGCAGATGCTCCCCGAAGATCGCGCCGAAACCTGCGGGATTGGCTTGCGACTCGATTACCGCCCGGAAAACATCGCATTGGCGCGGCCCACGAAGACATTTAGCGACACGCTGGATGTCACGATTGCGGGTGTGCGGGTGCATCTCGCGCATGCACCAGGCGAAACGCCGGACCAAATCGTTGTGTGGCTTCCCGACAAGAAAGTGCTGTTGCCCGCGGACAATATCTATCAAGCGTTTCCCAATCTCTACACGATCCGCGGCACAGCATATCGCGACGTGATGGAATGGGTACGCAGCTTGGACATGGTGCGCGACTTTGAAGCGGAATTTCTGGTGCCGTGTCACACGCGCCCGCTGACAGGAAAAGATGCGATTGCCGAAACGCTGACGGCCTATCGTGACGCGATTCAATTCGTGCACGATCAAACCCTGCGCGGGCTAAACGCCGGCAAGACGCCCGACGAACTGGCTGCATCCATTTTATTGCCACCAGGCCTTGCCCGGCATCCTTGGCTCGTCGAATCCTACGGCACCGTGGCATGGTCGGTGCGCGGCGTATACGACGGGTATCTCGGCTGGTTTGATGGCGACGCGGTGACGCTGAATCCGCTGCGCCCGGAGGAACGCGCGAAACGGCTGGCGAAAGCGTTTGCCGCGGGGAAGCCGCTGTCCGATCAAGCACGCGCCGCGCTCGCGGAGAAGGATTATCAGTGGTGCGCGGAGTTGGCGCGCGAGTGGACGCGCATCGAACCGGAATCAAATGAAGCGCGGTCCACGCTCGCCGCGTGCTTCGAAGCGATGGGCTCCGCACAAACCAATGCAAACGCGCGCAACTATTATCTAACCCAGGCGATGGAGTGGCGCGGCGACATTGATATTGTTCCCCCCGATTCATCCCGCGTGCCCGACGATTTCATGGACGCCTTACCCGTAGATTCTTTTCTCAATGCGATGGCGGTGCGGCTTAATCCCGCGAAGGCAGGCGATGCGAATATTCTCGCGCAGTTTTCATTCACGGACATATCGGAACACTACACGGTTCACGTGCGGAACGGGGTCGCCGAAGTGCGCAAACGCAGCGTGGACAATCCGGATTTGAAGATCGCCACAACGGCAAGAACTTGGAAGCGTGTTGCCAGCAAGAAAGATAGCCCGGCCCTTGCGTATGCAACAGGTAGTATCAGCGTTGATGGGGGCGTGGCACGGATCGTCGAGTTCCTGGGGTATTTTCAATAACGAGTGCGGTTAACTGTTCTTAAATTCGCTGATCAGGGCCTGCAAGGTTTTCTTTGCGTCACCAAAGATCATGCGCGTGTTCTCATTGAAAAACAGCGGATTGTCGATGCCCGCGAACCCCGACGCCATCGAGCGTTTAAGCACAAATACCGTCCGCGCTTTGTCCGCATTGATGATCGGCATGCCGTAGATCGGGCTTGATTCGTCCGTACGCGCGGCGGGGTTCACAACGTCGTTCGCGCCAATCACGATCGCGACATCGACCGTTTCCATGATCGGGTTGATGTCGTCCATTTCGACAAGTTGTTCGTAGGGCACGTCCGCTTCGGCGAGCAGCACGTTCATGTGTCCCGGCATGCGCCCCGCCACGGGATGGATCGCGTACTTCACTTCCGCGCCGTTTTCTTCAAGCAACTCCGCCAGCTCGCACACGACATGTTGCGCCTGTGCGACGGCCATGCCATAACCCGGAATGACCACGACGGACCGCGCGGCTTGCAGCACCAGCGTAGCGTCTTCAGGGGTAAGTGCGCGCGCTTCGCCCTTCACGCCGGCGCCTTGTGCGCTGCTGGCGGAACCGAACCCCCCGAACAACACATTCGCCATCGATCGGTTCATAGCTTTACACATCACGATCGAGAGAATGAGCCCCGACGATCCATCCAGCGCGCCCGCGACGATAAGCAGTTTGTTGTTCAGCACAAAACCCATCATCGACGCGGCGAGTCCTGCGTAAGAATTGAGCAACGCAATCACGGTCGGCATGTCCGCACCGCCGATCGGAATAATTAAGAGCACGCCAAACACAAGGCACAAGCCAAGCATGATTGGAAAGAGCCACCACGCGCCGGGATCGATAACCAGATAAATACCAATTAGTACAGCCAAGCCCAGCACGGCCAAGTTTAAATAGTGTTGGCCGCGAAACAGGATCGCGCGGGTAGGAATGATTTCCTGCAATTTGCCTGCGGCCATCAGGCTCGCGGTGACCGTGAGTCCGCCGAGGATCACTTCAATCGCCAGCGCGCCCATCGTAAAGCGCGCGATGTGCGGCGCGTGCAGAAAATATTCGGCAGTTCCCACGAGCGTCGCCGCGAGCGCACCAAACGCGTGCGAGAGTGCGGTCCGTTGCGGCACGGCAGTCATTGGCATCATCGCCATCGGCACACCGATGATCGTGCCCACCACCACCGCCGCGGCGATGAATCGGAAATTTTCTATCGTGGGTTCGAGTAGTGTGCCGCCGATGGCCAACGCCATTCCCAGCGTGCCAACGATTACCCCGCGCTTGGCCGTCGGCACTGCGCCGAGCCACTTCAACGACAGAATGAAGCACGCCGTCGAAGCGAGATATATAAAATGGATGACGTGTTCGCTCATGGCTATTTCTGATCGCGGCCTTTGAACATGCGCACCATGCGATACGTAATCATGAACCCGCCGACTACGTTGACCATTGATGCCGCGACCGCGACCGTGCCGAGAAAGGTGCTCAACGACGTTTCCGCGCGGCCCGCGATAACCAGCGCGCCCACGACGGAAATCGCGGATATCGCATTGGTAAGCGACATGAGCGGCGTGTGCAGCAGCGGTGTCACACGCCGGATCACTTCCAGGCCTACAAACGTCGCGAGCAAGAACACATATAAATTGGGAAGCATGTCTGCCGTCATGATTGTTCACCCTTGCTTGGCATACGCCGCCTTGATCGTTTCATTCACAATTTCGCCGTTGTGCGTGATGAGACATCCCTTCACGATGTCGTCATTCAAATGGAGCGCGAGCGCTTTCGCTTCTTTGTCCCACAAAGTCTCGACGAGCGCGACAAGATTGGACGCGTACATCTGGCTCGCGTGAATTGCAGCGCGGCCCGGCAGGTTGACAAGTCCTACAATTCGCACGCCGTTGACATCAATCTCTTTGCCCGCTTCTGAACCTTCGACATTCCCGCCGCTCTCCACGGCGAGATCGACAACCACGCTTCCCGGCTTCATTCGCGCGATCATTTCCTTGGTGATGATCACGGGTGCGCGCTTACCGAAAAGTTGGGCGGTCGTAATCACTATGTCCGATTGCGCGCAGACCGCAGCCATCGCATCGCGCTGTTTCGCCTGCTGTTCAGGCGTGAGTTCTTTCGCGTAGCCGTCCTTCGTCTGGCCCGTCTCCCCCAGATCGACCTTCACGAACTTGGCGCCAAGCGACTTTACTTGCTCTTCCACGACGGGCCGCGTATCGAATGCGTCCACGCGCGCGCCGAGCCGTTTTGCGGTGGCAATCGCCTGCAACCCCGCAACGCCCGCACCGATCACAAACACGCGCGAAGGGGATATTGTCCCCGCGGGCGTCATCATCATCGGCAAGATTTTCGGCAGGCGCTCCGCGGCAATGAGCACTGCGACATAGCCCGCCAGGCTTGCCTGTGAGCTTAGCGCATCCATCTTCTGCGCGCGCGTGCTGCGCGGGATCATTTCCATGCTGATTGCGCTGACGCCCGCGGCTGCGAACGCCTCGACAAGCGCGCGCTCGTTAAATGGATCCAGAAAGCTGATGTGAACCGCGCCGCGTTTCAGCGCGGATACTTCGTTTAGGGAAGGCTTGTGAATGCGCAGTACGAGGTCAGCTTCTGCAAGTTCTGCAAGCGATGCAGCGCGGTTCGTGGAGATTGTGGCGCCCGCGGCTTCGTAGGCGGCGTCTTCGTGAAAGGAAGCGCGTCCGACGCCGGACTCCACGCTAAGCGACGCGCCCAATTTAACAAGCTTTGCAGCGGCATCGGACGTAATAGGCACGCGCAGTTCGGCGGGATCAGTTTCCTTCGGCACGAAAATTTGCATGGATGCACTCCATGACGCGCGCTAATTTACCCGGATCAACCTTGCGTCCAGTATAGGCCTCTAGCCATGTCGTCGCAACAGTCACGCGGGATTACGCAGGCCAGCCTCGGATAATATGTGCCCATGGCAGCAACAATTGTTTGGATTAGATTGGATCTACGGCTCGAAGACAATCCGGCGCTACACGCCGCGGTGCAGCGTGGCGCGCCTGTCGTGCCGTTATACATTTGGTCGCCCAAAGACGAAGGGGAATGGGCGCCGGGTGGCGCGAGCAAATATTGGTTGCACCAATCGCTTGCTGCCCTCACCGCGTCATTGGAATCGCGTGGCGCAACGCTGGTGATTCGCACCGCGCCCTCGGCAATCGACGCGCTCACGGACGTAATTAATGAAACTGGCGCGGATGCCGTGTATTGGAACCGGCGCTATGAGCCCGCGATCGTCAAACGCGATACTGCAATCAAGAGCGAACTAACGAAGCACGGCATTGCAGTCGAGAGTTTCAACAGCGCGCTGATGTTTGAACCGTGGGAGATTAAGAACAAGCAGGGCTCACCGTTTCAGGTGTTCACGCCGTTCTGGAAGACATGCCTGAACATGCCCACGGTTTCCACACCGTTGCCCGCGCCCAAGCAGATTACACCGCTCACGAAACCAGTCAAATCGCAATCGCTCGCTTCACTCGAACTCGAACCGCGCATCGACTGGGCAAAAGGCATTCGCGAGACGTGGACACCGGGCGAAGCAGGTGCGCACGATCAACTCACGCGTTTCTTCGATACGATTGCGGCGTATCCCGAGGACCGCGATCGGCCTGACTGTATCGGCACGTCGCGGCTATCGCCGCATTTACACTTCGGTGAAATCGGCCCGCGCCAGATATGGCACGCCGCGCGACAACATGGCGCGCTGGCCACGACACCCGGCGTCGCGCGCGGCGAAGAAAAATTTCTCACGGAAGTCGGTTGGCGCGAATTCGCACATCACCTCTTGTTTCACTTTCCCCATACTGCCGGCAAACCGCTGCGCCAAAACTTTGAGAAGTTTCCCTGGCTGCGAAATAAGTCTCATCTCCGCGCATGGCAAAAGGGACTGACGGGTTACCCCATCGTTGATGCAGGCATGCGCGAACTCTGGCACACCGGCTGGATGCACAACCGCGTTCGCATGATCGTCGCGTCATTCTTCACAAAGGATCTACTAATCCCGTGGCAGGAAGGCGCGAAATGGTTTTGGGATACGCTCGTGGACGCTGACCTCGCAAGCAATACGCTCGGCTGGCAATGGACCGCGGGCTGCGGCGCGGATGCCGCGCCTTATTTCCGCATCTTCAATCCAACGAGCCAAGGTATTAAATTCGATCCGAACGGCGACTACGTGCGCACGTGGGTGTCGGAGTTGTCAAGGCTCGATGCGAAGTGGATTCATGATCCAAGTAATGCGCCGGAAGATGTATTGCGTGCAGCGGACGTCGTCTTGGGAAAAACGTATCCTAAACCAATAGTCGATCACGGCGAAGCGCGTGTGCGCGCGTTGGAAGCGTTTGCAGCGATCAAATCATAGCGCGAGGGAAATGTCATGAACACGATTTCGCGGCGTGCATATTTGAAGACGGCGGGATTGCTAGCCGCGTCCACGGCGATTCCGCGCAGGGCCGGCGCAAACGATCGCGTCGTACTCGGCATCATGGGGATTCGCGATCGCGGATGGGATCTGACGCTTGAATTTGGCCAGCGCGATGATGTGGAGATTCGCTATCTTGCCGATCCGGATTCGCGCTTGTTTGACGAACGTGCGCGGAAGGTCGAACAACTCAAGGGCAAGCGACCGCAGTGCGTGCAGGATTTTCGCCGCATGCTCGACGACAAAGAAGTCGATGCGATCGCGATTGCCACGCCGGATCATTGGCACGCGCTGGGAACAATACTCTCGTGCCAGGCGGGCAAGGACGTCTACGTCGAGAAACCAACGTCGCACAGCATCTGGGAAAGCCGCAAGATGGTCGAGGCCGCTCGCAAGTACGACCGCGTAGTGCAAGTGGGTACACAGAACCGCAGCGCGGATTACGTCAAAGAGGCGATTGCGTACACAAAGTTGCCGGAATTCGGCGCGGTGCATTTCGTGCGCGTGGTGAATAGTAAATTGCGCGAGCCAATGAAGCCGGAAGCGGATGCCGATACGCCCGCGGGCGTGGATTACGATATGTGGCTCGGGCCCGCGCCGCTGCGAGAATTTAATCTCAACCACTTCCACTACAACTGGCACTGGTTCTGGAACTACGGCGGCGGCGATCTTGCAAACGACGGCGTACATCAGATCGATCTCGCGCGTTGGGCAATCGATCGCACCTTGCCCAAAGCCGTATCGTCAACCGGTGCGACTCACTCGCTTACGGACAATCGCGAAACACCGGATACACAAACTGTCACGTGGGAATTCGATGGCGTGACGATGGTCCTCGAACAAGTGCTGTGGACGCCGTACATGCGCAAAACCCCGCTCGACTTGCGCGATACGAACGCCGCTCTAAACTGGCCGTTCAACGGCACGCGCGTGGAAATCTACGGCGAGAAACGGTTCATGTACTTAGGGCGCATGGGAGACGGCTGGGCCGCATACGACGAGGAAGGCCAGCAACTCTTAGACAAACGCGGCGCCTACCGCGCAACCTGTGCCGCGCACGCCGCAAACTTCATCGACTGCATCAAATCCCGCAAACGCCCCAACGCCGACATCGAAGAAGGCCACTTCTCCACGCTCCTCGCCCACTACGGCAACGCCGCCTACCGCACCGGCCGCCGCCTCCACATCGACACCCGCACCGAAGGCTTCCTCAACGACGACGAAGCGAATGGACTATACAAACGGAAATACCGCGAGCCGTGGGTGGTGCCTGACACAGTCTAGTCAACCCGTTTCTGCAAGATGTTTTTCGCGCAGCCGTTTGTATTTTGCGTGGTTGCGTGCGCGGACGTATACCCTAAAAAAAATTGCCGCAGACGCCGCTTTAACTGGATCGATGTCACGCGGCAATATCTTGCCTGACGCTGGATCATATTTGCGCCCGCCGCGGTGGTTTGCATAGCGTCGCGCACGCGTCCAGCCCATCTGCAAAAATTTTCGGGCCATGTCCGCGCCCACAAAATCGTCCTCTTTCAAATACGCCAAAAACTTCTTGTACAGCGCCTTCGATGATTTCTCGGCGATGTCCGGTGTTTTGAATCGCCATAGCGGCAACAACTCGTCTTTATACGGCTGCACCAGCAGCACACCCTGCTCGCCTTTGCCGATCCGGTAGCGTTCCGGCTCCGCGCGAAAGTCGATACTGCGATAGTCCAAGGTGTAATCGAATTCCTGCATCTTTTGAATTAACGCCTTTACCACCCGATTTCATCCGCGTTCGTAGAACTAAAACGGCTGTAAAACCCTCGCAAATTGCGGTACACTATGCGGATCGTTTGGTTGAGGAAAACTGTCGTATGTCGGAGTTTTTTCAATTACCCGAACATTTCTGGGTGGCTCTATCTCAGATTATTGCCATCGACATGGTGTTATCGGGCGATAACGCGGTGGTAATTGCGCTTGCAGCAAACTCGCTGCCACCGAAGCAGCAGCGCATGGCGGTTTTTTGGGGCGCGGGCGCGGCGGTCGGCATGCGAATCGTGCTTGCCTCGCTTGCGCTGGCATTACTCACATTGCCTTATCTGAAAATCATCGGCGCAGCATTGCTCTTGTGGATAGGCGTGAAGCTCTTGCTGCCGGAAAATGACGAAAAGGACATTCAGTCTGGTCATAACCTTTGGGCCGCCATCAGGACGATCATGCTGGCCGACGCGGTAATGTCGCTCGATAACGTCATCGCGATTGCCGGCGCCGCGAAGGGAAACATCTTGCTGATAGCGATCGGCCTTCTCGTGAGTATTCCAATCGTCATCTTCGGCAGCACGCTACTGCTCGCGCTGATGAAAAAGTTCCCCGTAATCATCACGGCAGGGGCGGCCTTGCTGGGATACATCGCGGGCGAGATGGTGCTGAGCGATCCCGCCGTCACCGGCTGGATAAGCGATCGCGCACCAATTTCAGAGCATGGCGCGCTGATGGTCGGCGCTGTTGCCACTGTTGGGGTCAAACCGTGGATGGCAGCGCACTTGCCGATGCTTCACAAGGCGACAGCCATAGCGGGCGCGGCTACAGTGGTACTTATCGGAAAGTTCTTGGCCAGAAAGAAGTTGGCTGAGACGCCCGAACCTGAGCAGGCTTAGCGCGTCTCGACGAAATCCTTACCACCTGCCGGTTTTCTGTTTGACTGCATCCCGGAATAATGGTAAGGTATCCTGTCTGTCTGGAAACGGGCAGAGATTTCCCATGAAGGAGGTTCTGAAGAAGAACTATGTCTGAAAACACTAAAACCGCCGTCCTTGACGGCACAGACGCCGAATTCTCGATGGAAGAGATGGAGGCGCTGTATGACCAAACCATGCAAAACTTCAAAGAAGGCGAAGTGGTGCGTGGTCGCGTCGTCGGTATGACCGACGATTATGTACTGGTTGACATCGGCTACAAGAGCGAGGGGTCGATTCCGATCGACGAATTTCCGGATCGCTCGGCTATCGAAATCGGCCAGGAGTTCGACATCTTTATCGAGGAACCGGAGGACGATGACGGTCTGCCGGTGCTCTCGAAGATTAAAGCGGACAAGATTAAGAACTGGACCCACATCCAGAAAATCTATGAAGACGACGGCACCATCGAGGGCCGTATCGTCCGCCGCGTGAAGGGTGGCTTGAAGGTGGATATCGGCATCGACGCGTTCATGCCGGCCAGCCAACTCACTTGGCGCCCGACCAGCGATCTGGACCGTTACCTCGGCCAGACGATGGAACTGAAAATCATCAAGCTTACCAAGCGCCGCCGCAACGTCGTCGTCAGCCGCCGCAAGCTCCTCGAAGAGCAGCGCGCTGGCGAGAAGAGCAAACTGCTCTCGACAATCGAAGTCGGCAAGATCATCCCCGGCGAAGTCAAGAACATCACCGATTTCGGTGCATTCGTGGATGTCGGCGGTATCGACGGTCTCCTGCACGTCACCGATATGTCCTGGGGCCGCGTGAAGCACCCGTCGCAGGTGGTTTCCGTGGGTCAGCGCATCGAAGTGATGGTGTTGAGCTTCGACCCGCAGTCCGAGCGCATCAGTCTCGGCCTCAAGCAGAAGTCCGACAACCCGTGGAAAACAGCGTCCTCGCGTTACCTGGTCGGCGGCGTGATCCGCGGCAAGGTCGTGAGCATGACCGACTACGGCGCGTTCGTGCAGTTGGAAGATGGTATCGAAGGCATGGTTCACGTCTCCGAAATGAGCTGGACCCGCCGCGTGCGTCATCCCAACGAAGTGTTGACGCTCGACGAGCAGGTTGACGTGATGGTCCTCAGCGTGGACACCACGGCGGAGAAGATCGCGCTCGGCCTGAAGCAGACGCGTCCGAACCCGTGGCGTGAGATCGAGGGCAAGTACCCCATCGGCTCGTCCATCAAGGGCACAGTCCGCAACCTCACCGATTACGGCGCGTTTGTCGAAATCGAAGAAGGTATCGACGCGCTGCTGCATGTCAGCGATATTTCCTGGACCAAGAAGGTTTCACACCCCAACGAGGTGTTGAACAAAGATCAGGTCATCGAAGTGAAGGTGCTGAGCATCGATCCGCAGAATGAAAAGATCAGCGTCGGTCTCAAGCAGCTTGAAAAAGACCCGTGGCAGGAAGTCATCGACGCGCATCCGATCGGCACGCATTTGCAGGTCGAGATCGCGAAGCTCGTCAGCTTCGGCGCCTTCGCGCGTTTGGAGAACGGCATCGAAGGCCTCATCCATGTCAGCGAACTTTCCAAAGATCGCGTGCAGAAGCCGGAAGAAGTTCTTTCGGTCGGCGACAAGGTCTGGGCGAAAGTCATCAGCGTGGACTCGAACGAGCGCAAGATCGGCCTGAGCCTGCGCGAGTACCAGAAGGATCAGGATTCGGCTGCGCAGGCGGAGTTCGGCACCAGCGGTTCGAAGGAAGGCGTAAGCCTCGGCGATGTAGTAGGAGAAGCGCTAGGCGCGGTAGTAACCACGCCGGGCGAGCCGAGCTAGCCGTAGCGAAATCAATAATCGACTAAAACGGAGCGCTCGGAAAACC
>JADLHJ010000032.1 GCA_020848835.1 Candidatus Hydrogenedentota bacterium
GCCAGCGACTCGTCTTCGCAAGTCGCTGGCTTTCAACGATCTTTAATGGTCGGGGCGACTGGATTCGAACCAGCGGCCCCCTGCTCCCAAAGCAGGTGCGCTACCGGGCTGCGCTACGCCCCGACCGGTGAAGAGGCATACTTTATCATACGAATGCGCACCGAGCGAAATATGCACCGGACTGGCAACACAAATAATACTAGAAGGCATAGGTCTTGGCGTCGCGTCACCCATTGGTCCAGGGTGGATTCACGGAAGTATCAAAGGTGAGGTAATTATGGCAAGTCATCGTATTTATAAAATGAGTGTCGCAGGTGTCTATCTCCATTACCTTGCCAAGGCGGAGAAAAAAGGGCACACAAAAGCCGAAGTCGATGAAATCATCCGATGGCTCACAGGATATAGCCAGAAAGAGTTGGATGGACTTCTAGAGAACAAGACAAACTTCGAGACATTCTTCGCCGAAGCACCGGAACTGAACCCTTCACGTACCCTGATTAAGGGCGTGATTTGCGGCGTACGAATCGAAGAAATAGAAGACCCACTCATGCGAGAAATTCGCTATCTCGATAAGCTTATTGACGAGTTGGCAAAAGGACGTCCAATGGAAAAGATTCTGCGCAAGTAATTGCGAATGAAAAGTACCGAAACTCCGATAAACGTCAAATCAGCTACTGAGGAGTGACTCATGAAGGCGAGATTGAACTATGCAGCGGTATCCCCGGAGACTTTTACCGCGATGAGGGCGATACAGGACGTAGTGAACACGAGTGGTCTGGAGCCATCGCTCAAGGATCTGGTCGTGCTGCGCGCCTCGCAATTAAACAACTGCGCGTTTTGCATCGACATGCACACGAAAGACGCGCGGGCAGCGGGAGAGACGGAAGAGCGGCTATACATGCTCCAGGCTTGGCGCGAGGTGACAAATTACAGTGAGCGGGAGCGTGCGGCGCTTGCATGGACCGAAGCGGTAACGTTGTTGCACGAAGGACACGTACCGGACGACGTATACGATGAAGTCCGCACGCAGTTTTCGGAAGAAGAATTGGTCAAGCTGACCCTGGTTATTGCAACCATCAATATGTGGAACCGCTTCGCTATTTCATTTCGTATGGAAGCGGGACACTACAAGCCCGCGCATGCGTAGCGCCCGCTCTTTGCGCCGGGCGGTATCGCTAGGACTTCGCGGTTAATGATTGCGGTGGCGTCTTCACACGCGCCAGTTGAAGGTATTTGCCATCGTGGACCACTTCGGCCTCGGCCGGAATTTCCACATAAGGCAGCTTGGCGAATGGCCCCAAAACCAGGAATTTGTCTTCATTTTTCCGGGCCGAATCAGATTCTCTCTTCCTCGCAGACGCAAAACGACCAAGCGGATCTAGACGTTCCTTTATGGTCAGATAGAAAACTTCGTCGTACTTTTGCCAGTCACTTGCGCGCAACGCAGAAGGAAGCGCTACTCGCGTGCCTAACAACCATGCGGCATCCCATTCCATTCCGTGCATCGCGACGACGAGCGTGCGCTCTGGATTGGATATTTGCGCAGACGACGTCTTTAGCTCCGCATACGCTTCGTCGCTCATAATGCGCCACCCGCCGAACACGCCCTGCGAAAGTCCCGGCACGATAAGGACAACACCACCGATTGCGACCAGGATTCGACGCGTGCGACTCGGCGCATGATGGATCGCCGCAAACATTCCTACGACGATGCTCGGCAACACCGCAATGAATATGAGCCGCGGTGAAGCGTCGTTCATGATCCACGGACCGGTAATAAACACAATTGTAATGACACTACCGCATATGAGCGCGATGTCCGCGCTGGACAATCGCGCACGATTCTTCCGGACCGTTCGAAACACCAGCGCGGCAAAGCCGCCGAGTCCGCCAAGATGTATCGCCAAAAGTAACACGCCGAGCGGTGTGAATTGCATCGGCGGCGTTGCGGCGGAATGAGTCGTTAAAAAACCCAAGGGATTTGTCAAAGCATTCAAGAATCGCCCGATTCTCGCCGGATCGAATTTCCAGAAGACAAGACACTCCGCCAATGCAACGGCCAGGATAGAAACGGCGACTGCCGGAATTGTCGCGCGCAACGGCGGCCCAGCCGGCTGCATGATGTAAATCGTAATAACACAGATCCACAGTAACAAACCCGTCGTGAACGTGCCGATGTGCGTAAGCCCCAGCAGCACCAGGAACACCGTAGTCATCGCCAAATTCGCGACGGAACGCCGCTCCATGTAGGTGTGCAGCGCCAGCAACAGCGCGGCCAGCCACACAAGTGCGAGCGCGTTCTTATCAAAGTTTCCAGTCATCAGCACAAAGGGTGCGCCGACAGACGCCATCGTCGCGGCAACGAAAGGCAGGCGCGACGGCGTAGATCCCGCGCGATCGCACCAACGGCGAGTGAGAATGAACACAGGAATCACGGTGAGGGGCGGTAGCAACGCCATGCACAATTTCACCGCCAGCACGATGGAAGATTCCAGCGCGAGACCGGTCACCTTATGTACGGTCGCCGCGAGCCCCGCATGTATCGCAAACATAAGCGGGTAATCGGGAAGGCCCAGCGCGCCTTTTTCCAATAACGATCGTACTTGCACCGGGCTATACGCCCCGTTGATCCCCGGCATCCGTTCCCCGGCGCCGAGTATGGATGCACGAACGCACACGCCAACGGCATAGGCGAATACACAAGCTGCAACGTTCATGAATCCGGACTTTTGGGTTTGCTCTTGCATAAAATGACGTTCGAGAGTGGCGCGGATCTCGCGCTCCTTTTAAGAAACTCTGTGCCGATCAGAATGCCAGCGCGCCGGCACCGCATCACGCGCAATGCAGCGTCGCATCCTATAGACTTGGCCATTCGAGTACAATGTGCGAAAGCTGCCTGGGCCGGAAGAGGGAATCCCGTGATTGTGAAACAGAAGTCCTGCAAGTGTCTATCGGCCCGCCACGCGTTCGGCAGCATCGGACTCTTACTGTGCTGCGCCGTTACGCTCCCGCAATGCAACCCCGGCGGACTAGGCGCGGCGGACTTTACGAAGATAAGCGAAAACGGCTTTGATGCGGAAGACCACGCAATCGATCACAACGACTACCCATGGTCGATGTGCTGGTTTCATCCCGATGGCGCGAGCGAAGGCCACGTGTACGTTGGCACTGGAAATAATCTATTTGCCATCTCGGATTACGTCGCGCTGGCCAACCGAAATGGCGAGCCACTTACTGACATGCCAACGCGCCCGCCGGAGATTAGACGCTACACAGCGCAAGGCGATTGGGAAAAAGTGTTTGATTACGCCGACGTGGAAAACGACGATCTGCAAACGTATGGATTCCGGCGCATGATCGCGTATCGCGCCAAAGACACCATCGATTCGAAATCTCGATCGAACTACCTGTATGCGGCAACGCACGGCGTCGGCGCATCAATATGGCGCAGCAAAACCGGCGATGCCGGAGACTGGCAGCAAGTCTATTCCACCGGTTCTGATAATCCTGCGTCCATCCGCGCAATGGCTGTGCACGACGGCAAGCTCTACCTCGGCTTCTCCTACGACATCGCAGATGCAGACATTCAGCCCGGCCAGATTTGGTTCTCTGGTGATGGCATCAACTTTGAGCCCTACATGCAAGACGGGTTTGGAAATGAACATAACCGCGGCATCGAGACGCTGATTTCGTTCAACGATTGGTTGTACGCGGGAACCAGGAACGATGCCGAGGGATATGAAATCTGGAAATTGGAAGGACCGAAGGGCGGCGGCGCGATTCAAGTCGTTGATAATGGCGGCCCAGACAGCCGCAATGAAACCGCGGGCGCCGCAACGGTATTCAAGAACAAGCTCTACATTGGCAGCATGATCTACTACGGCTATAACACGAGTGAAAACTACGGCCTCAAAGGTTGCGACATCATCTGCATCGACCAAAACGATCAGTGGGAGACGGTGGTCGGCAAAAATTCACTTTCCGGCTACGACTCCGGGTTCAACTTCTTTACCAACGTCTACTGCTGGCAAATGGCCGAACATGACGGTTGGCTCTACGCGGGTACTTACGACTTTGGGACGACCATGGCCGGCATCGTCTACACCTTTCCGGGAAGAATCGAGAACTTCATCACCGAAGGCGACGACAACAGCCCGCGACACACGCTCACCCCGCGCGAAGTCTGGCTGCGTCGTATGCAAGCCGGTGCCGACTTATTCAAAACGCAAGACGGCATCCACTGGTTCAGCGTCACGCAAACCGGCCTCGGCAACCGCAACAACTACGGCTGGCGCACGATGACCTCCACACCCGATGGCAGCTTCTTTCTCGGTGCGGCAAACCCCTTCGAAGGCCTGGAAATATGGAAAGCGAAATCGGCGCAAGAATAAATACGGAGAGATAGCGACGTGTTTAAAACCATCGCCATTACCACTTTTCTGATTTCGGTAAATTCCCTGGCAGATAATGCCTCAGCAGAAACGCAATTGGCGCTCAACCTCGCGACGATGGTTGGAGGAAACGCGCAACACACAAGCGCATGGGCCGCGGAGACGCCACGCGCCGAGCCCGGCACCGTGTGGGAAGCAAAATTGGGGCAAGGCCGCGTCGGCGATCATCCTGTAATGGGACCGGACGGAAATCTTTACGTCACGCTCGACGAAACCCGCACAAGCATGCGGATGGTATCGGTCACATCTGCCGGCAAGGAACGTTGGCGTTCTGACCCGATCAAGATTCCTTTTCGTACGCTGAGCATACCGGCTTTGACGCCGTCTGGATTTGTCGTTGTCGGCTTGACCGACAATACGGTCCGGGCGTTTCGCCAATCGAATGGCGAGCTAGCATGGACACGTTCACTGGGCGAATCGGTAGACGGGATCATTTCGTCGCCGGCGATCGATAAGGCGGGCAACGTGTACATCGGCGCAGCGGCGCGCAACGGCTTTTACAAGTTGAACGGTCTCACCGGCGATGTGATGTGGATCCGACAACTCAATTCGAATGCGTTGACGGAAGCACAGCAGCCGGAACGTAAGCGCTTGCAAACGGAATTCAGCGACTTGGAAAAGAAGCTATCCGAGACCCAGAAACAAATCGATGAGCCCGTCGGGGCCACTGCATCGAATACGCAGGAAAAAGCTAAGTCGCGGAGCGAACTCTTCGCAGAACACTCCGCGCTGGAAGCACAACGCGATCGCGTGTGGAGCGATTTCGTGAAAATGACGGGCTCCGCACCCGGCCCCGACGGCTACGTAGTCGGCGCGGGTTCGTCACCCGCGCTCTCGGTCGATGAAAAAACCGTCTACATCGGTTACGCCGCGGATGAAGGTCCGCTGCCGGACGTGGAAGGCCTTTATGCGTTAAATTCAAAAACAGGTGAGATCAAGTGGCGCTATCGTCCGGATGATGCAGACCACTTTCGCGTCATCTATGCGTCACCGGTCATAGGCCGCGACGGAAAGATCTATCAACAGGATCAAACCGCAAGCGAAATACACGCGTTGACGGACAAAGGGGGTCGCGCCGAACTAAAATGGAAATATAATCCGAATCATCCCGGCGATTCTCCGAAAATAACGGCGCTGGACGATGACACGTTGTATGTGTCGACGAATCCTTCAACGATGGATTTTAGCGGCCCTGTCGTTGCAGCGGTGAACTTGAATGGCGAACACAAATGGATACGCGCGTTTCCGTATGCCTATCAGGGAACTTCCCCTGTTGTGACCTCGACCGCTGTCCTGCAATGTACGGCGGAAAACAATCAGGGTGACGACGGCGTATTTCTCTATGCACTCGACAAGAATGATGGCACGATTATGTGGAGAAAGCGGGTGAGTACCCACACCCAAAGTTCGGAAAGCGAAATCATAGGGCCCGACGGGACAATCTATATGGCGTTGCGCGACGTTGTGTCACCTACCGAAGGGCCCGCATTCATACGAGCCTACCACAAATCTGCGGTCCCTCAACCCGTGAAACCCATTGATCGGGGCCGTATTCCCCAGTTCTAGCAGTACATCGGAAAGAATCTACGATTTCTTCCTCAATCCTCCGTTTTCTCAAGACGGCTACGAATCCGATTTCCACGCGAAAGAATGTCGGCCGCGCGTTCGTCTCCCGCGTTCTTCTGCACCCATTGATAACCGGCCGCCATGCCGGAACACCGGTTTAGATTGTGCGCGTCGGAAGCGAGGACAATTTCTTCGTGCCGTAATAACAGTTCACCGCCGGCTTTCAACGGTGCGGGGCCGTGATTGCCTATCAATGAATCCACCGTCACCTGCAACCACGCACCGGCTTCCACTAGACCAGCCACGCGCTTCAAATCATCCCAGAAGAATTCGTATCGCTCGGGGTGGGCAATGATTGGCGTCATTCCCTTTCCGCGGATCCAACGGATTAACTCATCCGCATCATGGGGGAATAAGGCGCGCTCCCAATTGAATTCCAGCAGCGTAAATTCCTGACCGTCTCCGAGGTGACAATATTCCCCTTGCTCGAATTCGCGTTTATACGCTTCCGTATCGACAACCTGAATCTCAGACCCTGGCAAAACCGCCAGCGGAATCGCTGCCGCGCGCAGCGCTTCGTTGAACCGCGCAACGGCAGGCACGATGTCGCTCCGCAGCAAGTGAATGTAGCGATGGCAATGAGGGGTGGCCACAACACAAGTCACACCGTCTTCAACGTTATAGCGCGCCATCGCGAGCGCTTCTTCGAGCGACTGCGCGCCGTCGTCAACGCCCGGAAGAATATGACAATGCAGATCTAACAGCGGCGGGCCTTTCGGTTTCGACGGATCGGCCGCCGCTACGCCATCAACCATTGTCACGCCTTGGTTAGAGGTCTGCGGAGTCATCGCCCTTGTCCTTCAACCAGAAGTCGAGATCCAGGAGACAATCCTTCTCAAATGGGCCTCGAACGTTCCAGAGCTCCACTTCGAAGGGCATGCCGCTCACCGCGAGTGCGGACAGCCGGTGGTTCTTATCGAGCACAAAATATCGGTCGTCCGGCAGCGCGTAGGTCGGCACGGTGAAACGCACCGGGCTCGGCCCGCCGCGAAATTCGTCGATTTTTTCTTGCACATCCACTTTGCGTCCATCGCTTAATATTGAAAACGCTTCGGGCACGTCGCTAAGGCTCATGGGCACGGCATGCGGATGATCGTAGGACAACTCCTCCGCGCATTTGCCCACGTACCACGGTGTGAAGCAACGCGCGAGGTCGTCGTCCGAATTCAACACCACGCGTTCAATCGGCCATTCCTCGGATAGGAACCTGTCCCAATTAAAGCCGACGCGGATGGCGTCGCGGAAAGTCTCTTCGAATTCCATCGGCGTCGGCGATGATTGCGCTGTCATTTGTAATATTTCCTGGATTTATGTCGATTCGCGTAATCAAATTTGCGTCCCCCCGCATTGTTCACGAAATCTTTGAAAGATCAATCGGTGAGAATCTGAAACGGAATTTGTTCACCGCTTTGTTCCCAACAGGTTCGAATCCGCTTAAAAGCCGCATTGCATCAAGGTGCATCCATAGGATGTTGCGGATGCGGAGGTAAGTCTGGATTGAACCCGTCTACGATGATCCCAGCGCTTCAGATGGATTTAGGGACAGGAAATTTCGGTGCGGGCGCCTCTCAAAAAAGCGTCTTGCGTTAATCACTACTTTCGAATGGGCACTGCGGCTCCTCGAAGTTGGCTTCGCGATCACCGACGTACCGTATTTCGAGTTCGATTGGAGCGCCGTAGTCGGCCAAGCGGGTGAAGAAATCACTTTCTTCGAGGTCGTCGTTCAGTTCAACGCAACCGTGAGTGCCTAACAGAGTGCCGCCGTGCAGGTACATTCTCGTTCGAAGCACCCCGAAACAGTCCACCATTCGATGCACCGTCGCGCAATGTGGCTCAAGCATTACACGGTGCTCACCCCAGGGGTCGGTTGGCTCGAGGTACTCTATATTTGCGGGATTCACGGTGAACATGCCCTGCGGTACCGGACCAATGTCCTTTTCAGATTCCCGATACAATTCGTCGGGGGGACCAGTGAATGCAGTGTAGGTGTGGGTAGTGCTGCCGTGCCATGTCAGCGTGTACCCGTCGAAAGTTAAATAGTCGGCGGGCGCCGGGTTTGGATCGCCACATTCGATATCAGCTTCTTGAATCGAACTGCTCATGCCATTGGACAGTAAGACCGTCAGCTTTACGGTGTACGAGCCGGGTTCTTTGTACGTGTGATGGACACTTCGTCCCACGTCGAAACCTCCATCGCCGAATTCCCAGTACCAGAACAAAACGAAGACCGGAACGCGCTCATCCGTCGATGCAGCAGGCTCCGGCGATTCGCCATTCGAATCGTCGTCGTTTCCTATTAGGAGGTAGAACGGGGGCGCGACCGTAACGTCACCATCAAATTGCACGTTGAGGGAGGCCGGGCCCTGCGCGGGAGTGGCAGTTAACGAAACCTGAGTCGATGGATCGCCGGAACATTTGACGCCCATGGTTGCGAGCGATGCAACCGCCAAGAGGGGCAATGCGAGGGACGACCGTTTGCGCATAGGGGGCTTTCTTTCAACGGCCGGATACAGCGATGCGGCCGATTTTCCATTCACATCCTACCACAGGAATGTATCGCGAGATGTACGCTCATATTCGCCCTAATGTTCGGCGACCCTGCTCGAAGTCAAGCGCGTGATTTGACGCACCGATTCCGCATGTTTAGTGACTGCGTACTAATACGAGCCACGTGAAATCCGGCATCAGCGCCACCGAAAAATGCGCATCAATTGTTTGACAGGGTAAACGGGTTTTTTGTAAATTATTCGTTCAAGTTTTGTTGGGGAGCGCGGGAGAACTGTATCTGCGCGGTGCCGTAGCCCCCAAAGCCAGCGCGGCGTTTACGGCCGCGAACCCGGCACGTACGCCGGGGAAGGGACGGTTGCATTGTCCATAAGACAACCATCGCGAAATGGTTTATACGAGCCATTTTACGAACATGATGCCTGCGGCGTCGGGTTTGTCGCCAATCTCAGCGGCGACGCCACCCACACTATCATCCGCCAAGGCATCCAGGTACTCGAAAACTTGGAACACCGCGGAGCCTGTGGCTGCGACCCGGAAACCGGCGACGGTGCAGGCATGCTCCTGCAACTCCCGCACAAGCTCTTCGCCCGCGACGCCGAAGCACTGAAGTTCTCCCTGCCGAAGAAAGGCGAATACGCCGCCGGCATGATGTTCCTCCCCCAAGATGCTGCTGATCGCAAGCAGTGCATCGCCATCATTGAAAAGACCATCGAAGACGAAGGCCAGACCGTCCTCGGTTGGCGCGAAGTCCCGCGCGATTCCAGCAGAATTGGCTACATTGCTCGCGAAACCGAACCGGTGATGATGCAGGTCTTCGTTGGCCGAGCGCAGGGCCTGGACGAAATCCAGTTCGAGCGCAAGCTCTACGTGATCCGCCGCTCCTTCGAACGCGCGATCTTCGGCTCGAACATGAAGCAGAAGCACCTGTTCTATGTGCCCAGCATGTCGGCCCGCACGATCATCTATAAGGGCCTCATGCTCGCCCCGCAGATGGACAAGTACTTCCTCGACCTGCAGGACAAGGACGCGGAATCCGCGCTCGCGATGGTCCACCAGCGCTACAGCACGAACACTTTCCCGACCTGGCCGCTCGCGCACCCGTTCCGCTACCTCGCGCACAACGGCGAGATCAACACCCTGCGCGGCAACATCAATATGATGATGTCGCGCGAGACGCACCTCGAAACGCCGGCCTTCGGCCCGGACGTGAAGAAACTCGCGCCCATCCACACGATCGGCGCCAGCGACTCCGCGATTTTCGACAACACCTTTGAGTTGCTCTACCTCGGCGGACGCAGCGCGGCCCACGCGATGATGATGCTCATCCCCGAGCCGTGGAGCGGCCACGAATCGATGCCGGATCATAAGAAGGCCTTTTACGAATACCACGCGACCATGCAGGAACCATGGGACGGCCCGGCGTCTATCTCCTTCTGTGACGGCATCCGCATTGGTGCGGTGCTCGATCGCAACGGACTGCGTCCCTCGCGTTACTGGGTCACGAAAGACGGCTTTGTGGTGATGGCATCGGAAGCAGGCCTGCTCGACGTGCCGCAGGAAAATGTCGTCAAGAAAGGCCGCCTCGAACCCGGCCGTATGTTCCTCATCGACACCGAGGAACACCGCATCATTGGCGACGAGGAAATCAAAGACACGATCTGCAAACGGCAGCCCTACCGCGAATGGCTCAATACGCATCGCCACGTGCTGCCGAAGGAAGTAAAATCCACTAACGGCAAATCGGCCCCGCAGGAAGCGCCGCTGCTCGAACGCCAGCAGGTTTTTGGCTACACGCTCGAGGACATCGAAATCCTCCTCGAACCAATGGCGAAGACGGGCAAGCAGCCGCTCGGATCGATGGGTAACGACGCGCCGCTCGCGGTGTTGTCGAACCGCCCGCAGTTGTTGTTCAGCTATTTCAAGCAACTCTTCGCGCAGGTGACCAATCCGCCGATCGATCCGATCCGCGAAGAGATCGTCATGTCGATGGAAACGGACATCGGCCGCGAACGCAATCTCCTCGGCGAAACACCCGAGCATTGCCAGCAATTGCACATGATGTCTCCCATCTTGACCGACGAACAGCTCGATTACATCAAGCACATCGACAAGCCGGGCCTGAAAACAAAGACCATTTCCACACTCTTCAAGGCGGCCGACGGTCCAAAGGCGCTCGACAAGGCGCTCGACCGCATCTGCGACGAAGCGGCAAAGGCGCTCGCCGACGGCTTCACGCTCATCGTGTTGTCCGATCGCGGCGCGAACCAGACTATGTGCCCGATCCCGAGCTTGCTCGCGGTCGGCGCGGTACACCAGTTCCTTGTGCGCGAACAAAAGCGCGCGGAGTGCGGCCTCATCGTCGAGAGCGGCGAACCGCGCGAAGTGATGCACTTCTGCCTGCTCACCGGTTACGGCGCGGGCGCGGTGAATCCCTACCTCGCATTTGAAACGATTCAAGACCTGATCGATCGCGAAGAACTCGTCGAAGAATATCCCGGTAAGGCGATCAAGAATTTTGTGAAGGCGATCGAAAACGCGATGCTGAAGACGATGTCGAAGATCGGCATCTCGACGCAGCACAGCTACCGCAACGCGCAAATCTTCGAAGCGGTCGGCCTCAGCACAAAACTCGTCGAGCGCTGCTTCACGGGAACGGCCTCGCGCGTTGAAGGTATCGACGTCGAAGACGTGGCGAAAGAATCGCTCATGCGCCACGCCGTCGCGTATCCCTCGGCGCACGCACGCGCACGCGAACTCGATCCCGGTGGTCAGTACCGTTGGCGCAAACGCGGTGAGCACCACCAATACAACCCCGACACGATCTCGCGCATCCAACACGCGGTGCGCAAGAACGACGTGGACAAGTACAAAGAATTCTCCGCGTACATCAACGATCGCAACCGAAACCTCGCAGCGTTGCGCGGACTGATGAAGTTTAAGAAGGGCACGCCAGTCCCAATCGATGAAGTCGAACCCGCGAAAGAAATCGTGCGCCGCTTCTGCACGGGCGCGATGTCCTATGGCTCGATCAGCCGCGAAGCGCACGAGACGCTCGCGATCGCGATGAATCGCATCGGCGGCCGCAGCAACACCGGCGAAGGCGGCGAAGACCCGAAGCGTTTCGTGCCCGATGCGAACGGCGATCTCCGCCGCAGCGCGATCAAACAGGTCGCGTCCGGCCGCTTCGGCGTCACCAACGAATACCTCGTCAACGCCGACGAACTGCAAATCAAGATGGCGCAGGGCGCGAAGCCCGGCGAAGGCGGCGAACTTCCCGGACACAAGGTGTTCAAGGAAATCGCGCGCATCCGTTACTCGACGCCCGGCGTGGAACTCATCTCCCCGCCGCCGCACCACGACATTTATTCGATCGAAGATCTCGCGCAGCTCATTCACGATCTGAAGAACGGCAACGTCCACGCGAAGGTCAGCGTGAAGCTCGTCTCCGAAGTCGGTGTGGGCACTGTTGCCGCGGGCGTGGCAAAGGGCAAGTCCGATCTCGTGCTCATCAGCGGCGACACGGGCGGCACCGGCGCATCGCCGCTCAGTTCGATCAAATACGCCGGCCTGCCCTGGGAACTCGGCCTCTCCGAAACGCACCAGGTGCTCGTCGATAACAATCTACGCAGCCGCATCCGCGTGCAGACCGACGGCCAGATCAAAACCGGTCGCGACGTCGCGATCGCGTTCCTGCTCGGTGCGGACGAAGTCGGCATGGCCACGCTACCGCTCATCGCAGTCGGTTGCATCATGATGCGCAAGTGCCATCTCAATACGTGCCCCGTTGGCATCGCGACGCAAGACGTGGAACTCCGCAAGAAGTTCGCGGGCAAACCCGAATACGTGGTGAACCTGCTCTTCTTCATCGCCGAAGAAGTCCGCGCGATCATGGCCGAACTCGGCTTCCGCACGGTAAATGAAATGATCGGCCGGGCGGACATGCTCGAATACGATCCGCTCCCCGAACATTGGAAAGCGAAGAAGCTCGATCTGTCGCGCATGCTGAATGTTGCGAAGCCGTGGGAAGGCGAGACGCTCTACCACAGCAAGACGCAGGACCACGGCATCGAGAAGGCGCTCGACAACAAGCTCATCGAAATGGCGAAAGCCTCGCTGCAACCGAAAGTCGATCGCGCGCAGATCGCGAAGACGCGCATCGAAATAGACATCCACAACACGAACCGCACCGTCGGCACCATGCTCGCCAGCGAACTCACGCGCGTGCACAAGGTCGGCCTCGAAACCGGCACGCTGCCCGAAGACACCGTGTGGATCGAATGCAAAGGTTCCGCGGGCCAGAGCTTCGCGGCCTTCACGATCAAAGGCATGACCTTCCGCGTGACCGGTGAAGCGAATGACTACTGCGGCAAAGGCCTCTCCGGCGCGACAATCATCGTGCGCCCGCCGGAGATTCCGAACTTCATGCCCGAAGAAAACATCGTCGTCGGCAACGTGGCGCTCTACGGTGCGACGGGCGGCGAAGCCTACTTCCGCGGCATCGCCGGCGAACGCTTCTGCGTGCGCAACAGCGGTGCGATCGCGGTGGTTGAAGGCGTAGGCGATCACGGTTGCGAATACATGACCGGAGGTCGCGCCGCGGTCCTCGGCAAGACGGGCCGCAATTTCGCCGCGGGCATGAGCGGTGGCATTGCCTTCGTGTACGACCAGGACAAGACCTTCGCGTCGCACTGCAACACCAGCACCTGCGACCTGAAACCCATGAACGAAAAGAGCAGGGACGATCTGCGCGCGATGCTCGAACGGCACGTGCAACACACGGGTAGCACCGTTGCGCAACGCATCCTAGACAATTGGGACGTTGAAATCGAAAAATTTGTCCGCGTCATGCCGCGTGATTATGCGCGCGTGCTGCGTGAACAGGCACAACAGTTTGCGCCGCGTGAGAATGAGGTGTTGGAGTTGCAGCATGCCCAAAAGTAATAACAACAATAACCATTTTCCGCCCAAGGAAAAGGGTTTCATGGTCTTTGAACGTGACACGCCCCACTACAAGGACAAGGGCGAGCGCGTCAGACATTACGACGAGTTTCTGACCGATTTCGACGATCGCAAGATGGCCGAGCAAGGCTATCGTTGCATGAACTGCGGCGTGCCGTTTTGCCAGTCGGGTTGTCCCTTGGGCAACATCATTCCCGACTTCAACGATTTCGTAAAAGATTCGAAGTGGGAAGAAGCGCTTGAGCGCCTACACTCCACGAACAACTTCCCGGAATTCACCGGCCGTGTGTGCCCCGCGCCCTGCGAGGCCTCCTGCGTGCTCGGCATCATCGAGCCGCCGGTAACAATTAAGCTGATCGAACGCTCGATTGCCGATCACGGTTTCGATGACGATCGCATCAAGCCGGAACCACCGCAAAAGAAAACCGGCAAGAAAGTCGCCGTGATCGGTTCGGGACCCGCGGGTCTCGCAGCCGCGCAGCAGTTGTGCCGCGCGGGTCATGACGTAACCGTCTACGAACGCGCCGAAGAAGCCGGCGGCCTGCTCATGTACGGCATCCCCGATTTCAAATTGAACAAAGAGATCGTCCGCCGCCGCCTGCGCCAGATGGAAGCGGAAGGCGTGACCTTCAAGTGTAACGTCGAAGTCGGCAAGACCGTCGATGCAAACGATCTCGAAAAAGAATACGACGCGCTGTTGATCACCACCGGCTCGACCCAAGGCCGCGATCTTCCGATCCCCGGCCGCGATCTCGATGGTATCCACTTCGCGATGGAATTCCTGCCGCAGCAGAACCGCCGCGTGTCGAACCATCCGATTGAAGGCAAGGAACTGCTCGCGACGGACAAGAAGGTCGTCATCCTCGGCGGCGGCGACACCGGCTCTGACTGCCACGGCACCAGTATCCGCCAGGGCGCGAAGCATGTGTGGTCCATGGAGCTCATGCCCAAACCGCCCGAGGGACACAACGTCAACACGCCCTGGCCGCTTTGGCCCGTCATCTTGCGCACGTCGTCCAGCCACGAAGAAGGTGGCGACCGCGACTGGAGCGTTCTTACCAAGGAATTCGTCGGCGAGAACGGAAAAGTCACCGGCATCAAATGCGTAAAGCTCAATTGGGAAGCGGACGCCGCGGGCCGCATGCAGATGAAAGAGATCCCCGGCAGCGAGTTCCTGCTCGAAGCCGACCTCGTCCTGCTCGCGCTCGGGTTCCTCCATCCCGAACACGCGCTCCCGAACCAGCTCGGCCTCGAACTCGACCCCCGCGGCAACATCAAAGCCGACTACGGCAAATACACCACCAGCAAGAAAAACATCTTCGCCGCCGGCGACGCCCGGCGCGGCCAGTCGCTGGTCGTGTGGGCCATCCACGAAGGCCGCGAAGCCGCCCGCACCATCGACATTGCCTTAATGGGCCACAGCGATCTGCCCGGCGCGTATACGTATGGCTACGACGCGGTGGAGTTGGCTGCGAAGTAAGGGGCGCTATTAGAAGAACTGCACGGGGACCGTCACCGATACGGTGGCTGTCCTCGTTTCTATTCGCGCAAAGGACGTCGACCGAAGGGGATTTGGTGGAGTAATTTAATTCATGATCCCCGTCGGATACATGCACAAACTCATCGCCGCGAGTCCGCCCAATTGGGGCCTCGCGCAGACGATCTATTCTGTTAGTGGCTGTGTATCCGAAAACTTCGCCGACTACATCGACTTCTGGAAGCACAACGGTTATTGGCTCTTCGATTCGCCTGAAATCATCGACGAACTCGCCGCGCAACACGCGATCGATCTTTCCGATACCACGCATTTCTACTATGAGGTCTGCAAAACCGAATTCGACGGCAAGACGCGCCAGTGGTCGTCCTTCCAACCGGACGATGCTTTTTCCACCAATGTCGCAATACCGCATGAAAAACACTTGCACGGGTTTGATGTGGTGACCTTCAGCGTCCGCACTGCGCCCGAATGCTCACCGCTATCCTGCAACGCGCTAGCGGAAACCATCCCGGTAAATCAGTACTGTCTATTCGACACCTTCGACGAAGCGAAACACGCCCTCGAATCGGGCGCATTCGAAAAGTGCGAACCCGGCCCGTATCGCATATTCGCGGTCTACACGCTGGAATAGGCACAATGCGCATAGCGCAGGTGCAAACAACACTTGGAAAAGCGCAAGGTAGGGCGCTTTTGCCAAAAGCGCCGCATTGAGGTATTTGTAATCGTAAAGTTTCGGTAGATTGCGGACCGGACGGTTCGGCGAACCGTCCCTACCATCGCGCACAGAACGATATAGCGAAAGGAACACCGATGAACCGCCACGAAATTGTCCGCCACCTCGAACAATCGCGCAATGCCGCCATCGTCGAATTCAACGGTTCGAATTCCGATCTGGACAAAACCTACGCCCCCGGCAAGTGGACCATCCGCCAGATGCTTGTGCACATGGCCGACGTGGAGCTGGTGCACCTCTGGCGCCTTAGCCGCGCCTGGGCGGAACCAGGCAGCCCCGTATACGCCTTCGACCACAACGGCTGGGTCACCGCCCTCCGCTACGACGAACGCCCAATCAAGATCTGCCGCGACATGTTCCTCGGCATCCGCAACCAGATTATCTGGTACGTCGAAACGCAACCCGACGAAACCTTCGCGAACACCGTCAACCATTCAGAAGCCGGCATCATCCCCGCAACAAAGATTCTCAATTACCTCATCTACCACACCGAACACCACATCGAACAAATCCAATTCGCACGTCAGGGGAAAGTCTGGACGCCCGAAGTCGCCATCGTTAAACCGTAACCAAACGCAATGAAAAGCAGGTAGCGCCCGGCTTCCATGCCGGGCGGAATTGGAATAGGGAAATGTCCAATCGCAACCAATACAGAAGCGCCACGCGAAACACTTCACCCAAGCCGGTCTCAAAACTCCTGCAATGGTGGTGGCGCGTAACCTGCCGCGCCGATTTCCTCTGCGACAATTGCAAGTACGATCATCCCTCCGCATGCCACCGCCCGCAACGCCCCAATGCCGTGAAGTGCCCGGACTACCGGCCTAAGGGAACGTAGAGCCGAATTGGAATTCGGCTCATCTAGGAATTGTTACGACGCCAACTATCTCAAGCGAGTTCAATCTCGTCGAAAGCCGAATTCGAGCCGAATTCCAATTCGGCGCTACGTTGGTGGTATCTTGGTTGTACACGCAAGGAGTTCCGAATGGCCGCACATCCGACCACCGCGTTCGATATAAATGTTCAACCCGCCGACGGCGGTTCGCGCTACAAGCTCACCGAAGAGAAGATGGCGACGATTACCATCTTCGGCGCTACGGGCGATCTCGCCAGCCGCAAACTGTTTCCGGCTGTGTACAATCTCTGGAACTCCGGTTTTCTGCCGAAGAAGATCGCGGTTGTCGGTGTGGCGCGCAAGCCCAAGACCGACGCGCAGTTTCGCGAAGAAATGTGTGAGGCGTTGAAGAAGCATTCGCGATCGACCGACGGTCTCGGCGACGCCTGCGATCCATTCGTCTCGAACCTTTACTACCAGCAAGTCGAATTCCACGATCCCGCCGCGTACGTCAAACTCCGCGAACGCCTGGAAGAGATTGAAAAGAAAAGCAACATGCCCGGCCATCGCCTGCATTACATGGCTGTCGCGCCCGAGTATTTCGCGCCCATCATCGAGCAGCTTTCCGCGGCCGGCCTCACGCGCAACAATAACGGTGGCCCGTGGTCGCGCGTGGTAATCGAGAAGCCTTTCGGACACGACCTCGATTCAGCGCGGGCGTTGAACAACCGCCTCTCGAAAGCGATCACCGAAGATCAGATTTACCGCATCGATCACTACCTCGGAAAAGAAACGGTACAAAACATTTTCGCGTTCCGCTTTGGTAACGCGATCTTCGAACCGCTGTTCAACCAAAAATATATCGACCACGTGCAGATCACCATGGCCGAAAAGGTGGGCATGGAAGGCCGCCGCGGCGCGTTCTACGATCAAACAGGCGCCCTCCGCGACGTCGTGCAAAACCACCTGCTGCAATTGCTCTGTCTCGTAGCGATGGAGCCGCCGGCAATCTCCGGCGCAAAACCCACGCGCGACGAAAAAGTTAAGGTATTGAGCGCAGTCGAAGTGCCCAAGGGCGAACCGCTCGACCGCTGGAGCGTGCGCGGACAATACACCGAAGGCCCCGGCGTGAAAGGCTACTTGTCGGAAGAAGGCGTCGCGCCCGATTCGATCACGGAAACCTATGCCGCGCTGCGCCTGCGCATCGACAACTGGCGCTGGGCCGGCGTGCCGTTTATGTTGCGCACGGGCAAATGCCTGAAAGAGCGCGTCACCGAGATCGCCGTGCAGTTCAAGCAACCGCCCACGCACTATTTTCGCGATTACGGCATCGCGATGCCGCAACCCAACATGCTCGCTTTCCGCATCCAGCCGGATGAAGCGATTTCCCTCCGCTTCAACGCCAAGCCGCCTGGCATGTCCATGCAAATCGCCCCGGTCAATATGGACTTCAACTACGGCGAATCGTTCAAGACCGAGTTGCCGGAGGCATACGAACGCCTCATCCTCGACGCGCTGCGCGGCGATTCCACGCTGTTCATGCGCTCCGATGAAATCGATTATGCATGGCAAATCGCTACCGCCATTGCCGAGGAGTGGAAGGACGCCCCGCCGCCGAGTCTCTATCGCCCCGGCACCTGGGGCCCGCAGGAAGCAGATCGCCTTTTTGAGACCTGCGCGGGCAAATGGCGCACGCCGTAGCGGCATCACGTAGATCGGCAAGTTGACTATTTGGAGTGCGGTGGCGGAGCGATTAGCGTAGACACCGCTTTGGCTGTCCAGCGCGATAGACAACCAAAGCGCCGTCTACCCGCCGGCGCACTCCAAATAGCGCTCGTTCCATTCAGGACTAGCCCGCTGTAGCACGATGACCATTGCGCGTGCTAGCATGTTTCGGCTGCGACCGAACTACCGGTCGATAGACTATTTCAACAGGGCTGCCCCGGGCTCGGGCTGTTAAGGAGAATTCACCATGCGCGACGTGTTTATCGTGGAAGCGGTGCGGACCCCCATCGGGCGCGGGCGCGACGACGGCGCCTTGCATGCCGTGCATCCGGTGGATCTCCTCGCGCAGACGCTTGACGAAGTGGTGAAGCGCGCAGGCGTGAAAAAGAATGACGTTGAAGACATCATCGCCGGTTGCGTCACGCCGATGGGCAAGCAAGGCGCAAATGTAGCGCGGCTCGCATTGCTCAAGGCAGGCTTCCCGATCGAAGTGCCGGGCGTGCAGCTCAACCGTATGTGCGGCTCCGGGCAACAGGCGGTGCACTTCGCCAGCCAGGCGATCTCCGCGGGCGATATGAACCTTGCGATCGGTGGCGGCGTCGAGATGATGGGCACCGTGCCGATGGGCAGCGATTGGGGCGTGCTCGATGAAGAATTCCTCGCGAGCTACCCCTACCCGCTGTCGCCGATGGGCACCTGCGCGGAAAAGCTCGCGGAGAAGTGGAACATCACGCGCAAGGAAGCGGATGAGTTTTCCGCGAACAGCCACATCAAAGCGGGTAACGCCATCGCGCAGGGCTACTTTAAGCGCGAGATCATGCCGGTGACCGTAAAGAACGGCGAGACGAAGATTGTCGATACGGATGAAGGCGTGCGCGCGCCAAATCTTGAGAAGATGGGTCAGCTCAAAACCGTATTCAAAGAGAACGGCACGGTGACCGCTGCAAACGCCAGCCAGATTTCGGATGGCGCAGGCGCGGTGTTGCTAGCATCGGGCGAGCAAGCAGACAAGCTTGGCTTGAAGAAACGCGCGAAGATCGTCGCGCGCGTCGTCGTCGGCAGCGATCCAGACCTCACACTCTCCGGCCCGATTCCCGCCACGCAAAAAATTCTCGAACGCACGGGAATGAAAATCGGCGATATTGATGTAATCGAGATCAACGAAGCCTTCGCCTCCGTTGTACTCGCGTGGGCGCGCGAACTCAAACCCGATATGGCGCGCGTGAATCCGAACGGCGGCGCCATCGCGCTCGGCCATCCGCTCGGCGCAACCGGCGCGATACTCATGACCAAGCTCGTGCACGAACTTGAACGCAGTGGCGCGAAATACGGCCTGCAAACCATGTGCATCGGCCACGGCATGGCTACCGCGACAATCATCGAGAACTGCGCCGCATAGGCGCGCATTTACATTTGTCTATTCGGCGGGAGCAATGCTCCCGCTTTCTGTGTAGGGCCAGCGAAAGGGAGTCGTCATGCGAAAGTGTCTGTTATTGTTTATTGCGTCATTGGCGTGTCTTATTGGCGCGCGCGCCGACGATGCAATCAATCTGACCTCGGCGGTGATTGTGGTTGCCAAAGACGCCACCACGCCAGAGCACAAAGCCGCGGATATGCTCGCGGACGAAATTGAGAAGCGCACCTACCTGCGTCTCAACATTGTGAACACCGTGCCCGCCGATGCCGCGAGCTTCATCGCAATCGGTACAAAGCAATCACTCAACATTTCCGCTAAGAAACAATCCAGCGCGATCGACACACCCGACGCGCCCGATAGCTTCACCATTAGCACTGCGACCGGAACGCCGGCCAGCGTTGTCGTAGCAGGCACGGATCCGCGTGGTGTGTTGTTCGGTGTGGGCCGTTTGCTGCGTGAACTGCGCATGACACGCACCTCGGTCGTATTGCCCGCTCCGCTCAATGTCATGTCCTCGCCGAAAGTAAAACTGCGCGGACACCAGGTAGGCTACCGTCCCAAAGTGAACACCTACGACGCATGGACGCCGCAGGATTTTGAGCAATACATCCGCGACATGGCCGTGTTCGGCACAAACGCGATCGAACTCATCCCGCCAAAGAGTGACGATGCTCCCGACAGCCCGCACTTCACCCTCACGCAGATCGACATGCTCGCGCGCGTGTCGCAGATCGCGCACGACTACGGCATTGCGTTCTGGTTGTGGTACCCCGCGATGGACAAGGACTACGGAGATCCCGCAACAGTCGAGGCAGCAATTACCGAGTGGGCCGGAGTACTTGAAAAGATTCCTCACATCGACGCTCTGCTGGTGCCCGGCGGCGATCCCGGCCACACCGAACCGAAGTACTTGATGCCGCTCCTCGAAAAGCAGACGCAGAACCTGCACAAGTTTCATCCCAAGGCGGAGATGTGGGTGTCGCCGCAGGGCTTCACGAAAGAGTGGATGGACCAGTGGCTCGGCATCATGAACAACGAACAACCCAAGTGGCTCACCGGCGTCGTGTTCGCGCCGCAGAACCGCCTCGGTCCGCAGGAATTCCGCGCGGCGATTCCTAAGCAATACCCGATTCGCCATTATCCCGATATCACGCACTCGTATTCCTGCCAATATCCCGTGATCGATTGGGACGTTTCGCTCAAACTCACGCACGACCGCGAACAGATCAATCCGCGCCCCGTTGCGTACGCAGAAATCTTCCGTTGGAGCAACCCCTATAATGACGCCGGATTCATCACGTATTCGGAAGGTGTGAACGACGACGCGAACAAGATGCTGTGGAGCGCGCTCGGCTGGGATCCCGACGTGGATATTCACCAGGCCATGCGCGAATACGCGCGCTACTTCATCGGCCCGAAATACGAAGAGACAATTGAAAAGGCGATCTTTGGCCTCGAACAGAATTGGGTCGGCACCCTCGCCGAAAACAAGTCTATCCCCGAAACGCTCGCGCTCGTGCAATCGATCGATCAAGCCGGTGATCCGCACGTGTTGCTGAATTGGCGTTTCCAGCAGATCGCCTACCGCGCATATTTCGATGCGCACGTGCAGCAGCGCGCAGCATATGAAGCGGATCTGGAGAAGCAAGCGATGGAAAAACTCGCGACGGCAAAGCGTGGCAACGCATTGAAGGCCATCGAGGAAGCGGAACAACTCCTCAATCAGGCTAAAGACGCTCGTATCGCGCCCGAATTGCGCGAGCGGGTCAGTAATCTCGCGGAGGCGCTGTATCAAAGCATTCGTATGCAGACCAGCGTGAAGCGCTTTATGGCGATTGATATTGGTCGCGGCGCATCGCTCGACTTCATTGACCGCCCCTTAAACAACAGTCTGTGGCTAGCACCGCGCTTTAAGGCGATACGAGAAATGACAAAAGATGCCGATCGGCTGAAAGCGATCGACGAGATTGTGAACTGGACGAACCCCGGCCCCGGCGGGTTCTACGACGATCTCGGCAACATCAAACAGCAACCGCATCTTGTGCGCGACGTTACGAAAGACTTCGATCCCGAGACGCGCATCAACCCGCTGCTAGGCCATACGCCGCGTCCATTCGATCGCCGAGTCTCTTGGTTCGATGATGCGGAAACGCGCTTCGAAGCGCCGCTTTACATGAAATACGACAACCTCGATCCAGACGCGCAATACAAGGTGCGCGCAGTCTATGCAGGTGACAAATGGGATACGCAGATGGCCCTGAAAGCCGACGAAATCGAAGTCCACGGCCTCATCGACAAGCCAAACCCCATCGCACCGCTCGAATTCGACATACCGAAAGAAGCAACCAAAGACGGCAGCCTCACCCTCGCTTGGACACAAACTCCCGGCCGCGGCAGCTCCGGCCGCGGTTGCCAAGTTGCAGAAGTCTGGCTGATAAAATCGGCCAAGTAAGTCCACAAATATTTAGAGCCAGCCGTAGTTTGGTCTCGCTACGGCTGGCTCTAAATCAGTTTTATTAAGCTATTACTTGACTATCCCTGTTCCCGGTGGCGGCGTAAACGGGTACACATCCGGCAAGATGCTCACGCCAGTCGTGAACTTAAACGGCAGCTTGCTAACCGGATTCGGGAATTCCATTTCAAGGAAAAACGCCGTCCATCCCTTTTCCGGCGCCTTGATGTCCGTGCGATACACCCCCGGTGCAGTCTCGGTCACCGGCGCGCTGGTGTACGCCTTTCCGATCTTTTCCATGCGGAAGTCGCGGCCTTCAGCGTTGGTAGCCTGCCACAACAAAACCTTCGTCGGCTTGGTTTCGCAAGTCACTTCCAGCGAACCATCGTCGTTCTTCTTCCACGTAAACTTCGGGCGCGGCGTGTTCGTGCGCACGGCGGTGTAGAACGACGCCATGTTCATGTACGCCTCAGGATTGAGCCCATGATCCGTATTTGGGTAGTACCGCAGGTACTTCTCGCCTTTGAGATCGTCAAAATAAAACTTCCAACCATCCGCCGGGAAGAACTGATCGCCCGCGCTATTCATGATGTACTTCGGCATCGTCAGGCGATCGATGTAGCAATACGGATCGACTACCTTGCGCAACGCCTCGAACTCCGGTGTGTGCATGCGGTCCATGATCTTCATCTCGTCATAATCGCCCACCGCCGGCGCCCAGAAACCGTACGAAGCAAAATGATTGTCGAGCGACTTCGTCACGTTGAGCACGTCAATCACCGCGGGCGCGATCGCCGATACGCGCGGATCCACGATCGCCGTCGTCCACGTCGTCCAACCGCGCTTCGATCCGCCGCAGATAAAGAAATGCTTCACATCAGGATATTCCTTCTGCACCAGGTCCATCGCGCGCACGACGGCCTTCGTCATCGGCAAGCGCGGCAGCCACAACGGATCTTGCGTTACGAGGAACTTGTCCCACGCATAGGTGATCATCTCGTCTTCGCTGCGCCCCGGTTCTTTGTACTTCTCCATTTGCTCGTCAGGAAAGTGCAGCGGCTGGTTCGGAATCTGCTTCACATCCACGAGGATCGACTTCGTCATCACCGCGACCTGCGGCAGCGCCCCGTCTGCAGCGGGCGCGTCTCCACCACGGTTACTGCCTCCGTTGATAAAGAGCAGTGCGTGATCTTTGTATTCGACTTCTTTCGGCTCCACGACGATCACCCAGTGTTCCCACTTCGTGCGATCGACTTTGGATGCGTCGAGCCATTCCTGCGATGTCATGTGATACGTACGCGCGGTATAATTGTCTTTCACGTCCTCGCGCGCGGGTTTCGAATCGTAGCTGAATGCAGGATCCGGCTTCGCGACATAGTCGTCAAGCGCAGTCTTCGCGATTGCCTTGGGCGCATCGGCAAACGCGGGCACAAAACAGAGCACCGCCAGCACGACACATGAAATAAAGGTCCGGTTGGGAAGGAACATAATCGGCGACTCCTAATAAATCAGGCGGGAGACAAGAACTCACAAGGCGAGTATTTAACCAAACCTGGCCCATAACAGCAAAATTACGAGCGCCAGCGGGAACAACGCGACAAAAAAGGCAGCCAGGCCGCCTTTGGCCATCATGTCAATGTGTACTTGCTGTTCTGTAGTTGAAAGTATCAGCGGTTGCTTGCGCGACCCGCGCGCAATGCGGTTCGGCGTGAGGCGCTTCGCCGCCGCACTGAGTCTATCTATAATTTCCAACTCCGCGTCTTCCTCTTCCGGCGCCTCGGGTTCTGCCTCGAAGTCCTCGCCGTCGAGAGCGACATCTTCATCTTCATCCCCTTCCGGTTCTAGCGGCGTGTTTGAAAATACGCCCAGAACAAAAAGACGATCTCCATCGTAGATGCGCTCCTCGCTGTATCGGTACTTCGAGTTTGGACCGCCGGAAATTTCCACCCAGCCCTTCGCGGATTCCATCGGGCCCACGCGCGGCGGATCGCGATCTTCCGGCTCCTCCGTCGCGCCATACCAGAGGCTCTTATCCGTCGGCGTCACCTCCGCGCCGTGCGGATCGACCGCGCAGAGGCCCGTCGCGTCGCGCACGAAGAACGGCGCTTCGCTCGATTCGTCGCGCACCGTGGTCCAGTCCGCCGATTTATTTCCCGAACGCTTCTCAAACTTTTCAACGCGGACGTGGTACCAGCAGCACGGCGACCGCGTAAGCGGCGCGGTAAGCGTGCGCTGTTCCACCGCTTCGACTTTCCCCGAGAACTCCACGTAGCCGGGTTTTGCCGTGCGAATCTGCGAAGTCATCACATCTTTCACAAGCGCCGCACGCTGTCGCGCGAAGATTCCTGCGTACACACAGATGCCCGTCATCGCCAATGGAAACGCGAGCATGAACATAAAAATCGGCAACGGCAGCGATTGAATCATCGCGCCTCCCGCTTTGGAACAAAATGAAACGATTCACCCCACGTCATTCTCAGCGTGGGAAATTCCGCCTTCACTTCCGACAAGTTGAGTTGCAGATATTCTTCATCGCCCCAGAAGGGCACGCGATCGTTCATCTGATGGCCGAGTTCATTTTCGTGCCCCGGCACGACCAACTGCGGGTTAAACCCGCGCACCATGCGCAGCAAATCGTTCGACCAGCAATTCGTCATCAGCACGTCCACGCGGTGGTGGTTTTTCACGGCGTCAATCCACTTGAAGTCTTCTTGATACTCCGGATACGGATCGTTGATCTGATCGCCGTTGTGCGCGAAGGTATATCCCTCCGGCGAAATGACAAGCGTCACATTGTTCGGCACGCCCTTGCCCTGGTATTGCTGCCCCGGATAGATGACGACCTGTAAATTTATCTTGCCGCCCTGAATCGGCAGCGTCTGCACCGTGTGCGCTTCGCGCTTCATATGCGTTATGCGCGCATGCTGCGGCGTGTCTTGGAGCACGGACTCCGGCGCAACGACGGGCTTCCCCAGCTTCAGGAACGCCTCCGCGAAAACCGGGTCCGCATGATCGCGGTGTTCGTGGCTGATGAACAACGCGTCGCACTGCGCGGCGATTCGTTGGGCCAGAGCGTCCGATAACGGAAAACCGGGGGAGTCCACGACCTTTCGCTCATCAGGTCCATCCCAACGGAATTTCGCCGGACCTCGGTATAAATCGAATGCAATCGTGATCGACGGCGTGCGCACCACGAAACCGTGGTTGTACAACTTCCAGATGCGCATGCCCTCCGCGACCCGCGATTCCTCAATCTGCTTCACCGCAGCTTCGATTCGCGCGTGATAGAAGTGCTGTACTGCCTCGCGATTGGGCGCGTGTGTGTCGTGCAGCACGGCATCAAGCAGGCGTAATGCCAGCGCTCGCTCGCGTGGCTCAAGAATCGCCGGCCGGACTTTGTCCAAGGTTCCGGCAACTTCTACAAGCAGCGCCGCGGATTGCCGGGATATGAAATTATCATCCCCTGGCCCAAGCGATTCGTTTATCGGGTCACCGGAAGCTGCGACAATGAACAACGAAACCAAAAAATGAAATAGCACGGCTTACCTCAACTTTGCATAGTTCACGGCATATACGGCCACTGCACCTACAAGTGCGGCGGCAAACATTGCAGGCAGCCAAAGTATAACGACAGGGATTTGCAGCATGCCCCAGTGCGTAGTGCCGTCGTGTGCGATTCCGTCGAAATCGGATGTCAGCATATATCCTTGAAAGATACAAAACGCCGATGAAACGCAGGCCAGGCTCCACGCGATTCCAGTCACGACACGATTAAACCGCGATTTCCACCAAAGTCCAACGCACAACGCAAAACCGATAGCTGACGGAAATAACGGAAGCGCCAGCCAAAAGTAGTCAAGGCCATGCACGTATCCGCGCGCAACATACCCGAAATAAATTAGCGCATTCGGTATGAAAACCCCGATCATTGGGATGCCAATTGCTGTCAGGAGTATGCGCTTCACGGCTGCCTTTGCGGAAACATTTTACGCCCGTTCTTGATCCTAATCCTTTCTCCTTCTGCTGAATAAGAGTAAGCCTTCAATTAAAAGCGATCAAAGCAATAGCAATATTTCGTAGACCGCGAGCAATTTGAGCCAAACTATCATTACCGCTATCGTATTTCCGGTGCTTTGAATGATTCCACGACTCTGGGGGAAAACATGTCCGCATTGGTACTCGATGGAAAGGCACTTTCCAAACAACTCGAAGTCGAACTCGCGCAACGCGTCGCGGTGATCAAAGAAAAGCGTGGGGGAGAAGCGCCCGCGCTAGCGACGATTCTTGTGGGCAACGATCCCGCTTCAGCGACCTACGTGCGCATGAAGGGGAACGCCTGCGAACGCGTCGGCTTGCAATCGCGCAAAGTCACGCTGCCGGAAGAAACCACTACGGAACAACTTCTCGCAGCGATAGATGCATTAAACGACGACCCACAGGTTAGCGGAATCCTTTTGCAGCACCCCGTGCCAAAGCAGATCGATGAGCGGGCCTGCTTCGATCGCATCGCCATCGAAAAAGACGTGGACGGCGTCACCTGCTTGGGTTTTGGCCGCATGGCGATGAAAGAGCCTGCCTACGGTTCCGCCACGCCCGCGGGAATCATGCGCCTGCTCACGCATTACAAGATACCGCTGGCGGGAAAAGACGCCGTAGTCGTCGGCCGCAGCCCAATCCTCGGCAAGCCCATGGCGCTCATGCTGCTCAACGCCGACGCAACCGTCACGATATGCCACTCGCGAACGAAGGGTCTCGAAGATATCGTCCGCCGCGCAGACATCGTCGTTGGCGCGGTCGGCATTCCGCAATTCATCATAGGCTCGTGGATTAAAGATGGCGCAGTGGTAGTCGATGCCGGCTACCACCCCGGCGGCGTAGGCGACATCGAACTCGCCGCCATCATCGATCGCGCCAGCGCTTACACGCCCGTCCCCGGCGGCGTTGGGCCAATGACCATTGCCACGCTGATCGCGCAGACGGTGGAATCGGCGGAAAAGATTTAGCGGGATTTAAGCTTTCCCCGCCTCAAACGCCCGAATCCGAATATCCTTTACCGCCCCCTTGGTGCGCCAAGTCGCGATGCCGAGAGGACGTACAGGCTCCATTTCAAAGCGGATACCGATTCCGCGGTCTTTCGTGTCTACGTCCACCAACTGCTCGCCATCAATCCATGCTTCAATCCGCTCCGGCGTGACACGCAGCTTGATCGAATACCATTTGCCGTTCTCGAAGTCGCGCCATTTCGCCGTGCCGTTCTCCGATGCGTCGAGCCAGTCCAACGACGAAATGCCCACCAAGCGGCCGCCCCAGCCGCCAACAACGAGCGAGCACGGGTCTTTACCGTAAAGGAAGGTCAAGCCGCAGAAGAAGTCGCTACCGTCCACGCGCTGCGCCTGGAGCGTAACTTCGTAGTTCATCGATGGCAGCGCGCCCTTCCACACGATCCCGGTCATGTCGTTGCCCTCGCCCAGCACGCACATGTCGCCCTCGACCGAAACCGCGCCGGAGCCGATGTACTCCGCCACGCGCCATTCCTGCTCCGTGACGAAAGTCTCGCCGTTTGGCGCGCCGTCCTTCTTCAGATTATGCGTCATGGAGAAGCCGGGCACTTTGTCTTTTGGGGCGAGCGCCTTCGCGCCCGACTCCGCCTTGGCCGCAGGCTTCGTTTCCGCCGTGGCGGGCGCGGGCTTTTCCGCTGTGGCGCAACCGAGTATGCAAAACAGGGCGATAATTGAGCTGAACAGTCTGGGCATGGCGACGTTTCCTTATTGAATTCTCGTCACATTCTGCGTCAATTCCCCGGCCTTGGACAAACGCGCGCCGAAGACGTCCGGGACTATGCCTTTACCGGCGTTTTATTTGACAGGGGCCGCCGCCAAAAGGCATGATATGCAGTCTTTTCCGGGAGCAATTTCGACTCGGTGCGCTATGTCGTGCCGGTAACACGTGTTAGGTAAGGAGCAGGTATCATGGCGAAGGCTAAGGGCAACGTCGTGCAGGTGATTCTCGAATGTACGGAGGCGCCGGGCACGTCGCGGTACCACACCAAA
>JADLHJ010000033.1 GCA_020848835.1 Candidatus Hydrogenedentota bacterium
CGCGGTTGTTCGTGAACGGCGCGGTGACGCTCGCGCAGACATTCGGCGTCAGTGAGCTGGTGATCGGACTGACCATAGTGGCGGCAGGGACCTCGCTGCCGGAAGTGGCAACATCGATCGTCGCGACGATCCGCGGCGAGCGGGATATAGCGATTGGCAATGTTGTGGGCAGCAACATATTCAACGTACTTTCGGTCTTGGGCTGTACCGCGCTGGTCAACCCGATCCATGTTTCCGAGCAGGCAATGGCTTTCGACATTCCCGTTATGATCGCGATCTCGGTGGCTTGCTTCCCTATCTTTTTCACGGGGATGTCAATCAGCCGTTGGGAAGGTGGTTTGTTCCTTGGATACTATGTCGTGTACACCGCATTCCTGGTGATGCAGTCGCGCGTAGAGGGCGCGCCGGATGCATTTAAGACGGCAATGGCGTATTTCGTCGTGCCGTTGACGGCGGTGACGCTGGCTGTGTTGACGTGGCGCGAATTTCGGGGGCGTGCGCGAGATGTTAATCGCCGGGTTGCCGGCTAGTAAGGAGATGTAGTCGAGTGACGGCTGGAGTAGTGCTGAGTCTTGCAGTTGGATTGACGATACTGACGATTGGCGCGGAGTTTCTCGTTCGCGGATCGTCAAAGCTCGCGGCGGCTGCGGGCATTTCGCCTTTGGTGATCGGGTTGACGATTGTTGCGTACGGAACGAGCACGCCGGAGTTGGCGGTGAGCGTGAAATCGGCATGGGCGGGGCAGCCGGACATCGCGCTCGGGAATGTTGTTGGGAGCAATATCTGCAATGTGTTATTGATTCTGGGCGTGTGCGGAATGATCTATCCGCTCAAAGTGCACGTGCAACTTATCCGCCTCGATGTGCCGCTTATGATCGTGACGGCGCTGATGGTGCCCGTGCTGGGGTACAACGGCGTACTCGGGCGTGTCGATGGCGCGATACTCGTTGGCGGACTTGTCGCGTATAACGTTTTCATCATTCGCAAGAGCCGGCAAGAGAGCAAGAGGGCGCAAGAGGAATTCGCGGAGGAATACGCGGCACCAAAGGAAATCAACGCCCGCTACTTTGCCGTCAATGCAATCGTACTGGCCGCCGGACTGGTCATGCTTGTATATGGGGCGCGGATGTTCGTGAACGCGGCGGTGACGCTTGCACAATCTTTTGGCGTCAGCGAACTGGTAATCGGGCTCACGATTGTAGCAGTGGGCACGTCGTTGCCTGAAGTCGCGACTTCGATTGTGGCGACCATTCGCGGCGATCGCGATATTGCCATCGGCAACGTGGTGGGCAGCAACATTTTCAATGTGTTGTCAGTATTGGGGTGCACGGCGCTGGTCAAACCAATCAACGTGTCCGAGCAGGCGATGGCATTCGATATTCCGATCATGATCGCAATCTCGGTAGCGTGCTTTCCAATCTTTTTTACGGGGATGTCAATCAGCCGCTGGGAAGGCGGAATGTTTTTCGCGTATTACATCGTCTACACCGTGTTCCTGGTCATGCAGTCGCGTGCAGAAGGCGTGCCTCCTGCATTCAAGACCTCAATGGCGTATTTTGTTGTACCGCTGACGGCGGTGACGCTGGCCGTGCTGACGTGGCGCGAATTTAATGGCAAACGCGCGGCGAAAGTTGAATAACCGTCCTGTTAATCGACAGTGGCAGCCAGTCGCGCATGAATCTTCTCGGAATCCCGCCGGATGAAGAACAGTGCGCCAAGGATTAGGACGATTCCCGCCAATACGTATACGACCGACGTGATGGCAATTGCATAGCCGAGATCGTGGCGGTCGGCGATGCGGCCAATGATGATTGGGGCAGTGCCTGCGCCGGCGAGCCAACCGATGCAGTTCATGAGGCCCGCCGCAGTACCCCGTGCGTTTGCAGGGATAACGTCGTAAATGGAAGCGAAGATATTTGCGTCGTACAGGCCTTTGCAGAAACCCCAGCACGCCAGTACGACCACCAGGATTTTTAGGTCCGTAGTAGTACCACAGAGGTAAACAAAGGGTGCCCCGCAAAACACGCCGATCGCCTGCACAAACATGCGCCCGCCAAAGAATTTTCCGCGCAAGGTGTCCGCAAGCCAACCGCCCAGCGGCGCGGCGCACATGCTCGCGACTTGAAGGTAGAACACCGCGGTGAAACCGGCGCCTGTCAAGCTGAGATTGAATTTTGAGTGCAGGAAAGACGGCATCCACGAAAGCATGACCGCGGCTACGAAGTTTGCGCAAAGGAATGCGCCGAGCAGAAACAAAGTAGTGGGCGTAGTGAAAATGAGTTGCGCGGTTTCCGCAACGGACATTCCCTTTGCAACGGACTTGGTCTTAATGCCGGTGTCTTCGTAGTCGGCCGCGCCGCGCTCCGGTTCCACGACAAGCTTATGCAGTATGAATCCGAGAATTACGCCCAATGCGCCGAATATGACGAAGGAGTGCCGCCAACCCCAGTATTGTCCGATCATGCCTGCAAAGAACCCGCCGCCGATTGTACCGGCGTATACACTGGTTTGGTGTAGTCCCATCGCGCGCGAGCGCGTTTTCTTGCCGTGGTAATCGCTTACGAGCGACATCGACGCGGGGAAGTAGAAAGTTTCGCCGAGGCCTTCGGCCGCGCGGAAGAACACGAGGTGCGGAAACTTTGTAGACAGCGCGGTCGCCATGCAGATGATGCTCCACGCATGAAGGCCGGCAAGGATTGCGGTCTTGCGTTTCACGCGATCGACTACGTAGCCGGCAAAGGGCGCGCCCATTCCATAGACCCAGGCGAAAGCGGCAACGATATAGCCTTGCTGTTCTTTGTTGAGCGAGAATTCCTTTTCGATCAGCGGCAGGACCGAGGCGAGCGCCTGGCGGTCGGCGTAGTTGAAGAAGGCCATGAACCAGAGCATGCCAACCACGTACCACTTGTAGTTGGGATTCCTGGCAAACGAGGGACGCCCGTCGTAGTCGCTCATGGTCGTTATTCTCCCGCCCTATACCCGCATAGAGGAAGGGGTATCATCCGAATGCGCGCGCCGGATTGCAAATGTGTCCGGAAAGGGTCATGGGGCTGCGGTAAGCTTGGCGCGATACTCTCGTAGTTGCCGGTCGCGTGTGTCGTGCAAGACTTCAAGTTTTTCGCGGAGCGAGTACGGAGTGAATACGTAGTCGGTTTCAAATTGGAAGCCCAGCCGGGAATCGCGTTCGACGGCGAGCAGCGATCGCTCGGTGCGGGCGATTTCCTCGGTGACGATAGTGTCCAGGCGATCGAGATGCGCGCTTGCTTTGTTGGCATCCATTTCCGCGTGTAGTTGGAGGCGCAGATTTTCGAACTCGAGTATTGCATGGTTGCTCAGGAGCATTCGTTCGATCTGCTCGGCCACGATTACTTCGCGCAGCGCGCGAGCGCGCTTCGCTTCAGGGCTGCGCAGGGCCGCGGCGCGATATAGTGCGAGCCCTTCGCCGAGCTTATCGGTTGTCGTGCGCAGGTACTTCAGGAATGCAGGCAGCACGCGGACATCCGCCGCCGCTTCTACCCCGGACACGCTGCGCGCGTAGGACTCGGCGCGGTTCGAGGCATTCGTGAAGTCGGGAATGAAGACCATGCGCGATACGGTGAAGGGCCAATACGGATTAATCTCCGCGCCGAGATACCCCATCCAGTAATCCTGGTCCATCCATGAGTGCATAAACGTGGCCGTGCGCGCGGGAGGCGGATCAAAGAACAGCGGGTTTCCCGTTGCGTTGCCGGTGCCCATGTAGGGTCCGGTATCCGGCAATGTGCGAATGGCTTCACTGAACAAGCGCCACGCCTTCACGACGTCGCCAGCATTCCCGGCACCAAAGTCGCGTGTGGCGATGGCCGTCAGCAATTCGTCCGGCGGTGGCGCATCGCTCCAGCAGTACCACGCGCGAAACTCGGTCATGAAGTTTGGCGTATAGGCAGTGGACCAACTTTCAAGCGTGCCGTTTACGCCGAGTTTGTCCATCGCCATATAGCGCGAGTGCCATTGATAGGGGAAGGGATGGTACGGCACGGTCTGCAACTGCGCGCCGCAGACGAAGGTTTGCGCGTTGGAATAGACTTTCATGCCGCGCTTGCGCGCCTCTGCGAATTGCGCCTCGGTTACTTCCGCAGGGCCAACCTGATTGATCGCGTAGTCGCGCAGGTAGCCCTGCATTCCGTCGATTTCGAAACTCTTGCCGTTCTCCCACGTCAGCAGCGGGATGGTGGATTCCGGAAGTTGGCGGATGAAGAAGCGCTTGGTTTCGACGTTTTGAGGACGAAAATCGATGTTGTACTCCCAAGGAAGAATTTCGATAGCAGGGTTGGTTTTGTGGCACTCCTCGGCGACGATGGCGACGGCGTGCGCCCAATTGCGTGCCCAGTCCTGTATGTACTCGACGCTCGCGCCGTGTCCGCCGCCCCACTTCTGATACCAGAAACCTTCGGTAAGCAGAACGTAGCCGTGTATGTCGGGAAATTCGGTAACGATTTCGCGCACAAGGCGGCGCAGATCGTCTTCGCTTTCGGGAGTGCCGGTGTATTGGAAGATGATTGGCGTGTAGACCTTGATGCCGAAGCGCGCGGCGCGCGCGATCAGGTCGTGCATGCGCGCGGGGTCCTGGTGCCGCATTCGGTGCATGAGGCGCGCGTAGAAGTCTGTCGAATTCTCGGCCGTGGTGCGGTCGTTGTTTGGGTTTGCGTAGACCGAGGCAAAGATCGCGTCAAACCCATCGTGCGCCATATGCGCGAGCACCGCGTCGGGAAATTCCATCCATCCCATCCACGATTGCACCATGCGCGAATCGTAGAGGCTGTGTCGCACGGTGCGGAGCTTGGAGGGCAGGAAGGGCGCTTCGCGCAGATTCATTCGCGCTTCAAGATTGTAGAGACCGAAGGCCGCGCCGCGTTCGTCGTATCCGCAAACCACCACCTGCTTGTCCGTGACAACGATTTCGTAGTCCTTTGGGCTTTTCAGTGTTGCGCCGCATCCGGGCAGGTCGTCGCGTGTTCCTACAATGACGCACTGCTGCAGCGTCTGCCAATCGGAGAGTGAATCACGTCCGTCGATCGCAGCGTCCACGGTCATTGAGATCTTCAAGTAATCGGCGAAGTCGTTCACGGCGACGTGGAGCAATGCAGTGCGTCCTTGGTTCCAGACGATACGCCAGCCTTGGGCTGTCAGTTCGATTTCGTTTTCGCGTCGTGTTGCATCGGGGCTGCGCCGCGCCTTATGGATCGGATCCGTGGACAAAGCCTTGTGGTAATCAAACGGTTGTTCCTTCGGCAGCACGCGTTCGATTTCCCTGGCGACATCGTCGGTCGAAACGGGCGAGTTGGCCACGGGCTCCGCAAACACCGATAAAACGCATTGTAGCAACAATACGAAGGGTGCAATCCTGCTAATGAAGATTGTGTTCAATTGAAAATCCTTTGTATCTGGAACGCGAACAGGGCTAAATATGAAAAAGCCGGACGGGCTGTTTCAACCCGTCCGGCTGTGCCATTGCGTGAAACGCTTCAAGCTACTTTAGAGAATCAAGGGTCTTCTGCGCGCGCTCTTTCAGGTTTGCGTCATCGCACTTTGCGAGTACCGCTTGCACTGCTGCTGCTGCCGTCGGCTTATTCGCGGCATCAGCTTTCGCGAATGCTGCCGCCGCTGTAATGAGCGCGTTGCCCGCTTCGTTCTTGATCGACGCGTCGTCGAGCATCGCCGTGAGCGAGTCGAGCGATTGTTTGGTTGCGAGCGTGCCGTACGCGGGCAGCACGAGCCACTTTTCTTCTTTTGCTTTCGCGACACCCATCGCGCTGGCGAGCATCTGCGCTTTTACTTCCGCGTTTGCTTCCGCTTGTGCGAGGCGCACGTAACCACGCAGCGCGAGGTCTTTCTGTGCCGCGTTTTTGCCTTGCGCAAGTTTGAGCAGGTGCGGTGCCGCATCCGCGGACTTCCACTCCGCGAGCACGCGCACTGCGCCGCCGCTGACTTCTGCGTCCCTGTCGCGCATCGCAGCGAGCACCGGTTCAAGCGCTTGCGAGCTGCTAATTACGCCGAGATTGCGTAGAAGCGCGAGGCGCGCGGGCGTGCTTGCGCCTTTGAGGCCATCGAGCACGGCGGGCAATATCGCGTCCTTGTGTATAGCGGCGATTGCATTCAGCGCGTTTGCCGCTTCGCTTCGTTCTGTGTCATCGGCTGTGCTCTTCAGCGCGGCGACGACCGCGGGTGCTTCGGCGGGACCGCCAAGTTTTGTCAGTGAACGTAGCGCCGCGATGCGGACTGCGGCATCGCTATCGCTCAATGAAGCGAGCGCGGTTGCGGCGGCTTTCGGAGCCATGCGATCGGAAAGCAACTCGACGAGAACTGCCTTGCCCGCGCCGCTGCTGGTACCGACGGCGGTGGCGATGGCTTCGTCGAAGCTCTTGTTGTCTACGTTTGCGAGCGCGGTGCGCGCGGCTGCGGCGAGTTCAGCGTCGCCGGATGCGATGAGTGCGGACAGCGCGGGCACGTCGGCCTCATTGCCAACGTTACCGAGCGCAGTTGCTGCGGCGAGTTTCACGGCTTTGTCGTTGCTGCCGAGCGCGGTGACAACAACTTCGCGCCCGCCGGCGTCTTTGCGATCGCCAAGGCCGCGTACGAGCAACGCTTGCGCAGCTGGTGGCAACGACGGGAACGCGGCCGCAAAGGGCTTCGTCATGTCACCACCGGGATACTCCGCGACGATCTGCGCGGCGAAATTCGCGGCGACGGGATCGCTGCCGGTGAGTGTTTTCGAAACCAACGCGACAGCATCTTGGGGCGCAGCAGCGGCAAGACCGCGCAAGGCACCTAGGCGAACGTACTCGCGCTCGTCTGTTGTCAGCGCGGTGAGGAACGGCACGGCGAGATTGCCTTTGTTGTCCTTGACGAGCATTTCCGCGCCGGTGAGTTGGGCCTCGGCGACGGCGTCTCTTAGTTCGGCAGGTGCGGACTTCGCAAACGCGGCGAGGATCGCGTTCGATCCGACGGTGCCGATACGACCCAACGCGCCCGCCGCTGCGCGCGCGACGTCCACATCTTTGTCCTTCAGCGATTTTGCAATCGCTTTCGTCGATTTAACGTCTCGTTTCTCGCCGAGCGAAGTGATCACGCCGAGCTTCTGGTGCCCCTTGGTCTTGCCAAGACCTTTGCGTAGTGCATCGGTCGCCGCGGGGTACTGCATGTTTTCTAGCGCGTAGCGCGCCATGTGCGAAAGTTTTTCGTCTTTTAACAGTGAAGCCAACGCAGGAATGGATTTCTCAGTGCCTACCTGGCGCAGGCGCGTGCAGGCGTCGTATTTCGCTTTCCAATCTCCATCGCCTTTCAGCGCGGCGATGCACTCGTCTTCCGTTGCGGAGCTGGGCGTGGCGACGCCTTTCGCGGCGTTTTGCGCGAAGGCGCCGGCGGCGACTGCGAACGCCACTGTGATTGCGAACATATATCGGACCATGTGTTGCATGGTGAATGCCTTTCGTGTCGTGTTCGTCATTGCGCCAACTCCTATAGGTACCACGGTTCGCGGTATGCCCGCGCCGTGAGCCGGTTGGCCTCGTCATCACCGATGCACACTTCCTTCACCGGATCCCATTTTATTGGGCGGCCAAGACGTTTGCAGATGTTTGCGACGTGGCACGCGGAGATCGAGCGGTGCGCGACTTCCGCGTTGGAGATGCATTCCTGACGCGATTTCACGCCATCAATGAATGCTTTCACGTGGTTGTCCTGCGGGTAGCCGCCTTCGAAGCCGCGATTACCGAGGAGCGATTTCGGATAGGTTTCGATCTGACCGGAGTCACCGGTCTCGACCCAGCCTTCGGTGCCGACAAATTTTACGGGACAGGAACCGAAGCGGAGGCCCTGGCGGATGATTAGCTTTGCGCCGTTCGCGTAGTTGGCGCAGTACCAGTCGCCTTCCTTGTAGTATTCGATTGGACCGGTGTGGTCGGCGTTGTTCGCCCACTGGCAAAGGTCAACGGTGTGACTCCCCCACTCGCAGATCGATGCGCCGCTGAAATCGATGTGATCGAGCCAGTAGCCGCGTTCCGGATACTTCTTGTTATACGGACGCCACTGCGCGGGCCCGAGCCATGCGTTCCAGTCGAACACATCTTTTGAAGGTTCTGGTTCTTCAGGGAGCACTTCATAGTTGAACGCTCCACAGAACGCAGCTTCTTCCGCGTGCAGCTCTTTCAATTCGCCGAGCATGCCGCTCTGCGCGAGATGACAGGCGTAGCGGAAGTTGCCGAGGCTACGGCGTTGTGTGCCGCATTGGAAGATGCGGCCGAGGCGTTTCATGGTGTCGGCCACGCCGCGCGATTCGTTGATGCACACGCTCATTGGTTTTTCACAGTAGATGTCTTTGCCGGCGCGCGCGGCGGTGATGGCCGTATGCGAGTGGCCGTTGTCGCCGGTGGCCACCAGCACGGTGTCGATGTCCTCGCGCGCGAGCAGCTCGTGCATGTCGAGGTATTCTTTGCAGTCCTGGTTGCCGTAGCGCTGGTTGACCATTGCCTGGCCGGCCTTGCGGCGGTCGGCAAAGCAATCGCTCACGGCGACGATCTGCACGTCCGGCAGCGCCATGAACGCGCGCATGTCGTCGCGCCCACGGCCACCCGTGCCGATTACACCGACAGTGATGCGGTTGCTCGGCGCTGCACGGTTTTCCGCGCCCCAGGCCTTCGTTGCGATGATGTTTGGCAGGACTGCTGCCGCGGCCCCCGCCTTGATGAATTGGCGGCGCGACATGCCTTTACTTGGTGTGTGCGTTTTCACTCTGACCTCCCTACACGCAGGCGCGATGCGCCGCGCGATTGATGCGATGCACAATATTTGGAGAAGTCTGCCGCGCCGCGATCGAAATCCGCCCCTCGGCGGCGTGGCATGCCCAAGCGAGCATTGTACACAACCGGCGCAGCCCATAAAACTGGCGGCTCCTTTGCGCACACCACAGGGGATTCCTTGTTGCTATGCTGAAGTTTCGCCCAATTGTGGGCCCGTGTCGAAAGTAGAGATAGAACCATGTCTGTATCGGATCATGCGCTACTCGATCGTTGGACAAACCAGCGCGACGCGGAAGCCTTTGCCGAAATCGTTTCGCGCCATTCCGCGATGGTGTTCAGCACCTGCATTCGAGTACTCGGCAATGCTGCCGACGCGCAGGAACTGACGCAGGAATGCTTCGCGCGATTGGCGCAAGGCGTCCCTGGCGGCAAGCAAGCGTGGACTTCGCTCGGGGGATGGCTCCACACGGTCGCTACGCGCCGCGCACTGGATTGGCGCAAGTGCGAAGCCCGTCGGCTGCGCCGGGACACGGAGTATGCAGAAACAGCGCAGCCTGACAGCGCAATACACGATTGGGACGACGTGCAGGGCTTCGTGGACGACGCGATTGCGAGTCTGCCCGATCTGCTGCGCGAGCCGGTGGTGTTGCACTTTCTCGAGGGGCAAAACCATCGCCAGATTGCGAAGCGGCTCGGCGTTCCGCGGCGGACGATCTCGAGCCGCATTGCGCTTGGTATCAAACAGGTGCGTGAGCATCTGACGCGCCGTGGCGTCGTAGTGACTTCAGCGGCACTCGGTGTTGCCATACGCATCGAGGCAATGCCGATGACCTTGGTGGAGAGCCTTGGGCGCATGGCGCTTGCAGGCGGAACGGCTGCCATACCGGCAGCGGCGCCCGCGGCGTGGAACACAGCAGTAATTGCAGGAGCGGTGATCGCAATGAAGAAGAGTATCGTAGCGGCCTTCGTAGTCATACTCCTCGCCGGAGGTACATTCTACTGGGTCCGTTCGCGGGCGGGTGAGAAATACATCGAGCGTGTAAACGCGGAACGGGTCCAATTAGCTCGAACGCCCGAAGCCGCAGCGCCGGCGCAGGCACCAGTCGAAGCACCGCCGTACGTCCCGGCTCCCGCGGGACCGTCGCTCACGGAACGCATCGGTACTATGTTGACACCGGCGGCAGAACCAGCGGACAGCGCCGCCGCGACCGGCGCGCTCGAGGGCCGCGTTACGCTTTCGGGCAAACCCTTGCCAGGCCAAATGGTGATGATTATGTACGGCGCGGGAACGCAGTACGCAGTGCGAACCAGCGCCGACGGCAAGTTTTCGTTACAAAAACTTCCCGCCGGCGAGATCACCGCGTACGCGATGTTCGCCGACGACACGGAGGGCGTGCATCGCGTGCAGCGACAGGAAACGATCCGCGACGGCGCGACGACGCGGCTGGACATCGATTTCGCGGGAGGCGGCGGTGTCGCGGGGCAGATCACGTGCGATGGTATGGTTCCCGAAGATGCGAACGTCCGCGTCACTTCATTGCCCGCCGAAGGTGGTACAGAAAATCACCTGGCCGACGCGGATTCCACAGGGCACTACAGTGTCATCGGAATACCGTCGGGAGCGGCGCAAGTCCTCGTCACCGCGACAGCCGCGTCCGGGGCGCACCGAATGCGCCGGGCAAATGTCGCAGTCAACGCCGGAACGATTACGCGGTGTGACTTCGACATCTCAGGAGGGAGCAGCGTGACCGGCGCAGTCGCGGGTTTGGTCAGCGGCGACCGTGTACAGGTGGTCGCAGTGCTCGATCATACCGCCGTTCCCGCGCAGATGAACGTTGTATGGTGGTTCAGTTTGCGCGATCAACTCGCCGCACGCGATCAAGTATCGATCGACAGCACAGACTACCGCCTCGAAGGGCTTGACGCTGGCACATATACCATCATCGCGTTGGGCGGTTCGGGGGCCAATGCGCGCGATGTAGCATCTTGGCGCGTGCAACATGCGGTCGTCCAGTTGGACGGTTCGAACACGGTCGAACTGAATTTCGATCTCGCGGGCGGCGTCGAACGGCCGATCAGTGTTGCGGGCACGGTAGAGGGACTCGAAGAAGGTGAGAAAGGCGCGCTCGTTTTTGTGTCTGGCGATACCGAAATGCCCGCGCAAATTACAGACGAATTCCTCAGCGAACTTCAACGCAGCGCCGCGAGCACCGTGCCGGTTGAAGACAACCAAACGTTCCAGGTGCGCGGCCTCGATCCGGGCAAATACACGGTATTCGCGCTGGCTGGCGCGCACGGCGTCATGAGTGCGCAGGAACTGCGTTTTACTACCGGTGCCGTAACTGTTACTGAAAACGAAACGGCTACGTTGGACATCGAGTTCCCGCCGAATCCTGGGCAGGGCAAATAGCTGGCGTTTCCGAATGAATTTAGGTAGTTGAGGAATTCATGACGGGACAACAGATGAGGCGCTCTGACACACACGCGAAACCAAAGCAGTTCTATTTTGTATACACCACTATTTTCGTGCTCGTGCTCGTGCTCGTGAGTCGTCATCGTACTCGCACTCGATACTCGAAAAATCGAGTACGATGACGAGCAGGAGCACGAGCACGTGGTGAATTGAATCTTGAAACGCTCTAAAGGCGCAGTTCCATGCGGCGATGACTGGGTACTGCCGCGTGTTGGTTTCGTAGAGTGGACGCGTTCTCGCGCGTGACGGAAAACCCGAGGCGCTCGTAGAGTTCCTGGGCGCGGGGATTTTCGGCCGACACGTCGAGGACGGCGGCAGGGCGCTTAAGTCTGCGGCCTTCTTCCAACAGATGCTCCACGATGCGCGCGCCGATGCCTTTGCTACGGTACTCGGGTGACACTCCGAGGTGCGCGATGCAGTGTTCGTGCTTCGATGGCGGGCGCACGATCTTTTCGACTTGCAGTGCACGAGCAATTGCGCCGGGCGCACGCAAAGGGCCGTAGTGCGCGAAAATGTTTGCGGTGCCTTGCACCATGAAGCGCAAGGTCGTGTCGCCCGCAAATGCAGCGCCAATGCCAACGATCTTGCCGTCGAGCTCCGCAACCGTGTGAATGGCGTAGCCAAGTTCGCCTGCATTGCGCACAAAGCCGCGGCGCATGCATGCGAATACGTCTTCCTTGCTTCTTGACGTGAAAATGTAATCGAGCACCGCCGGGCCCGAACTGTAGATAAGTGGAATGGCCGCGTCTGCGTCGTCCGGTGTCGCGGGCCGCAACGTCATTTCCATGGGAAGCGGCTTGCTTTGGCAAATTGAGGCGGACGAAGGCTGAACGAGTCTCTAGAAGCGCACGTGTCCGCGAATTCCCAGCACAACTGTGGTGTCATTTTTCTCCACCGCGGGATTGATAATTTGAATATCGGGGGTTATCTGTAGCCATGGGGTAACGGCGACATTGTAAAAGATTTCGACGCCTTGTTCATGGCCGAGCCCAAGATCGCCGGGTAGTTCGCTGCTCGTGTCCATGTAATACCAGCCAATACCAAAACGATCGTTGTCGCGCCCCGGGATGATGCCTTTCCCGCCGATGCCCAAACTGAAGAACGACGCGATGGGGTTTGTGTCGTCGTCAGCAAATCCAATACGCCCGAACAGGCCAAACCCCTGCGTTGGGTCGTCAGCCTCAGCGTGGACATATTGATCGAAATTGTAGTATGCACTCCACGAACTGTTTTCACGATCGATCTGGTTTATGTAGCGCTTGATCATTAAACCTTTTCTAATAATTGCGCGCGTTCGTGCTGCAAATTCTTCCGCCGGGCTGTCGTATTCGGTGTTGCGCCCATTGCGTCCGCGCCCGAGCAATCGCGGTAACGATATGTCGAACGCATCGCCAAGATTGATGAACTCATCGTTGGACCACGTGACTCCGACAAGTTGATGTCCGCGTTGACCGAAGAAATCCGTTTTTAATCGAAACTCGCCGGCGAACGACGTACCTCCATCAAAGGCCGTGTCGAAACCGCTTTCCATCGCCGTGCCGTCCGTGTCAACCGCAGAAATTGACAGCATGGTTTCCGGGTCGCCTGTGGGCAATATCACGATCGCGGCGCCCAAGGGTGCGTACGGCATGGTCACAGCAGTGACGAGATTGAATGCGAAAGCGGCATTTAGAAATTTTGTGTCGGCGCGGCCGTGCGCAAATTCATTTACGTCACCGGTCGATGTATCCATCTTTCCTAACGAGATACCAAAATGCGGCGAGAGGAATTGCGTGATTTGCAGGTGGGAAAGCGCAAGATCGTTATCGTTTGGTTCTGGAAAAAGTGCAACGCCGTTCGCCGGAAATAAGGCGCCGGTATCGCCGTTGATATTTTCGTCGTAGTACCGTTCCGCGCGAAGAAAGAGCATTCCACCGGGCCAAAGCCCCAGTTGTTTAGAATCGAGACGAAGGACGAGTTCGAGGTTGCCGCCAAATTCCGAATCGGAATTCTTTCCGCCGTCAACGATCGCGGAGTAAATCGTAGTGTTATTCAATTCCAATTGAAACCCGTGTTCGGCAAGCGATGTGCGCGCACCGCCCCAATCGCCCGTCATACGGGAGCGCGCTGCGAAACTTCCGGTGTAGTCTTCAATGGGAACAAGCGGCGGGACTTCTTCGGCCCGCGACAGAACCGTGAGGCCAAAAAAGAACACGGAGATACTTAGGCGATTCATACTCCTTACCTCGCCATCGGCGGCACCGCCGTAAGCCGGGCGATAACGTCTTCCAAGTTCGAGCTCGTGAGTTTTTGGCGAACTGGATAATCCTTGAAACTCTGTACCCAGTTCATTACGTAGCCTTGTAAAGGCACCTGCAGGAACAAGTGTTCCGTTTGCCACTTGCTATACAAAAAACTTTCGGTTCCACGCTCAAAGGGATCCATACGCATGTCGTAGATGTTAGGCACGCGTAAGCGCGTGTATTCGCGGTTCCACACGTCGAATCCTTTGTGCTCCTGCTCAAGAAAGGTCATCTTCCATCGGTTTAGCCGAATCGCGGCAAGATCGCCGTCGTCCGTCCAGTACAGAAATTCGTTTCGGGGGCCAGCGGGTGCTTCGCCTTTCAGGTAGGGAAGCAGATTATAGCCATCCAGATGCACTTTGAATGACTTTCCAGCGGCCTCATAACCCTTGGCAACTTTCGCCACAAGATCCGTTTCTCCGGCTGCTGCGGCGAATGTCGGGATGAGGTCTTCATGTGCGCACACATCGTTCACCACCGTGCCCGGCTTTACCGTACCGGGCCAACGAATCAGCGTGGGCACGCGGAAGCCGCCCTCCCAGCAGGTTGCCTTCTCTCCTCGAAAGGGTGTGTTTCCGCCGTCCGGCCATGTGCAAATCTGCGCGCCGTTGTCGGTGGTGAAGACGACGATAGTGTTTTCCGTCAACTTCAGGTCGTCAAGTTTCTTCAGCATCTGGCCGACGAAACCATCGAGTTCGACCATGGCGTCCGCGTACATGCCGAGTCCGGTTTTGCCTTCGGACTCTTTTTTCAGATGCGTCCAGATGTGCACGCGCGTGGGGTTGAAGTAACAGAGCCAGGGTTTACCTTCCGCGGACTTGCGATCGATGAAGTCCAGCGCGGCGGCGGTGAAATCTTCGTCGATCTTTTTCATGCGTTCGACGTTGAGCGGCCCTGTATTCTCGATGGCCTGCTTGCCTACGCGTCCGTATTGTGGATCGACGGTTGGATCGTCGGTATCGGTTGCCTTGCATTTGAGTACACCGCGCGGGCCGAAGCGTTGACGAAATCCCGGGTCTTTCGGATAGTCTGCGTTCTCAGGTTCTTCTTCCGCGTTGAGATGATAGAGGCTGCCGAAAAATTCATCGAACCCATGCACGGTCGGCAAAAACTCGTTGCGGTCACCGACATGGTTCTTGCCGAAATGCCCGGTGGCGTATCCGAGGTTTTTCATCACTTCGGCGACTGTGATGTCTTCAGCGCGCAGGCCGAAATCCATCCCCGGCATGCCCACGCGCGTGAGGCCGGTACGAATGGGAGACTGGCCGGTGATGAACGCGGCGCGGCCTGCGGTGCAGCTTTGCTGCCCGTACCAGTCCGTGAATCGCGCACCTTCCGCGGAGATGCGATCGATGTTTGGCGTGCGGTAACCGAGCATGCCGCTGTTGTAACAACTCGTGTTATACCAGCCTACGTCGTCGGCCATGATTACAAGGATGTTGGGCTTTTGTTGTGCGTGCGTGGTAATTGGAAACAAAAGGCTCGCGGCGACGAGCGCCGCAATCGAAATTACTACGTTAGTAAAGTTCCTGCGCATCTCCAAATACCTCCGCTTGATATTGATTATTTGTTTGCCGGGGACTTTACGCACCTGAATCCGAGATGATTTGCCCCCGAGCTGACTTCGCCTTTGCCGCGCGTGCCTACCATGTATCGCGTGCAATATTCGTTTGTGCAGAGAAACGAACCGCCGCGGTGCACGCGCTTTTTCTCCTTGGGTTCGAGCGGATCGAAAGACGACTCCGGACCAGCGGGATTCCGCGCGACGGCGCCAGCAAGGGTGGCGTAGTAATCAGGCCGATACCAGTCACTGCACCATTCCCAAACGTTGCCGGACACGTCATACAGGCCGTACGCATTAGGCGGATATTGGGCGACAGGTGCAATGCCGGCAAATCGATCGGCGCCCGTGTCATTTAGCGGGAACTTGCCTTGAAACGTGTTCGCCATCTGTTTTCCCCCAGGTGCAAATTCATCGCCCCAGGGGTATAAGCGACCAGTCTCCCCTCCACGCGCGGCAAATTCCCATTCGGCTTCCGTGGGTAATCGTTTGCCGGCCCACGTGGCGTAAGCGTGTGCGTCTTCATACGCGACGTGCACGACGGGATAATTGCGCAGCCCTTTGAGATCGGAGGCTGGGCCGAGCGGATGACGCCAATTTGCGCCCTTGCAGTAGTTCCACCATTGATAATGGTTGGTGAGCTGCACAGGACGATCCGGAGGCGTGAATACGATAGAACCGGCAACTAGATTTTCGGGCGGTGCGCCTGGGAAGTCTTCCGCGCGCGGCGCCCGTTCGGCTACAGTGACGTAGTTTGTTGCCTGCACGAATATCGCGAATGCTTCGTTGGTAACCTCTGTTGCATCCATCCAGAAACCATCCACGTATACGCGATGAATTGGCTGCGCGTCGCGGGTCACGCCTGGTTGCGCACATAGGGATTCGCAGGACTCTTCTGATCCCATTGAAAACTCGCCGCCGGGGATCCAGACCATCCCGGTTGGTGCGGACGTTTGAGGCGATGTTGTGTTGGGAGTCGTGGCTGCGAAACCTAGAGCGGCGTCAGGTGACTCAGTTTCCGCAGCGAATACGGCCGGCGATATCGCGAACAGGCAGATGCGTAGCCGCGCGGCGAGGGCATACAGACAGCACATGGGAAAAGGTATATTTCGATTGCCGCACTTCAGACAGAGAATCCCTGTATGTGAAACTTCGTTTGACTTGCAGCCCCAGCAAAGCCCACTTTGCCCGCGCGAAAAGATACGGACAACGCAGCTTATTAGCAATGTAGACTGTACAGACAACCTTTGGGTCTGTCAAGGCGATCTCTCGTGATACAGGGAAATACCGAGCGACGTTGGCCGATTTGCATTCCAAGCGCGACCACTGGAAAAGCCGCGCCAAGCACGGCACAGTAGAAACCAGAACTGGGGGTACGGAAATTGAGCATTGCAATCTTTTTCGCGACGGCCATCGTTTCTTCTGCGGGTGCCTCCCAGACGGCCCCGATTATGGCGGTAATTCCCGAGGGAAAGCAGAACGCGACTTTTACCAACGCGCTGCACCCCGGGAACCGCATCGGTTACCGGTTTCACGAGCATACGCCGCTAATCTATGGCGCAGCGCCAAAGGACACTACTGAAGCTGGAGTCGAGTTAGGCACTGTCGCGGCGTTGGAGGCAGACTTCGCCAAGCGTTCCAACATCCTGAAGAGAGAAATTGAAATCGGCGATGCCGACTGGGCGCCGCAGACATGGACGTTCTACATGGCGCCCGTGGACGACGGCGTGGAGATGCTGTGGATTGTCGAGACGAAAGACATAGGACTCAATGAGTATTACGGCGTGCAGCAGTGCTTCCGTCTCGGCGGCGTGACAAATGCAGCTTGGCGCAGGGAATTCGCGGAGACGCCTGCCTTCAGCGAATACGACCTGTGGAACGTTTCGGAAAAGGACAAGCCTGACAAGACCAGCCTGACCTATGTGCTCCGCTCCGGCGAATGGCAAACAATCCCCGCGACACGTGACCCCGTCGGCGCGCGCACGCCGCTCGGCGTGAAGTACGACACCCTCCGCGCGGGCGGCGATCTGAACACCATGCTGAAGGTCGGCCCCTACGAAGCGCGCATGCTCGACCCCATCGATGACGGCCTAATCACGCGCATCAACCTCGATAAAACCTGGGTCTGCGGCATCTATTGGGAACGCACCTCCCACGTCACCGACCACCACCCCGCCGATTGCCTGCACAGCATCGTAAACATCGGCGTCATCCCACCACACAGCAAGCGCGCGATCCGGGGAAAAATCTCCTGGTTTGAAGGCGCGCTGAATTCCCTGCAATCCAAGTGGAATCTGAGTTTCTCCGCTAAGTAGTGCCAAGCCACTTAACGCCACATCTGGAATCCCGCGCGCCCATGTTCTAAAGTAGTTGGATTCGCCGCTCCATGATTTTGGGGCGCGTTTGGCGGGATTGGGCTGCGTTCATTTCCTTTCTGAAACCAGGTTCAGGAGATCTCTTATGAAACTTCGATGGTGTGTGTTGGGGCTTGTGGTAGTGGCCTGCGTGGCCGGCGTGTTGTCGCTTACGCCCGGCGCCAAGGCAGCGGAGGAAGGGTTCACGCCGCTGTTCAACGGCAAGGACCTTTCCGGCTGGAAAGGCGACCCGCGGTTGTGGAAGGTCGCGGATGGCGCGATCGTTGGATCGACGGACGGTGTCAAGATTGAGAAGAACACCTTCCTGTTTTACGAAACGAAGCAGTTCTCTGACTTCGTGCTCAAGGCGAAGGTGAAGCTGCGCAACCATAACAGCGGGATCCAATTCCGCAGCGAGATGCGCGATGGCTACGTCGCCGCGGGATACCAGGCGGACGTCGCCGACAAGACGTATTTCGGTCTGCTCTATGAAGAGCAGAAGCGCGGCATCCTCGACTACTGGAAGGCGCTGTCTGCCGAGGAGCAAGCGAAGATCTTCAGCTACGCGAAACTGGATGATTGGAACCAGTACGAAATCACCTGCCAAGGCGCGCACATCAAGATGGTGCTGAACGGCAACGTGGTTTGCGAGATCGACGACCTCGCGGGCGCGCGAAAGGGCTACATAGCGCTGCAACTGCACGTCGGCCCAGACATGCTCGTGCAATACAAGGACATCGAGATCAAAGAACTGGTGTCAAAAGAAGCCCGCATCAAGCCGGGTGAACTCATGCCCGACGTCGATGCGTCGCGCTCGGAGAAGTTAGGTGTGGAGGGCGCCCAATGGCGCCTTCCCGAGGGCTTCAGTGTTGAAGAAGTTGCGTCACACGATCTCATCGGCTCCGTGATCAATATGACCTTCGATCATCTCGGCCGCCCATTGGTGGCGACCGAGAACGAGGGCGTGCGCCTCTTACTCGACGAAAACGGCGACGGCAAATACGACAAGGTGAAGTCGGTAAGCGAGGACGTGAAGCGCGCAATGGGCCTCTGCTACATCGCGCCGGGCGACCTACTTGTACAGGCAGACGGCGCGCAAGCGCCGGGAATCTATCGCGTGGTCGATAAGAACGGCGACGATATCGCCGACGAAGTCACGCAGGTTGTGAAAGCGAAGAGCGGCGGTATGGGAGAACATGCCCCGCACGCGATCTCCTGGGGCGCGGACGGCTTTCTATATGTAATGTATGGAAATCACGCGTTCCCCGATTTTGAGATCGCAAAAGACTCCCCCAGCCGCGGCCTGCAGGAAGATTTCCTCATGCCGCGCTATTGGGACGCGCGGGGACACGCCAAGGGCATCTTAGCGCCGGGCGGAACCATCCAACGGTTGTCGCCCGATCTCAAATCGATGTCACAGTTTTGCGCAGGCTTTCGCAACGCCTACGATTTCGCGGTGGACACTACCGGTGAAATCTTCACCTTCGACTCGGATATGGAATGGGACATCGGCACGCCGTGGTTTCGTCCCGTACGTGTCGTTCATTGTGTGCCGGGCGCAGACTACGGCTGGCGATCGGGCAGCGGCAAGATGCCGAGTTATTACATCGACACCTTGCCGCCTCTCGACGACGTAGGCCGTGGTTCACCCGTCGGCACCTGCATCTATGATCATACCGTGTATCCGGAAAAATTCCGTGGCGGTTTCTACATGGGCGATTGGTCGCGCGGCCGCATTCGCGCACTGTTTCCGAAAGCGCGTGGCGGCCACTTTATCGGCAAGACGGTGGACTTTGTCGTTGGCGAGCCGCTCAACGTGACCGATGTCGATGTCGGCCCCGATGGTTTGATGTATTTCACCATCGGTGGGCGCGGCACGCGCGGCGGCATGTATCGCATCAAGTACGGCGATGCGATCGCAAAACAGGAAACCCCGAAGACGGTCGAACAAGTTGTCGCGCAACCCATGCGCCGCTCCGCGTGGGGACGTTACGCCCTCGTTCAAGCCAAGGACGCAATGGGTGCTGAGTGGGAGCGTGGCCTCGTTACTTTCGCGCGTAATGCGAAAGCGCCGGCAGAACAGCGCATCGCCGCATTGGAAGCATTACAAACCCACGGCCCAAAACCGTCGCGTACGCTGCTCGGGAAACTGTCGAAGGATGACAATGCCGCGGTACGCGCATTCGCGGTGTACCTGTTGGGAACACACGCGCTGAAGGAAGTGAAGAAACCCTTGACCGCAGCGCTGTTGGATGATGACGCGCTGGTCCAGCGACATGCTTGCGAATCCATTGTGCGCGCAGGACTGAATACGGAATCGAGGATCTCCGAATCCGATGCGATGCTGGGTAATTTGATTGGCTTGCTCAACAGCGAGGACCGTTTCGTGCGCTATGCCGCGCGCACGGCGATCGAGCGCACCCCGCGCGACGCTTGGGCGGAAAAAGTACTCACACTGGAATCCAGTAAAGAACCGCGCGCGCTGATCGAAGGCCTTGTCGCGTTGATCCACACGCAGAACGGCGCCTCGGATATGGATGCTGTTTTTACCAAGATTGCTTCGAGCGACGCTGAATTGTCCGAGGACGATTTGCTTGCTGCGTTGCGCGTGATCGAACTGGCATTTATCCGCGACGCGCAGGGCACCGACCGCAGCGCGTTCACGCAACAGGTCGGCCCAAAGCTGTTGGCCGCGTTCCCCTCGCAGAACCCTGCAATTAATCGCGAACTACAAATCGTGCTTGCGCACATGGAACTGCCCGGCGCGATTGACAAGATGCTTGCGTACCAGGCGGCATCGAAAGCGCAGGAAGAGCAGATCCACACCGCATATTGCCTGCGCACCGTGCAGGGCGGTTGGACGCGCGAACAGCGCGACAAGTTTGTTGCGTGGTTTGACGGCGCGCGCGAAATGGGCGGCGGCGCGAGCTTCGAAGGCTTCATCGAACTCATCTGGCAGGATGCGCTTGCACTGTTGCCAGAGGAAGAGAAGACCTTGGCCGCCGCGCGGAAGGACGCACAGATCGCCAAGCGAAACGCGGATGCGCTCGCGTTGCTGACCGAGTTGCAGGCGCAGGGCGAAGGCAAAGCATCAGAACTCGCACAGATGAGCCTGCAAGAGATTAAGGAATACCTCGAATACGATCCGATGTCCTACGCAAAGAACGACGAGGACTGGAAGCATTTCAATGATGTGGGATCGAAGGCGTTTATCAAAGCGCGTTGCGTGAACTGTCACGTGTTCGGCACCGTCGGCAAAGGCGGCGGCCCTGATCTCTCCACTGTCGCAAGCCGTTTCCGCCGCGCGGACTTAATCGATGCCATCGCCGAACCGTCGAAAGTAATCTCGGATCAATACATCGGTCTCGAAATCGAACTGAACGATCTCTCAACGGTCACCGGCATGATGGTCACGGAAGACGACAAGACCCTGACGGTGATCGATGCTACCGGCAAGCGCGTGGACATTCCGAAGGCGGACATCGAATCGCGCAAACCCGCGACGAAATCGATCATGCCCGAAGGTTTGCTGAACACCATGAGCCTCGGCGAACTCGCTGCGCTGATCAATTACCTGGAGCGCGGCGCGCAATAACAAATTCAATTTATCCACAGATCGCACAGATAAGCACTGATTGAAACTCAACGGAGCACGTAGTTGTGGCGAAATCGAATCAGTCCGATAGGGTGACGCGGCGTGATGTTTTGCGAGGTACCGCGGTCGCGGGAATTGCTTCCGGTGTTGTCGCGTCCACAATGTCAACGTTAGCCACTGTGTCCACCGCCGAAGCCGCACGCGGCGGCGTGATTCACAAGGAAAACGCGCACGCGGGCTCAACCGACTGGCAACTCACGTACACGAAAGTCGATCCGAAGACGCGCTACCGTTGTCCTTGGATTGAGGGCTACTGTTCGCGCGCGAGCGTGAAGGCGGGTGAAGCGCTGGACATTATGGTGAGCACAAATCCGCCGGGGCGTTTCACCATCGAAATCTTTCGCATGGGCTATTACGACGGCGCGGGCGCGCGCTTGATGCAGAAGCTCGGACCTTTTGACGGCGTCGCGCAACCTGATCCGCCCGTGGGCGAGGAGCGTCTGCGCGAGTGCCAGTGGAAACCTTGCACGACGATTACGATTCCCGAGGATTGGGTGAGCGGCATTTATCTCGGGCGGCTTTCGCTCATCGATACGCAGTGGCAGAGCTACATCATTTTCATCGTGCGCGACGATCGCAAGGCGGACGTTGTCTTTCAGTGCAGCGACAATACGTGGCAGGCCTACAACCGCTGGCCCGATAATTTTTCGCTCTACGACAACGGCGAAAGCGAGTGGGCGCTGAAGTCTGGCATTCGCGTGAGCTATGACCGGCCTTACGGAAAGTATTGCCAGATTCTCGATGCACCGCAGTCGCAAGGGTCCGGCGAATTCTTGTTGTGGGAATTTCCGTTTGTGTACTGGCTCGAACGCGAAGGCTATGACGTTACCTACATTTCCAACACCGACACGCACGCGGACATCAAAAGCATCTCGCGCGCGAAGGCGATGATTTCCGTTGGCCACGACGAATATTGGAGCCTCGAACAGTTCAATCACGTGAAGCAGGCGATCGCCGAAGGCCTCAACGTTGGTTTCTTCTCCGGCAACACCTGCTGTTTCGTCACGCCTTTCGCTCCAAGTTCATCCGGTGTGCCGAACCGCAATTTCACCCGCGCGGGTTGCTTCGGTGGCGCGAGCCAAGCGGAAAAGGAATACGGCATGGGGCCCTTCCCATTGGAAGGCCCCGACGAACGCGAGATCATCGGCGCGCGCACGATCATTCCATTCAACGGCGCGGGCGACTGGATCGTCTCCGACGATTCGCATTGGATGTTCGAAGGCACCGGCATGAAAAACGGCGACGGCATTCCCGGCATCGTGGGCTGGGAATTTCACGGCGAACCGCTCGACATCCCAGGATTGAAGATTGTCGCGAAAGGCGACGCGCTGAACTCAGGCGATCAAGTCGCGCACTGGACAGCAACAATCTATCCCGGCCCCAAAGACAATCACGTATTCAACGCATCGACAATCTGGTGGGCGCAAGGCCTCTCGTCGCCACCGGGCCACATGCTCCCCTATTCGCACAACGGCCGCCCGCACGGGCCCGACGAACGTGTGCAGAAGATTACGCACAATCTGCTGAAACGGTTCTTAAAGACTTGAACCACGAAGACACGGAGGTCACGGAGAAAACCTGTCCGCAGATGGCGCAGATAAACGCAGATGCAAGAAATTCGTCCACAGATTACACAGATTGGAAAAATGACACATGCCAATTCTCAGCAGAATGAATTCGCTTATATTGAAATTCCCCTCCTGTTCTTTTCCTCTCCGTGCGCTCCGTGTCTCCGTGGTGAATCTTCTTAGTGTTTCTCTGTGCTCTTTGTGGGTGACCGCCTCCGCAGACGAACCCGCGCGCGGTCTTGCCGCATTGAAAGTGCCGGACGGCTTCGAAGTTTCCATCGCGGCGCCGCCGGAGATTTCGTCGTACCCAATGTTCATGGAATTTGATCATCAGGGGCGCATGTACATCGCGGAATCATCCGGCAAAAACACCAAGGGCAGGGACACACCCAAATTCCCCGAGTGCATGATCCTGCAGATCGAAGACACGGACGAAGACGGCGTGTTCGACAAGCGCACGGTGTTCGCGGACAAGCTCAGCCTGCCGATGGGCGTGTTGTGGTACCGCGGCGCGATTTACTGCGCGTCGCCGCCGGATTTTTTCCGCTTTGAAGACACCGACAACGACGGCGTCGCAGACAAAAAGGAAGTGCTGCTCACCGGTTGGAACGTGCTGAACACCGCGAGCCTGCACGGCCCCTTCTTAGGTCCCGATGGCTACATGTATTTAACGCATGGCCGCCACGGTTACGACATCATGTCGAAGGAAGGCGTGCATTATCAGGGACAGGCCGCGCGGATATGGCGTTGCAAACCTGACGGCACACAGCTCGAACGTTTCTGCGGCGGCGGTTTCGACAACCCCATCGAACTCGTGTGGCTCGACAACGGCGACATGATCGGCACGATGACCTATTTCACCAACCCCATGAACGGCCAGCGCGACGCGCTCATGCATTGGGTCGAAGGCGGCGTGTACCCGAAACCGGAAGGTGTCATCGCTGAATTCATCCAGACCGGCGATCTCATGCCCGTGCTCACAAAATTCTCGCGCATCGCGCCCTCAGGCCTAATGAAATACCGCGGCGCAAACTTCCCCGAAGAATACAAAGGCAACCTCTTCAGCGCGCAGTTCAACCCGCACCGCGTGCAACGCCACGTCCTCACCCCCAGCGGCGCAAGCTACACCAGCGTCGACACCGACTTCCTCACGTCCAGCGATCCCGACTTCCATCCAACAGATGTCATCGAAGACGCTGATGGTTCCATCTTAGTTTCTGACACCGGAGGTTGGTACGTCGATGCATGCCCAATCTCGCGCGTATCAAAGCCAGAAGTGCGTGGGAGCATCTATCGAATTAGCAAACGCAATGGGGAAAAGCCGGAGGATCCTTGGGGATTGAAGGAAAATCTAGATGGTGTAGAGGGAGCAAAACTCGCGCTCCATTTAACGCTGGATCTAACAAGGCCGCGTGTACGTGATCGCGCGTTTGAAATACTTGCCGACAAATGGCGCGATAATTCAGAGATAGCGGAAGATATCGGCTCATGGTTCGCAAAGAATGATGGTAGTGCTCGACCTCAGCTAGCCTATTTGCTTGGTCAGATTGCGACACCGGAAGCGCAAAAGGAACTTCGCGATCTGGTGATGAAGCGCTCCGATCCGCGATCGGTTGCTTATGCCGCTTACGTCCTTGGTCTGATTGGAAATGCGGACTCCACTGAAGCTCTGGTAGGGTGCTTGGAGAAAGAGAACCCTTCAGTACGTCGAAACGCGGCCTTATCGTTAGGTCGTTTAAAAGCGACGTCGGCAGTTGCCTCGCTATTGAAAGTGAGCAATGAGTCAAACGATCGTTTCGTTGAGCACGCGATCATTTATGCGCTGATTGAAATCAACGATTCGAATAAATTACTCGAAGCACTAAACAGTGAAAACCCCGCCGCACGCAAAGCCGCGTTCATAGCACTCGATCAACTTAAGAGCGACAAGCTCACCGCCGGTCACGCGATCGCATTTCTAAATTCTGATAGCGAAGACCTACGCAAGACGGGCCTGTGGGTCGCGTCGCGGCACCCGGAATGGTCAGGCAGCGTGCTGGCGTTGCTGGAAGAAAAGGTCAACGCGCCGGACCTCGCACCGGAGACTGCGGGCGGCATCCGCGAAGTAATTCTCGCCTACGCGCAGGACGCCAACGTTCAGGCCTTCATGGCGCGCGTGGCCGGTGATGATGCCGCGCCCGCGCCGCGTCGTTTGTTTATGTTGGAGACGATTGAGAAGGCCGCGCTGAATCCCCTGCCGGACGGAATCGTGAAGTCGGTCGGAAAATCATTGCAATCGTCTGATGCATCGGTGCGTTACCGCGCGGCGACATTGATTGCATCGCGCAAGATCACTGTATTCGATGATCAGTTGCTTGCGCTTGTGGACAATGCGGGCGAGACGCCCGCGCTCCGTTTAAGCGCACTCGGTACCGCATTGGTGCGCACGCCCGAGCTCAATGAAACTCGCTACGCATTTCTGCTGGAAAACCTCGGTGAAAAGATCGATCCCGCGCAACGGCTCTCAGCAGGCAAAGTGATCGGCGGCGCGAAACTGACCAATGATCAACTCCGCGTGCTCGCGGAACAATACTTGCCAAAAGCCGACGCGCTCACCTTTCCCGCACTGCTCGATGCATTTAAAAACGGTAGTGACGATGCGGTAGGCCAATCCCTGGTAAAAAGTCTATCGACGGCGGCAATCCAGCCGAGCATGATCCCGGGCGGTTTGGACGCATTGCTCGCCTCGTATCCCGATCCAGTAAAACAGGCCGCCGCGCCCTTACGCGCGCAAGTGGAAGCGGAAGAAAAGGCGCGCCTCGAAAAGCTCGCGACCATCGAACCGTTGATCGGTCACGGCGACGTGGGCCGTGGACGCCAACTCTTTTTTAACGAAAAGATCGCGTGCTTCACCTGCCACACCGTCGGCCCTGAAGGCGGCACGGTCGGCCCTGATCTTACGACCATCGGCGCGATACGCTCCGGCCACGACCTGCTCGAAGCGATCCTCTTCCCGAACGCTAGCTTCGTGCCTGGCTACGAGTCGATGCGCATCAGCGCGAAAGACCCCGACTTCGGCGGGGATGTCGAATACGTCGGCGTCATCGGCGAACAAACGCCGGACGCCGTTCTTCTGCGCCAAAACGCCAAAGATTCGATTCGCATTCCGCGCTCCGACATCTCCGCGATGGACCAAGCACCCAACTCGATCATGCCCCAGGGCCTCGACTCCGGCATGACCCAGGAGCAATTGCTCGATTTGCTTGCGTTCCTGCAATCGTTAAACAATGAACAGTGGCTGCTTCCCGAACGCCGCGAAACTGCGAAGAATTGAGGGGTGCTGACTGTTTTGAGTCACTGCGAAGAACAAAGCAGAGCTTTTCAAGAGTGCGTTCCCAAGCTGGAGCTTGGGAACGAGTAAATCGCTTAGGGGCGAAAGAACCACCGCCACAAAACAGAAAGTAAAATTGTTCTGATGCCAGTTCTCGCAATCTACCGGTACCGCGTCAAGCCCGGTCGCATGGCGGACTTCTACACCAAGCTGGGCGCGGCGGTGGACCCGAAGTTCGAAAGTGCGGTGATGGCGAAGAACGTCCGCGTATATCACGACACCGTCCCAGGACCCGAGTCGGAGTTTGTAGAGATTCACATCGAATACGAAAGCATGTCAGCGTTCGGTGCGCGCAACGATTTCGAGCACAAGAACATTGAATGGCAACAACTATTCGCACCAAGACAAGATTCGCCGGAGATTCTGGTTTCTGTACGCTTGTTGACGGAGATGGTCTGACGCATCTGTACATACGAAACGGGAGGGAAGTGGGAATGAGTGAAACAAAAGGAAAGCCCGAAGCCGCGCGCCTGGGCAGGCGCGATTTCTTGCGGCGGACGGCCATGGCGTCGGCGGTAGTTGCCGCGCCAATGATCATTCCGGCGACGGCGCTGGGCAAGGGCGGGCGTCCCGCACCGAGCAACCGCATCACGATGGGATGCATCGGCGTCGGCAGCCAGGGCACGGGCAACATGCAAGGTTTCCTGAAATCGCCTGAGGCGCAAATCGTCTCCGTGTGTGACGTGGATCGCGATCACCGCGACAACGCCGCGAACATCGTGAACAAGGTCTACGGCGACACCGGCTGCAAGGCGTATCACGATTTCCGCGAGATGCTCGAGCGCAAAGACCTCGACACCATCGCGCTCGCGTTGCCGGACCACTGGCACTCGATCCCGTCCATCGCCGCCGCGCGCAAGGGGCTCGACATTTACGGCGAAAAGCCGCTCGCGCTGACGATCAACGAAGGCAAGGCGATTGTTGATGCCGTGCAGAGCAACAACATCGTGTGGCAGACCGGAAGCTGGCAGCGCTCGCAAGCGCACTTCCTGCAAGCCGCCGAACTCGTGCGCAACGGCATGATCGGCGAGATTCACACGGTGAAAGTCGGCTTGCCGACGGGCCGTCCGATAGAAACGCAAAAAGAAGAGCCAATTCCCGACGGCTTCGATTACGATTTCTGGCTCGGGCCCGCGCCGGAAGCGCCGTATACGAAGCAGCGCTGCCACTGGAACTGGCGCTGGATTCTTGACTACTCCGGCGGCCAGCTCACCGACTGGATCGGCCACCACGGCGACATCGCCAATTGGGGCATGGGCACGGAGCACACGGGGCCAGTCGCGGTCGAAGGAAAGGGCATCTTCCCCGACGACGGTCTGTGGAACGCGGCCACGAGCTACTTGATTGAATGCACCTTTGCGCCGGGGGCGAGCCCCGTTGCGCCGAAGGGCTTCAAGATGATTCTTTCGAATCTGTTTCCCATGGGTACACGCTTCGAAGGCGAGAAGGGCATGGTCTTCTGCGATCGCGGCAACCGCCTCACGACAGAGCCTGCAAACCTCGCGACGCACCAGTTCGGCCCGAACGACAAGCGCCTGAAGAAGAGTGACAACCACGCGCAGGATTTCTTCACCTGCGTGCGCAGCCGCGAGCTCACCGTCGCGCCAGTCGTGCCCGCGTACCGGGCGATTAGCCTCGGCCTGCTCGCGAACATCTCGATGCAGCTCGAACGCAAGATCGTGTGGGACCCGACGGCAGAAACCTTCCCGAACGACGACGAAGCAAATCGCAAACTGCAGCGGGCCATGCGCAGCCCGTGGCACATATAGAAAAAGGGAGCGACACCCATGAACACAGCAACACTCGTGGCAGCTATCGCCCCCGGCGGCGCCGCCACGCCACAGGAATCAATCGCCGCAATTAAAACGTACAAGTTTGGCGACAGCACAGCGCCGTTGCGCGGCGTGGAAGGACAGGTCACCGGCAGCCTCGGAAATCCCGAGGCGCGGAAGGCCATCGCAGCCGCGCTCGCAGGACTTCTCGCGTCTGATGCGACGCGCGACGCGAAGATATTCGCCTGCCGCCAACTTTCGGTGTGCGGTGGCGCGGAAAACGTGCCCGCGCTCGCGGCATTGCTCACGGCAATCAGCACGTCGGACATGGCGCGCATCGCGCTCGAACGCATCCCCGGCGCGGAGGCGGACGCAGCACTGATCGACGCGCTCGGCAAGGCCGACGACAAATCGAAGATCGGCATCGTGAACTCGCTCGGCGTGCGCAAGACGGCGTCGGCAGTGCCGGCCATTGCACCCTTGCTGAAGTCGAAGGACCCGTTGCTCGCGGAAGCCGCAGCAGCTGCGCTGGGACACATCGGCGGCGCGGATGCGACAAAAGCACTCAAAGGCCGAATGAACAAGGCAGCCCGCGCGACGGCGGCAAGCACCTTAAAAGAACAAAAGTAGGGCCGAATTCAGATTCGGCTTGTTATAGTCATTGCGATGCGCTTGGCAGTTTCGTTGTATACTGTCAGGCGCATCGCTTATTTACAGCGATTTGCGTCTTAGCGTAACCAAGAGCGCAGTTAAGAAGGACCGTGAATAGACGCACATCGCTCTGTTCGACGGCTACAAGTTAGTGTAAGCGGAAACAGGTGACACCCCATGAAACGTAAGCTGCTTGTCGTATTCATAGCGCTCATTGTTCTGGCCCTTGCGGGGACCGGGTGGGTGTATCACAACATCACCAAACGCGTCGTTGGGCAATTCTTCGATTCAAACGGCGCGAAGATTCACTACACCGTCGAAGGCAAAGGCGAACCGGTCATCCTGGTGCACGGCTTCGCCGCGAACGCGGATGCCAACTGGCGTGTACCCGGAATCACTCCGGTGCTCGCTAAGGATTATCAGGTAATCTGCCTCGACAACCGTGGCCACGGCCTAAGTGACAAGCCGCACGAACAATCAAATTATGGCTTGGAATTCTGCAACGACATCGTGCGCCTCATGGACCATTTGAAAATTCAGAAGGCCCACGTCATCGGTTATTCGATGGGCAGTTTCATCACCCTAAAACTCACGACGCTTTATCCTGATCGCCTGCTCAGCGCAGCGCCTTGCGGCGCAGGCTGGGAACTCAAAGACGATCCAAATGATAAGCGCGAGGAAATTGCAAAGGCGCTTGAAGACAACAACGATTTCACGCCGTTGTTCAAAGCAATCTCGCCGCCCGGAAAGCTTCCTGGCCGCCGCGGGCTTTTCAGCATCAATTACATCCTGAACAAAACCAACGACGCGAAGGCACTCGCAATGGTGATGCGCAGCCTGAGCGATCTTACCGTCACGGAAGAAGCCCTGCGCGCGAGCAAAGTGCCAACCATTTCCATCGTCGGCACCAATGACCCGCTGCGCACCGGCGTGGATCGCATGAAAGACGTGATGGCGAACCACGAAACGGTATACATCGAAGGCACCGATCACATAACCACAATCAAGGACCCCAAATTTCTGGAAACGCTTCGCGCCTTCCTGAAGAAGCACAGCGCGGCTGCACCGGCGCAACCCGAACCTCAAAAGGCAGCCGCGTAACATCGTGCAGATTAGTTCGCATTTCCCATTTCGTTTTGCCTTGCCGACCATCATCGAATTCGGCAGCAACAGTTTCGATGCACTGGGCACCCGCGCAAGTGCTCTGGGCAATGCACCGCTCGTCGTCACTGGAAAGCATTCCGCGCACGCGATGGGCTTGTTGGAGCGCGTGCTGCAGCAACTTCCAAATGCGCGCGTGTTTGATGCAATCGGCGAGAATCCCGACACCACGATCTGTGAACAGGGCGCGGCATTCTCTCGAGAACACAATTGCGACGTGATCGTCGCTATCGGCGGTGGCAGCCCAATGGACGCGGCGAAAGCGATCGCCGTACTCGCGCGAAATGACGGGCCTTGCGCGCATTATTTCGGAGCAGACAAGTACGTAAACGCCCCGCTGCCGATCATCGCCGTTCCGACCACGGCGGGCACCGGCAGCGAAGTAACGCCGTACTCCGTGCTCGTCGATCCCGTTGAACGCACGAAACGCACAATCGCGGGCAACGCCCTGTTTCCCCGCGTCGCGTTGCTCGATCCGGAATTGACGCGCAGCATGCCGCGCAATGTGACCATAGCAACGGGCCTCGACGCGCTGAGCCAGTGCATGGAAGGGATCGTGTCGAAAAAGTCCACGCCGCTGGGAGACGCGCTCGCGCTCGACGGCATTCGCCGCGTCTGCGAATTTCTTCCGCGCGCCGCGGACGACGGCGAAAATGACATCGACGCCCGCACCCAAATGCTCTGCGCGGCGCTCGCCTCCGGCATCATCGTCGCGCAGAGCGGCACGACCCTCGTCCACGGCATGGGTTACGCCTACACCATCGAGTGCGGTATCGCCCACGGCCTCGCGAACGCGCTACTCCTCGCGCCCGTCTTCGCGCACAACGCGCGCATCGCGCCTGCCCGCTTGGCGTCGATTGCCTCCGCAATGGGCGGCGACCCTGCCAACCCCGGCACTGCCGTCGTTCAATCCCTATACAACCTGCTTGACCGGCTAGAAGTTTCCCGTTGCGCACACGACCACGGCGTGACCGAAGAGCAGATAGAAAAATTCGCCACCGAAATTGCCAAAGACCCCTACCGCTTCCGCAACCAGATCGGCGACCTCACGCGCGACGACGTGTACCGCTTTTACCGGCAGTCGTTGGATGGTGCGCTCTGAATTTTTTCTTGTTCGCGCGTCTGCGCGTAACGCCTTCTGTCGAATTCACAATATTCGTATCCAAATTGGGAAACTTGTCAAGCAAATGACCCTTGTTTCGCAAACTAACCGTCGGCGAAATAGTGCAACGGGTTGGGCTAAGTATTGAGTGGAGATTCACGCTGTTGCGCCCTCCCGCACATCGGCGTGATCGCCGTTCTTGATTTGGTTCGGCGCGTCGGACAAAATGCCGCGTGCTCACCGTAAGTACAGTCGCATGATTTCGATGCTTGCCACCGCATTGCGGGTATACCAATGGCCGAAAAACCTCGTGGTGTTCGGCGCGCTGGTGTTTGCGCTCGAGTTAGACGACCCGGCGAAGGTCCTGAAGAGTGTGCTCGCGTTCGTGGCCATGTGCGCGGCGTCGAGCACAATCTACCTGCTCAACGATCTCATCGACATCGAAAAGGACAGAGCGCACCCGGAAAAAAAGAAACGTCCCCTGGCCAGCGGCGCGCTGAGCGTGCCGGCGGCCGTTGTGATGCTGGTTGTGATGGGCGCGGGTTCGCTTACGCTGGCGTTTTTCCTGCGCCTTGAATTTGCATCGGCCGTGGTCTGCTACCTCGCGCTGAACCTGCTGTATTCGTTTCTCTTGAAAAATATCATGCTGGTGGACGTGATGGCGATCGCGATCAGCTTCGTGATCCGCGGTGTCGCGGGTGCGCTCGTGATCGACGTTGTGTTCTCCAATTGGCTCGTTGTGTGCACGCTCTTCCTCGCCCTGTTTCTGGCGCTCGGCAAGCGCCGCCGTGAGATTGGCCTGCTCGAAGATGAGGCGATCAAACACCGCGAAGTCCTCGGCCACTACTCCGTCCCCTACCTCGACGCCCTCATGATCGTACTCGCTGCCACGACGCTGCTCGCCTACACGATCTACACCTGCAGTCCGGAAGTCGTGGAACGCCTGCACACCGACAAGCTCTACGTGTCCCTGCCCTTCGTCGTCTACGGCTTGTTCCGCTACCTCTATTTAGTCCATCATAAGGAAGGAGGGGGCGATCCCAGCCGCACACTTGTTCGCGATGTGCCCTTGCTCATGACGGTGCTTTTGTGGGGGCTTACAAACGTCGCGATCATCTACGGCCGCGTCATCATCTAAGTATTGGCGTGATTCGCTCCCGTCACGGGGCACAGCATTATGCGGGGGGTCGAGCAGCATGGGCCGGCGGAAGAAAGTCAGTATCTCAGAAATTACAGATCGCGTTGTCGCGCTTATTCTCGGCGGCGGACGCGGCACGCGCTTGTATCCGCTCACGGCTGAGCGTGCAAAACCTGCCGTCCCTCTTGGCGGAAGATACCGATTGGTAGATATCCCGCTGAGCAACTGCATCCATTCGAACGTCCGAAAAATCTTTGTGCTTACCCAGTTCAACAGCGCCTCGCTGCACCGGCACATTAACAATACCTACAAGTTCGACAGCTTCTCCGGAGGATTTGTCGAGCTGCTCGCCGCCGAACAACGCGCTGAAAGCGGTGACTGGTTCCAGGGTACTGCCGACGCCGTGCGCAAGCACCTTCGCGAAATTGACCACCTCCAGGCGTCACATTTTCTTATTCTGTCCGGCGACCAGTTGTACCGCATGGACTACCGCGATATGCTCGAAACGCACGTGGACAACGACGCGGATATTACTGTCGGCGTGTTGCCAGTAACACGGGAAGCAGCGCGCGGCTTCGGCGTACTAAAGGTGGAGTCTGACGGGCGCATCATCGAATTCGTTGAGAAGCCGCAAGCCGATGAACAACTTGATGCGTTAATCACGCCGAGCGAAGTTTTCGCTGAGCGCGGCATCAACGCGGAAGGCCGTGATTATCTCGCCTCGATGGGTGTATACATCTTCAAGGCAGACGTGCTGGAAAATATTTTGAGGACCGAACCAAGCTGGATCGATTTCGGCCGCGACGTAATCCCTAAATCGCTCGGCATTCGTCATGTGCATTCCCATTTATTTACGGGGTTCTGGGAAGACATTGGGACCGTGCGCTCTTACTATGAAACTTGTCTGGAGATGGTCGGCCCGAATCCGCCGTTCCGTTTCCACGAGAACGGTCTGCCTATCTATTCGCGCGCGCGCTACCTTCCAGGCTCTCAACTCAAAGATGTCACGGTGAACGAAGCGGTAATCTGTGAAGGTTGCGTGATCGAACGTTCTACCATCACGCGATCGCTTATCGGCGTGCGCGCGATCGTGAAACCCGGCGCGCGCATTGAAAACAGCATCATCATGGGCGCGGACTACTATGAAGAGGAACGCGCGGAGAAAGGCCCGGTGCCGATCGGTATTGGAGACAACTCCCGAATCGTGCGCGCGATTATCGACAAGAACGCGCGCATCGGCAAGGGTGTTGTCATCGAAGGCGGCGACCATCTTCCCGATATGGATGGCCTGGGTCACGCGATCCGCGACGGAATTGTGATTGTGTTGAAAGGCGCGGTCATCCCGGATGGCATGCGCATCGGCGTGACGTAATTGTGGCGCCCGGTCTCCGCGCCGGGCGTGTTTAATTTGTGTGATGCCTGAAGCCCGCCCGGCGCGGGGACCGGGCGCTACACGTGCAACGTCTTCCAAACCAGCCCGCCAGTGATAGCGAGCAGCAGCACGCCCATCACGACCTTGCGCCGCGGCAACGTCAGCCATTTTTCAAATCGTGCGGCAAGCGGATTCACAAGCTGCGCGCCAATGAACACCAACGGCGCGAGCGCAAAACACACGTGCCCGTATGTCCACGGCAACGCGACGCTCTGGGGCGCGAGCAGATTTGGAATCGTGCCGGACAGGCTTGTCACCACCATTACCGTATTCGACAGCGCCACGGCCCGCTCGTTTGAAACGATGCCGGCCATCAGCGCGAGCGGTACGAGCACAGCGCCGCCGCCGGTCCCCGTCGCGCCGCCCACAACACCCGCCGTGAAGCCAATCGCGACGGCGAGCGCGTTGCGCGTACGCACCTCTTCGCGCCGCACCACGCGAGGCTGAATGAAGAACGTGCGCAGCCCCACAAACCCGAGCAGCGCGATGAAGACCCAGATCACACCGGCATCCGGCAATAGTGTCGTCAACCAGCTTCCAAAGTAGCCGCCGGCAACTGAGCCAATCGCAAAGACAACCGCCAACCCAATCTGCCGATCATCCTCGTCGCGGTTCATGCGCCAGGCATTTATGGCCGATACGAAGATAATAATGAATAGACTCGTACCCTTCGCGGTGTGCGCATCCATGCCATCCACGAAGAACAGAAATGCAGGCACCATGAAAATGCCGCCGCCCAGCCCCAGCGCCGCGCTGATCATGCCCACAGCGCAGCCAAGCAGCAGCATTTCAACGACGAACCAGACAGTGTCCACGGGATCTCCTCGTAAACGATGTAGCGTACATGGAGGGCGCGCTAGAATCGAGGAGGGAAAATTTTCATCCTGTTTTCGCACAGCGTAAAATTGTAGCCAAATGCGAGAAATTAAGGCGTTTATTATCGTTGCGTGGCGGCTGCTCCGCTATTTCGTTTACCGGCTCGGGATTGGTAAATGTCCCGAGCTGCTCGACGTGTATCCAGAACTTGTGGTTGTTTTCGATCGCGTGATGGGGTGGCGGCGTAATCTCCGTGTCGCCGGTGTCGAACACTGCCCAAAGAACGGGCCCGCGGTATTTTCCGGCAATCACTATGCCAAGGAAGATCCTTTTGCTGGTTACCGCGCGATTCACCGCATTTGCGATGGCGCCTATCCCGTGCGGTACATGATGCGCGACGACTTTTTTGCGGCCGGCGCGAGCATTTTCAAATCGCGTTTGCTCGACGTAGACGAGCTTGTGCGACTGCTCGGCGCGCTGCAAATCAGCCGGGATCGGGTGCAATTGACGCAACTCAAACCATTCATCGCGCTGCTGCGCGAACAGGCCGCATTCATCATGTACCCAGGGCGCTCGCGCTCGCGCACAGGCATGTTCGTCGAGTACCGCGACGGTATCGATGAGCCCGGAGGCGTGACATTTCTCGTTGCACAGGCCCAGCGCAACAGGCCCGAGGTAAATGTGGCAATTGTGCCCTTCGCACGCACCTCGAATATGGCGACAAAGTCGTCGGTTGTTGTGTTTGGGCCGCCGGTATATCTCCCGCACGACGCGGACCGCACGGTGCAACGCGATCTCGATTTTAGATTGATCGAATTGATGGGCGATCTGGTTGAAGTCAACATTACACAAATCGCCGCCGGCATCCTCTATCTTCATTGTCTCCATCAGCGCGGTGAGTCAATTGCAATTGACGCGCTCGACAGTGCCGTTTCAGATGCGCTTTCTCTGTTGAAGAGGCAGATTGACCCCGCTGCTGTCGGCGACCGGAGACCCCAGCTCGAAGCGACGCTGGACTACTTCGCCAAGGCGCACCTGATTCTCCGGCGCAGCGACTCCATAACCCTTCTCAGAGAAAAGGTCCTTGCGTCGCCGCCTCCGGACACGACTTACCGCTCCGCGAACCCGATTAAGTACGCCATAAATCAAGTACTGCACCTTCCCGATGTTATCGACGCGGTTGAGGCTGCCGCGCTGACCTTGGCGGAAAGGCACCTGCAATGACCTGTCAATCGGACGGGCGAAAATCCGCCTGTTTTGTACGTCGGCGGGCGAATGCTATACTGGCCGTTCGGTACGCCTCGCGTGCTGCAAGAAAGTTGATGGACAGGGCATGATCACGAAGCTGGCTCCGTTTTTCCGCAGTTCGGTTTTTAAGAAACAGTTGGTGGCAATAACCGGCCTCATCCTCGTCGGGTTTATCATCGTCCACCTCGCGGGCAACTTTATTATTTTCCTTGGCCCGGACGCCTTTAACCACTATTCCGCGACGCTGCACGCCGTGCCAGAGTTGTTGTGGATCGCGCGGGTGATACTCATCGTTGCCGCGATTGTTCATATTTACTTCACGATTGTGCTCACAATTGAGAACCGGAAATCCGGCGGGGCGGGGCGTTACGCGGTGAAAACGACCCATGGCGAGACGAACTTCGCGAAGAAATTCATGATCCTCACCGGATTGCTGTTGTTCTTCTTTTTATTTTTGCACCTGGCGGATTTCACGCTCGGGGAGAAAACGGTCGAGCAAACCACGCTTAAAGGGGTGGATTTGGGCCTTTACGGTTTGGTGTGGAATTCGTTTCTGAATCCATTTCGCGTGGTGGTGTATCTCGCCGCGGTTTGGTGCGTGGGCATGCACCTGAGCCATGGCATCCAGAGCATGTTTCAATCGATTGGTTTTTACCATAACCGCTACACGCCACAGATTCGCAGCGCGAGCCTGGTCCTTGGCGCGGTAATCGCCGCGGGGTTCAGTTTGATTCCGGTTGTTATCATTGTGCGGCACCTGATGGGCGGGCCGACGGTTTGATGAAGAAGATAAGCGCATGAGCAGCAATGGACTAGATTCGAGGGTTCCCTCCGGCCCGATTGCGGAGAAGTGGACGCGACACAAGTTCGACATGAAACTTGTGAACCCCGCGAACAAGCGCAAGTACACGATCATCTGCGTGGGCACGGGCCTGGCGGGTGCGTCGGCTTCGGCGTCCTTGTCGGAACTTGGGTACAAGGTCAAGACCTTCTGCATTCAGGATTCTCCGCGCCGCGCGCATAGCATCGCCGCGCAGGGTGGTATCAACGCCGCGAAGAATTACCAGAACGACGGCGACAGCGTCTACCGCCTGTTTTACGATACGGTGAAGGGCGGCGATTTCCGCGCGCGCGAGGCGAACGTGTATCGGCTCGCGGAGTTGAGCGTCAACATCATCGATCAATGCGTTGCGCAGGGTGTGCCCTTCGCGCGTGAATACGGTGGCCTGCTCGACAATCGCTCCTTCGGCGGCGCGCAGGTGAGCCGTACCTTCTACGCACGCGGGCAAACAGGACAGCAGTTGCTGCTCGGCGCGTACAGCGCGCTGATGAAAGAAGTCGCGAAGAAAGGCGTCGAGCTCTACACGCGCCGCGAGATGCTGGACATCATCGTCATCGACGGCAAGGCGCGCGGCATCGTCGTACGCAATTTGATTACCGGAAAACTCGAATCGCACGTTGGCGATGCGGTGATCCTCGCGACGGGCGGTTACGGCAACGTCTTTTATCTTTCGACAAACGCTAAGGCCTGCAACGTCACGGCCGCGTGGCGCGCGCACAAGAAGGGCGCGTACTTCGCGAATCCGTGCTACACACAAATTCACCCGACCTGCATTCCCGTGCACGGCGATTATCAGTCGAAGCTCACGCTGATGAGCGAAAGCCTGCGCAACGACGGGCGCATCTGGGTGCCGAAGAAACAGGGCGATACGCGTTCGCCGGATCAGATTCCCGACGCCGAGCGCGACTATTATCTCGAACGCAAGTACCCGTCGTTCGGCAACCTTGCCCCGCGCGATATCTCGTCGCGCAGCGCGAAGGAACAGTGCGACGCGGGGCGCGGCGTCGGTTCGACGGGTCAGGCGGTCTACCTCGATTTTCGCGATGCTATCAACCGCCTTGGCAAAGATGTGATCGAAGCGCGTTACGGCAACCTGTTCCAGATGTACGATCGCATCGTGGATAACGATCCCTACAAAGTGCCGATGATGATTTACCCCGCCGTGCACTACACGATGGGCGGCTTGTGGGTCGATTACAATCTCATGAGCAACCTTCCGGGATTGCACGTGCTGGGAGAAGCGAACTTCTCCGATCACGGCGCAAACCGCCTCGGCGCGAGCGCGCTGATGCAGGGTCTCGCGGATGGTTACTTCGTCATTCCGTATACGATCGGCCATTACCTCGCGTCGAACAAATTTGAGCCGATTGGCGCCGATCACGCGGAGTGTAAGAACGCGGAGGCCGAAGCCAAGAAGCGCATCGACACGTTGTTATCGATCAAAGGCAAGCGCACGGTCGATGATTTCCACCGCGAACTTGGTCTCCTCTGCTGGGACAAGTGCGGCATGGGCCGCAACAAAGCAGGCCTGGAAGAAGCGCTGCAAAAGATCCCCGCGATCCGCGAAGAATTCTGGAGCAACGTCACGGTCGTCGGTAGCGGCGAAGAGTTAAACCAAAGCCTCGAACGCGCGGGCCGCGTGGCGGATTTCCTAGAGTTCGGCGAACTCATGGTGCGCGATGCGCTGCACCGCGAAGAATCCTGCGGCGGCCACTTCCGCGAAGAACACCAGACGGAAGATGGCGAAGCCAAACGCGACGACGCGAATTTCTGTTATGCAGGCGCTTGGGAATTTTCCGGCATCGGCAGCACGCCGAATTTGCACAAAGAGCAGTTGGAATTTAACGAAGTGCACTTGGCGACGCGAAGTTATAAATAAAGAATTCATCCACAGATTGCACAGATGACACAGATTGAGTCAGAAAATTTCATGTGCACGACTAAAGCGATGCTAACAGCGTTGCTATTGCTTGCATGTGCTGCTCCGTCTTATGGCGAGCTTGGGTGGGGCAAACCTGCATATATTGTTGTTGGAAAAGATGCCCCGCAGCAGGAACGATTTGCGGCTTCCGAGTTTCAGCGTTTATATGAGCTTCGCACTGGAAAGAAACTCCCTGTTTTCAACAAGGAAGCGGGTGAAAATGGAGTATTCATTGGGCGCAGTGCCCTAAATTCTGAGCGAGATGAGAGGAAGGGCACGCTGCCTGATGGAACGCAATATACATCTGGAACTCCCATTAAATGGGAACCTCAACTTGAGAAAGACCTAGACATAGATCTTGACAGGGTATCACCGGATTTCATTCTTTATTCGTTAACTGGATGGACAGGTACATTTGCCGCCTTCATCCTTGGCGGTAGCCCAGACAGCACCGTCAATGCAGTCTACGATTTTTGCGAGATAAATCTTGGCATAAAGCGAGACGCAGACACGGTCGCCGCATCAACTTTAAAACCGTTTACAGGTTGGTCAAATCACAATTTTACACAAAAGCCTGAAAGCGAATTCTGGCCCAACAAGCCTGCCCAGAGTGTAACTAGAAGTGTCACCGAAGCTTCAAAAGAACAAACGAATTAAAGAATGACTATCACGAATAGGTCTTATCCATGTCGCGTAAAATAAATCTCACGCTGAAAGTATGGCGGCAGAAGAATGCCAGTTCGTCCGGACGTTTTGAGACGTACGAAGCGAAGGGCATCGACACCGACGCGTCGTTCCTTGAAATGCTCGATGTTGTGAATGAGCAATTAGAGAAGCGTGGCGTCGAGCCGATCGCGTTTGATCACGATTGCCGCGAGGGTATTTGTGGCATGTGCGGCGCGGTGGTGAACGGCATGGCGCACGGGCCGGAGAAGGAAACGACGCTCTGCCAGTTGCATATGCGCAAGTTCAAAGACGGCGACACGATTACCATCGAACCGTGGCGCGCGAATGGTTTCCCCATTGTGCGCGACCTCGTATGCGATCGCAGCGCGTTTGACCGCATCATCTCCGCGGGCGGATTCATCGGCGTGCGCACGGGCCAAGCCCCGGAAGCGCACAGCGTGCCTGTCGGAAAAGATAAGGCCGATTGGGCGATGGACGCGGCGGAGTGTATCGGTTGTGGCGCTTGTGTCGCGGCGTGTCCGAACGCTTCCGCGATGCTCTTCGTCTCCGCGAAAGTCACGCACCTCAACGTGCTGCCGCAAGGCCAGCCGGAAAAGAACAAGCGTGTGCTCGGCATGGTGTCGCAGATGGATGCCGAAGGCTTCGGTAATTGCTCGAACCACTACGAATGCGAAGCCGCCTGCCCGAAAGGCATCTCCGTCAAAAACATCGCAAAGATGAACCGGGACTATCTCGCAGCGGCGATCAAGGCCTAGCCCGTTTTTCGCCTGTCGCTTCGCATTCGTTGGTCATTATCTCAACTGTCGCATAGGCAATCGTCCCGTGCTGCGACGCGGCATTGCTGCACGACCCGCGCAGACGTCTTCGTGAAATCTGGAAGACTTGATTTCGCAGGGGCCATAGGGAATCCTGCCCCCAGTCTGCCTGATTCGCCGACACGACGGAAAGGACTGTAATGAAACAGCGCGCTGGATCGGTATCTTTCGTTTTGCTGGGTGCAACGCTGGCATCGGTGATTGCGGCCCAGGCCGAGCAGAACGCGCCAATCCCCGCGCGCGACGCGCTCGGCATGTTTCGCGTGCCGGACGACGTACGCGTCGAACTGGTGGCCGCCGAGCCGGAAGTCGTTGACCCTGTCGCACTGTGTTTCGACGAACACGGGCGCATGTATGTCGTCGAAAATCGCGGTTATCCGACCGACGAATCGGGCAAGGGTATCGTCGCACTCCTCGAAGACCCGGACGGCGATGGTTACTACGATAAGCGCAGCGTCTTTGCGGACGGCTTCACCTTTCCCAACGGCGTCATGGCATGGAAAGGCGGCGTGATTGTCACCTGCGCGCCGGATCTGCTCTACCTGAAAGATACTGACAGCGACGGCCGTGCGGACCATCGCGAAGTATTGCTCACCGGTTTCGCTCCCGGTGGCTCCACGCAACTGCGTGTGAGCCATCCCACACTTGGCATCGACAATTGGATCTATCTAACGAATGGATTGAGCGGCGGCGAAGTCACGAACCCTTCCAAGCCGGAGTTGGCTGCGGTGAAAATGGGTTCGCTCGATGGCCGTTACAATCCCATCACCGGCGTCTTCGAATCGGTCGCAGGCCAGGCGCAATTCGGCCAGGCGTTCGACGACAACGGCAACAAATTCGTCTGCAGCAACCGCAAGCACATCGAACACATCGTGCTGCAACCCGGCGATCTTGCACGCAATCCCCACGCGCGCCTGTCGCAAACCGTTGCACAAATTCCCGATCACGGTGAAGCGGGCCGCATCTTCGCATTGAGCGAAGCGCGCACGACCGCCTACGCGCACGCGGGCACCTTCACCGCCGCCTGCGGGCTCGTCGTCTACCGCGGCGACGCCATGCCGCAATACCGTGGCAACGCATTCGTGTGCGATCCCACCGGCGCGCTGGTCCACCGCGACATTCTCGAACCGCACGGCGCGACGTTTATCGCCAAACGCGGCGAAGAGAACAAAGACTTCCTCGCCACACCGGACAACTGGTGCCGTCCCGTGTTTCTCGCCAATGGCCCCGATGGCGCCTTGTACCTCTGCGACATGTACCGCGCGACGATCGAGCACCCCGTCTATCTCCCAGAAGAAATACGCGGCAGCGCTGACTTCGAAGGCGGCAAAGACTGCGGGCGCATCTATCGCATCACCGGCAAGGAAGCAAAAAGCAAAGTGCAAACCGTCGACGCGACATATTCTGGAAATCTCGCGCACAGCCTCGATTCGGAAAACGGTTGGGTCACGGATACCGCTCAACGGTTGTTGCTGGAAAAAGGCGATCTCGCCGGAATTAACTTCATAGATGGGCTCCCTGGCCCAGTTCGAGAAACGAAGTCGCTCTATCTCCGGCTGAGCTTGGGCGCTTTGCAGCCGGGCGACTTGACGCTGGCCACTGGCAGCAACTTCCCCACCGTACGCGAACATGCGTTGCGCATCTCCCGCACCTTGGTTAAGGATCCTGCGTATCTTGCAGGACTTGCGCTGCCGCTGATCTCCGATTCCGATCCCCGCGTACGTTTTGCCGCCGCGCTCGCGCTTGGCGATGCACAAGATCCGCGCAGTGCGGAGGCGCTCGCACGCTTTGCGGCAACAAGTGTATCCGACGAATGGATGGAGACCGCCGCATTGAGTAGCGCCGGATTCGATTTCAAAACATTCGCAACGGTGTTTGTCAAAGACACCGATCGCAGCGCGCCGGAATTTTCCGGTGCCGCGGAATCAATAGCACGCACACTCGCGGTGAGCAGTGGGCCGGAATCAACGCGGTCGTTTCTTGAAGGCGTTCTTGCCCAGAACGATGAACCGCAACCCTGGCAAATTGCGGTGCTGCGCGGCGCCTTGCAAGGCGCACTCGAAAGTTCCGCATTTGGCGAAGGCCCGGCATTAACGCGTGTACGCAAGGCGCTGGGAGATGGCAACCCGCAGATTGCGAAACTCGATCGCGCGACGGCCCTGGCAAAGGAAACAATCAGCAACGCTGAGAAACCGCTCGACGATCGCATCCGCGCCGCCGCGCTCTTGGGCTTCACCGATTATGACTCCGCGGGCGAAGCGCTGGGCGCACTGATCGGCCCGATTGCGCCGCCGGAGTTGCAGGTTTCCGCGGTGCAGTCGCTCGCGCATTTGCACGACGATCGAGTTGCCCAATTCCTCGCGACCGATGCATGGGGCGGGTTTACTGCGCCGGTCCGCTCGGCGGCGACAAGTACACTGCTCGCCACCCAGCAAGGCACTACCGCCATGCTTGATGCCATCGAACGCGGCGCTATCCCCGCATGGACGATCGATCCAAGTACGCGCAACAACCTGAAGGAGCATCGCGACGAAGCCATTAAGACAAAAGCGCGCGCCGTATTCGCGGACGTAAAAACCGTCGATCGTAAACAAGTCTACGAAGAATACAAAGACTGCCTCGCACTCGCGCCGCAATCTGGCGCCGGTGCACAGGTATTCAAGGACCTCTGCGCGCAATGCCACAAGTTTAACAGCGTGGGGTACGACGTAGGGCCCGATCTCACCAGTATTCGCAGCCAGCCCAACGAAGCGATCCTCATGCACATCCTGAATCCAAACTGGATTCTTGAACAAGGCTTCGAAAGTTATACCGTCGAAACCAGCGAACTTGAAACCTACACCGGCATCATCAAGGCGCAAAACGAATCCAGCATCACGCTGCGCTGCCCGCAGGGAATCGAAAAGACCATCGCGCGTACCGACATCACCGCCATCAAAACCGCGAGCCAATCACTCATGCCGGAAGAACTGGAAAAAGGAATGACCAAACAACAAATGCGCGATCTAATCGCTTACTTGCGAGGCGAATAGCGCGCATAGACTTAAGTGGATTAACAAGCGTTCGGTGTTTGGTTCGGAGTTCCGCGTTTACGCGGTCCTGCAAGCATCGAGAACTATCGCTTGCGAATCACGCTGCAAGGTTCACTCCAACGTCCAAGGCTTCCTGTATTCATACTCCAAATACTGATTCGCCGCTTCGTTATTCGTGATCCGCTCGGCAACAGGATCCCACTCAATCCGTGACTTCGTCCACAACGCGATATTGCCCAAATGCGCGATTGTCGTCGAGCGATGCCCTTCTTCCACGTCCGCATTCGGCGTCTTGCGCGACTTGATACAATCGAGAAAGTTCCGCATGTGCTGCACGGTCACATCGCCTTCATCGACCTTCACCTCAACCGCCTCGCCGCGATCGCCGTCTTCCTGAAACTGTCCGGGTTTCTCCTGCCGAATCTGGTAGCCGCGATTGCCTGCGTAGATCGTTCCGTCCGTTCCGCGCAATTCGCACTCGCCATACGGGAACATGCTGTTGCCGCTTGCCTCGTATTGACCGAACATCATCAGGTGGCCCGAACCGTATTCGTAGATCGATTCCATCGTGTCGGGAATTGTGCGCGAGTCCTTCACCGCAAATACGCCGCCATGTGCGCTAATCGATACCGGCGCAGTCTCTCCGATGAGCCAGCGCATCAGATCGAAGTAGTGCACGCCCCAGTTCCCGTTCTGCGACGAGTATTCCTTCCACCAGCGGAACTTGTACGGCGCAATGTTTTCGTTGAATGCCCGTTCCGGCCGCGGTCCCAGCCACATGTTCCAATCCAGGTCCGCAGGCGGTTTCGAGTCCGCGGCATTACCAATCCCCGCCGGCGCCATATTGCTGATGCGGTATGCGCGCGACACCGTTACCTTGCCCACCTTGCCCCCGCGTACAAGCTCGCCAAGCTGCGCATACATCGACGAGGAGCGCCGCTGCGTGCCTACCTGCACGACGCGCTTCGTCTCCCTTGCCACCTCGACCATCTTGCGGCCTTCGCGGATCGTGTAGGAAAGCGGTTTTTCCACGTACACATCCTTGCCAGCGCGGCATGCAGTGACCGTCATCAGCGCGTGCCAATGGTCCGGCGCGGCGATCACAATGGCGTCGAGGTCTTTGCTGTCCAACAGTTCCCGCCAATCGGCAACGGCGGGGCATTTCAGTTCCGCGGCCCACTTCTCGCGGTACGGCGCATATACGTCGCACACTGCCGCGGCCTGCATGTCCGCGTGGTTGCACGCGGCGCCAATAAGCTGCCCACCACGATTGCCCACGCCAATAAACCCCAGCCGGATCCGTTCGTTTGCGCCATACGCGCGCGACGTCGCCAATCCTGCGGCCAACACTGCGCCAGACTTTACGAAGGACCTGCGAGTCGTTTCTCGTGCCATGAAATCATCCTTTCGGCATGTGATAAATATGAAATGGGATCGCGGTTTGCACCAACGGTCATGGTACTGCATACGTGTACGCAGATGGCAACAATCGACTCTCGCGATTTGACTAACTGTGTACCATTACTATAGAAAATAAGCTTGTTATTGGGGATTCCTCGAAGAAGGGCGCAGTATGTCTTCCGATTTCAAATTATTAAAACCCCGCTTTGTTCCTGTTCTCGACGAGGGATTTCGTCCTGCCGTATTGGCGAACCGTGCCTTCATAGATGAGGTTGAATCATCTGGTGCTGGAGTCCCGCTCGTGTTGGGGCTCGAGCGCGCAGACGGTTCCGTATCACGCTTCGAGTCGCGCGTATTTCCCGAAGGCCACGCACGCGCCGGCGCAAACCTCATGTATGTCGAGCGCATCGTGAAGTTTCTCCTCTGGCAGCGCGGTGGCTGGAAAGTCTACGTCGGCGGTCCCAAAAGCGTCGGCGAATTCATCGCGATGTGTTATGCGCCCGATGGCGAGCGCGCCTTCGACTATCAATTCATGGGACAGGACGTCTACGAACACACCTTCACCGTCGTCTCATGCAAACCTGAAGATGTGCCCGCGGAAAAGGAAACCACGCGCCCGCTCGGTCGCCATCTCGATGGCTACCGCATCGGTTTCGATCTGGGCGCGTCGGACCGCAAAGTGTCCGCGGTTGTGAACGGCGAGGCGATCTTCAGCGAAGAAGTCGTTTGGGAACCGCGCAAGCACAGCGACCCGAGCTACCACTACAATGAGATTCTCGCGGCGCTGAAATCCGCTGCGTCCAAGATGCCGCGTGTGGACGCCATCGGCGGCAGCAGCGCGGGTGTCATTATCAATAGCCGGCCAATGATTGCGTCTCTCTTTCGCTCCGTGCCAAAGGAGCGCTTCGGCGAGGTGCACGACATCTTCCTGCGCATACGCGAGGAGTTCGGCGTGCCGGTCGAAGTAGTGAACGACGGCGAAGTCACGGCGCTCGCAGGCTCGATGTCACTCGAAGACAACGGCGTGCTCGGTATCGCGCTGGGTTCGAGCGAGGCGGGCGGCTACGTAACCATGGACGGAAATATTACCGGCTGGCTGAACGAGCTGGCCTTCGCGCCCATCGACTACAGCCCCACTGCGCCGGCGGACGAGTGGAGCGGCGATCGCGGCGTCGGTGCGCTGTACTTCTCGCAGCAATGCGTATTTCGGCTGGCGCAATCCGCGGGCATCTCGTTGCCTGCGAATGTGACCGACGCAGAAAAACTAAAACTGGTTCAAAAGGAACTCGAGGCAGGCCACAAAGGCGCCGTTGATATCTGGCGCACGATGGGCGTGTACATGGGGTATGGGCTCGCGCACTACGCGGACTTCTACGACCTCAAACACGTACTCGTGCTGGGCAGATGCACGTCGGGCCGAGGTGGTGACCTGATCGTGGATATTGCACACGAGGTCATCAACGCGGAATTCCCGTCGTTGGCAGAGCGGGTAACGGTCCAATTACCGGACGAGAAGGCGAGGCGCGTGGGGCAATCCATCGCCGCGGCAAGTTTGCCCGCGCTGTAAACCCTGAAAGGGACGGCGCATTTGATAGAATTGCGCATTCGTAGGGCATCGCGCGAAGATCGCGGTGCGATCGAACGATTGGTAGAATTGGGCGCGAAGGACGTGCGCAAGCGCATCGGGCCGCATCCATGTCCGGTGCCCATAGAAGATCTGGGCGCGCGGGGGGTCACGGCGCTCGTCGCCGAGGAACAAGAGAAAATTGTCGGCAGCGTGGCCTACCGCATTCGTGGCGGTCGCATGCATTTTTTCAATCTGGTTGTAGACGCGAAACACCGGAATAATGGCATTGCGAAAATGCTGGTCGCCGAGCTGGAGACGATTGCCCGTAACGCAAATGCGAAGCACATGACGCTGCAGACCATCGGCGAACTCGGCGTTGAGCAGTTGTTTGTGCGGTTCGGGTTCCGCGTGCAGAGTTCGAAGAAAGAGTTCCTTTTCGCGAACGACCGCGAAAACGCATTGACCACCGTGTATATGGTAAAACGGTTGGGAAAGTTTCCAACCCCCTAGCTAGAAAGTGACGGAATATTCATGGAATTTCACATGGCCTCGGCACAGCTCTTCGTGCCGGATGGACTCGATACGGTAGCGGCGTTGGCCCGCACCACCCACATGGCGATCGGCGCGCACCAGGACGATCTCGAAATCATGGCCTACGACGGGATCATCAAGTGCTTCCAGCAAACGGACAAATGGTTCTGCGGCGTTGTCGTGACCAATGGCAGCGGCTCACCGCGCGACGACGTGTATAGGAGCTATACCGACGAACAAATGCGCGAAGTCCGTATCATCGAGCAGAAGAAAGCCGCAATCGTCGGTGAATACGGATCACAACTCCTGCTCGATTTTCCGAGCAAGGCGGTGAAAGACGGGGGCGACACGCGTGCGGCCGAGGACATCGCAAAACTCCTGCGCGCCGCGAAACCCGAGGTCGTTTACACGCACAACCTAACGGATAAACACGACACGCACATCGGCGTGACCCTCAAGGTAATTGAGGCCATTCGTTCCTTGCCAAAGAAAGACCGCCCCAAGTCGCTCTACGGCTGCGAAGTCTGGCGCGATCTCGATTGGATGGTGGACAGCGACAAGGTCGCCTTCGATTGTTCCGCGCACGAAAATCTGCAGATGGCGCTCGTCTGTGTGTTCGACTCGCAAATCGCCGGCGGCAAACGCTACGACCTCGCCACCATGGGCCGCCGCCGCGCACACGCCACGTATCACACGTCGCACGCAACGGACAAAACCACCGGCATCACCTTCGGTATGGACCTCACACCACTTATCACCGACGACGACAAAGACGTCGCCGATTACGCGCAGGAACTCATCCGCCGCTTCGCGACCGATGTAGCCGTCCGTATCGGCCAAATGCGTGGCTGATCGCTCGTAGCACCCATGCGCACGCCGAAGGACCGCTTATTCCATTCGGCGAAATCCATCGTGGCGTCGATCGGTCTGATTGCCCTCGCGCTTGGCTGCGATTCGAGTGGCGTCACCGAGAAGAATCTGCGCCATGGCGTTATCACGTTTGGTCCAAACCTTACCGAAACGGTCTACGCCCTCGGGCAAGGTGATCGCATCGTCGGTGTGACGAATTTCTGCGATTATCCGCCCGAAGCGCAAACCAAGAAGCGCGTCGGTGGATACCTCGATCCCGATTTGGAAACGATCACTGCACTCTCGCCCGAATTAATCATTCTTCCCGGCAAGATGGAAAAGCTCGCGCAACTCGCCGAACAGAATCACTTCAAAATTCTGAACGCTCACATGGACGACATGACTTCGATCCACAGTAGCATCCGGGAGATCGGCACGGCGCTGAACTGCACGGACAAAGCCGAAACATTGCTTGCCAAAATCGAAAGCGATCTCGATACGGTGCGCAAAGCGGTGAAAGACAAACCGCGTCTAAAGGTGCTGCTCATCAACACGCGCCCAAGCCACGACCTTAACAACATCTTCACCGTCGGCAAGCTGTCCTTCATGTCCGAACTGACGACGATTGCAGGCGGCGACAACATCTTCAACGACACCGAAAAGCCGTACTTCGAAGCGTCGAAAGAAAGCATTGTCGCGCGCGCTCCCGACGTGATCATCGAGTTCCACGCGGGCGAAAACATTTCTCCAGAAGAACAGGCGCGCTACATCGCCGACTGGAATGAACTCAACACCGTGCCCGCCGTGCAGAACAAGCGCGTGTACCTTTTCCTCGAATCCTACGGACTCCGCCCCGGCCCCCGCGTTGGCCTTATCGCCGCACAATTGGCGAAGATGCTGCATCCCGATGTACCGTTGCCGGAGCCATGAACCCTCTTATCGAAATGTCCGGCTGCTCCTTCGCATACGAGCCAGGCAAAACCGTTCTTGAACGCGTCAGCGCGCGGCTCGCCCCGGGCGAACTCCTCGGCATTGTCGGACCGAATGGCTGTGGAAAAAGTACGCTATTGCGCCTGCTGGCCGGCGTGTTGCGTCCAATATCCGGTCATGTGCGCATTGCGGACAAGGAAGCGGCATCATTGTCGCAGCTTCAGCGCGCACGCACTGTAGGCTTTCTTCCGCAGACCGTGAATCCCATCTTTGCCATGCGCGTGCTCGACGCGGTGTGTCTCGGCCGGTTTCCACACGTCGGTGCATTCGGTACTTTAAGTCCGCACGATCGCGCGGTTGCCGATCGTTGTCTTACGGAAACAGAAACGGAATCGTTGCGCGATCGTGATTTCCTCTCGCTCTCCGGCGGCGAACGCCAGCGTGTGCTGCTCGCGAGCGTGCTCGCTCAGGAACCACGCGCGCTATTGCTCGATGAACCAACCTCTTCGCTAGACGTCCATCACCAGATCGAAATCTTCGCGCTGCTGCGGGACTTGCGCAGCGCCGAACGCGGCATCGCCGTCGTCACCCACGACATCAATCTCGCGGGACGCTTCTGCGACCGCATCGTGCTGTTGGGCCAATCCGCGCGCGGCGTCGTCGCAGAAGGGTCGCCCGTAGACGTACTCACAGAGCCATTGCTATCCAAAGCTTACGGCGCGCAGATTCGCGTGTGCCAGCATCCGCTCACAGGCACGCCATTGATCACCGTGGATGCGCCGGCGGAGTCAAAGCGATGAAGTCGCGCGTCATGATTACGGCCGCGAGCGTCGTCGTATGTTTACTGCTTATTCTCGCCAGCATCGCGATTGGTACCGAGTCGATCGATCTGCGCGCGGCGTTCGACCAATGGCGAACGGGTGCAACAAAGGGCAACGCGAGCGAGCTCAACATCATCGTTAACCTGCGCCTGCCCCGCACGCTGCTCGCGTTACTCGCAGGCGGCGGCCTGGCGCTCGCAGGTTGCGCATTCCAAGCCCTCTTGCGAAATCCCCTCGCGACGCCCTACACGCTCGGCATCGACAGTTTCGCCGCGCTCGGCGCGTACATGGCGACCGTATTCGGCGCGGGCACGGCGATGAATCTCGCAGGATTTTCCTTGGTGCAGGTAGCTGCATTCCTCTTCGCGGCATTTGACGTGTTAATTATCTACGCCATGGCCACGCGCGCCCGCCGCATGTCGCCGCTGGTTCTGCTGCTCGCAGGCGTTACGCTCGGGCTGCTCGCAAACTCCGGAATACTCTTCCTGCGCTATCTCGCGAAGCCCGAGCAATTGATCAACATGGATCGATGGCTCATGGGTGGTGTCGATCTGATTGGTTACGAACCTGTATTGACGCTGCTCATCGGCGTCACACCTTGCGCAATAATTTTATTGATGCAAGCCAGCCGCTACGATCAACTCGGCTTCGGCGAAGAACTCGCCGCGGGCCGCGGCGTCGATGTGCGCCGCCTACAAGTCACGACGTTTCTCGTCTGCTCGATCATGACCGGCGTCATTGTCTCAAAGGTAGGGCCAATCGGGTTTGTCGGACTCGTCGTGCCGCACGCCGTGCGTACCATCACTGGATCTCGTCACCGCGTGCTCATGCCCATGAGCATGGTCGCTGGCGGCGCCTTCCTCTGCCTCTGCGACATCATCGCCCGCAAAGCCATGACCGGCGAAACCCCCATCGGCATCATCACCTCAATCGTCGGCGCGCCATTTTTTCTCTACCTGCTCGTGCGCCGCCGCTTCGCCGATTGGGACAACGCGTAACCGCTTTTATGGCGCTGTCAGCGTAATTGTGTTGGTTTCCTCCGCGACAACTTCGACTTGTGTTGATGTGACGCGCATGCTCTCCAGTGCCTCGGCATCCGTCTCAACAGCCCGCGGCATGGCAGCAACAAACAACGTGTAGTGTCCGGGTTCAATGCCTTTGAGACTGAGCGAACCGTCTGCCTGCAACTCTTCTTCGCGGACGCTCTGCGAACGCAATGATTCCAGCGACTTGGCGGTCAGTTCACTTACTTCGATGTTTCCTGGAACCAACGCCACGACTGCTTTTTCGCCGGAAGCCACTCCCGACAGTTTTACTTCTAGCGCTCCGCTTCCAATATCGAAATCGAGTTGCGTCGTCGCATTCGGTTGAAGCTGCGCCTCTTGCGCACGCCCGACCTAATGCGACAACACCATGGCCGTCGCTGTTTGCGTTCCCTCTGGAAGACCGGTAATGCGGTATTCGCCTTTCTCATTTGTTCTGCCGATGGCGTCCCCAACTACTACGTCCGTCAAACCCGCAGTGTGACCATTCACACGCACAACACCTTCAAGTGTCGCGGTACCGCCAGCAAGTTCAAGATCTACTCGAACTGAAGAGCCGCCGCTCAATATCGCGGTTTTCCTCACCTCGCGACGCACTTCAAATCCGTCCTCCGGGACTCCGCGCGTCGTCCCGACGCTGATCTCACCTGCAGGAACTCCTTCCACGCGATAATTTCCTTGAACGTCGGTAGTAACTTGCTTCTGGTTCACGGCTACGTTTGCCAGTTCCACGGGCTTGCCAAGGAAAGTGACCGTACCGGTAACGGTTCCTGTCGGTGCGTCGGGCAGATCCACGACAAGTCGCACATCGGACTTCGTTTGTCCGGCGGCGAGCGAGATCGCCTGCGTAGCCTGGGACGTAGAATTTGCATCGCCTTTTCTCGTTACGCGTAATGTGTACGTACTGGCGCGCAGCTTTGATAAGTAAAAGGTTCCACCTGCCCCCGTGATTGTCTCCGGCGCAAAACTTACCGGCTGCTCATCGTGTGCCCCGTCGCTCGATTTGGGAGAATCGTTCCACAGCACATTCGATGAAGCGGAATCGGGCTCGGCACGCACGTTCATTCCTGCCAAGGGCCGCCCGTTGCGCGATACCACCTCGCCGGAAATTGCGCCCGCCGCTTCAATCTGTAGCGAGATGTTGGTATCAGCATGCGCAATGAGCTCTAAAGGTCCTGCAACCGCGCTCACCTCCGACTCGTGCGTTGCCTGAACAACGACGTCGGGCCACTGTTCGGGTATATAGACTATGAAGGCTCCATCTGCTTCCGTTTGCGCGACTACACGCCGCGAATCTCCATTGGGACGTGCGATTACCTGCGCCGAAGGAAGTGGTTCGCCATTCGAAGAAACCACCCTGCCCGCAAGATAGAACTTTCGGTCTACGGGAAAGTCCACTTTTTGCAAGACCTGCCCCGCTCGGATTTCTATCTCCTTTTTCGGGAAGGGTTGGGGGATCCCTCTGGGCTGCACTTCAATGGTAAACACAGCAGCACTCAACTGGGGGATGTCAAAACAGCCTCCTTCATCCGTAAGCACGTACGCGCCTTCGCCCGGACGTTCGGCGCTATATACGGACACAGGAGTCTTTGCGATTCCTTCTCCGGACGATGAATCGAACACGCGGCCCGTTACACCGCCATAGGCTTGGAGAATCAATTCCAGTCCGGCCACGGCCTGGCCATTTATTAACGGCACTTTGAGCGTAGCGTGCGGCAGCGCAAAGTTGTATGTAAAGCCGCGCTGTATGGGCAATACCACACACAGGCCCGCAGGGAGATCGTCGATCCGAAAATGTCCCTCAGCGTCCGTTTTATCGGTGTGCTCATTAACAAGGTTTGTTGACCCGTTCTCAATGTATGCACGGACTTCTACGCCAGGAACGGGATTTCTCGAAATGCCGTCGATCAGCGTGCCTTCAATCGACGCGCCCTTATGCAATACGACACGCGCATCCAAAGTTCCCGCTGGATAGAATGCCGTTTGTGTCTCATTAAATCCTTTCGCGCCGGCGACGATTCGATAGTCGCCTGTCCATAGCCGGTCAAATACAAATCTGCCGTCCGAGTCGGTCGTCACGGGCGATCGGTCCGCGTGCCACGACAACGGGATTTGGCGGCTGGGAGATTTGGCGCCAGAATTAGCTGTCGTGACAATTGCAGCTTCAATCGGCGTTCCCGCTTCGTCAACGACAATGCCTCCCAACAACGCGCGCGGATGCAGCACGAGCTCTACCCAGGCTTGTTGCGACATCAAGTTGATCTGTAAATCGTTAACGTACGCATAGCCTATGGGCGTTTCGGCCTGAACGATAAGTCGATGGCGCGGGAAGATCGTGCGCGAGGCCACAACGATGGGGACTTTCTCCAGAACATAATTTCCGTTTGCATCGGATTCCGTGGACATTTCCAGGGGCGGCACTGCTTCGTCGTCGAACACCAAATAGGAACCACGTTTCAATGTCACGATTGCTCCGGTTTGCGGTTTTCCCTCTTCGTTCACAACGCGCCCGCGAAGCACGCCGTACTTCACCTCGTCTTCGCTGTTGACTTCGGGTGCAGCCTCGCTTGACTCGGGCTTCGTTGGCGTCGGGACTGTACCGTTCTCGCGTGACTCTGATTCGTTTACCGGAGGTCTATGGGCGATCGGCGTATATATCGGCTTGGGACGAAGAGCCGCAGCACCAAACCACATCAGCGCAAGCCCGAATATGAACAAACCACACACAACAACAAGTTTTTTGGTAAGTATTGCACCTGCAATGCTCACTGCAAGGGTTGACGCAGGTATCGACGGCAGCGTTGGCTGTTGCCAAGGCACCGTCATGGCGATAACCACTCCCTGGACTTTTGCGGCGCGATCTTTCGATACCGTGTCCAGCGCTTTGGATGTTCCGAGCCGATCGACCATGCGGTGCCCTACGGCTTCGCGTGCCCGTTGCAATCGTTTGGAGGCTGCAGCTTTCGATATGCCAAGTATCGACGCGATCTCACGCAACGGCTTGCGCGACATGTAAAACAGAGCGAGCACTTCTCTGTCGTCGGGATTAAGGCGCTGAATCTCCGCGTGGAGAATCGCGAAAAGCTCTTCGTCCTCGTGCGTGGCTTCTACTGTGGCGGGAGTTCCAATGGCGCTAATTTGGACAACGACTTCGCCAAGACGCTTGCGTCGCAGCACATCAAAGCACCGGTTTCTCAGCACCGCAATCAACCAGGGCCCCAATGAATTCGCGCGCAGCTTGTCGAGCGATGTGAATGCCTTGATCAGCACATCCTGGGTAGCGTCCTCCGCATCGGCATGGTCGCCGAGGTGCGCATACGCCACGTTGTGAAGAATCGACCCGTAGCGTTCCACCAGCCCGCCAAAGGCCTCGGTGTCCCCTGCAAGGACACGGTCAACAATTTGAAGATCGGTTAGCGGTCTTTTCCAAAACATAGTGTCTGCCCTCTGACACTATATACGAGCGAGCAGCCCAACCGAGGACAAAAAAGGCCAACAAACCTAGGAGAGGTTTTCGTGGCGGAGCCGAGCAGCGAGGCTATTTATCCGACCATTCGGCGACAACGGTACTGCTAAGCCCGCCGCGGGGTTTGCACACGATCTCGATCTTCATGCGCTTCGGTTTGCAGACTTTTACCAAATCATCGAGCATGCGATTCACCAAATGCTCGTACCAGATGCCGACATTGCGATACGACATGAGGTAGTACTTTAGCGAGCGCAATTCGATGCAGTCGCGATTGGGTGTATAGGTAATCGTCACGGTCGCGAAATCCGGCAGGCCGGAGAATGGACACACCGATGTGAACTCATCGGTTGTGGTGATGATATCCACCTGTTTCGCGACCGGTTTGTCCGCGTATTCGTATGCAAAGCATTCGAGGCACGCGGTATCGATCGCCTCCGGCCCGCAAAAGGGGACGGACTTATCCAGCGCTTTGAACTGCTCCCGCGCCGATGGTATTGATTTATCCATAATCTACTCCTAAGTCTAAGATGAGCCGATTCGGAATTCGGCTCCACAACTCGCTCCCAATTCGCCGCGGCGAACCGGCTTGGGAACGCACACCTGCCAGATGCTCTGCTTCGCGCTCTTACCAATGAATCCCGCGCATCAACGCGGCAAACACCATCGCCTCCGGGGACACGCCATCTTCCTTTGGTTCCGCGTCATCTTTCTTTTTCGCGGAATCCGGGAACAACTTATACGCCGTGTTCAGCACAACATCGGAAACACCCGGCAACAGCGTGGTCATTACCTGCGCGAATACGCCGAGCCGCGTGGCAATTCGTTTCGGACGATAGATGATCGCCTGCACCAACATGTCCGCGGCTTCCGCCTCCGTCAATGCCGGTACGTGTTCGTACATGCGCGTCGGGTCGATCATCGGCGTGCGCACGAGCGGCATGTTGATCGTGGTGAATTTCACGTCTTTATCCAGGAACTCCGCCTGAACGCAGCGCGAAAACGCATCCAGCGCAGCCTTCGACGCGATATATCCGGAAAACCGCGGCGAATTCGCAAGCACGCCCAGCGTAGACACGTTTATGATGTGTCCTTGTTTGCGCTCGGTCATCTGCGGCAATACACCCATGATCAATTTCACTGCCGCGAAATAATTGAGCTGCATTAACCGCTCAAAATCATGGAAGCGATCGTAGGACTGTTTGATCGAACGCCGTATCGACTTCCCTGCATTGTTGATCAAAATATCCACGCGCCCGTGCTCTTTCATCACATCAGCGAGCACTTCATCGCAATGCTTTAACACGGACAAATCGGCGGGATAAATATGCGCCGTGCCGCCCGCGGCTTTTATCTCCGCTTGCACTTCCTTCAACATATCTTCGCGCCGCGCAATCAGGCACACAATGCCGCCCGCTGCGCCAACCTTCAGCGCGGTCGCTTTGCCTATACCGCTGGAGGATCCCGTTATCACAACAACTTTTTCGCGCACCGCACCCGCCAATGTCCGGTCAATATTCGCATCGGGATCCAGATTGCGTTCCCAGTAGTCCCATATCACTGGCGCATAGGAGTCCAGCCGTGGACAAGTGATCCCCGATCCTTCCAGCGCGCGCTGCGTATCTCGTGAGTCAAAACGCGTCGGATAATTGATATAGGTAAGCGTCTGCTTCGGCACGCCCATGTCGCGCAGGATTGATTCGATCAACCGTTTCACCGGTGGCAACTGCAGGATCAACTCGCGCATATTCTTCGGAATGATGTCGAGCATGCGCGCGTCGATGCGCATCGCAAACTGCGGCGCGCGGGACGCCTTCGCAAAAATATTCAACGCCTCACCGGAACGAAACGGCTGTGGATCGGTGAGATGAAAGGTGCGGCCATTTAAGCCGGTCTTGTGCGCAAGATAGTCCGTAGCCGCCGCCACGTAATCCACCGGCACGATATTGATGCGCCCGCCTTCAAGCCCTACCAGCGGGACCCACGCAGGCAACGCATTGCGCACGCGCTGCAAAAACTTGAAGAGATAATAAGGGCCATCGGCCTTCGTCGTCTCGCCCGTTTTGGAATTGCCTACGACAATGCCGGGCCGGTAGATGCGATACGGGATCTTGCACTCGTTGCGCACCACCGCTTCCGCCAGGCGCTTTGATTTGAAGTAAGGCTGATCGAATTCGTCCGCCTCTTCAAACATGTCTTCCTGCCAATACCCTTGAAACAACCCCGCGACGGCAACGCTGCTCATATGGTGAAAGCATTTCGCTTTCAACGCTTCCGCAAGATTGACGGCTTCGCGCGTTCCTTCCATATTGACTTGAAGCTGGTGCTCTTCGTCATCGATCATCATGTCGTACTGTGCCGCAAGGTGGAAGAAGTGTTTAATCTTCCCTTCCATCTTTGCCATCACATCTTTACGCACGCCGAGATTGGGCTTCGTGAGATCGCCGCGCACCGCAACAAGCCGGTCCGCCTTCAGGCCAAGCTGTTTGCGTAGCGCATCTAGTTTGTGCTCGGAATCCAGGCGCACCAGCGCGTAGATCGTCCCCTTGCGCTTCGCCAACAGGCCCACCAGCTCCCCGCCGATAAAACCCGTCGCGCCCGTAATGAAATAACCCATGGAAACCCCTTCCCGATGCGCCCACGATAAAAAGAAAAGAATACACCCGTTCCGCTGGGCGTAGTCTACTGGGGCATTGCCGGGCAGGGCAAGAATGCTGCGTTCGCGCTATTTTCGCTTCTTTTTGGCGAGTCGCTTCTTTTCCCGCAATTTGCGGTACAGCCGAAAAGATTCACGCAACTCGTGCCGCGCGTTCCATGTGCGCGCTATAAGACCGACGTCGCTTATGAGGCTGGCAAGGGCAACTGGATGTCGGAACGATTGCCGCAACAGCAGACGCTTGTTAAATCTCTTCTGGTGCTTTTCGGCAATCCGTTCCCATTCACCTTGTTCAGGATGCTTGGTGTAATGGATGTGATGGCCAATCTCATGAAACAGCACGCTGGAAAGTGAAAGTATACTAATGTGCCGCTTGTAGTAACGGGATCCGCTTTTCACGACAAGCTTATCGACGAACAGTTCTATGTGCGGCTCTTCACCATTCCACGCCGGATGGTACAGACCGCGCACATCCGAAATCCTGACAGCGCGTTTGCGGCTGTACGTCCTTTCCCTACGACGTCGCCGCGAAAGGGCGGCTGTATTAGTCAACACGATGCGGTTAAGTCCTCTAAGAAACTTCGGCGGGACCACGCGCAAAGACGGGCGCAATTCAGGAACAAGTGAAAACGGCGGCATGTAGCTCTTGTACGCTTCAACAAACTTCACTCGGTCGTAGACGTCAACGTCGTAATCGCTGTCCCAGAATAGATTCTTTAGAGCTTGAACTATACCCATCGTAATAAGTCGCAGATATCGCGATCAACGCCCGCAGTGTTACGGTAACGCGTCCGCGATGAAACCGATTATGCCGCTGGCAACTTCGCCCGCGAATTCAAAGCTGTTGCCCGCAGCTTCAGCGATGTAGTAGGTCGTGTTCCCAACTCCCTGAGCGGTTCTGATCACAACATCCACCGCGGCTTCGCCCCATAGATCGGCAGTGTGAATCGCCATATCTGTCCCGATATCCAAAGTAGCATCGACGGCTTCTTTTCGCGCAGTAGATCCTGAAGTCTGGGCGTGCTTGCGGTGTTGCATCACGTTTACAATAAAAAGGATTTCCGGCGCATCGAGCCACACACCGCGCTCCACGTTGCAATAGTCAATCGTGGCGCCCTCGACTTGGCGCAGCTCCATCACCACGCCGGGATACCAAGGCGACATTCGCGGCTTCCCGTGCGCACGCGCCACGGGTGCCTGGTGAACCACCTCATGCATGCCCGCCTGCTGCGTGTTGCGGTGCTCGTGCGCTTCCAGTGTGGCCCCATCAATCGCCGCGCCGTGGCCGGCGGGACAGAAATGCAGCGCCGCCTTGCCCATGCGCTTCGCGCGCAATTCGGCATTGCAGTCGGGACAAATGGGCTGGGCCAGACGGACTGGATTAACGGAGTTCGAAAGCGTCGCGTTCGTGTTCAACGAATCAGCCTCCTGCCCAATCGCTTTGCACTTTGGTTGCGACTTGTAGCGCCCGGTCTCAGCGCCGGGCGGCTCTCGGGCCGAAATAGCTTACATTACCCTGGGGCGGCGCTATTGTAGCATGGCTTCCAGTTCTGCCCAGCGCGCGTACAGGCGATCCACTTCCGCGCGCGCGGCCTGTAATTCCCCGGCTACCTTCGCGGCCTGATCGCGTTGCTGGTAGGTGGCTGGATCGTTGGCCAGCGCCTCAAGCCGCTGCACGTCGGCTTCTGCCGAGTGGATGCTCGCTTCTATCGCCTCCAGCTCTTTTTGCTCTTTATAGGAAAGTCTTCGCTTGGTAGGTGTTTCGGTTTTCTTCGGAATTTCCCTGGCAACTTTTACGGGCGCGGGTGTGTTCTCAGTGCGCTCAGCCCTCCACGCGAGGTAGTCATTATAATTGCCGGCGACCTGTACTAGACCGCCATCACCTTCAAACACGATCAAGTGCGTGCACAGCCGGTTCAGAAAATAACGATCGTGGCTTACCAGAATTGCGCAACCTTCAAACGCAAGCACGGCGTCCTCCAACACGCGTAGCGTCTGCAAATCGAGATCATTGGTAGGCTCGTCGAGCACCAGCACATTGCCGCCGCGCAATAACTTCTTCGCAATATCAAGCCGGTTTCGCTCACCACCGGAAAGCCGCTCCATCGGCATGCGCAATGCCGCACGGTCAAACAGAAACCGCTCTAGAAATGCCGGCACATACGTACGCTTTCCTCCAATCTCCATCTCCGTTGCGCCATTGGATACGAAGTCGAGAATAGTCTGGGTCGCCGGCACTTCGTCGTGCGCCTGATCGACGTATAAGAACTCCACCGTCTCGCCGTGAATAATCTCGCCCTTATCCGGCATGTCCTTGCCCATCAGCACACGCACCAGCGAAGTCTTTCCGCAACCATTCGCGCCCATGATGCCCACGCGCATGCCCTTCTGCAGCATGAACGAAAAATCGCGAAACAACGCGCGCCCATCGAGAATGCGCGAGACCTTCTTCGCTTCAATCACGGTCTTGCCGAGCCGCTGCGTCTGCGGAATGTCGAAGGAGAATTCGCGATCGCGTTCGACTGGCCCCTGGGCCTCAATTTCGTAATAGCGGTCAACGCGATACTTCGCCTTAGTGCCGCGCGCCTTTGGCTGTCTACTGAGCCAATGCAACTCACGTCGAAGCAGCGAACGCCGGTTCGCCTCTGTGCGCGCATCGTGCGCCTCGCGTTCGGCTTTCAGTTCCAAATATTTCTCGTAGTTGCCGGGATAGGCCGAAAGGTTTCCATGATCGAGCTCGACAATACGGTTCACCACACGATCGAGGAAGTACCGATCGTGCGTGACCAAAATGCAGCTACCGGAATACGACGCGAGAAAATCTTCAATCCACTGCACGCTCGTCACGTCGAGATGGTTCGTCGGTTCATCGAGCAACAGCAAATCCGGATGCCGTACCAGCGCCGTCGCAAGGTCTACGCGGCGTCCTTCGCCACCGGAAAGCGTGCCCATCTTGCGATCCGAAGCGGGCAAACTTAGCGCAACGGTTACGCGTTTGATATCTTCATCCAGATTCCACGCATCCGCGATTTCCACTTCGTGCTGCAGCAGCGCCGCCTGGTGTTCCAATCGCGCATGCTCCGGCGATTCGTGCGGCGCAGCCGCGAGCCGCTCCATCGTTGCGTTGTACCGCGCCAACAATGCGCGCACGTCCTCCGCCGCGCGCGCGAGCACCTCCCCAACGGTTTCCTCCGGCGCTGCCGAAGCCTGCTGGCCCAACATCACCACGCGTAATCCGTCCTGCCGCGTGATCTTTCCGTCCGTCGGCGGTTCATTACCTGCGATGATCGACATGAACGTCGATTTACCGCAACCATTGCGCCCGATGAGGCCGATGCGGTCGCCCTCGTGAACGGTCAACGACACATTGGAAAGAATCGGCTGCGCGCCGAAGCTCTTCGTAATATTGAGCGCGGTAAGAATAGCGGCTGTGGGTTGTGGGGGCATGATGGTCGTTACACGTGCTGTATTGAGTGAAGGGCACTATGCTATCGCGTTGTGTTACGCAATAGCCAATTCGACGTCGCCTCTCGATATGATGTAAAAATTCGGCATTATTTTCACAATCGTTTCCCCGCAATTGCACGCCAGGTGCTACACTGGTGTGAGGAATTCTTCCATACTGCATTGCCCATGGCGCGGTTAGGGGTGTATGCACGCGGGGCTGTGCAGTGTGCAACTCCGGGGGGCAACATCCATGAAACCGCATTCGCTCATCCTCATTGCTTTGTGCATAGTTCTCTCATTAGCGACGCGCGTGCAGGCCGGTACACCCGAGCCTGGCGCACAAAGAACCATTGAAGGGATTCGGTTCGTCTGGTGTCCCGCGGGAAGTTTTACGATGGGCCGCCACGCGAATGAAGGCGGAAGCATGCCGCGCGAGGACCCCGCGCACTCGGTTACATTCGAAAGAGGCTTCTGGATTTCCAAGTACGAAGTCACGCAGAAGGAATGGAAAGATGTCATGGGGTTCAATCCTTCGTTTCATCAAGGCGCGAGCTACCCTGACGCCGACAATCGCCCTGTGGACAACGTTTCCTGGTACGACGCGCAGGATTTCATCGATGAACTCAATACACTTTATCCGAAGCGGCATTTTCGATTGCCCAGCGAAGCAGAGTGGGAATACGCATGCAGGGCAGGCACGACGACGCGCTTCTATTGGGGTGAGGACAACAAAACCAAGAAGATTGATAAGTACGCGTGGTACCAGATGAACAGCGGCGCAGAGACCAATCCCGTAGGCCAGAAGCGCGACAACGCGTGGAAGCTTTTCGACGTGAGTGGAAACGTGTGGGAGTGGGTACAGGATACGTTGCAAGACGACTACACCGGCGCGCCAACGGACGGTTCGGCGTGGATTGATCACGCCAACTCGAATCGCGTCGTGCGCGGCGGCAGTTGGTATAACAACGCGATGGTTTGCCGCGCGGCGTTTCGCGGCGGACAAGATCCAGACGGCCACTTCATCGACTACGGCTTCCGTATCGTCGTGAAACCAAAGTAACGCGCATAAATGTAGCGGCGGCGCGTTCCGAAACCGGATCGCGCCGCAATCATCACGGTCCCGAAACCGCGCTATGTACGAAACGAAAACTAGTTCACGCGAATGATGAAATCATCGCGGCGATTCAAATGACGTTCACTGGTCGGATGCTTCGGTTTGGACTCACCCAGCGACACACCCTTGACGCGCTTTCCATCGATACCGTTTTCAACGAGAAACTTTTTGACTGATGCAGCGCGCCGTTTGCCGAGCGCTTTGTTGTATTGTTCCGTGCCGATGTCGCAGCAGTTGCCTTCAATCGTAATGGTCGCGCTCGGATTCGCCTTCAGATACGCGACCACCTGATGGCATACCTCTTTACTCTCGGGACGAAGAACCGACTTGTCGAAATCAAAATAGATCGGACCAAACACAGGCGCCGGCGCTGCGGCCGCGGCAGCAGGAATCTCCGCCTTCGCCAGCTTCAAGTAATTACCGAAAGAAACACCCTTGTGCACCCAATGCACATTAGCCGGGTCGGCCCACTGCGTTGCCTGGCAGCACGCGTCCCTGCCGCAGCACTTCGCTTGATGATGGCTGCAGGACCCATGGCCGCATCCAGCCTTCGCGCTGCTACACGAGCTGCACTTGCCCGCCATTTCCTCTTGCTGGCAACACTGTTTCGCCACTGCCAACGGCGTAATTGCCCACGCCACAGCAACAATGACTGCTAGTCGCATCACGGCGGTCATACGAAAAACCTCCTGAGTAGAAAACCCCGCCTTCCGGCCGGCTACTCGCAGTATACACTATTTTGTCAATAATTGTCTACAGCCATTTTTTGTAGCGCACAGCCACACACACAAAGGCCGAACCCACCTCGGATTATTCCGCGACACCCCCTTCTCGTGACGTGAATTGGCGAGAACCAACGGCTACACTCCCCCTCAGTCCAGAACGACCGTATCTTCTTTTGATCTTGCAGTGGGGGGACGAGACCATGAGCGCAGTCAGCACTTGGCGGTCATTCCGGCAGGTTTGAAGGACGCCGCACGTGGCAGACAACCAAACCAAACCGTCTGATGTAGCCAAAGGTGCGGGGCGCTCCGGGCCGTCTCATGTATTTCTGCTACTGGGCGTATTCGCCGCCCTCGGCGCAATTGCTACCACCACTGCCCTGGGCGTCTACCTTGCCCAAAGCGACATCGCCTCGATCCGCGGCGAAGAACAGCACTTCGTCACCGGGATCCGCACGATCATGGACGGGCTACCCGTTTATGTGTCTCCGAATAAATATCCGCACATGCTCTGGGGCTACACGCCCTTGTTTTATTATCTGACTTCCTGGTGCGTCGCGCCCGCGAAAGCGAGCGCAGACCCGCTGCTGACAATCATGCAAAATGGCCGTACACTTGCCCTCGCGCTTTCGCTGAGTCATCTCGCGCTGTTTCTGTGGCTGGTCTGGCGCTACTTCAAGATTGAAGTTCGATTCGCGATAATCGCCTGCGGAATTATATTTGCTATCCGCGCTCCGTGGGGATTTGTTGTACGCCCCGATCCTCTTTTCTCCTTTTGGTTTATTCTCTCCATCGTTTTCGTTCTATTTAGTATCGACGAGCGACGCGTCGTCCGACACGCGCCCGTGTACGCCGCACTCGCCGGCATCGCATCTTGCGCGCTGTTTTTCACTAAGCAGACCGGCGTTCAGATTCCCGTGATCGCGCTGACTTTCTATCTTCTGAAATTGAAGTGGAAGAATATTGTTGCGTATACGGCAGCATTGGCCTTGCCGATGGGCGCCGCATTCCTGTCATTCCCATATGTCCTGGGCGAAGACTGGGCTGGCAGTATGTTCCTAACGAATTCCAACGGCGTGAACATCGGCAATGGCTGGTGGAAATGTTTGTACCCGGTATTATTTCGCGAAGGCGGCATCGTGCTCATCGCCGCGACTATTCCAGCATGGCTGGCATGGCGCAAACGCAATACCGATCCGCGACTGCAATTCCTCGCGTGGGCGACCATTGGCGCGCTTGGCTTCTCCACCATGACCGCGTTCATGTCCGGATCCGCGGAACATTACTACAACGATTCAATGACGCTGGTTCTCTTGTGCCTGGCGGTGCATTTGGGAGGATCGACCGAGCGCAGCATAGCGCAATCAAAGTGGATCGCCGTTGTTTGCGGATTGTACAGTGCGGTTTTCCTTCCCATCTTCGTTTCCTATTGCGCGCAAACTTATCTGAATGTGTCCGACCGGCTGCAGTCCAGAACGGCGGTCCGCAACGAGTTGCAGCGCGTTCTTGCGCTTCAGCCGGATGCGTCATTTATTACGGTCGATAACGCGCTTGCAAACTACTTTCCCGATCGCGCCGTGGTTCCTCAATTCTATTACACTGGATACTTCGTCAATAATAAGGCCATTGACGTCTCGGCGCTTCAACCTTTACTCGACAATGGCCGCGTGCGTTGGTGCCTTGTCGGTGCGGATCAAGACCTTGCCCGCCAGCTTGGTTTCCTCGGCCTTTCGGCACACAACTTCAAGAAAGTCCTCACGCTGGACGGCTTCGCCTTTTGGGAATATCAGGAAGCACCGCGGTAGTTGGCAGACCCACCGTGAGGTGGACTGACCCGCCAACCGTTTGTTAGACTATTTCGCTACATACGACTTGTAACGACAATCCCTGTTGTCCGCGGAGAGGTGGCCGAGTGGTTGAAGGCGGCGGCCTCGAAAGCCGTTGTACTCCATTGGGGTACCGCGAGTTCGAATCTCGCCCTCTCCGCCATCTTTTTTCCCCCACGCTTCAATCGAAATACCGAGCGCGAGGGGAATTCTGCCCCGTCCTTGGTCACCTTTGAGGGAAGCGGTACGGCGGAATTGCGAGTTGGGGCGCCGCCCCGCTTCTTGGTCCTTCGGCAATCCAAAACCGGGAAGCATTCCCCTCGCCTTCGTGCTATCGAATCGCGGCGCAAGATCGCTTGTGGCGATGGGGGTCGATACGCCGCGCTCGGAGCACACCCGCGGAAGGGGAGGTCCGCGAAGATTGCTGGCTTCAACTCTGCGCCGTTCACTGCATTCCAGGCGTGCATCGAAACGGCCTACCCAGCTTATACCACCGCGGTCGTCGAATTCCTAATTAAGATTTGTTCATCTCCGTCGCTCGGCGTATTCCTGGCGCTGGCTCGTTGCAGTCCTAATCATGGCCACGACCAAGTAGACAACCAGGGGCAGGATTCCCAAAGCCGGTGCAAGGTTTAGTGTCGCAGCGATGCCGGCTACGTCTTCCAGAAACTCTGAAGACGTCCAAAGGCGGAACTACTAACCTGCGCGACGATTGTGGTTGCGATTCGCGGAACATCTCTCAATACCTTACCCAGAGTATTGCACTCTCCTGGTCAGACAGGTCTTGGGAAACAAGTGTAAGTCACTTGACGTGCATGTAACGGTGTGCGAGTGACAAAGAGTTTTGCTGCCGCGAATTAAGCCGTAATTGGATGGCAAGCCGCGATGAATAAGCAGAATTGCTGCGCGAAACGACCCCTGTTTTGTTGACTGTGTGAGCACAGATCAAATAATACGCGCAATTCCAGAAGCTTTTATTATGTTGTCTTGCTGGCCTGCTTCCACGTAGCAATCGCCGTCATAGACGGCGATTGCTACAAAGGGCCTTACGGGGCGACTAGTGAAAATGTGCCGGGGCTGTCCGAGTACTTCTTGCCGAGATAGATGCGAACGAAGTAGCCGTCTCCGGGCGTGACGTCGTTTGCGTTGATGAGCCATTCGAGGGCTTCGTCGTTCTTTGTGCGCCTGTCGATGGTGGCGACGAATTGATCGTCTTGCCACAGTTCGATGCGCACCTTTTCGCGGCATGCTTCGAAACGGTCCCACGTAATTGTCTGGGTTGAACCAATTTGCCACTCGGCATTCTCAGCGGGCTGCAAGACGTCGATCTTGCATGGTTTGATGTTTATGGTGATATCAACCGCGGGATCGAGTCCCACTTCCACGCCTGCGTCTGGATTTTGATCGACTACCTGGTTATGCGGAATTGAGTCGTCCGCAGTTTTCGTGATGTCGCCGAGTTCGACCCCAGCATCGCGGAGCGCCTTTCTGGCTTCACCCAGACGCACGCCGACGACATCAGGCACGAGAGTTTTCACCAGGATGTTCAGATAAGTATCGTTGTACATTTCGCCAAAATCTACGACTTCGTCCACTTGGTCGGTAGCGTCGCAAACTACCCTAATTGTGTGCGTGCCTATCTTATGAACCACCATCGGCGGGCTTTCGATGTCAAGTGCGTTGTCATAGCCTGGGGGCACGTCGTCGTAGCTAACCGATCCGATGAATTTCTCATCAAGGAAGAAATGGGCCTCTTGATCGGCATCCGGCCCGGCACTCGCGGTGAAGTGCTGGGAGAAATTGCGGACCTTTGTTTGCACGGTAAATGGAGTATCAAGCTGGACCGGATCCGGCGCTGTGGTAGGATGAGTCAACATCATGTCCGGCGCTTCGATATTAAGATACCAGACGATCTGATTCTCTATTTGATTGGGTGCGGAACGAATCGTCGCGTAAATTCGGAATTCTCTCCGTTTGAAATCGCGCGTAAGTTCGGGCGTCACGGTGGGATCGCCTCCTGGATCCGTCTCCGTGTATATGTTCCACCACGTCTCCGATTCGCAGATTTCCGTCCAAACGGCCACCTTCCATTCTGTGGTGTAATTCGCTGGCACGTTGTTGACTTGGAAATGATGTGACCCAGGAAGCGCATAACTCGTGGCCGGGTCCGAGGCGTTGTTGAAATCCCACACGTAGTTGTCCGCGTGGACCCAAAAGATGGGCGCTAAAACAATGGCGGCTAAGACCGAATAGCGATGCAAAACGACAGTCGTACGCATTTGAGAAGCTCTCCTTGGTCATTATCTGACGCCCCGCAAAACCCGTGCGGCTAAGGGGAGGGCCCCGCTCCTCACCAATTACTGTAACACATGAAGAGGATTTTGGAATACAAAACAGGGAGGATATGTAGGACACAACAGAGAAAAACGAAATCTTCTACAACTCAATCCACGTAGTGGTGTGGCAGGCTTCCATGTCTTCGCCGTTGCGGAAAGCTATGGCTGCGGTGGGGCAGGCGGCGACGCATTCTTCGGCGGAGTTTTTAAGGGCCTCGTCGAAGCTGTGGTCGAAGGGGACCTTGATTTCCAGGTCGAAGCCGCGGCCCACGAAGGCGAGGCCGATGTCTTCGCCGTGTTTTTCGGCGATGGCGACGCAGAGGCCGCAGCGGATGCATTTGCCGGGTTCAAAGAGGACGTTGCCGCTGCCGATGATGCGGAAGTCGCGGATTTCGGTGACGTTGTATTTCTTCTTTTCCGCGCCGTAGTCGGAGGCCCATTTGCGCAGGCCGCAGGACACGCGTTTACGGCAGTCGCAGTGGAGGCAGCGGCCTGCTTCCTGGCGCAACGATCCCTGATGCGTTTCCGCCGCGATCGGCACAACGAACATCGATTCCTTGTTCTCGTTCTTCACGCGCAAGGCTTCGAGCTCGTCCCATTCCATCTTGCCGATCTTGCATTCGAACAAGCTGGGCTCGGCGGGACCTTCGATGCTTTTGAGATATTTATCGACCCACACCGCCGCGGTCTTGCCATTGCCGACGGCGCGCACGTTGAGCTTGTGTTCTTTCGCTTCGAAGACGTTGCCGCCGACCTTGCCGACGCCGTTGCACGCGAGGATTACCGCGTCGAATTGCGTTTTGAGTTCTTCGAACTCGCCGTTGACTTTTGTCTCGTAGCGGAAGTTCACGCCCATCTTCGCGATGTTCGCGATCTCTTCGTCGAGCACGTGCTTGGGTAATTCTTCTTCGGTGAGCTTGCGGACTTTACCGCCTGCTTTTTGCTCTGCTTCGAAGATGGTGACGGCGTGCCCGCGCTTGCGCAGGACCCAGGCAGACGCCATGCCCGCCAATCCGCCGCCGACAATGGCGACGTGACGTCCGGAATCTTCCGGGCAGTCGAGCAGTTCGGGATTGTCCTTGCGCGCTTTTTCGGAGACATTGCGGTGGAGGTATTTGATCTCCATCGTCGTGTCGTAGGATTTTCGGCGGCAGGGGCTTTCGCAGGGTGCTGGGCAGACGTAGCCCAAGGTGCCGGGGAATACCAAACCGTTCGTGACGGTAAACGCGGCGCCGTCGAAATCGTCTTCGTAAATCTGCCGCATCATCGTGGGGATGTTCATCGACGCGGGGCAGGTGTGCGTGCACGGCGCTTCACAATCGCCGATGTGCTCGCTGATGATCAGTTCGAGCACGTCTTTGCGCGCGGTGCAGACGTCGCCGGTATCGGTCTCAATCGTCATGCCGTCCTGCACCACCGACGAGCACGAGGGGATCAACTGGCCGGTCTTCGTGTTGCGCACGACGCACAGCATGCAGGAGTTCATCGGGCGCACGCCTTCCCAATAGCAGAGCGTGGGCACTTCGATATCCAGCGTGCGCGCAGCCTGAAGCACGGTCGTGCCCGGCGCGACTTCGATGGGCTTGTTATTTATCGTAATGGTTGGCATGGCGATTCACTAACTCACTTTGCTCCAATGGGCCGGCCGCAGGTCTAACTCGCGTTGCTCCTTCGTGCGCGAGCCAGCTTTGATTGCGTCGACCGGGCACGCGACGAGACACGCGTCGCAGCGCGTGCACTCGTCCAGGCGAATATAATGCATCTTGAACGGCTCGGAATCGATGCAGTCCACAGGGCAGACCTGTTCGCACTTCGTGCAGCCGATGCATGTGTCGATGATCCAATAATCGATCAGCGGTTTGCACTTGCCCGCGGGGCACATGCCGTTGATGTGCGCGACAAACTCTTCGCGGAAATATTTTAATGCAGTGAGCACCGGGTTCGGCGCGGTTTTGCCGAGACCGCAGAGGCTTTGCTGTTTCACGACCTGGCTCAACTCGTCGAGCAGATCGAGGTCGGCCATTTTGCCTTTGCCCTGCGTGAGGCGCGTGAGCATTTCTTTCAGGCGCATGGTACCGATGCGACAGGGGGAGCACTTGCCGCAGGATTCGTGCTGCGTAAACGACAGGAAGTAGCGGCACATCTCGACGATGCAGTCGGAGTCATCGAGCACGACCATGCCGCCGGAGCCCATCATCGCGCCGGCTTCCGCGAGCGCTTCGAAGTCGATGGGCGTGTCGCCCATGGATGCGGGGATGCAGCCGCCGGAAGGGCCACCAACGAGGATTGCTTTAAATTTTTTGCCGTCCGCGATGCCGCCGCCGATGCCTTCGACAATCTGATTGATCGTAATGCCCATTGGCACTTCGATGAGACCGCCGTGGCGCACTTTGCCCGCGAGCGAGAAAACTTTTGTGCCTTTGCTGCGTTCCGTGCCGAGCGCGCCGAATTTTGCCGCGCCGTTGCGAATGATCCAGGGGATCAGCGAGAGCGTTTCGACGTTATTGATGAGCGTCGGCTTGCCGTAGAGACCGCTCTGCGCGGGATACGGCGGGCGGATAGTGGGCATACCGCGCTTGCCTTCAATCGATGCGATGAGCGCGGTTTCTTCGCCGCAGACGAATGCGCCTGCGCCTTCAAGCACGTGCAGGTGCAACGAACGTCCACTGCCAAGAATGTTATCGCCTAGCAATCTCGCTTCGTGCAGTTCTTCGATCGATTTGCGGATGCGCTTCGTCGCGAGTGGATATTCCGCGCGAATGTAGAGATAGCCTTCGTCCGCGCCGACTGCGAAGGAGGCCAGTAGCATTCCTTCGAGTACTCGGAACGAATACGACTCGAGGATCATGCGATCCATGAATGCGCCGGGATCGCCTTCGTCGCCGTTGCAGATCACGTATTTCTTTTCGCCGGGTGTGTCGTGGACGAATTGCCACTTCTTGCCCGTGGGGAAACCCGCGCCGCCGCGTCCGCGCAGACCGCTCGCATTGATCTCATCGACAATGCGCTGTGCGGTCCAACCTGCGTCCGGCGCAGGCGGATCCATCTTCACACCTTTGTGGCGCGCGAGCAGAATGCGGCCTTTGTTATCGCCGAAGATGCACTTCTCTACTGCGGCGAAGCCACCGCGCCGCAGGTATTCATCGAGGCTCGCGGGATCGAGATCGCCGCGGTATTCCGTCGCGATGTGATACTGCGCGCCGAGAAAGGTAGAGACCATGCTGTCGCGCGTGTCGTTGTCGTAACGCTGGACAAGTTCGTCCTTCTCCACGCCGCCGTAGAGGTTGTCCGCAAAGCGCGTGAGCGAGGAAGTCAACAGACGCAACGGGTTCTTCGGTTTAAAGTGCCTGTTTACAATTTCGGCGATGTCTTCTTCTTTAACTTTGGTATAAAGCGTGGGCTGCTTGCCCTTTTCTACGACTTCGATTACGGGCACGGAATGGCACATGTGCACGCAGCTCACGTGCTTGATTGGCACCGTGGACTCAATATCTTCCAGGGCGCGCATGACCGCGAGCTCGATGCGATCGCTGCCGCTGGCGACGCAGCAGGAATCGAGCCCGACGCGAATTTCGGCGCCATTCTCTATTACCTTGCGCGCGCCGTTTTTCTTTTCGACTTTCGGCTCGTCGCGGCGCTTTTCGAAATCGTGAATGATATCGCCTACCGTGTCCGCGGCCGCGTGCGCGTAGGTGACGCCGTCGATCTGCATCGCAGGCGCGAGCGAACAACAGCCAAGACACGCGACCTTGCGAATGGTGTAGCGTTCGTCGGGATCCGTGTCCGCGCCTTTTTCAATTCCGAGGTGCAGGTCCATCGCTTCGTGCACGTCTTCCGCGCCCTTCACGTGGCACGCGGTGCCGTCGCAGAGGCTGATGACGTGTTTGCCGACGGGCTTGCGGCGGAACTGCGAGTAGAAGGTCGCCACACCTTCGATGCTCGATGGCGTGATCTCGGAAACCTCGCAGACGCGCTCGAGCGCGGTCGTCGGAAGATAGCGATACTTTGACTGAATAGCCTGCAAGATCGGAATCAATGCTTCCGGACCACGACCACATTTTTCGACAATCCGGTCGATGTCGTTGAGATTGACGTCACTCACTGTGCAACAGGTATCAGGCATTCGCTTGCTCAATGCAATAAAGTTGTTTTTCGGTCCGCACGTAGATGCGGTTATCCATGAATGCGGGCGTTGCCATAACTGGCTCGCCCATCGCGCGCGTTCCGATTAATTCGAAGGTGCCGCTCGCTTTCATGATGTGAATGTTGCCGGTTTTATCGCCGATGTAAATGCGATCGCCGACTACGATGGGTGACGATTCGAATGCTTCTTCAAATTCGTGTTCCCAGAGCTTCTGCCCGGACTTTGCATCGAGACATACGAAGACGCCGCCGGCTGTGCCGTAGTAGAAACGTTCGCCGTCGCCAACCGGGCTAGAAATTTCGGGGAGCAGTTCGTCGAACTCCCACAGAATCTTGGGCGTGATACCAGCCTCGGATTTCTCCAACTGGATCGCGGCGGCTACGGCGTACTCTTGTGCAGCGAGCACGATGCCGTTTCCGTACGCGGGCGATGGCGCGACTTCGCCGCTCAAGCACTCTTGCGACCACAATTCCTTGCCGGAAACCGGATCGTAGGCGTCGACCGTTTCTTCACAATTCAGAATGAGCTGCGGGCCAAAGGGCGTCTGCGCAACGATGGGCGACGCCCAGGAGATCGATTTGCGCGCTGCGGTCCACGCCTCTTTGCCGTCAGCGATATTAAGCGCTATTAGTTTCGGATTCTTGTTCGAGTCGAACTGCACGAATAGCAACTTGTCGTACGCGACCAGCGATGACGAGTGGCCATAGTGGTTTTCCGGAACGCCAAAGCTTTTCTCCCACAGCTTTTTGCCGTCCATGTCGTAAGACACGAGATCGCCGTCGGCAAAAATTGCGAAGACCTGGCCACCGTGCGCGACCATAGTGGGTGCTGCGAAACCGGTTTCGTCGGTCGGCTTCGGTTTTTCTTCGCCGGGTGCGCCGAAGTCTGCAACCGTTTGCTTCCAAATTTCTTTTCCGTCGTCCGCGTTGTAACAATAGATTTCGCGCGTCGTATCATTCGCGCCGGAGAAGAAAATTTTCTTGTCCCAAATCACGGGCGAATTTGGCGCGTGGAGCGCTGTTTCCACTTTCCATTTGATGTTCTTGCCGGATGCGACGTCCCAATCGGTCGGGGCCGTTTTGAAATACGCAACGCCTACGGATCCGGGCCCGCGGAAGCTCGGCCAGTTCTTTTCGATGTCTTCCCACTTTGGCGGTTCGAGCGTGGCGATGGCCGTTTCAGTGGTTGGGCCGGTTTCGCCGACCTTCGCTTCGGCAGGCGCGCCAGCCACATCGGTGGGCGCCATTGCGCCGACTTTGTTCAGGTTACTTTGTGTTAAAACGGCGGCGCCCATACCTATGGCGAGAAGTCCGACACCGGTCCACATGATCATCTGGCGCGATTGCGCGAGCGCGAGGAATTCTTTGTCCGCGGTTGGGACTTCTTCCAGTTCGGGTTTCTCGCGCTGCCAACGGATCGAATACTTGAACGAGATCATGAAGACGGCAATGCCGACGAGCAACATGCCGGCGCCGGTTTGAATCTGGGTCATCGTGGTAAATAGGGCTTTGCGGTTGATCAACTCGAGCGCGCGGATGCGCACGGCGAGTGCCTCGTCCTTTTGGGGGCTCGCGGCGTAATCCTGGCGCATTTGCGTGATCATCGGATCGTTCACCGGGTCTGCCGTGCGGAACTGCATGTAGTTAATCACCAGCAACGAGAACACGATAATTGAAAAAAATCCGGACACAACCATGATTGCCGTGGACACGCGCCACAGGAAATCGTTCCTCTCAAACTCCCGCTTCTCTAACATGTCTTAAGCCCGTTTCGGTACTGCTTCGACCGGGCAATACGGATAACAGCGGCCGCAGCTAAAGCAGGTCTCTTTGTGCGGCGTGTAAATTTCGCGCTTCGGTACGGTCGAAAGTCCAATAAGTTTCAAGCTGATAATCAATCCAAGGAAACCGCCGAGCCACATGCCGCCGGTCTTGAATTTTTCGCGGATGCCATTTGCTTCGGTATTGAGCTGCGCCGCGGTTTGCCCACCCGCGCGGAAGGTGCGCGATTCGAGCGTGTCGCCGGTGACGACGCCTGCGTCTTCCGCCGCGATGCGTTCGCTGAGCGTGACGGTTGGATGAATACGCGAGAGCGGTTCGTACATCGAGTAGCCAGCGATTGCGCCAACGGCGATGATCACCGGCGATGCGAACACGAGGCCGCGGATGCGCTTCTTGCCGACTTCGGGGTTTTCAACGAGGTGCTGCGGCGTCGGCATGTCAATGGCGTTGTAGGGGCACGAATTTTCGCAGAGGCGGCAGTTCACACAGGGCGACGGCGGAATGTCGAGGTGCCATTTTGAAAATCGCGACATCCAACCGAGCAGAATGCCGTAGGGGCACAGGAAGCGGCAGTAGGGGCGCGCAACAAATACACCAAGCACGAGAATCACCGCGCCGGCCATGATCATGCCGTAGCTGTGTCCGAGACGATAGATACCGACGAATGGATCATAGCGGCAGATGAAGAAACCGGAGCCGGTCGCGACACCGAGCACTGCGAGGCCAAGGTAAATGTAACGGCCCAGACCAAGGGTGCGATCGAGAGCGGGCGAAATGCGGATCGGCGCGATCGCAACAAGTTCCTGCATCGCACCAAGCGGACATACCGATGCGCAGAAGACGCGTCCGAAAAACAACGAGAACAAGAGCGGCATCACGAAGAAGGATAACACTGCAACCGAGACGCCAACGTCGGGCAGGAAAATACCGGCCATTACGTTTTGCGTCGAGCCTACGGGGCAAATGCAGCCCGTACGATAGAAGCCGAAGTACGCGAGCGAGAAGATGCTGAGAATGAACAGGCCCTTCCGTGAACGCGCTTTGAACACCATCCACGTCGTTGCGGCCAACGCCAGAAACAGGATGATCGCGTCCCACATGCCGTTACTGCTGGCCGACGGCGGCACGTAGAGATCCGGCAGTTTGTACGAAGTCTGAAAGTCAGGCGGCGGGAAACGCATCTCCGCCGCGCCGCTTACCAGCGCGGGCACTAGCAAGAGCGTCGAGACTGCTATGGATTTAAATTGCCGCACTTTCTTCCTTCGGTCCCAGGGTTGTTTGCGGTTGATGCGGATCGCCAGACGGTTTCGAGATCGTCGATTCAAAATCGCCGGTCAAATAGATATACGGCGTGTGCGCCGGTACTTTCATGAACGAATCCGATGGGCACGCTTTTGCAATCGAACATTCGTTGCAGTTGATGCAGATGTCCTGCCGGATTTGCAGATAGAACGAAGCGTTTCCGAAGACGAGGCAGGCTTTCACGCACTTCGCGCAACCGATGCATTTCTCTTCGTCTATGATGTATTCGTAGTAGGGGTCTTCGATGAAGGTGCGCTTGATCGCCGCCGTTGGGCAGAGTTGGTTTTCCGCGCCGGTGTCGCGATCGCGCGAGCCGGGCTGGAGATAGCCGAAGCACAGGTCGCAGTAGCCGCAGATGTTGAACTGGTTGAGACATTTCACGGCCGAGTGCGGCAATACGCAATGCGTGGTGCAGCGCCCGCATTGCGTGCACTTGTTCGGATCCAACTGCCAGAGCATGTCGTCGCCCTTTTCGCCGACAAGCGCATATGCGCCGCCCGCGAACGCAGCAGCCGCAGCGCCGCGAATGAAATCGCGTCGATCGAATGCGACAGGTTCACTCATGAGACTTCTCCTTCCTTCGCCTTGACGGGCTGCGCATCGGCCACCTTTTCAGGCAGGCCGCAACCGTCGAAGGCCCAGCAGGATGAGCAATAGTTGTGGTTGAAGCATTCGCTGACTTCGCGCGTGCCGTGCAACGCCGCGGCGCCCACGCCGACGAGGCCGGCCATGATTCCGCCACGTGCGACAGATTGGAAAAACTCATGCCGGTTGAGTTGCTTGTCCATGCTCGCTCTCCTTGCGCGCAAACACGCGGACGGCGCTGCGCTGTGGATCGAGGACCAATATGCGATCGCGGGAATCGACGGCGATATCGCGCACCGATTGCTCCCGCGGGAACAAACTCGCGCCCGCGACGAGTCCATCGAACTCGCCGGCGGTCACTTCATACATCTTGATTCGGACCAGGCCTTTTTCCGCCGTGACCAACTCGCCCTTCGAGGTGAAGGCGATGTGGGTCGGGTTGCAGCATCCCGGAAACCCTTCGAGCTTGAGAACGGAAGGGTTATACCACGACGTGACTATTGTGCCATCCTTTTCGTAGCGTTCCAAGCCTAATTTGCCCGGATTTACCACCCAAACGTGACCTTCGGCGTTTATCGCGAGATCGAGGTATGGGCTGGGCGCTTCGAGGCCGGGGACGTCTTGGTCGAGGTTTTTCTCGCCAATCTTTGCTTGCGGTTTTCCGTTGGCATCAAAGCGTGTCACTACGCGTTTGCCGGCGTCGGCAACGTAAATGTCCGGGCCATTTACAGCGATCGCGGTCAGGTAACTGCGTGGCGTGAATTCGTTCCACTCGGATTTCGGATTGCCTTCTGCATCGAGCACAACGACCTTGTCTTTCATGCCGACGTAGAGGCCGCCATCGGCTGCAGGCGCCATGCAGATCGGTGTACCGGATACATCGAGCGTTATCGAAAGTGTACCGTCTCCGTCGTAGACTGCGATCTTGTTCGCGCCAGCGACGTAGAGATTGTCCTTCGTGACCGCAAGCGCATTGGGATCGGGAATGTTCACGGCGATCGACGATTCTTCCGCGAAGTTTGTGGGGATTTTGTCGAGCGCTTCGAATTCCTTCAAGTCGTACTCGAGCGCCACGCCGGGTTCCTTGAACTCGCTGGTGCTCAGGAAAAAGAAATAGGCAATTCCAATTCCGACAACGGCGAAGCCGGCCAGAAAGCCGCTCTTGGGTTGGTGGACAGCTTCCTTCATGACGCCACCGCCAAATCCACGCATGCGAGCGTGTTCATGTCGCGCAGCAGCAGGCGTGAACCTGCCAATGCGAAGGGGCCCCAGGCGTCGTGACCTTCGAGAATGTCCGCGTGGCCTAGCTGCAGGTACTCGTTCTTTGTGGCGTCGATCATCGTCAGTTCGGCTTCATCGCCGAGCACATAGAATTTATTGTCCGCGAGAATGAAGGGGCCCAGGCCGAAACGGTTGTCCTGACCGCTCGACCAGACCAAGGTGCCATCGGGCTTGTAGCAGACAAACTGGCACATCAGCGAACCCGCGTCTTTCGGCATGATGCCGTAGATGAGGCCGTTGTGATAAATCGGTGTTTGCTGTTCGCAGGCGAGCACGTCTGTGGGCGGTTTATCGTAGACGACTTCCACCGAATATTTGCCGCCAGATTCAACGAGCTTGAGCAAGCGGCTGCCGCGTCCGTAGCCAACGGTGGCGAAAATCTGATCTTCACCGACGGGAATCGCGGATGGCGCGACCACTTTGCCGACTACGTTGTGCTCCCACAACAATTGACCCAAGGTATCGGGTTCAGCGGAAACACCGACGATTCCGCCGGCGGCGGCATACACGTACATGCGCTTTCCGAGTAGCGTCATCGGCACGATGGACGCGTGTGACATGTTCCACGCATTGGGGTTTGGAACTTTCCATTTCACCTCACCGGTGGCGCAGTCCACGCCCATCATCAAGACATCGGTGCCGCAGGGTGCAATGATCGCCTGGCCATTGTCGATGATCGGGCATTGGCCTGTGTACCAGAGGGGTTCGACGGTGCCGTATTCGGCCTGGAGATCGATACCCCATTTGAAGTCACCGGTGGCGGTGTCGAGACAAAGCACGTGGCACTTCGGGCCCATGACCACGAGGTACTCTTTTGTGACCGCCGGGATTGTACGCGACATGCCGTGGTTGCGCTTGATGTTGTTGTTATACGAGCGCCGCCAGATTTCCTTGCCGTCATCGAGCGAGAAACAGCGGATGGCGTCGGCGCGCTCCTTCGTGTCGTAGTCCATGAGAAACACGCGGCCATCGAGCACGGCTGGGGATGCATAGCCGTCCCCGACGGGGATTTTCCAGAGTACCTTCGGGCCTGTCGCGCCCCAAGAGTCCGCGAGTTTCGGCGCGTCTTTGACGATGTTGCTGAAATCGGCGCCACGGAAATTGGTCCAAGCGCCGGGAGCCGTTGAGGGTGAACCATCAAAGGAGGCGAAGATGCCTGCGAGGTCGAGCTTAGCCTTTTTCGCGGCACCGCCGACGGGGAGCCCGTCATGCCCCGGAACTTCGGCGGCCATGCCGACCGTTGGGTCGTATTTCAGCCAGACCACCAGCGATAGAATCGCGAGCAGGCTGGACAGGACGGTAACGCCCGTGACTACCCAGAAACTGGCCTTGGGGTTGTTACCAATCGTATCGATATCGACGTTACCGAACGCCATGAACTACGCGCTCCGTCTCTCGGCACCCAAACCGCAAATATTCGGCTATTTTGCCTGTTTTTTCCAGCTTTTTACAGCGAAAAGTCTTACAGATTTTTGTGTCTAGGCACATTTAGCCATACAGACAACACAGTATAGTCGAGCAATATTCCTTTTTGCTACAGGTTTAGATCAGCACGCCGGTGTAGATTAGGTGCAATTTCGGCAGATAAATCCAATTAATACGGGATATTCCGACTATGCGTCAAAAGGTGCTGTTTCGTCTCGCTTCAAGGTGAGCTTCACGGCCTGTATGGCATCGGTACCCTGCAGGATAGCCTCGTGCAGTGCGCGGTTAAACGGACCGAGCGTATCATCTTCTCCGGCCGACAGTCGCTGGATGACGTAATACAATACCGGCTGAGGTGGGTTGGCGGTCTCATCGTAGTTTTGGTAGGTGACGTAAGTCACTTTCCAGCCGTCGTTTGTGGCGGCAACACCGCGCTGGTGCGGGCGTGGCGAGTCCTTAATAAGCTCCGAGGTTTTCACGGCCTTTTCCATGGCTTCGGCGGTGGAGGGCACCAGCAGGTGCCCGAGTTCTCCCACGCCATTCACGACTTCGAGCATCGCGCCGTCGGTCGGGTCGAATGCGCCCGCTGGCGGTGCCAGCCAGATGATCGCGGTTTCGAGGGGTTCGTTGGGGGTTTTTCCGAGCAGCTCGACATTGCAGTCGAATCCAGCGAGCTTTTTGGAAAGCGACGCCATTGTGCGATTGCCGATGGTTGTCGAAGTCAGTTGCGTCGCGCCATCCGCCTTTACGGCCGTGATGGAGGCGTCGAGCGATTTCGACGCGTTCTCCGGCGGGACGGTTCCCGAGTTGCGCCACGCAAGATAGCCGAAGCCAATCACAATCATCAGAATGACCGTGATCACCTCGAACCATTTGTTGCGCGTAATTTTGCGCCGATGCTCGGGCGTGGGCTGGGGGAGCGGCAGCCCAAAAGAAGGAGCTGCTGGAACGCGAAAATCTTTCTCGTCCATCACAACCCCTCACTTGCAGTTGACTCAGCCTGAAAGCAGTATCGCTGGACTTTCCGCGCGCATCAAATGTTTCTCCGTAGTTATTCTCACCCCTCAAGGACGGGGCTTGTGATGTCTATGGCTTTTCGTCCGCTCCCAACGAATACCAATCCAACTTGCGGGTGAGATACATCGTGCCGGCGATGACGAGGAACAAGCCCACCGATCCGATCAGCAGGGCGTAGTCTTGATTGTTCAACAAGACATAAAGGTATCCGTACAGCACGGCGAGTGCCGTGCCGACGACTGCGGCACGTTGGAGACTTTTTAGCACGGCGACACAGTAGGCGCTAACGAGCAGCAGCACGGCCAAACTTGCAAGAACGTAGGCCGCGACAAACCCGATGTGTTCGGCGAGGGAAAGTTCCAGCAAGTAAAACACGCACATGGCCGCGCCGACGAGCAGGTATTGCAGTGGATGGATGCGCAGTCTCCCGAGGATTTCGAAAAGCCATAGCACGCCGAAGGTTAGTGCAATGAATAGCGCCGCGTACTTCACGCTGCGTTGCGCCATGCGGTATTGATCGATTGGCGTGATGAGATTTACACCAAATGCTGACGCCGCAATCTGATCGTTCATGGCGGATTCAGAGAGCCAGGCTTGCGGATAGTTGCGTCCCAGGAACGGTATGTCCCACTTTGCATCAAAGCCATTTGCAGTTACAGAGCGCTCGCCTGGCAACCAGTTGCCCTGAAAACTTGGATCGGGCCAATCTGATTTCAACGACACAACCGTCTTTTTCCCGAAGGGCGCGAAGTACAGGCCTTCGCTGCCGTTCAGCGCAAGTGGGAATGAGAACTCGAATCGCTCGCTGTTGAAGTTTCCAGCAATGGGTGAATGAATTCCGGAAACGCCTTGTGCCCATTTACCCATGCCGGGCAGAAAGTCTTGCGGTGCGCCATTCCACGTTAGCGCAACTTCCTTCGTGATGCCGCGCGCGTCCGAAATTCCCATCGCGACGTACGCGCGGTCCCAGAGAATGTCCTCGTTGGCGATGCCCCATTCTGTAAAGTTCGGTTTAAGAAAGTTGCCGGATAGCGCGAGCGACGCGCTGTATACCGGCACTTTGAATATGCCGCGGTAGCGTACTTCGCTCGCGATGTTGCCCGTCACTTCGAGGAGTTCAGGCAGAAAAGTGGCGTACTGAACTTCGCTGCGCGCGCGTACTTCGCCGTTTTCAACGGTCTCAGTCCAGCGCTTTGTGTATGGAACGACGAGAGAAGGGCCGGACAGCGATTGGGTTGCACCCCACTTACCCGTGATTTCGCCGACCGCTTCCGCGCGGGTTTCCTGGCGTTCATAAATTCCTTCGTGGATTATGCCGACGGGGATAAGGAGGATCAGCACGAGGAAACCAACCAAAAGCACGCGCAAGAGTGGTGCGTTTCGAACGAGCAAGAACACTTCCGCAATCCAGTGCGCCGACATTGTCTACCTCCTTTTGCTTTGCTTGCGTCGTCGATTCTCGTGTCGTTCAACGATCGATGCCTGAATACTAACAAAGAGTACTTTGTATTGTAAAGTAAAATTTGAACGCGCGAAATTCTGGTTTGTAAGTTGGAGTATCGCAAGAGAAATCGAAGGCCGCCAGAAGGCGGAACTCCGAACCTAAAGTATTCATTTTGTTGGATTGCGGTTATGTCGGCGTGCGGACATAAATTGCGAGGTGCGCGCACTGGGTTTATTGTCTTATTCTGTATAGACCGTGCAGAAGGAACCGTGTCGTGAGTGAGTCCAAGAGTTTTTCCGAGAACGTCCGCAGCTATTTGACCCTGCGCAACGGTCTTATTTTTGTGTTTCGTGCGTGCCTTGTTATTGCGGGTATTTCGCTGGCGTACTTGCTGTTCATGTTCGGGCACTACGACGTTCGGTTGGTGGAGACCTATGGGCAAAAGGACGTTACGCCGAAATACACGATTCTGATCGTCGCGGCGATTGCAGGTACCTGTGCGCTCATTGCGGCGATGCTGCAATGGATTGGTTTGCCCGCAGAAGAAAAAAAGGACCCGAAAAAGAAGACGGCGAAGTAGCCGTTGTCCGTGTCGTATATCCTTCCTGTCTGGTTCCGCCGAATTCTCGCTTCCAGTTAAACTGGAAATAGTTTGCAGCTACGGCAACAACTACTCCGTCTGGAATAGGCCACCCGCTACCCAATCGTTCACGTCTGGCGCACTGTGATCAAAACCGCCGCTCAAACTGGACTGATGGCCGCTGGCGGTATTGAGCTCGCCGCCACTCACGCTTGCCGCAATGCCACTGGCTGTGCACTGGTATCCGCCGCTGATGCTTGAATATGATCCACTCGCAATATTGCCCGTACCGGCGGTGATGCTGGAGACATTGCCGGTCGCCTGGCCAGTGTTGCCGCCGCTTACGCTGGACGAGACACCTTCCGCCACGTTCGTTGTACCGCCACTGATACTCGAATCAAGACCGGTCGCGGCGTTATGATCACCACCGCTCACGGCAGATGATTCTCCGCTGGCCGTGCCCAACCTCCCTCCGCTGACACTGGAATAGTCGCCTTTCGCCTGGTTCATGAATCCGCCGCTCACGCTTGATGATCCGGAAAGTGCCTGATTGCTATTTCCGCCGCTAACGGACGAAAACGATGCTTCGGCGGAATTGTTGATGCCGCCGCTTACGCTCGATCTTTTGCCCGCCGCGACATTGGACTGCCCGCCGCTGACGCTTGCGCAGTAGCCGGCACTGTCGTTCTGGAAGCCGCCGGTGACAACTGCGAAGGGCTCGTAGATATCGTTTTCTTGCCCAAACACCACGCCGCCTACATCGGTAAACGCGTGGTAAGGACCGACGATCAGGTTGTGCGAACCTGGCCGGAACAGTTCGGTGTCGCCTGGGTTTTCGTTGTATCCAACGATGAGATTTCCAAGACCGGTGGGTGTTGTGTTGGGAATTTGGGTACGTGTTTCGAGATCTACCGTGCCGTCGGTTGTGCTGCCGCTACCGCTGCGCACGTGAACGTTGCAATCCTCAAAAATGACGTGGGGACCTTTTACGCTATTGATCGTGCCTTCTTCCACGTGCATATAAGCGAGCTTCGCTTCTAATCCGGCGACGGTTTCTTCCAACGCTCTGACGCGCTGCTTCAGCGCTTTTTCGCTGCCTGCGGCGCGCGTGGGGATTGACGTGAACGCAATCGACATCGATACAGCCAAAACCAAAGTCAGTGCTGACCTTAGATTCGTAAGCATGGGGTTTTCTCCGTACTGGCATTTGTTGATTATAGTTGTAACAGAAACTCTGCGAGGGAAAGGAACCCTATGGCATCTCTGTTGTCGAATAATACCGGCAAGCAGACCTTACAATACGCGCAATCTAGAAATCCGGCAATGGGGAAAACACGAAGATTGACGGCAAAAACGGGATATAGAGTTCAAATAGCGATTGTTCGCAAACTACAGCAACATTTAGTTGATGATTGCCTCAGGCGGACGGGAAGAGACAACCGATCTCGCGGCTGCTTCGTAGTTACTTGGTCGTGAACGGTATGGCCAATTATCACTCAATTGTCTTGGAACAAGGCGCCTGCCACCCAATCGTCATTACCGGTAGCAGTGCCTTGCGTTCCGCCGCTTATGTTGGAATTGGTCCCGCTGGCGATATTCAAGCTGCCCCCGCTGACCGTCGCGTAGTACGAGGTGGCTTCATTCAGGACACCCCCGGCGACGCATGAATGCTCGCCGCTGGCGGTGTTTTCCTGCCCGCCCAGTACACTTGCGCGCACAGCGCTCGCGCGGTTCTCCCACCCGCCCGATATGCTCGCGCCCTCGCCGCTGGCAATATTCTGATATCCGCCCAAGACGCTTGCAGATTTGCCCGTCGCCCTGTTGTTGTCCCCCCCGAGGATACTCGCGTATTGATTTTCGGCAACGTTGGAGACGCCGCCACTCACGCTCGACGATTCACCGAGTGCGTAGTTGACTGCCCCGCCAGTCACGCTGGCGTAATCGGCGTCGGCATTATTGCTAATGCCGCCGCTTGCGGATGCCGCGAATTCTGAAGCCTCGTTGTTGCGACCGCCACTCACGCTCGCAGACTCCCCGCTGGCGCGGTTGTGCTGCCCTCCGCTCACGCTTGCGAATCGCGCTTCCGCCCTGTTTTCCCTGCCGCCGGTAATGCTGGAGCGAAGACCGCTGGCCTCGCTATCGAAGCCTCCGGTAATGCTAGATTGGTCACCGCTGGCTATGTTCTTGCTCCCCCCGGCCACGACGGAATATTGGCCATTGGCGACGTTCGAATTACCACCAACGACGCTCGCATAATTGCCGCCTGCGACGTTCAGATATCCGCCTGTAACGCTGGCGTAGGATTTTGCAGCGATGTTCTGATATCCGCCCGCCACGCTGGCGTACTCGTCGCCCGCGAGGTTTCCCGCGCCCCCGCTAACGCTCGCGTAATTGCTGTCCGCGCTGTTCGCCTCGCCGCCGCCCACATTGGCGTAGTCGCCGCCAGCCGTGTTGTTGTAGCCGCCGTTCACGCTCGATGCCGAGCCACTTGCCGTCCCTGCTTGTCCACCGCTGATACTTGCAACGAGACCGCTTGCCGTGTTCGTTGCGCCGCCAGTGACGCTGGCAAGCGGCGCGGTGACACGGTTCTCTTCTCCGAACACAACGCCCGCCACACTCGAAAACGTATGGCCTGGGCCGACGACAAGATTGTGCGAACCGTCGCGGTTTGCGGTGCCGCCGAAGATGGCCTGTTCGTTGTAACCGATGATGACATTGCCCAATCCGTCTGGTTCTTCGCCGGTGAGTTGGCCCGTTGACAATTCGATCGTGCCGTCCACGGAATTCCCGCTGCCGCTGCGCACGTGAAGGTTTACGCCCTCGAAAATAATGTGTGGTCCCGCGAGCCCGTTGAGCGTGCCGTTTGCCACGCTCACGTGCTCCAGTTTCGCTTCAAGCGCGGCGACCGCGCCTTCCAGGTCCTTAACGCGTTTTTTCAGGGCTTTCTCGCCGCTTGCCGCGCGGGACGGCATGCTGGAAAGTGCTAGTGCGATTAACAGCCCGATAGCTATGCACACAATAGATCGAAGTGAGGAATACATCGATTTGCCTCCGAAGGAGTTATGTCAACCGATACTGGCGCGCCTTCGCCCAAGTGCGCAGGTTCACAGTAGCCTTGCGCAACTAGAATACGTCGAAGGCGCAGTACAGGCAAGGGTTTTCAGAACAAGTCGAGCGTATGAACGAGAGTGGAATAAACACCAACCATCAAGAAGATTGTGCCGGCGATGTAGCGGGCGTAGCGTTCGACCTGGCCCACGCGGGCGAAGACGGTGGTGAGGCGGTTTGCGGAGATTGCGATGATGAGGCTGAACACCATAACGGGCAACGCGACGCCGATGGCGTAGAGCAGCGGCAGCATGAGGCTGGATTGTTTTTCAATCGAAAGCGGTATCAGGCGAATGAAGAACCAGGCAGCAGTGGTCGGGCAGAACGACATTCCGAATACGATGCCAAGCAATGCAGCGACGTAAAATCCGCCGGTGTTCGCGCGGGATTGTGCCCAGGCTTTCATGCGACCGGAGCTGATTTGCACGTCGATCAATTCAAGTAAGAACAAAGCGCAAATGATCAGTAACGGTCCGACCAGTCTGATCATGTAGTTTTGCAGGAAAAAAGAAACGGACGTGATGGAGAGGAGACTCTCCACGAGCGCCATCGCGAGGAGAACATATGCCGCGGCTTGACCGACGATGTAACACGCGCAAGATAGAAACACGAAGCGCAGGCTGTCTACGCGGCGGGCAAGAAATGAAATCGCGGCGATATTCGTTGCGAGCAGGCAGGGACTGATCGAAGTCATGAAGCCGTACCAGAAGGCTTCCGTTACGGCGATGGTCCAGTCACTCACGCGGCTGCGTCCAATTCGGCGCGAATTTCTTTGGTGATGAAATCGACAAATGCCTTTTTGTCGCTTACATAGTCCCAGATGCGGACGAGATTCTTGAAGCGCGTTTGTTTGCGATCAGCGACGCGTGACAACACGATGGTCTTCGCGAAAATTTGATATTCGTCGATGTAGTGCGAATTGCGCGGCTCGTCAACGTCGATCGCGCACCAGACGATTTCACCGGATTTGAGTTCGTTCGCGAAATTCGCTTCGAGCGCTGCGCGCGTGTAGAGCGGGATTTGTTCGCAGGTGGTGCATTCTTTTCCTTCGGAAAAGAAGTAGACGACGAGTTTGGTGGCGGATGTAAGTTGCGCGGCGCTGGCGAATTTTGGATCTGCGATTGCTCGGCGCGCATTGACTTCCTTGATCGCCATGTATGCGAGGCTGCCGATGGCGAAGAGGAGCAGGAGATTGCGGATTATTTTTTTGGCGTTCATGGTACGGCGGCAATTTTAAAGTAGGATCTTCGGGACTTTGTGCTCGTGCTCCTGCTCGTCATTCGTAATCGATTCTCGAACCACGAGTACGATGACGACGCACGAGCACGCGCACGACGCGATTAGCACATACTAGAACTACTAAATTATCTGTTTGAGTTCCGCGACCGAGGGCACGCGGCCGACGATCTTGACTTCGCCATCAACGACAAGGGCCGGTGTGCTCGCGACGTCGAAAGACAGTATCCGGTCGATTTGCGTTACTTTTTCCATCTCGAATTCGACGTTCATTTCGGTGGCGGCCTGCTTCGTGAGTTCGGCCAGGCGGTTGCACGAGGGGCAGCCGGTGCCCAGGATTTGCAGCTTTTTCATGTACTACTCCACTTCACGCCGCGGTCCCGTTGGGCGGCGCATGGAACATTTTAACTTCGCGGGTATGTTAAGCTGTCGTCCCCTGTTTAACAAGGAGATTGGGCCATGGATTCCGAGATCCTGACCATTGAGGAGGCCGCGGAGATGTTAAAGGTCTCGCACGAGGTCATGCTCAATTTACTGCTGACGAGTGAAATTCCCGGGCGCAACATCGGCGGTACGTGGCGGACGACCAAGCGGGCACTCGTGAGTTTTGTGGACGGGGTGCCGCTGCAGATGGCGTGTTGCCCGGGCGATATGTGTTGCACCAGCGGCGCGGGGCGGGGATGTTGTTAACGCAGTCGCGTATGAATTTTCCGCAGTAACCACTCATGTCTACTCCCAACAAGACCGGTTTGGCTGGCCCTGCGATCGCCATCGCGGTGATTGTCGTTTGTTTTCTAGGCTACCAACTTTTTTTTGCGCCTTCGGCACCAACGACACTAACAAAACCAACAACTCCCGAACCAACATCAACGGTTGCACCATCACCAGTTGCGGAAACGCCCAAGCCCGTCCCGACTGAAGCGCCAGCCAATGTGAGTTCTGCCGACGTGCCGGTGGCGAAAACCTGGCCGACCTATCATGGCGGGGCCGATCTCTGCGGATACTCCGATCTGCAACTGCCGGACAAGTTGGAAGTGCTCTGGCAATACGTGGCGGAAGGTGACATTCGCCAGGCGGTCGTCGGCGATGCAGAAAATTTGTACTTCGCATCCTCGGATGGCTTGGCCGTCTCGCTGGATTTCACGGGAAAGGAACGTTGGAAGAAGACGATTGCGCGCACATCGGCGGAAGGCGAGGCGCCTGCCGTGGAGCGAATCAATGCGCCGGTGTCGGTGTTCCGTTCCACGGTATTTGTTGGATCGCAGAGCGGTACGGTGTACGCGTTGAATGCGCAGGACGGTGAAACAAAGTGGACCTTTAGTGTTGGCGGCGAAGTGCTGGGTGCGATGAACGTGTACGAACCCAGCGATCCCGGTGCGCCCGCTTTGGTGTACGCGATCGAGCGCGAGCATGGTGTGTTGCATGCGGTGCGGCTCGATAACGGCGCGAAGGTTTGGCAAACGGACCCCATTGCACGCACGGATGGATCGATGGCTGTGGCAAACGGCGTCGTTGCCTACGGCAGTTGCGATTTTGCATTGCACGCGTATGGCGCGCCGCAAGGCACGCGCGGGCAAGTGATTGCGTTGTGCAGCGACTGCCAGGTCGCAAGCGGTCCTGCGATCGTTGGTGATGAAGTATACTCCGGCAGCCGCAGCGGGCATTTCTATCGCGCGGATATGAAGACCGGCGCGATTGTTTGGATGAACAAGGAGTGCGTGAAAGAGATTTTTACCACGCCTGCGCTCGCGAAGGATGTTGTTGTATTCGGCTCCGAAGATGGGTTCGTGTATTGCCTCGATCGTGCGACGGGCAAGCAACGCTGGAAGTTTGAAGCAGGCGGTCTCCCGACATCGCCAATTATTGCATCGGGCAAAGTAATCTTCGGGACCGATGGAAAACTGATCATGCTCGCGCTCGATTCAGGCACGGAGATCTGGCGTTACGAAGTCAGCGATGGCATCGCGTCGCCATCGATCATCAACGGCATGGTTGTGGTGGGCAGCGAAGATGGGACTGTGATCGCGTTTGGCGCAAAACCCGCCGCGTGAGGTCGCGCGTATGATGAGCAAATTCAAAGTCATGCATTCCTGCGGGCACGAAGTGGCCCACGCCTTTGCAGGGCCGGAGCCAGCGCGACGTCAGCGCGAGGAATGGCTCGGCAAACGCCCTTGCCAAGTCTGTTGGCGCAATGAGCAGGCAGGCGCGGCGATGGCGCAAAGTCAGGAATGGAACCTGCCACCGCTCGAAGGCAGCGAAGAAGACAAGGCCTGGGCGCAGGTCATCCGTGCGAAAGCAATCGCGCACAACCGCGACTATCACAAGAAACTGACAAGCAGTAAAGGGCTGAATCAAGACGAAGAACTCCGTGCGGCAATCGTGTCCGCTGCGGATGCCGCGCTACACGAAGTAGAAGGCCAGGTAGAAGCGAAGTGGTGGATTGAGCACCGTTTCGATGCGCTGAATTATATTCGGGAGAAGACCGCGAAGGCGATTGCACCGATCATGGGCGTTGAAGAGTAAGCGGGCCCACTTGCCCAATAGCCGATTTTATCCTATAGTAGAGCTTGTCCTATAGCTGCAACCTTGGTTCCTATTGGCCATGAACTTCAACGAATGCGCTTGTTCAGGAAGTACCCTCGACCGTTTTGTGCGGCCGTCGGTCATGGCTGTGTTGGCGCGGAACCCCGGGGGGTTGCATGGGTACCTCCTCGCACAGCAGTTGCGGGAAGTTGCCATCTTTGCGGATTGTTCACCGGATACGACCGGGCTTTACCGCGTGCTGAAGGCCATGGAGCTGGAGGGTTACCTGAGCTCGGATTGGGACGTGGAGGGCAGCGGGCCTGCACGGCGGGTGTACGCACTGACCGAATCTGGGTTGGGCTGTCTGCGGCAATGGGCGGGTACTTTGGAGCGTTATGCGCAGAATCTCGGGCAGACGCTCGAATATATCGAGCAGAGTCTGAACAAGGATTCGGCTACGGTTTAGAATAATGCAGACTGCGCGCCAGGGCTGTCGCGCGCTAATCAATGAACAACGTATATACACGGAGTGGGAACCATGAAACGAAGAGGCTTTACGTTAATCGAACTGCTGGTGGTGATCGCGATCATTGCGATACTCGCGGCGATCTTGTTGCCGGCCCTGGCGCGGGCCCGCGAAGCGGCACGGCGCGCGGCTTGCCAGAACAACCTCAAGCAGATGGGAATCGTTTTTAAAATGTACTCGGGCGAATCGCGCGATCGGTATCCCCAGATTCACGGCGATCAGCCCTGGGGCAATTCGCTGCCGGCAAGTTGCGAGAACGGTCAGAACCGCGCGAGCCTTGCACCCAAAGGCGCAGCCATCTATCCGGAATATCTTTCGGATTGGAACGTGCTGATTTGCCCGTCCGATCCGACTGCGGGGGATGAAGGCGTTATGGTGGCGACCAGCGCCGCCGGTCAGTCATGTCCCTATGAAGGACAAGCATCGCGGCCGGATGCGAGCTATCTCTACTTTGGCTATCTCATCGACAAAGTCGCTGAAGGCGACCCGACCATTAATGTGGCGACATTTGGACTACCCGCCGCAAGCGTGTCCAGTCAGATGGCGTATATCATGGGCGTCATGTCAAACTTTCCCTCGTTCGGCTTCAATGGTCCGCTGGGCGATTTCGATGGTTCCAACGACGGACCGTTGAATGATGACATCGAAGATGGCGGGATCCACGCGCTGCTGAGCGGCGTGTCCACTCCGTCCGGCGCAGCAATCGGAAACGGTGGAAGTACGGTCGTCTACAGGCTTCGTGAAGGCATCGAGCGCTTTCTGATCACCGACATCAACAACCCCGCGTCATCCGCCGCGGGGCAATCGACCGTGCCTGTAATGTGGGATGTTGTAACGACAACGACCTCGGAGTCCGCGCAGTTCAATCACATCCCCGGTGGCGCCAATACGCTTTATATGGATGGCCACGTGGAGTTCAAGAAGTATCCGGGCAACTTTCCGGCGGCGGAGACTTTCGCCACGCTTGGGGCATTGTTCGATCTCGGAGCCTAACGGTTTCGTGGCTTAAGCGGAGACGCGTAGATGCTGGAGACCTATGATCTCGGCGAAGAACGCGTAGACGCGCTGGATCTGAAGTGCATGCTCGTGAGCGCTGGCATGCGGTATCCGGAGCGCGTGTACACCGCAGTTGAAGGGAAGGTGCGGCTCGAATCGCCGTTCAATCCCTTTGCATGCAACTGCGTGATTCTGCCGGGCGAGGTCGCAGTCCATTTACATCAGAATGACGCGTCGCCGTTCGCGTTGGATCTCGACGCGAACGGCGACGTTTGCTTATTGCACAATGGCGAATATGTCTTCCCGGTTTCGTTTCCACCGCCGACGGACTACTACACGCAACAAACGGGCGACGGGAAACCGTACGGCGGCATCGCAGTGCTCGAAGGCAACGGCGTGCTCGCGTTTTTCTACCTATGGAAATGCGAGTACATCAAGACGAACGAGACCTGCACGTTCTGCTTTCAGGTGATGGCGGACATGGCGGGCTTCGATCTTCCAAGCCCGACACACGAAGACGTCGCGGAGATTATCGAATACGGAATCGACCATGCAGGTGTAAAAGAGATTCAGCTCACGGCGGGCACAAAGTTCGCCGGCCAGCGCGAATGCGCGCAGTATGCGGAGTTGTTGCGCACGATTGATCGGCGCGTGGGGCTGGATCGCATTCCTTCCGAAATCTATTGCTACATGACCGCGCCGCGAGACCCGCAGTGGATCGATCAGGTGTTCGATGCCGGGGCCGATCGTGTCGCGCACGATCTGCACGTGTGGAACCGCGATCTGCACGCGCGCTTTGCACCGGGCCACGCGCGCAATATAGGCCGCGACGCCCAACTGCGCGCGCTGGAATACATTGCCGAAAAGTTTGGGCCGAACAAGGCGTTTAGCGCGTTTGTGGCTGGACTCGAACCGCTCGACTCGATGATTGTAGGCGCGGAATACCTCGCGAGCCGCGGCATCGTTCCCGCGTTTTCGGTTTGGATGCCGACACCGGGATCAACCGACGGAGAAACAAAACCGCCGGGGCTCGACTACTATCGCCAGGCGCGGCAGGAATTTGCGCGCTTGTACAAACAGTACAACCTCAATCCGCCGGGAATACCCGCGGGTTCGCACGTGTCGTTATGTCGCGACATCTATCGCAACATGGATGAATTGCTAGCATTGGTGTGAGGATTGCGCCATGAAACGCACTTTCATATTTTTACCGGCGTTGCTGCTTGGCGCGGGTTGCATCTCGATTCACAATGTGCCGGACGGTGTGCCTGACGCGCGGAAGAACCTTATCGGCGATAAGACGCGCACCTACATGGATATTGTGGAAGCCAGCGTACATCTCGAAGGCGACACCATTGCGTTTTCCGTAGAGACCGCTTCGCGCATGCCCGAGCCGCGCGAAATTGGCGGCGGAAAGCAGGTGGACTTTATCTGGTTCGTCGATGCCGATCGTAACACCACCACCGGGCAAGATAAGAGCGGCAACGACTACAACCTGCATCTGTACATGAATGAAACAGGATGGCACACGTCAGTGTATGCCGTATCTGAACTTTCAAAAGCGGTTGGCAATACGCCCGTGCAGGATTCGTGCAAATACCGGATAGACGGTACAACTTTGACCCTGCTTGTGCCGCAGCGCACCTTCCCCGATGTCTTCTTCGATTGGTGGGCTTGGTCGATGACAGGAAATGCACCGGATTGGACACCCGTCACGGAGAACCCCGTAACCAAACGGTCATCGACCAAGAGCAAAATCTAGCGGAAAGAGGTCACGCATGCGTTTAATTCTCGTCGGTGGATTTCTGGGCGCGGGCAAGACAACGCTGCTTTCCGAAGCGGCGAAACAGCTCGCGTCGCGCGGCAGCACCGTCGGCCTCATCACCAACGATCAAGTCCCCGACCTCGTAGACACCGCCGTCCTTGCGCGCACAGGGGCTGCGGTGCGCGAAGTCGCGGGCAGCTGTTTCTGCTGCAATTTCAAAGGGTTTCACGAGGCCGTGTGCGCGCTTGCGGAGAATGGCGTCGATTGCATCGTTGCGGAGCCCGTGGGCAGTTGCACGGATTTGTCCGCGACCATTATGCAGCCGTTGAAGGATAAATTCCCGGAGTATGCACTCGCGCCCCTGAGTGTGCTCGTCGATCCGATTCGCGTCCGCGAGGTGTTGCGTAATAGAGATTCGGCGCTACACCCCGATGCCGCCTACATTCTGCACCTGCAACTCGAGGAAGCAGACCAAATTGTATTAACCAAGTGTGACTCAATTTCCGATGCGGAGCGAGGCGAAGTAGTTTCGTTTTTGCGCCAGGAATTCCCGGGCATCTTGATTCATGAAATCTCCACGCATAGCGGAGAAGGCGTCAAGCCGTGGCTGGACAGTGTCCTCGCCGCAGCGCCAGCAGGATTGCGCGTCGTCGAAGTCGATTACGATCGCTACGCAAACGGCGAGGCAGTGCTGGGCTGGCTGAACGCGGTCGTGACGATGCGTTGGATCGGCGGCCTCTCTGCCAACTGGCGTGGATTTACAACCGATCTGTTCGGGGCGCTGCAGGCAAAGTTGCGCGAAGAGGAACGCGAGATTGGGCATATCAAGGCGCTGGTGGAATGTTCAACTGGCGTACTCACGTCGAACTTGACAGCTCTTGACGACGGACCGCAAGTTTACGAAGAAGGCGCGCTGGAACGTCTCAACGCCACGCTGACTTTGAACGCGCGCGTGCAGATTGCTCCCGACGAAATCGACGCATTGTTTCGCGATGCGCTGAAACAGGCTTCGTATGGGCGGGTCGCTGCAACAATCACTGCGTTTCATTGCATCCGGCCGGGACGCCCAGTTCCCACCTATCGCTATGATTCGATAGTCGCCTGAATTGAAAATAATATGTGGGCCGGAACTTTCGTTCCGGCCCACGCTCAATTCCTTCTAGCCAGGTTTGGATTAACCGCCGCCGAGGAGCTGCAGCGCGGTTTGCGGGATGACGTTGGATTGTGCGAGGACCGATGTGCCTGCGCTCACGAGAATCTGGTTGCGCGTGAACGCGATCGTCTCGCGCGCGATGTCCGCGTCGCGCAGTGCGCTGTCGGAGGCCGTCGAGTTTTCTTCCTGAATCGACAGCGTGGTGATGGTGAATTCGAGGCGGTTCTGAAACGCACCGAGCGAGCTGCGCAAAGTCGTAACGCTGCGGAGCGCGCGGTCGATGGTGCTCAGTGCGGATACCGCGGTACCGACGGACGAGATGTTCAGCGTGTTGATGCCGATATCGTTTGTCTTTGCGCCGTTCACCGCGATGACGAGCGTTTGCCCTGGTTGCGCGCCCGCCTGAAGCGTGACGCTTTGCGCCGCACTCAACACGCGCAGACCGTTGAATTCGGTGTCCGTCGCGATGTCGTCGATCTGCTGAAGAAGCTGTTGTACTTCCGCGTCGAGCGACAAGCGGTTTTCCACGCTGTAGGTGCCGTTTGCGGCCTGCACCGCCAATTCGCGGATGCGTTGCAGCATGTTGGTTGTGGTTTCGAGCGCGCCTTCCGCGGTTTGCAACAGGCTGATACCGTCTTGCGCATTGCGTTGCGCGACCTGGCTGCCGCGAATTACCGTGCGGAAGTTTTCCGAAATAGCGAGACCCGCTGCGTCGTCTGCCGCGCGATTGATGCGCAGACCGCTTGCGAGCCTTTCGAGACTACCGTTTAGTGCGCCAGTGGATCGCCGCAGAATTCGGCTGGTGGTGAGCGCGGCGACGTTCGTGTTAATTCGCAGACCCATGACGAGAATCCTCCGTGATGACTAACTGCCTCTGCATCCATGCATCGGCTGAGGTCGCCGCGCGTCTGCGGCCCTCAAAAACAATTATCGGCAATCATGGGCAATACTTTAATTTTGGAGTTGCGATTTTGGAGTGTAGAAGCAACAAGCCAATGTCGCCAAAAAAAGAGAGGCGCTCAAGTTGAGCGCCTCCATCCAAAATCTATTGCCTAAAATTAGAAGCGGATTCGCGTTCCTGGAATACCCGTCACGCTGAGTTCGACGCCAAAGTCCCATCCCGATCCGCGTTCGTTCACGAGCAGCGCACCTTCGAGACAGTTCATCACGCGGCGGACTTCGTATTTCTGGCGGTAGAGTTCGCCGCGTTCGAGATCGAAGCGGTGCTCGAATGCAACGGACCACTTCTCGTTGATCTTGTAACCCAGGCCGTAGAGGATTTCGCGATTGAACACTTCGTCCTGCGTCTTGGTGTAAGCATAGCCGATGCGGCCATTGAGATTGCCGCCGAAGTCGCGGTTGTCGTAGTACATGTACGTGAGGACGCGGTCATAGTCACCATAGCGCGTGTTGTACTTCGCGGCAGTGTCTGCATCGAAGGGTTCGTCGAGCACACGCTCGTACAACTCGATCAGTCCACGTTGCAGCAAGTATGGCGCGTCAATATCGATGTCGCCCTCATTGTCAATGCTGTGGTGTTCGCCAATGACTTCGACGCCCCACCATGAGCGCGGGCGCAGGTCGAGCTCGATTTCGTAATCGGTCGATTCGCGGATCTCATTCCAAAGATCGTTGCCCTGATAGAGGGACAGCCGTGCGACTTGCCAGGACTCTCCAGTCTCCGCGTCACGTCCCATAACAATGTTGTCTAGTTTCAATTCAACGCGGCTGCGGCCGTATACATTGTCGTAAGCATCGAAGCGCGGGGTCTCTTCCACGTCCATCGTGGGCTCGTTGCGGTAGGAATATGTCAACGACGGCACAACGATATGCTTGAATCCGCTGAAGCCCCACTTACCGTCGTAAGCTTTCTGGAAGCGCGTCTGCGCGGTCACGCCCGCGAGCGAGGATAGCCGCGCATCGCTGTCCTCTTCGTCGTTCCCTTTCTCGCGCGTCTTGGAATAGTACGACGCCTCGAGTTCGAGGAAGGGTACGAGGTTCAGCGCGCCGAGTTCGATGTCGGTGCTCAAGCGCGCGACGTTGATGCTGCGGAACGCTTCATCCTCGGCAGATTCGCGCTCATAGTAGCCGTCCACCGTATCGAAGGTCAGGTACACGTGCGGTAGTAGTTCACGTTCGAGCAGGTGGAACGTTGCTTCGGGCAGCCGTTCGCTTTCGTTTACGAAATCGTGCGTGTCCTTATTGACCGTCGCCGTCGCAATATACGTCGGCTGCGTATACGTGACATTGATGAAGTTACGCGGCGCGGTGCGGTCTTTGTAGCGGTCGTAGTAGAAGTCTTTGTAAAAGTTCTCGTCGCCCCACTGCTCAAGGTTTAGCAACATCACCGTGTTCGGCGTGAGTTCGTGGCGGTGATACCATTCGTAGTAACCGCGATCTTCGGTGGTATAGAGCGTGTGGAATTCGCCCGCACTACGGAACAGCGGCGACGAAGGCGTCTGCATGTAATCGTAACTGCCGTCAAACCCGAAGCCTACGCCTTCTTTTGTCGTCGGGAAGAGGCGGTATCCAAGTTGGAAGTCAGGCGAGATCGCGAACTGTTGGCCGACGTTGATGTAGTAACCCAGTTCCGCTTTCTTCCCGCTGGTGAAATCGAAGCCTGCGGTCGGTGTAGGACCGCCGCTATAGGCCCAGCGCGGCCAGTAGAGCGGCGTGACTCTGTTGCCAATCTCAAGCTGCGCGCCTTTGCCTATCATCCCGCCTTTGTTATCGAGACCGAGTTCTTTTACGTGTACGCGGTAATATTCGTGATCGCAGTCGCAGGTCGTCAGCCAGAGGTTTTTGCCGCCGCCAGTGTTTTCGCCTTCCATTTGCAACTCGTCGCCGCCAAAACGAATCTGCCCAATCTGGCCCTCCATGTCGTACATGAAGCCCGATTGCGTGTTGAAGTCGTAAACGAGCTTCTCCGCGCGCACTCGCCGCGACGGTTCGATGATATCGATGTTCTTCGCGTTGAGGCTGCCAATCGACAACAGCTTCTTCGTCAGATCGTCTTCGGTGTCCAGCGCACCGGTAAGTGGCGGTGGGGTGCGCAATTTGGTGCTGCCGGGATACACGGTGGTTTCAATTTCGTCTGCAAATGCCGTGGACGGTCCTTGTACGATTTCGACATTGCCACTCACAAAAATGCGGCCAGTCTTTGGATCGTACTCGAGGTAATCGGACGCAAACTTTACATCCGGCGCACCCAGCAAAGTGAAGCGCACGTCGCCTTCACCGACCCACACGCCATCCTCGCGCTGCTCGTAGGATTCAGCATGCACATCGAGGAATTTATCCGCGCTGGTTGGAGGCGTGAAGCCACCTTCCGCCGGCGGGGCGTTGATGCTTTCCGTAACGGTTTGTCCAATTCCCGTCTCTTGCGTCACACCGCTGTTCATGGGCGACACGTCCGGGCGTTTCGATTTGGATTTTGTGGGAGCAGCCATCTCCGGCCGCGGCACTTCGCCGCCGGGGCGGATCCGGCTCTTGCGCTCCGGCCACGGCTTGGACTTCGATTTGTACTTGCTGCCCTTCGCGGTTTTTTCCGCACCCTTTTCATCGGATGCGATTGCGGTTCGTTCAGAAGCTTCCGCCTGCACTGGTTCGGATGGCGCGGCCGCGGCGACTTCTATTTTCTCCGGTGCTGGTTCAGGCGCAGTTGAAGATTCTGGGCTTGATTCTGCGACAGGCTTTGTTTCTTCAGCAGGCTCGCTGCTACCGGCGGGCGGCGGTTCAATCGCAGCCGGTGCCTCTTGCACCGTCGCTGCGGGTGCGGGTTCCGGGTCCGCCTGCTTTGGTTCCGCTGGCGTCGCCTCAGCAACTACGATTGGCGCAGGTGCTTGGATCGGTTGCGCTGCAACCACTGGTGCAGATTCAGGCTTTGCCTCTACAGGTTCTGCAGCAGCAGGTGCAGACTCTTGCGCGGGCGCGGCTGCTATGGGCTCAGCTTTGGCAACTTGTACAGGCGCGGTAACTGGCTGTGAATTCGCGGCATCTGGCAGCGATGCGCACACAAGCATCGATTTCGTTCTTGGCGCGAGCAACACAAACCCGTTTGCGGAAGCTGCAATCGATCGCGCATCGGTCTGAACAGGAACGGTCGCGATTGAACTCAACGATGCATCATATACGTCAACCGAAGTTGCCCCGAGCGCGAACAACTTGTCGGAGTGTGACGCAATGTCGCGCGCAGTAGTCTCTTTGTTTGAGACAATGCGCGCAGATGCGGAATCGATCACCGCGATGTTTGTCTTTGTCAGTACCGCAAACCGATCGCCCGGTAATGCGACAACGCGCGATGGTCCTTCAGGTACGGGTATCGTTGCCGCTGGGGTTTGCGAACCGCCCGCATAAATCAGAACTGCAGCGGGCGAACGCGTCGAAATGGCAAGATATTTTTCGGAAGCCGCGATACCGCTGGGCACGCTTGCCACACCGCTGATCGTCACTGGCGACCCGGGATTTGCAGCGTCGATCAATGTCACGCTGTCCGAAAAGCTGTTCACTACCGCGAAACCGCCGCCGGCAAGCGCAGCGATCTCGTCTGCACCGTCGCCAATTTGCGCATCACCAATCGCAGTGAAATCGCTGAGGCGAACTAAAGTTACAGTCTTCGCTGACCGGTTCACGCAGGCCAACGCAGTACCGTCCGACGCGATCGCGCCTGCGCCTTTACCTGCGGGCACGCGCGCGACGATTGTCCCGTTTGTTGCGTCGATCTTTACGATTTCGCCGGTGTCTGAAGCCGTCGCATAGATCGTCGATCCGTCAATCACCGCATCGCGCAATACGGAATCGGTTACATGTTCGGCGACCTGCGCGCGCGCGATTACGCATGCAGCAGTCAAAAATATTGCTGTCAAAAATCGTTTCAAGATCATTTTCCTGGTAATACGGTCCAAAATGCGCCGACAGGTTTACCTTGTTTCCCGCGTTCCGTTTCTTCCGGCGCGGGCACGTGCTGACCCCCGACAGGCGCGGGAGCCGGTGCTGCCGCGGGCGCGGGAGCCGGCGCTGGTTGTTGCGCCGGCGCGGGTTGCGGTTGTGGTTGTGGTTGCGCAGGGGCCGCCTGCGGTGCTGGCGCAGGTTGTTGTGCAGGTTTTGGTGCAGGCTTTGGCGGCGCCGCCGGTTGTGACTGCCCGGGCTTCGGCAGTTCTTGCGCGTTCACCGACGGCTGCTGTGCGCCTGCGAGTATTCCGACCGCTGCGACGAATGCGAGGTGCATCATCAGAATGCCTCCACTTCGACGGGGACGCGATCGATAAATGCGAGCGTGTCGTCCAGCGATTTCACGCCTTCCGAACCACCCATCGCCTGCACTGTCAACGCGCCGACTGCGTTCGCGAGTTGCACGCTTTTATGCAACTCCCAACCCTGCGTGTAGCCGTAGACAAACGCGCCGCAGGCTGCATCGCCCGCGCCGGTTGTATCGACAACGTCCACGCGGTGCGCGGGCACGCGCATGCGTTCGGTAGTGCTCTTTACAAACATGCCCCCGTCGCCAAGTTTGATCACCGCAATGTCTGGTCCGCGATCGAGATAAAAATCCGCGATGGCTTCCGGCTCCTGCTTGCCCGTGTACATGCGCGCTTCTTCCAGGCTCGACATGACAACATCGAGAAACGGCAACGCCGTCTCGATGCGCGGGTACCACACATCCAGTCCATCGTAGCACGTATCGACCGAGGTAGTCAGTCCAATTGACTTGGCCTTTTCAAGTATGCGGCTGATAGGAGGCCCGTCGAGACCAGGGGTAACCGCCGGACCGCCCCAATGGACGTGTTTCGCGCCGTGGAATTTCTCCGTGTTGATATCGCTCTCGCGCAAGGTGCGGCTGCAACCGGGATGATGGAGGAAGGTGCGTTCGCCATCTTTGCTGACCAGCACCACCGTCGCGGGCGTGCCTTCGGTGGTGGTGCGCTGCAAGTGACGCAAGTCCACGCCGCAGTTTTCCAACGCGCCGGCGCAATAATCGCCGAAGCCATCAGTGCCCAGTTTTCCCATGAAAGCGACTGAGCCGCCGAGCTTTGCGATGACGGCGGCAGCCACTGCGGCAAGTCCGCCGAGATGAATTTCAAGGGTGGGGATGAGTTCGAGTTTGCCGCGGGGAGGAAAGGACTCGACGGGGCGCGCCATGACATCCGCGCACGCGAGCCCTAGACAAATGACGTCTGCCATTCTCAAATCCCCGATCGGCCTTGGTTGCCGCACTCACATAACTCATTAACCTTCAGGGAGTTGCAAAGATACAGCAAACCCACCACGCAACTCCGCAACGGCAGTATAACACCTCTGCACATTCGCCGCAACGATTGATGCATATACTACCCAATATATTGTGGTCTAACCGCAAGGCTAACCGCCCATCCACAATATCCGCGATCGAATTGCGTTGAAAGATTGACGCCAGATATCACCATCAAATTCATAAAAAGGAGCACGGGCGTCCCGTCCGTGATTGAAAGCTAGTGCGAACTAACTCATCACGGGCGGGACGCCCGTGCTCCTTTTCGCGCACTCTTAATGTTGTGCCATCAATTACTTCTTGATCAACCAAATCTCGTTCAGGCGCGAACGCTGCCGCCAATTGAGGTGTTGTTCATCCGGCACGTCCCACGTGATCACTATCGTGCCGTCTTCCGTCGCGCTTGCGGGCACGGGAAACTCTTTAAACTCCGCGGGCGTCTTTCCGTCTTTCGTCGGCTGTACACGCTCGCCGTCGACTTTCGTCAACGCAACACCCTGCCCCGTCATGCGCAGCACGTAGTTGCCACCCGGCTCGACGGGATAGCGCACGCCCACGGGCCAATCGAGATAGGTCATCCACGAAATGCGATCGCGGCATAGACCGTTGTCTTTCCATACGTGATCGGGATTCAGACTGCGCTCGTGATTCGGATCGGAGTCGGTCGTTTCACCGCGCAACACGCGCTGCGCTTTGCTCACGTTGCCGACGCTGTCGTAGAACGCGCAACCCTCAGGATTTTCCCACGTCGCGATCTCCTTCAAGCGCGCGATCTGCGCGTTTTTGTCGGTCATCTCGCGCACTTTTTTGAATTCGTCTTCCAACCACCAACGGTTATTCAGCGGACGATCCACCATGTCAAGCACTGCGCCACGCTCAGCACCGCTCGCGGTGTATTTCTCTACGCTGGTTTGGAGTTGAATGCTCTTGAACAACGCTTCACACAATTCATCGATGCGCTTGCGCAGATCCGCGCGCACCGGAGCGTTCACGGCGCGGTTCATAATCGCCGTTGCGGCGTCCATCGCTGCCGCGGGATCGGATGCGTTCGCGATGAGCGCCGCGTTCGCTTGTTCTTCCAGCGCCGTTTCAAAAATATTGCGGTGGCGTTGATACGCATCGTATACCGCGCGCAATTGATACATCTGCCAGCGCCAGTCGCCGCGCAACTCCGGTGCCTTCGCATCCAGCGCGTCCCACAATGCGAGCGTCGCGTCGATGCCGCCGTTCTCGCCGATCGGACCTTCCCAATTTTTCTCCAACGCGAGGATGCCGTCGGCAGCTTCTTCCGCCACCTTCGCGCCGAAGAACGTGCGCGTATACGCTAGTACCTGATCTCGCACGGGCATCTTCGGGTCCCATGCGCTGAGGCTCCAAATGACCTTGTTCATATCGTCGTGTACGCCGTCGGAGTACGTGAGGAAACCGTCTGTTAACGGCGCGTAGTAATTGTGCAGCGCAGACTCGAAAATCGGACGCGGATTAACGCATTCGCGGCCAAGTGTCATCCCAAACGCCGCGTCCCACCACGTAACCGGATATTGCGCGCGCACGCTGTGCGTGATGTCAGGATAATGACGGTGCTTGTATTGCGCGGGCATGCGGCGGCGCCCTTCTTCCATACGCGGACTGCTGGGGCCTGACACAAGACCCGTGAGCCACTTTGGCTGTTCGCGGTTCATGTATTCGTAGAAGTAATCGACCTGCGTCTTGTTGAACCCTTGAAGCGAAATCCAGATGCCGCACTTTGGAAAATGCTTTTTCACTATCTTGGAAACATCGACGAGGTACGGCATCACCAACGAAGGATCGTTATCGCCGGGATCGCCGCCGGGGAAAAATACGCCATCAAGCCGCGCGACTTTCTTGCAGAAGTCTTCGTATTGCTGCAACTGCGCCGCGCGCTTCGCCTCGTCCTTCAGATCGAAATCGGCGGGCGTCCACACCCAGTAATCGAGATCGTACTTCGCGCAAATCTCGCCCATGGCCAGGTTTGCTTCTTCACGAGACAACTTCATCAGCGGCGAACTGCGATCATCTTGAAACGGAATATTCTCAATGCAGTTCGTGCCGAAAAACGCCAACTCGCGAATGTACTGATCAAATTGCTCAACCGTCCACGCGTCCCACGAATTCGCCGCATGGCGATAGCCAAGCTGGTGGCCACGAATGGCATAAGCGGGTGTGGAGTAGCCAAAATTATCGGTGGAGATTAGCGTTTGCGCTTCAAGTGAACGCAAGTTACTCAGTAACTTCCCAACACCAAACAGCAGGCCGCGGCGGGATGGAGCGCTGATCGTGATTGTCGCGTCTTCGCCCTGAATCGTCGACTCAATTAATTCGAAATCTTCGCTTGTTTTCCATGCGGACTTGTCATCTCGCTTGTCTACCAATTGAATACGAAAATTGGACCCTTTGAACTTTCCACCATTCTCAATCTCAAGCCTTTTTCCGGTTCGCTTGGCGAATTCTTCGACCAGCACCTGCGCCACAACCGACTCAGTTTTGCCAGCCTGACCTTTCGATACATGCACGGTCGCGTTTGAGTAATCGATCGGCGCCATGACCGGAGCGAGCGGCGTAGCCGCAAGCAATAAAGGTATTAGTAATTGAAAATACATAGTCCCAACCTCTCTTCCGCTCTTTCGGTATTTCCTCGTTCCCAAGCTCCAGCTTGGGAACGCACTCTTGAAAAGCTCCGCTTTGATCTTTTACTTCTTCACCAACTTCCGATACCTGCTTCGGCGATTCTCAAACAGCTTAGTGCCCATTTCCTTCATGCGCCAATCTTCGTACTCTTTGAAGTTACCAGTAAACCAACGCACGTTTCCTTCGCCTTCGAACACGATCAGGTGCGTGCAAATACGATCGAGAAAGAAACGGTCGTGACTCGTCAGCAGCACGCAGCCGCCGAAATTCTGAATCGCTTCTTCCAGCAAGCGCAATGTATTTACATCCAGATCGTTAGTCGGTTCGTCGAGCAGAATTACGTTGCCGCCTTCTTTCAGCAGCTTGGCAAGGTGACAGCGATTGCGTTCACCGCCGGACAACTGATCGACTGTCTTCTGCTGATCGGTGCCCTTGAAACCGAATCGCGACAGGTATTGACGAATCGGCACCTTCTGTTTGCCGAGCGTTATGTCCGCCGCGCCACCGCTAACTTCATCCAACAAACTCTTCCCGCCTTCAAAGGAAGACCGTTCCTGATCGACGTATGACAATGATACTGACGATCCAATCTTCACATCGCCCGCGTCCGGCTGTTCTTTGCCGACGATCATCCGCATCATCGTCGTCTTGCCGGTTCCGTTCGGACCGACGATACCCACGACCGCCCCTTTCGGCACCATGAAGTTCGCGTCTTTGAATAACACCTGATCGCCGAACTGCTTCGTCACATTCTTAAACTCAATCACGTCGTCGCCGAGTTCCGGCCCAGGCGCCACGGAGATCACGGAACTGTCCTGTTTGCTTGCCGCAGCCTCGCGCGCGATCAATTGCTCGTACTGCGTAATACGCGAACGGCTCAATTCCTGGCGGTCCTTATTGCTCATACGTATCCACGCGAGCTCGTGTTCCAGCGCGCGTCCGCGCGTATCTTTCTTCTCTCCCGCGGAAAGTTTCTGCAGCTTCTGCTCGAGCCACGTCGAATAGTTGCCTTCCCACGGAATGCCGTGGCCGCCTTCAATTTCCAAAATCCATTTCGTGACGTTGTCGAGGAAGTAGCGATCGTGCGTGACGATGATCACCGTGCCGGGGTAATCGCGCAATTGATGTTCGAGCCAATCGACCGTTTCCGCGTCAAGATGGTTGGTCGGTTCGTCGAGCAGCAACAAATCGGGTTTGTCGAGCAGCGCTTTGCACAAGGCCACGCGCCGCTTCTCACCGCCGCTCAGCGTGCCGATGACGCGATCGTCATCCGGCAGACACAACGCTTCGCTCGCGTGCGCCATGTGCGTATCAAGGTTCCAGGCATCCACCGCGTCTAGCTTGTCCTGCAACACCCCCATGCGATCGATGGCCGCCTGCATATCGTCGTCCGACATTTCTTCGCCCATCTTCGCGGTGAGCGTTTCATACTCGCGCAAAAGCGCCGTGGTGCTCGCAAACGACGATTCCAATACGTCGCGCACCGTCGCTTCGAGATCGAAGACGGGCTCCTGCGGCACGATGCCTGCACGGAACCCCTTCGTGATCTCCGCTTTGCCGATGAACTCGTCGTCCATCCCCGCCATGATGCGCAGCACGGTCGATTTACCCGAACCGTTCTCGCCCACGATCCCGATTTTTGCACCGGGATAAAAGCTGAGGTAAATGTCTTTTAATACGTGTTTCTGCCCGTAATGCTTGTTCAACCCAAGCATCGTGAAAATATACTGCTCCGCCATGAAGGAACTTACCTTGCCTTTCTAATGATCCGAATTTCGTAAGCGCATGTTTTGCGCGACCGTTGATGGACTCTTGCCTAACATCCCCCTGAATCCCCCTTCAAAGGGGGACCAACTACGGCGCCGTAAACGTTGATTGGGAACTCTTAAGTCCCCCTTTGAAGGGGGATTCAGGGGGATGTGCATTACCAGCCGCTATCTTCCGGAAAACAATTCGAATACTTCACGCTCTTGCGTGGCTCCGCCATCATCGGCTCGACCGCATCGCGCCACTTCTTATAATGATCGGTTTCCTTGTGCCGCGCGGGATCGTCCGCAGTGCGGTACACCTCCACCAGCACAAATTTCGACGCGTCGTCCTGCTGTTGAATCACGTCAAACCGCGCGATGCCCAGCTCTTTCACGCTGTTCTGCGCGTTTTCAACTGTCGCCGCGCGAAAAGCATCTTCCTGGCCAGGCTGAACATGAACATGAACATGCACTACGAGCATTGGGAAATGTCTCCATCTACGATCCGCATCACCCAGTCCTGAATCGAATAGTTTTCGGGAACGTCACCATTTTCCGAGACAGCATAGCTTCCGTCGCCTTCCGATGACAATCGGCGCTGTGATCTATAATGGCTCGTTAAGACCATATCTGGACCGTCATGTTCATAACTACCAGGTTCACCTATTCCGATAATCCCTATTTCTCCCTTGGCTCTTTGCCACGTTTTAGTGAGCTGATAGTGGCCCCCGCGATGCAATGACAGTCGGGCACTTTGGTTTTCTCGTCGCCCTTCTAGCACCATGAGACGTGTGAATCTGGAGTAGCGCCAAAGTTCTTGTATAAGCCAAGGTGTAACCCTAAGAAACGCAAGAGTGCCGATGTCCGAGATCCACGGTGGAAGAAGACTCCACAATGGAGCCCCTTTCATCACGAGCAACGTAGTCAGACAGAGCGGGCCAATGTATGGTATCCATATAGGCGAAGCCTTCCTCTTTGCAAAGGCCCAATCTGCCACTACAACAATGGTAATAAGCCAGTTGAAAAAAATTACGCCGCTTCCAAGGAACAGTAATTTCAGGATCAAATCAGTCATCTTCGATTCCCAAGACGTTGTCAAGCAAACGATCGGCTAGTCGCCCAGCAGTCCAAACCGTTTCATCAACAACCGATCCGCCATGCGCGTTGGCAAGATACGTTTTAGCGCGGGATACAGATGCCCGCCGTGTCCCACCCGCAAGATGTTTGGTGTGCTATCGCGCGTGGTGGCATTTACGATCTGTTTCGCGACCGATTCCGCCGAATCGGAATAGTGCTGCGACGCTTTCGCCCGTTTCGCAATGCCCTCGGCAAATCGCTGGTAAGGTGAGTCAGATTTGGTAATCACGTGCCCCGCCGCCGTCTCGCCGAACCGCGATTTCACGCCGCCCGGCTGCACAATGACGACATCAATCCCAAACGGCATAAGCTCCATCCGCGCGGCCTCGGAGATGGAATGCAGCGCAGCCTTCGACGCGCAGTAGATTCCCGCGAACGGCGTGGTGAGAATTCCAGAGATGCTTCCAATGTTCACGATGCGCCCGCGCTTCGCAGCGATCATGTGCGGCGCGACGGCCTTCATCATTTCAATCACGCCGACGATATTCGTCTCGAACTGCGCGCGCACCTGTTCCGCGGTCACATCGAGTATCGGACCCATCTGTCCGTAGCCCGCATTGTTCACGAGCATATCGATCCTCCCTGCCATCGCGACGACCTTTTCGACCGCCGCCGCGATCGAGTCCGCGGAATTCACATCCAAAGTCAACGCAACAACATTCGGCCCCGTGACAATGTCCGCGAGCACTTCAGGCTTGCGTGCCGTCGCAAACACGTGATGCCCCCGCAAGGCGTATTCAACCGCCAGCGCCCGGCCGATGCCGGTCGAACAGCCAGTAAGAAGCACGACTTGATTGCTGCGCATGGAAGTTCCTTGGGAAACCGGGAGAATAGCAAATCTCGCCGAGATCTGTGATTTCTTTGCTCGATGCGAAAGACACGAAGCTAGCTCGGCGTTATGAAGCAAAGGAGCACGGGCATCCTGCCCGTGTTGGATCTAATCACGGGCGAGACGCCCGTGCTCCTTTCTATGACCTCACTTCGCGGGCACGTCGATCCACTTCCTCTCTTTCCACGACTTCAAACCAAGTTCCGCGAGTTGCACACCCTTTGCGCCTTCTTTGAGGTCCCAGCGGAAGGGCGCTTCGAAAGCGACGTGGCGCAGGAAAAGTTCCCATTGCGCTTTAAAGGCGTTGTCGTACGCGATGCCCGTGGGCATTTGCTCCCAGCCTGCGCGGTAATCGATGGGGGAATCGATATCAGGATTCCACACGGGACGCGGCGTGGTGGCGTCGTGTTGTACCCAGCATTGGCGCAGGCCGGCGACGGCGGAACCGTGCGTGCCATCAACGTGCAGTGTTAACAAGTCGTCTCGGCGCACGCGCGTGCACCACGATGAATTGAATTGGCAGATGATCCCACGATCGGTGGTGAACATCCCGTACGCCGCATCGTCGGTATCGGGCTTGTAAGGCTTGCCTTGCTCATCCCAACGCTTCTTGATGTGCGTCGCGCCGAGCGCGCATACGCTGGTGACGTTGCCAAACAAATTATCGATCACGTAGCGCCAGTGACAGAACATGTCGAGAATAATGCCGCCGCCCTCCTTCGCGCGGTAATTCCACGATGGGCGTTGCAGCGGTTGGTGTTCGCCGGTGAAGACCCAATAGCCAAAGTCGCCGCGCACGTTGAGTATCTCGCCAAAGAATGCCGTATCGATCAGATACTGCAACTTGCGCAAACCAGGCAGCCAGAGTTTGTCCTGCACGACGCCATGTTTGATGCCCGCGTTTACCGCACGCTTGTAGAGGTCGAACCCATCCGCTGAACTCGTCGCGACGGGCTTCTCACAATAGACGTGTTTACCCTTCGCGATTGCGGTTTTCACATCTTCATAACGGCGCAAGGTCGTCTGCGCATCGAAATAGATCGGATAACGGTCATCTTTCCACAGTTCGGCGAGGTTCGTTGTATACGCAAGGCCGCCATGCTTCTCCGCGAGTTTCGCAAGTTTCGCTTCGTTGCGGCCCACCAGCACGGGCTCAGGCATCAGCGTGACGCCGCCCGGCCCAGTAATGCCGCCTTGCGCGCGTATCGCGAGAATCGATCGCACCAGGTGCTGGTTCGTGCCCATGCGTCCAGTGACGCCATTCATGATGATGCCGATGCGTTGCGTAGTCAATGCAGGTCCCCTGTTTTCTCGATTGAACGTAATTGGTGGAGATTATGGGACTAATGGGACGTATGGGACAAATGGGATATAGACAATCGGTTGCGGATAGTAGCGCCTCGTTCGCCAGAACGCGGCGCATTGTTCCGAAGCGCGCCGGCTTCGGCGAAGCAGGCGCTACTTGTGCGCATTTATTTGTTCATTTAATTACAGGTGAAGCCGCATCGACAGCATTGTGGATCGTGTAAATCCGTGGCGTTCGTAGAGACGTTGGGCGCCGTGGTTGTCGTGATCGGTGTGCAGGTGGATTCGCGCGCAACCTTCGGCCTTGCATAATGCGATAGCCGCATCGAGGAGTTGTGAGCCGATGCCCTTTCCGCGGTGCTCGGGGTGGACAACAATGTCGTCGAGAATAGCGACCGTAGCGCCGAGCGCTGTACTGACCGTAAAGAGCAAATTTACCAGACCCACTGCGCGACCGTTTTCACGAAAGACAAGAATGCGGCCAACGCCTGGATCGTCGAGAATCCGCCGGACGCCTTTGGCTTGCAGCACAATATCAGGATGGAAGTCTGCTTCCTGCGCGAAGAGGAAGCCAAGCAGTTCGACGAGCTGCGAAAGATCGCCCAGTGTTGCAGGTTCAACAGACATCTAAGGTGATCGTGAGGTTATCGCGTGGTTTCACGGTGCGCGCATTTCAGGTTGTTACTTCACACGTACCTATGCGCACAAATCCGCGATGCGCGCAGACTACTTCACGTGCACTGCGATGTACGCCGCCCAGCACCCAAGCGTCAGACCGAGCGTACCCGCCGTGGCAATCGACAGCGCGAACTCGCGGCCGGTATCGAAATCGGTGCGACGGCGTTCGACGATGAACATGTCCGCGACGCAGGTAAAAAGAATCGTTGCTTCCAGCGCAATCCACAATGAAGCATACGAAGGCAGCATCCACCACAGCGCGAGCGGCAACACGACGAACGCCATGAAGCGCTTGGACAGCGGCGGTGCGGGCGCGCGTTCGATGATGTCCAACTTGATCTCCCGCTTGCGAATGTCCTCGCGCGTGACGCGTTTGCGCGGTGTGGATTGCGCCATGAATGATCCCCTGTTACGCGCGAAGTACGCAGCAGCCACGCCCCCGCGCGCCATTCTGCCTTCACCCGCGATCGTAGAACGCGAGGTACGGCCCACCCTTGATCACGCGCATAAGATACACTGCGAGCTCCATCGCATGGAAGTCCCCCCACATCGACGATTCGCCTTGCGGAACTTTTTTTCCTTTCGGAACGTAGTCCCAACCGTTCGGGCGGTGATACACGGAGTGCAAGAGAATGCCTTCGTGTTGATAACTTGTGGATAAGTACGGCGGCGCGAAGAGTGTGCGTGCGACCGTGAGGCCTGCTTGTGTGTAGCGTTTGCCTTTTGCGCCCAGCAGTTTACCGAGTCGCAACAATCCTTGCGCGGTGATCACCGCGGCAGAACTATCGACCGGCTCGTAGGCGTTGTCGATCTCCGCGGGGCGATCCAGATAGCCGGGCATCTGCTCAAGGCCCGGTGCGCCTGTGTCCCAATATGGAATGCCATCGGTCGGCGTATTCGCAATGAAGAAGTCCGCAGCCGCTGTCGCAGCCATGAGAAAAATGGTTTGTATCTCTTCCTTGCCGCCATACGGATTGAACGGTGCTTCCGGCATCCCGGCAAATGATTCGAGAAGTTCCGCGTATCCGAGCAACACCCAAGCTAGTCCGCGCGTCCACGTCGTGAATGGTGAATAACCCTGCTGCGTGCTCGGGCAGCGGTAACGGCCATCTTTCGTATTGAAGATCGATTCGTGCACCACGCGCCCGCGGATATCGTAGGCATCGCGGCCTTCTCCATAGTAAACGTTGTGGCGCGCGGTGGAGAGTGCATGCTCAATCGCGCGGGCAATGAGTGAGATGCGCCGATCGTTTTCGCCCATAAGCACGTGCCCCAGTTGGTGCGCCAATACGAGCGCGCGACAGGAGCGGACCGTATCGCTGAACAGCGAGTGCGGACCATTGAATGAATGCATGAAACCAAGGCCCTCATTTGTATCGGTCCAACGCGCGGCCTGCACCGCGCCGGAGGTTTTCAGCGCCATCTCGTAGAAATGAATCGCATCCTTGGATTCATCCGTGCGTCCTTCAAGGGCAAGCCTGCGCAAGTTGCCGTAGGTGGACACGTTATTGAACCCGTGATCGTGCACACCAATATGGCTCACATGCGGCGCCATGTAACGCACCGTATTCTCGCGGCCCATCTCCAGGAATTCAGTATCGTCGGTCGCGTCGAATTGCAGAATCTGACACCCGAACTGAAAGCCCTGCGTCCATTCCGTCCACCCGCGCGACGAATATTTTCCCGCGCGCGTGAACACCGGCGATCCCTTTTCAGGATCCCACTTTTTGTTCAGCAGTCGAATCTTCTTGGCGGTGATGGCGAAAAAATTATCCAGCGCGCCGTTCAAATCCGGCGCCTTAATGTGCATATCGATGATCATGGATGCTCCCCGCAGTCGATTGGCGCGCATTGTAGACGATCGCGAGGTTCGGATTTCGCCCGGCGAAGCGGCAAGGTGCAGGCGCTGCCGTTATTCGCTAGAATATGTGCCGCCAACCGAATTTCCGCGCCTGCGGAGGGTTAGGATAACTGGCAATCCACCGGTCTTGAAAACCGGCGCCTTCGGGCTTGTGGGTTCGAGTCCCACACCCTCCGCCATTTTTGTTTCATCATCTCCCTCCGCCTCGTCATAGTTCCGCCAGCGCCCCGCAAGGTATATGATGATTCTCGGCTATCGGGGGAGATTTGCCATGAAGACACTCGCCATCATCGCGCTCGTCGCGCATTATTCGTTTGCTGCGTTACCGTCTGCATCTGAGTTGGATGAAGCCGCGCAGTGGGGTGCCGCGAAGTTCGCAGCAAAGCAGGTAGAACGGCCGGTGAACGCCGGTATCGAAGTTCTCGCGAACAACGATCCCGTGCAGCAGAACGTGTGCGCGGGAAAACCGTTGAACATTGCCGGCAAGCAATACACGCGCGGACTCTACTGTCACGCGGTCAGCAAGTTGCTTGTGCGTCTCAATAGTCCTGCGAAGTCTTTCAATGCGGTGGTGGGTGTGGATTCCAACGACCAAACCAGCGGCGGGCGCGGCAGCGTTGTATTTATTGTTCGCGCTGGGGAGAAAGAATTGTGGAACTCCGGTCTCATGCGCGAGGGGATGGCCGGTAAGGAAGTTTCGGTTGAATTGGGCGGCGCAACGGAAATCGCGCTTGAGATCACCGATGGCGGCGATGGGATCTCCTGCGATCAATCAGACTGGGCGGATGCGCGGATCTCATTGAACGACGGATCGGTTGTTTGGCTCGGCGATATGGCGATCAAGGGATCGCAGCGCGTGCCGTATTCCACAGATCCGTTCTTCTCTTTTGTATACGGTGGGAAACCGTCGTCTGAGTTCTTGAATAAATGGAAATGTGCGCGCGAGTCAAAACGGTTTGACGAGCAGCGGACCCGCCACATCATTCGTTACACCGATCCTGAGACACGACTCGAAGTGCGGTGCGAAGGCGTGACTTACTCCGATTTTCCAACGGTGGAGTGGACGCTGTATTTCAAGAATAAGGGCGATAAAGATTCGCCGATCATCAGCGATATTCAGGCGATCGATACTGCGTTTACGCGAGGTGGCGTTGGCGAATACACCCTATTTCACAATAAGGGTGACAACTGCACCGCGGACAGCTTCGAGCCGCTCATTGATGAATTGAAAGCAAATGCGGATTTGCATATCGCCAATACGGGTGGTCGCCCGACACAGATTGCGTTTCCTTATTTCAATCTTAACTTTGGCAATGAAGGCCTTATCTTCGTCGTAAGTTGGGCGGGGCAGTGGTCGGCGCAATTCACGCGTGATGCCGCGAACGGCATCCGCTTGCTCGCGGGCCAGGAGTTGACGCATTTCAAATTGCTACCCGGCGAGGAAGTGCGTCAGCCGATGATCGTGCTGCAGTTTTACCGGGGCGATCGTCAGCGCGCGCAAAACGTGTGGCGTGCGTGGATGCTGGCGCACAACCTGCCGCGTCCCGGTGGTGACCTTCCGAAGATTCCAAACCTTGCCGCGTGCAGCTCGCACCAGTTCGGCGAGATGATTCACGCGAATTCGGAGAACCAAAAATTCTTCATCGAGAAATATCTGGAACGCGGAATGAAGCTGGACTACTGGTGGATGGACGCGGGTTGGTATTGGAACAAGACGGGCTGGCCGAATACGGGTACATGGGAAGTGGATACGGATCGATTTCCCGGTGGACTGCGGCCGATTTGCGACTTCGCGCATGCGCGTGATGTGAAGACAATCGTGTGGTTTGAGCCGGAGCGCGTTACGGAAGGCACTTGGCTTTCGGACAAACACCCGGACTGGATTCATGGTGGTGCAAAAGGTGGTCTGCTAAATCTGGGGATGCCGGAAGCGCGGAAGTGGTTGACCGATCATGTCGATGGGTTGCTCACGAGCGAAGGCATCGATTTATACCGGCAGGATTTCAATATGGATCCGTTGTCGCACTGGCGCGCGAACGATGCCGAGGATCGCCAGGGCATCACCGAGATTCGACACGTTGAAGGTTACTTCGCGTATTGGGATGCGCTGCGTGAACGTCATCCGAAGATGCTAATCGATTCGTGCGCTAGCGGAGGACGGCGCAACGATCTCGAAACGCTGCGGCGCGCCGTACCGTTGTTGCGCAGCGATTACATCATGGAGCCCGTCGGCAATCAGTGCCACACCTGGGCGCTATCATCCTGGTTTCCATTCTACGGCACCGGCACGTCAAAGACCGATCCGTATTTAATCATGAGCACATTGTGCCCGAGTTTCACCGCGTGCTGGGATCAGCGCGATGCGAACATCGATTGGCCGGGTATCAAGTCGATCGTCGATCAATGGCGAGACGTTGCGCCGAATTATTACGGCGATTTTTATCCGCTGACAAGCTATTCATTGAAAGACGATCAGTGGATCGCTTGGCAGTTTGATCGGCCCGATACGGGCGGCGGAATGGTGCAGGTGTTTCGCCGCGGTTCGAGTGTGTATGAATCCGCGCGGTTGCCGTTGCACGGTGTCGACGAGAACGCGAACTACCGCATTGCGAATCTTTCGCATCCAGATGCAGCAACGGTGATGAGCGGAAAAGTGCTCGCAGACGCAGGCTTATCTGTCACACTCGGGTCGCGGCCGGAGGCAGCTTTCATCACGTACACGAGACAGTAATTGGGGACGCACATTGCGCGAAAAGACCGCCCGCCATGGAAGGCGGGCGCTACGAAATCAATTTTTCATTCGCGTAGCGCGTTGAAATGAGCGACGGCGGACTCGCCTAGCGCGCCGAGGTGGTACCCCCCTTCGAGGAGTGAAACGATTCTTCCGTTGGCGAGATGCTTTACGCGGCGGGTCATCTCTGCGTAGGTTTCGGTTTCAAGGCGTTGCGATGCGAGCGGATCCATCTTGTGCGCGTCGAAGCCGGAAGAAATTAGCAAGAAGTCCGGCTTAAATTTTTCGAACTCGGGGATAATCTGCGTATCGAGCGCGGCGAGCCATTCCTTTGGGCCGAAGCCCCATTCCATTTGCACGTTGAGGTTCGTGTTGTTCTTGCCGCGTTCACTCGGGTAGCCCGTGCCCGGGTAGAGCGGATGCTGGTGCAGGCTCGCGTAGTAGACGGTGTCGTCGTTATAGAACGAATGTTGCGTGCCGTTGCCGTGGTGCACGTCCCAGTCGAGAATCGCAACCTTGCAGATGCCGCGCACGTCGCGCAACCAACGCGCGGCGACGGCGACGTTGTTGAACAAACAGAAGCCCATTGCGCGATCGCTCTCGGCGTGATGACCGGGCGGACGCATCGCGACGAATGCATGGTCCACCTTACCATCCAATACCGCTGTGCATGCCGCAATCGCGCCGCCTGCGGCAAGGAGCGCAGCGTCCCACGATGCCTTCACCATGATGGTGTCCGCATCGGGATATCCGGCATTCTGTGCGCAAGTCTTCTCAATCGTGTCGACGTGCGCGGCAGTGTGTACGCGCAACAAGTCCTCGCGCGTGGCGGGTTGCGCATCGATGGGGACGTATTCGACTTTCGCGTCTGCGAATGCCTTACGAATCGCATCCAAGCGCGCGGGACATTCAGGATGCCCTTTGCCGGTGTCGTGCAAGAGCCCTTCGTCGCGAAAACAAAAGCCGGTGCGTTTAGACATTATTAAGACTTTCCTCAAATGAACTTTTGAAATAAGCGCCAAAATCGACCGAGGCCAAGATCCTCTTTCGTTTTCGCGCCAAAGGCGCTTCGCAACCCTAGCCAGGGGCATCGCCCCTGGTATGCGCCATGTGCCCCATTGTGCGCAGCCCTGAAAGGGCACCGCAAAAAACTAGTCCCACATATATCGCTCATCGAAGTCAATGCCATGTTTGCGCAATAGTATGCGGAGCTCATCTTGAAAGGTCATCTTCTTGTGGTGCTGTTCCTGCTTCAAGATGTATCCGCGCAGCGTGTCCAGGTTTGATGGGCTGACGGAAAACAGCGCGTAGCCGGATTGCCAATAGAATTTGTCAAGAGAGGGAGCCTGCGTTTTGATCCACTTTGACGATTGCTTTTTCACGACCTCAACTAATTTGACAGGTGCGGCCATTTTCGCCATCGCAAACGCGATGTGAACGTGATCTTCAGTGCCGCCAATGAGGATTTCGGTGCATCCTTCACCTTCGAGCACGCCCGCCATGTAACCGTAAAGTTTTGGGCGGATTTCCGGGTTCAGGAACGCGACGCGATGTTTTGTGCTGAAAATCAGATGGCCTAGGACGCGGACGAACGATTGCGGCAAGTGTGGTTCCTTCCCTTTTGCGCTGCCCTTTCAGGGCGAATGCATAAGGTAGTCTGGCTCACTGTCCAGGGGCGTTGCCCCTGGCTAGGGTTGCGAAGCGCCTTCGGCGCGTTAATCAATACATAGTCACGTCTAGTTTCAGCGTCGTGGTCTATTGGGCTCAATCAAAATCACATGAGGCGAAAGATCAATGGAGTACCAACTGCTCCCTTGCGGTATAAGTCCCTCATCTCCAAGCTGAACATTAACCCGCCACTGCTGCTCGACTTCGCCCGTGAAGGCGACAATACCTAAGTTGCGACACTTTCCCAACAGGTCTCTTAATAAAGGTGCGGTTATCTTCAAAAGCTTTCGACGAGCCTGAAAAAACAGCACGACGCAATCTACCTTTTGTAACGCTTCCACTATGATACCGACGAGATAGCGATTATCTGATTGATACGAGCGGCATTGTATTAGTGCAAATTCCTTTAGGCCATTAATCGATAATGCGTAAACTTGATCGGACCAGCAACCAGGTGGAACGCTATGATTAATTTGGAATCCAATACTTTCTAATTTTGACAATGCTTCCGGTATTAAGTCTTTTCGTCCAGGCTTTGCCATGGTGCTTTACCTGTTGCTAGCCATTGGGTGCATTCGTAAGTGCTACCTACCCCTGGTGCCAGTAACACTCCCATCCCAAATACGTTGTGAAGGCATCGTGGATGGCGCGGGCGATTTGGCTGTGGTTTGCGGCAACGTGGTGTTCGAAGCCGTTGTGGCAGATGTATTGGAGGAGTGTTTGTAGTTCTGGCACCTTTGCTACGCCGAAACCGCCGAAGGTTTCGATGGGGTCGTTGGTGAATTCGCCTTCGCCTACGTATGAACTGATGATGCCTTCACTGTCGAAGGTGCTGACGCGGCAGTAGGTCATTGGTTGCGCTTTGATGCGGCCGTAGATGGTGCCGTAGGTGTTGTCTTTGCCGACGGTGCCGGCGATGATCTCCTGGTAGTCCATGCGTGTGCCGGTGAAGCAGTCTTTCGGCAGGTTGGAGCAATGGAAGCACACGCACTTGTCGGGATCGTCTCCGTAGTTGTTGTTCCAATCGAGGAGAAAGCTTGGCGAACCTGCGGCAAGCGCGAGCGCCTGCATGCTGACTGTGCCGGCGACATCGGTTTCGCAGGCAGACGACAACAAATCATTGCTCATCATGCTCATGACCGTGCAAGGCACGACGCCAAACCATTCTTCCATACTCGTCCAACATTGAATTGCGGTCGCGTCGAGATCGAGCCGTTTCATCCATTCGTCGATGATGGACGCAAGCTTTGCCATTTTTACGAGCGCGGCGCTGGGTACGCCTTTTGTGTCGGTGTAGCCGGTGATCTTTGCGATGCGTTCTTTTATCTGTGCATCGTCGTCGCTCATGCGCGCGGCCTTTGCGAAGACTTCAGAGAGGTCGAGCGTCTCTACCGTGATGCCGGATTCCTGTAACAACTTTTCGCTGTAACGCACAGTGTTGAACGCCGCGGGTCGCGCGCCGAGTGCGCCGATGCGGCAATCTCGTAATCCACGCACGACTCGGCAGGTCGCCGCGAAGGTTCGTACTTCGTCTTCAAACGCCTTTGTGTTGGGATCCATCGTGTGGCGCGCGGTGATCGAGAACGGGATGCCGTACTGCTTGAGGTTGTTGCACACGCTCATCTTCCCGCAGAATGAATCGCGGCGGTGTTTGATGGTCATTTTCGTAGCATCGTCCTGCCACGCGTGGATCAGCACCGGCACATTCAGCCCGGCCATTTTCAGGGTGTCGGCTACGCCGCGTTCGTCGCCAAAGTTCGGCAAGGTGACGATCACGCCATCGATCTTGTCGCGGTTCTTCTTAAAAAGTTCGGCGCACTTCTTCGCGTCGTCCCAAGTCTCAACGCTGCCGAACTTGGTGTCGTTTGTCGATAGCACGACGACGTCGTAGCCCCAGCCCTTGAGCAGCTTGGTAAGGACTTCGTAGCCCTCGCTAGCAAGAACGTCGGGAAAGAATCCCCGATTTCCGATAATGAGCCCAAAGCACGCCGACAAAGTCCTGGCAGGCATAAAACGTCTCCGCAGTTGTATGACTTCTGTGTCCGGCCGTTCCCCCACTGAGAAGGCACCCTGAAGGCCGTACTGCATTGTAACTCTAGGACTTCCAACGCAGCAACCGGCAGACTATTTAGGTATTTATTGTCCAATATTGATTTAATTGATTTAAATTCTTTATTTTCGGTTCCGTCAATAGTATAATTGTCTGAGAGAGGGATTAGTGCCTGTGACCGTGACCCAGCTTCCAATCGAGAGTCGGGGCAGAGGGCCGTCTTGGCCCGGGCTGACACTTATTACGATAGGTGTCGTAGTCTTCCTTTCCTCCTTCTACCCCAATATTGCGGAAGGCAACGCGTTTGTCGGCGACCTGTTGGAGCTTGTAGGCACTGCGGCCATTGTCTTTGGTGCAAATGCGTTCATTCGCCGGATTAGCCGTAGCGAATATGCCACTGGTCTGTTCCTGGGCGGCTGCTTTCTATTGACCTTTGCGCGCGGTCTCGATTTCTCGGAAGAAATAAGATTGTTCGATGGCGTTCCGCTTATCGGGCTGGATGGCGCCCTGCATGACCTGTTCATGCGGCTGTTCGAAAGCGTGGGCTATATCTGCATTCTACTGACCATGCTTGCTCTGATGTACGAGTTATCACGCATGTTTGACACGGCAGTGACTGAACGCCAGCGCTTCAAGGAATTGCACCAGGCAAGCCAATACCTCGCGCGTGTCGCGGACATGACAGCGGATGCGGTCCTTGCGGTGAACGATAACGGCCGCATCGAAGTTTGGAACAAGGGCGCCGTGAAACTTTTTGGGTATACGAAGGAAGAAGCCGCCCATTTGAACGTGCGCGAAGTGCTGTCTATCGAAACCGGCGACCAAGGCCTGAATGCGTGGGTCGCAGAGGCCGCATCCGCACACGCGGCGGACGTCACCGCCCGCCGCAAGGACAAGTCCGAGTTCATAGCTGGTGTGACTTTTTCTTCCATTACCGACGAAGACGGCGAAGCGTTGGGGGTGAGCATCGTCGTCCGCGATATCGATGAGCGCAAGCGCATCGAACGGGAGTTGATCGAGTCGCGCAAACTGATCAGCAGCGCACTACACGCCGCGGATGTCGGCTTGTTTGTGTTGGATCGCGACGGCGAGATCGTCGAGTTTAACGCACGCATGCAGGAGTTGACCGGTCTTACGCGCGGCAGTCTGCACGACGAAAACGTGGAGACAATCGCGGAAAAGCTAGTGGAAGATCCCGCTGGCCTTGTGGCCGCTATTCGCGATCGCGTTTTGAGCCGCGGCAAGCACGTCGAGCTGCGGAATCTGAAATTGCACCGCCCGGACGGTAGTGTACGCGTCTGCAATGGTGCAATTGCACCCGTCATAGATGAAAGCGGGAACGTCATCGCTGCGGCAGGCGTTGCAGTGGATACGACCGACCGCGAGGCCCTTCAGTCGCGCCTGATCGAAGCGCAAAAGATGGACAGCGTCGGCCGGCTCGCTGGCGGTGTCGCGCACGATTTCAACAATATTCTCACCGGTGTGCTCGGATATGCGACCCTTGCGAAGAATGCAGTGGATGCGGAATCTCCCGTGCATAAACACTTGTCCCGGATCGAATCGTCCGCGATTCGCGCGTCAGAACTTACGCACCAGTTGCTGACGTTTGCACGAGGAGGTGCGCGCAACGAAGCAAAGCTGTCGATCAACAACATCATCGAAGAGACCGTTAGCCTGGTATCGCACTCGCTAAATCCCAACGTGCGCATCGTGTTCGCGCCAAAGAACGGCGTCGATTTGGTCAGCGCCGATCCAACGCAGATGCACCAAATGATCATGAACCTGTGCCTGAATGCGCGGGACGCCATTGCGTTTGCAGGAGAGATTCGCGTTTTTGCGGAGAACGTTGAAGTGACCGAAGCGGAGCGTGCGCGCCTGCAGGTAGCGGCGCCGGGACGCTATGTGCGCGTACGCGTCGAAGACACGGGCCGCGGCATGACGCCGGAAATATCGCGACGCATTTTTGAGCCTTTTTATTCGACGAAGAAGCAAGGTCAGGCCTATGGATTGGGTCTGTCTGTCGTATACGGGATCGTGCATTCGCACCGGGGAGTTATCACTGTGGAGTCTGTTGTGGGATCGGGAACAACATTTGATGTGTATCTACCGTCAGCGGGGCAAGCGGCGCCTGTCGCCCCGCCAGAAAACGTGCCGGTGGTCAAACGCGAAAAAGACACAGTGCTTGTTGTGGACGACGAACAACTCCTTCGCGCAGTATTGCAGGACATTCTCGAAATGTCCGGTTATAGTGTAATTCAGGCGTCTACCGGTGAAGAAGCGATCGAGATATATCGGGCAAAGCAAGACGAGGTTTCCGTAGTCATCATGGACGTTGTGATGCCGGGCATGGGCGGCGCAAAAGCGCTTGAAGAACTGACACGGTTGAACCCAAAAGTCCGTTGCATCATCTCCAGCGGATTTGGCGCGGAAGGCATCGAGAACAAGTTCAACGGCGCTCTGTTGCGTTTCGTGCCGAAACCCTTCAGCACGGCAAACGTGACCGCCGCAGTGCATGACTTGCTAAACGTCTAGTCTTTCGGGCCATACTTTCGTATGGTCACAAAACTCCCCGAGACGGTTGAGACTGTCGAACAACTCGAAGACGTCATGACGCGGCCATCGCCGCGCCTTATTGAATCAATGCGCGCGTTGGATGGCGACATCGTAATTCTCGGTGTCGGTGGAAAAATGGGGCCGACGCTTGCCATCCTCGCGGCGCGGGCGGTTCAGGCTTCCGGCGTCGAACGGCAGCTCACCGCAGTATCTACCTTTTCACAATCGGGCGTGCGCGAACAGTTGGAAGCACACGGCATTGCGACACACCAGGCTGACCTCCTGGCGCCAGGTGCGATCGACGCATTGCCCGATGCGGAAAATGTGCTGTACATGGTCGGACGCAAATTCGGATCGACTGGTGCGGAATGGAATACCTGGGCGACAAATGTACTCGCGGCAGGCCTCGCGGGACGCAAATATGCTCGTTCGCGGATCGTCGCGTTTTCTTCCGGTAACATTTATCCATTCGTACCCATCGAAAGCGGTGGCGCAACAGAATCAACACAACCGAATCCTGTAGGCGAATACGCGATGTCCGGCCTTGGTCGTGAGCGCATGTGGGATTATGCGTCGCACGAATATGGCGCGCGCGTGCTGCACTACCGGCTGAACTACGCGGTCGAATTGCGCTACGGCGTGATTCTCGATGTTGCGAACAAGGTGTGGAATGGCGAAGTGATTGACGTGACGATGGGGTATGCGAACTGCATTTGGCAAGGCTACGCGAATGCCGTAGCGCTACAATGTTTCGCATTGGCATCATCGCCGCCCGCGATTCTTAATGTGACCGGTCTTGAACGCATTTCGATTCGCGAACTCGCGACGCGCATGGGCGAACTACTCGGCAAGCAACCGAACATCACAGGTACAGAAGCGCCCACCGCGCTGTTGAGTAACGCGTCGAAATGCCACGCTTTGTTCGGCGAACCGGACGTTTCCATCGATGTGCTGTGCACGTGGATCGCGCATTGGATCAAGGCCGGCGGCAAGACACTTTCAAAGCCGACACACTTTGAAACGCGCGACGGGAAATTTTAGGCGAGCGAAACCGGGAGTGTGCCATGAATCGACGTGAGTTTATGGTAGGCGCGGCGGCGTTGCCGATCGTAACTTCAGCCCTCGCGCAACCTGCGGGAAACACAAAACGCAATGTAATCCTCTACATCACTGACGATCAGGGCAGAAATGACGCGGCGTGTTACGGCAATCCGCACGTGAAGACGCCCGGGATCGACGCGCTTGCGAAAGAGGGCGTTCGCTTTACGCACGCATTCTGCACGACGCCGAGCTGTAGTCCGAGTCGATCCGTTATTCTCACCGGTACGCACAATCACACGACGGGACAATATGGACTCGCGCATGCGAAACACCATTTCGTGTCGTTTGATACCGTGAAAAGCCTGCCGAACATTCTAAACGAGGCCGGTTACCGCACATCGAATGCGGGCAAGTATCACACGCAACCAGAGAGCGCGTATCACTTTCAGGAGTACATCAAGACGACCGCGCCCGTGGACATGGCAGAGCAATGCCGGCCTTTGATCGAGTCGAATGCGGACGCGCCGTTCTTTCTCTGCTTTTGCACCACCGAACCGCACCGGAAGTTTCAGCGTGAAGGTTCCGATCCGATTGACCCCGCTACACTGCCTGTTCCTTCCCATTTGCCTGATATACCGGAGTGCAAACAGGAACTCGCCGAGTATTACATGTCGATCGAGCGCGCGGATAGTGGTCTCGTGCGGCTGATGGAAATCCTGAAATCGTCCGGCCAATGGGAAGACACGCTTATCGTGTTTGTTTCGGACAATGGCATGCCGTGGCCTGGTGCAAAAACGACATTGTACGAACCGGGTATCAATCTGCCCTGTGTGATCCGTGATCCGCGCAACGAACGGAAGGGCTACACCTGTGACGCGATGTTTTCCTGGGTGGATGTCGCGCCGACAATTCTCGATTATTGCGGTGTGCAACCGCCGGCAATTGTCCAAGGCCGCTCTGCGATTGAGGCAATCAAAGAAGAACATCCAAGCGGTTGGGACGAGATCTATTGTTCGCATTCGTTTCACGAAGTCACGATGTACTATCCGATGCGCGCGGTGCGCACGCGCAAGCACAAACTGATCTACAACATCGCGCATCCGCTGCCGTTTCCCTATGCGAGCGATCTGTGGGAGTCAAAAACGTGGCAAGCCACGCGTGAACGCGTACTGACGTCCTATGGCAAGCGAACGGTTGCAGCGTATCAGAACCGTCCGAAGTTCGAGTTGTACGATCTGGAAGCGGACCCGGATGAGATCAACAATCTCGCGGCCGATCCAGCTCACGCCACATTGCTTGCGGAGTTGCAACAGCGTATCCGCGGCTTTCAGGAAAAGACTGGGGATCAGTGGCGGTTGAAATGGGAGCGGGAATAGCTAGTTCTTCGGCGCGCTGACAATGTGCACAACCCAGTCGTTAATGTCCGGCTTATCAATGCTGCGCCAATCGCCCCCACGCAACGCAGCCTCCGCCTCGAATTGTCCTGTGCGCGGACTGTAGAACCGATACCGCAATTGCTTCCCAACGGCATCGCGCAGATCGACCTTGCACTCACGCGCATCGCCTTGGCGCACGTAGATGATCCATTCACTACCGGGACTCGCCAAGCAATATGCGTTGGTCGAAACGAGTTCGTTGTGGGGCGATAGCGCATCGACACGTTTCACGTGCTCATTAAAGAATCGGCTGGCGTGACCGAGCCAATCGCGCCTGATCATTCCTGTGTCACCCCCCGGCACTTTCGGATCGTAACCCATGATGCCGGTATGCGGCGTTTCCTGATCGGTATCCGCGTGGAAAAAGAAGTGGCCCCCGCCCATTGCAAATGACCAGATGCTCAGCCGGACAGCATCGCCATGATAGGGTTCTCCCTCCAGAAACATATAGGGCTTCGCAGACCGCGCCAGAAAACCTTTAACCGCATCGCGATTCTTATCGATGTGCGACAACGTGTCGCTGTACACAAAATCGATCGCATCGCGGCGTTCGGCCCAGTCAACGTACACCGCGTTGCGCTTTCGAAAAAATGACGCGAAGTGATCGCCCATGTTGCCTTCGTCGTAGGAATGTTCGTCAAGAAAGACGAAGAACACATTACCAAGCCGATTGAGCTGGCGGATGTACTCATCCGCGAGACGCTCCCACACCCATTGCGTCTTGCGCGCATCGTCCCAACTGTCCTGCCAGTTCTCCGCATATACTTCCGTTTCCGGTGAAGCAATCTGCACGGCCTGCTTCACATCTTTCAGATGGCCGCCATTTTTGGCATTCAGCGGGTGGTACACCCAGTCCGCATCATGCTTGGCCCAGCCGGTGAATAACGTGATACCAACCAGCATGCGCTTGCTCTTCGCGTAGCGGCATATGTCCCGTATACGCGGCCAATATCGCGTCAGCTCGCTGTCTGCGCCGTCATCAAAGTGCATGAAATCGTAATAGGGTAATTGGTCGGCCGCTTTCGGGCCGGACGCATGACGCGCCCACGGTGTGAGACCGGGGATTACATAGCCCCAGCGTTCCTCGAACTTGCTGCCGTCTGCGTGTTGGCGCAACGGCGCAAACGACCACACGTGTATCGCGCGGATGCCACGCGATGCGCAATCGTCGATCCATTGACGATAGTTGATGTTCGCATTCTGCGGCACACACTGCGTACCGCTTTCGCCGATCAGAAGAAGTACTTCATTCCCAAACGTTACAAAATGTCCGCTCGGGCTGACGCCTATTTGGTCGTCAGGCAAAGCAACTGCGGCGGCCAGCGCCGTTAGCACTACAACAGCGAGCGCTCGCAACACGTCAATCAACCTTCTGTAAGCCGATAGATCCGAATGGGCCCTGTTATCCCGCCGCCGCGCGATTCTTTTTCAAACTCGATCGCGCGCTTATGATAGGGACTTGGCCAACCTGGGCCGCTCTTCTTCGCCCACTCTTCCGTGACGCGTTCGGATGTGAGTTCGTTAGCGAGCGAATTTGCGACACGAATCGTAATCGTGTGTTTGCCAGCGGAGCATGGCAGAAGCGCGATGCGCCAGGGTGACCACAGCATGGTCCCTGCAACGATGCCATCGACGGATACGGTCGCGGCGTATTCGATCGGGCCTGTCTCAAGCTGCAGCGCGGAACCAGCCCACGACCCAGGGACTTCGAAATCGAATCGGTATTCCACGTCTCCTGAATAATCGTCGGTCAACCACCCTGTCCAGTCCGACGACTGCGCGAAAGCCGTTTCGTCGAAATCACGATCGACAAATTCGAAGTCGTGTTCGCCAACCACGACTTGTCTCCCGGCGACGGCTCGCATGCTTTCTGGCGCAACGCTGATTCGCTCGAGAGGTTGCAGGGCGGGTGCTGCTTCAGGTAGTTCTGATTGCGAAAGTAAGTACACGCGCGATTCTCCAGCATCGAGTTTAAGCGCGATTCCTTCCGCATCTGCAGGCAGGTTCAGGATGCGGCCGGTCATTAAATCCAGTTCCGTTACGTGCGGTGCGTTCGCGGCGACGTGGCCAACGTACGGTTCATTGCCTTCATTGAATACTGCCAAAACCTGTTGGCCTTCGAGTTCGCGCGCCGCAACACGAATGCTCCGGCTGGCCGGAGCAACAATCGCTATCGGTAGCGCGTCGGCCGCGATGTCCTCGATCACGCCGGTGCGCATTGCATTCGATCCACCTTTCGGCAGTTCGCCGTTTACCCCCGGCGCATGTTGTGCGCACATGACATTTCCGCCGGAATCGGCGAATTGATCGAGGCGCTCGCGTGACGCCGGGTGCATCCACATGGTAGCACCGCACACGACGGTGTCATAGCGCATCGCGCCGACGATCAATTCTTTTCCATCCACGCGCGCGGTGGACAGCACATCGTCATCGATTATGTCGTAGGCGCATTGGCGGGCGAGCAATTCCATCGCGAGCGCGTCAAACGAATTTGCCGCTTCGGTGGCGTTCGTGCCGAGTGCCCACATGTCGCGCACGGGGTAGTAGAGCGCGGTGCGCACGAGTGGTTTACCAACGGATAGCGCATAGCCTAAGCGCGCGACATATGCGTGCAACCCATTGAGATGGTTCCATTGCGGATTCATAGGGCCGAAGTGCGGCCGCTCGCCGGTCATGTGGTGATCGCGCGTGGTGAGCGGATAGCACCCGAATACAGAAAGATTAATGCCGCGAATGTATTGGTAATCGACGAGCCACTTCATCTGTGCTGGCGTGAGGCCGTTGCCGTAGACACAGAACGATTCCGTAAAGGAAAAGCGCGTGCCGTTTTGATGCGCGGCGCTGGCCGCATACGCGGGAAAGTTGCTTTGGTTCTCGCGCCCGGGAAACACCTGCCGCCAGATTAGATCGACTCCAGGCACATCCATTGCGCGCAGTGGACGCATGACGTGACCAAAGCCGTGCTTTACCGCACCGAAGGTTTCATCTTCGCCACCGAGATGTCCGCCGGATGCGAGCCCGTGCGCGCGTCCCCAGTTCTTTAGCCCCACGAAATACGCATCGGCAAACTGCTTCGACGTCGCGTCGTACAAATCGACGCGCGCGCGCGCAGTGGAAAGTGAAATCTCGGGTGTGGGCTCAATAAAAAACTGCGGCAGGTCTTCTGCAAACGATCGCGTCGAAAGCGCGTTGTAACGCGCATCGATTCCCTCAAACCACGAAAAGTGACCCGGGGGACGCGGCATCGCCACTGCGGGTTCGTCGGTGAAGGTAAAGCGAACTGTTTTTCCAAAATGGTCCGCGATTGCATTTGCATAGGCGTCATGTGTGATTGCAATGAAACGCGCAACGGCACTTGCATTGAGCAGATCTGCGGGGCCGCCCTGAGCGAATTTGTAGAGGTACGCGACGTCATCCGGCGTGGCAGGTGTCCACGTTTCGCCGGGCAGCACGACTTTTTTCTCCGGCGATTCGACAACGATCGAAATCGCATCCGATGGAACGACAAATGGCTTTTCCGTGGTGACTTTCTCCCGCACCACGGCGCGCCGCGCCAATTCAGGATGCCCTTCTGTGACTTTGCCCAGTGCCTGTCCCGAAGGCCACCCGCCCTCGTCGTACAGCCACCAGTTCATGCCGAGCTGCGCAGCTTCATCCACCGCAAACTTCACACGTTCGAAATACTCCGGCGTCAAATAATCTGGCTCCAACCCATTGTTGGTCGAATCGGGACGAAACGCGTGCGGCATAGGCAGCATACACACGCTCTTTGCGCCATGTACGTTCATGTCGCGCAGTTGCGCGCGCAACTCCTGCCGATCCAGCGGGGCGTTCCACAGCCAGAAATAGGCGGGCCACAGGGCCGCCTCCGGGTCTTGAAACTGTTTAGCGTCGAATATGGGGACTAACTGAACGGAGGCGGGTGCTTGTGCGATCGTGGTCTGCGCTGATGCGACTGCTAGGGCAACAACGAGCAGCCGGAAGCAAACTGACGCGCGTGGCGATTTATTCATTATGCAAGACACCCCCGCTGCTGTCATTCCGTTCGGAATGACATTTCATATACATACATTGAAGAGAGAGCTACACCTTTACCGAACTCGAAGCCGCGTCCCACTTTGCGCTTTGCCCGCTTTGTTCGGAGAGGACGGACATGTGGCAACACGTCGCGCCCATCCAACCTGCGTCCACCGGTGCAATTGGCGTCTTGCGCGTGCGCATGCATGCGAAGAAATCTTTGAGATGCGGCTCGTTCAGGATGCCTGATGTGGGAACTTTTTCTGCTTTCTCGTCGCTGCGCCGTCCGCGATAAATCGTCATGTCCGACATGTCTCGGACTTCGATCGAGCCTTCAGATCCGAGGTATCGTTCGAACAGACCGAAGTGTCCGTTTACAAACGAAGCAGAGAAATTGAAGTGAAATTTCTCGTTGTATTCGAGCAACACGCTTATGTTGTCCGGGCAGGTGCGCCCATCGCTGATTTGGTAAATATCACCCACCGACATCACGCGCGGCGGCATGGTGCAGCCGGAGATGAAGTGAAAGATGTCGAGGTGGTGCAGCATGAGATCGCCGGCGGCGCCGTTCGAATATTCCACGTAGCGCCGCCAATTCAGGTAGCGCTGCGGGTCGAAGGCATACTGCTTGGTGTCGCGCAGGAACAGGTCCCAACGCACCTGCGACTGATTGAACCCCGGCGGCGTGGGCCGTGTGTGCCCGCCCCATCCATGTCGGTTTACTTGCACCATCACAAGCTTGCCAATTCCGCCGGATTGCACGACCTCGCGCGCCTTTTGATACATCGGCATGCTGCGCAGTTGCGTACCCACTTGCAGCACCGCGCCGGTTGACTGCACACGTTCGCGCACAGCGGCCGCTTCCTGCCACGTCAGCGTCATCGGCTTTTCGGTGTAGACATCGTGCCCGCATTCGAGCGCCGCGAGAATGGCGGGCGCATGAAGGTGGTCCGGCGTCGCGATGACCACCGCATCAAGCTTTTCCTTCGCAAGCATTTCATCGTACTGAACGTACGCGCGCGCATCCGCGACCTTTTTCGCACACTTCGCCTGTGCTTCGCTTCGCGCGCTGTCATAAATGTCGCACACTGCAATCACGTCCACATCCGGAAGCGTCAGGGTGCTGTCCAGCAACGAGCCACCACGATTGCCGATTCCGATGAAGCCGCATTGAATGCGGTCGTTTGCACCGAGGGTTCGGCGCGCCGGCGTATTCGCCGCCACAACAACGGGCTCTTCTTTCGGCGGCGCCGGGGCTGGCGGAGTCGCGGCGGCAACCGCAACCGGCTCTGCCTGGGGCGTGGCGCAACCGCCCAACGCGCCAGCGGCGCTCGCGGTTGCTGCACTGGAAAGAAACTGACGTCGTGAGGTCTTTTTCATGGATGCACCCGTGTTCGTAGTGGATATTGGCCCGACACAAGAGTAGACACTCGCTCCATGCGGAGCAAATAGAATCTGGTTAATTTGGCCCATAAATCGAGCCATTGTGTTATGCTGAATACTGGTTTTTTATGCAGAACGAGGGCTTAGCCATGATTCGAGTTGTGCTCGCTGTGCTGCTGTTGGGGACTTTGACCGCGTGGGGGCAAGACGCCCCGCCGTCCATTGACTTCGCAAAGGACGTGAAACCGATTTTCGCCGAACGGTGTTACTCGTGCCACGGGCCGGAAAAGCAAAAAAACGGCCTGCGGCTCGACGCGCGAGACGCGGCGTTTGGCGGCGGCGACAGCGGAAAGGTCATCAGCGCGGGCGATCCCGATGGCAGCCTACTCATCAAATTGGTCACGGGCGGCGACGAGAAACGCATCATGCCGCCTCAGGGCGATCGGCTGACCGATGCGCAGATTGCGATACTCAAAGCTTGGGTGCAACAGGGCGCCGTGTGGCCCGACGATCATGCTGGCGATGCCGTTATTAACATTGATCACTGGGCTTTCAAAGCACCGCAGCGTCCTGCGACGCCTGCGGTAAACGACGCGGCATGGGTGCGCAACCCCATCGATGCGTTTGTGCTCTCACAACTGGAAGCGCTAAATCTCAAGCCTTCTCCCGAGGCCGATCGTGCAACCCTTATCCGCCGTCTGCATTTCGACATCACCGGTATCCCGCCCGCGCCCGATGAAGTTGATGCGTTTGTGAATGACGCTTCGCCCTACGCATATGAGGCGCTTGTGAACCGTTTGCTGTCCTCGCCCCATTTCGGTGAGCGTTGGGGCCGCTATTGGCTAGACATGGCGCGCTACGCCGACAGCGACGGTTATGAAAAAGATACGGGACGTCCCTACGCATACCGGTATCGCGACTGGGTGATCGACGCGCTGAATCGCGATCTGCCCTACGACCAATTTGTCACAGAACAGCTCGCGGGGGACCTCATGCCCAACGCGCCCGCGGACGCGGTCCTCGCGACCGGGTTCCACCGCAATACGCTCACGAACCGTGAAGGCGGTATCGATCCCGAAGAGGATCGTTGCAAACAAAACGTGGACCGCACGAATACAACGGCGACAATTTTCCTGGGTCTAACAATGGGTTGCGCGCAGTGCCATACGCACAAATACGATCCGATCACGCAGAAGGAGTATTACCAGTTCTTTGGCTTCTTTAATACCGCCTTGGAAAAAGACGTGCCCGCGCCGACCGGTGGCGAGTTGATCGCGTATAAAGAGGCTAAGGCACGCTTTGACGTGCAGCGCGCGGAATTGCAGAAGGCGGTCGATGCCTATCGTGCGCAGTTGGCGGAGACCTTGCCGCAATGGGAAAGCACGATCAGCGTGCCTGAACACGGGTGGAACGTGCTTCCGCCGATGAGTTTTGCCTCCGCAGCAGGTAGTACCTACAAACAACTCGAAGATCAATCAATTCTGTTGACCGGAGATGCGCCGTTGCACGACAAGTACACATTTGTCACGCGCATCAAAGACCTCGGCGTGAAATCGTTTCGCATCGAGACCATGACCGATCCGTCGCTCGCAAAGACGGGGCCGGGCCGCGCGAACAACGGCAATTTCGTCCTCACGGAAGTTTCTGTATTTGTCGCGCCGTGGTCGAACCCGCTCAATCAAAAACAGATTGGATTGAAGAACGCAAAAGCGGAATTCGCGCAGCAAGGCATGGAAGCCGCCCTCGCGATCGACGGAAACTCGGACACCGGCTGGGCAATCTTCCGCGACTCGGAAACGAACAAGCCCAATGTGCTGACCTTTGAAACGACTGAAGACGTCGGCACGCCGGATGGATCGATCGTCACGGTCGTCATCGAACAAAAATACGGGCGCAGCCACACGGTTGGCCGTTTCCGTGTGTCCGCATCGCAGTTGCCCGCGGACACGATTCAATATTCCGATGCCGTGTATCAGGCGTTAAAGACGCCCGCCGACCAACGCAACGACGCGCAGAAGAACGCAATCCTCGATTTCTACGCGAACCAGGACGCGAAGATGAAAGAACTGCGCGCGCCGCTGGAAGGCTTGATGAAGGCCGAGCCCAAGCCACCGGCGACCCTGGCGCAGACAGTTATCCAGAACCCCAACCCGCCGAACACCTACGTGCACATTCGCGGCGACTTTCTACAAAAGGGCGAAGAAGTCACGCTCGGTACACCGGCTGTATTGAATCCGTTCCGCGCACGCAGCGACAAACCGGACCGTCTCGATCTCGCGAAATGGATCATGGATCCCGTCAACCCGCTGACATCGCGCGTGCAGGCAAACCGCCTGTGGCAGTTCATGTTTGGACGCGGACTCGTGGGTACGCCGGAGGATTTCGGCGTGCGTGGCGAAAAGCCCACCAACCCGCAATTGCTCGATTGGCTTGCAACGGAACTGATGGCGCGCGGGTGGAGCACGAAAGAAATGATTCGCGTAATCACGTCGAGCGCGACGTACCGGCAAGCGTCCATCGATCGTCCTGACTTGCGCGATATCGATCCGGAAAACAAGCTCTTTGCGCGGCAGAACCGCTACCATGTAGAGGCCGAACTCGTGCGCGACGCCACCCTCGCGGCCAGCGGTCTGTTGTATACACCCATCGGTGGTCCCAGCATTCGTCCGCAACAGGCGAAAGGGATCGCCGAGTTGGCGTACGCGGGCTCCGTAACGTGGAGCGAAAGCCCCGCGCCGGAGAAATATCGCCGCGGACTTTATATTTTCTTCCAGCGCACGACGCCCTATCCGATGTTGATGACCTTCGACTGCCCGGATTCAAACGTCGCGGTGGCGCGGCGCGCGCGCTCGAACACACCGCTGCAAGCGTTGACGCTGCTGAACGACCCCGTGTTCTTTGAGTGCGCACAAGCATTGGGCAAACGCACGATCGATAATGCACCTGCGGACGAACGCGAACGGGTGCGCTATGCGTTCCGCTCGTGCATGGGCCGCCAGCCCTCGGACCAAGAGCTCGACAGGCTGCAACAATTCATGGCCGATCAACGCACCGCGTTTTCCGCGAACCAGGAAAGCGCAATCGCCTTTGCCTCAAACACGGCAGAGAATGAAAAGGTAGAATCGGCAACCTACACAGCGCTCGCGCGCGTCCTGATGAATCTCGACGAATTTACGACACGGGAATGAAACAAGGCAGTTAGAGGTAAAATAACGATTACCGGTCGCGGCGGCACATGTGCTACGCGTGCATATAATCCGACAGATACTCTTTCACGCGATCGGCTTCGGCTTTGAGCGAATCGTACGTGGGAAGCACATCATCGTAACCGCCGGACTTCGCCATGAGTTCCAGCTTGTGAGCAATTTCCTGTAAAGCTACCGCCCCCATGTTACCCGCAGCTCCCTTAATCGCGTGCGCGGTATGCACCAGTGATGTCGGGTCGCCCGAAGCAATCACGGCAGCCATCTCAGATATGCGCTGAGAAGTGTCGGCGAGAAAAGTGACGATCAGTTCCGACTCCAGGTCTGGATCGCCCATGGTGATCTCGCTCAGGCGATCGAGGTTGACCGGCGTGTCCTGTGGTGCGCTCATTCCAATTCGGTCCTCTTTCACTTTGTGCCGCACGGGCGGGTTCTCGGACAGATACACATGAAGAACTTTTTGAAGCGGTTCGGTGTGGATTGGCTTCGTAAGCACGTCGTCCATGCCCGCTGCGATGCAAAGATCGTAGTCCGAACGCAAAGCGGACGCCGTAAGCGCGACGATCGGCGTGTAACGCCGATCGCCTTCGAACTGGCGTATTGCCTTTGTCGCTTCATATCCGTCCATTAATGGCATCTGGCAATCCATTAATACGAGGTTGTAATGCGTCTTCTGCGCCGCTTCGAAGGCCTCGCGTCCGTTGTTTGCTATATCGCAACGGTATCCAAGTTTTTCCAGCACGCGCGTCGCGACTTTCTGGTTCACGATATTGTCCTCAACCAAAAGGATGCGCGAACGGCTGCGCGCCGCTTCCGTCAAGGTATGTTGAGTCACGAGCGCCGCCTTCGTTGCGTGCCGTTCGCCCGTTACCGCTACAACGGCCGCGATCGCCTCCACCAAGTGTCCGCGCTTGACGGGTTTCGTCAAGTATGCGGCGTACCCGTTCTTTGCCATTTCCGACGCATCACCGCGTTTGGGCCACGATGTAACGAGCAGGAGTCTCGTGCGCAGCAGCACCGGATCGCCCAACACCTGCTGCGCAAACTCGGCTGCGTTTACGTGCGGTTCGAAATGATCGACCAATACGACCGCATAGGGCTGCGCTTCGGCCGCCGCGTGACGCATCATGTCGTACGCCGATCTCGTATCGTGCGCTTCCGTCACGGATACGCCAAAACTGCGAAGTAATTCCCGATACACTTTTCGGCCCGTCGCGCTCTCATCGACTACCAATAACCGCAATCCCGCAAGGGCGGAAGTGTCCAATTGCACCGAAACGCGCGGCACGTGCACCTGTTCAAAATTGACTGTGAAGTAAAACGTGCTGCCTTCGCTTGCTGTGCTGCGGACCCCAATTTCACCGCCCATCGCCTGACACAGTCGCTTCGATATGGTCAGTCCCAGCCCGGTGCCGCCATACTTGCGCGTGGTAGAACTGTCCGCCTGTGTAAACGGCTGAAACAGCAGCTTCAACCGATCTTCGGGGATGCCTATCCCTGAATCCGATACTTCAAACAATACGGTCGCGTGTTGACCGTCATTCGCTTTCAGTTGCGCCGATACGACAATCTCGCCTCGCTCCGTGAACTTTAGCGCGTTGCCCGCAAGATTCAACAATATCTGCCGCAACCGGCCGGGATCGCCGATCACATAGTCAGGCACGTCATGATGAATCAGTATCGTAAATTGGAGACCTTTTTCCTGTGCGCGTGGCGCGAGTATGTCGCCGATCTGATCGACAGCCGCACGAAGATCGAACTCTATCGCTTCAAGCTCCATCTTCCCCGCTTCGATCTTGGAGAAGTCGAGAATATCGTTCACGACGCTGAGCAGCGCTTCGCCCGAGGTGCGTACGGTTTCCGCGAAATCGCGCTGCTCCGCCGTCAGTTCCGTGTCGAGGAGCAATGACGTCATGCCGATAACGCCATTCAGCGGAGTGCGGATTTCGTGGCTCATGTTCGCCACAAAATCGCTCTTGGCCACGCTCGCGACCTGCGCCTCCAACGCAAGCTGATTGGCCTGCGCAATTGCGAGTTCAAGCTGCTCGTTCGCGGCGGCAAGCGTACGGGCGTTGTCTTCGAGTTGCTCCTCGGCCCGCTTCCGCTCTGTGATGTTGCGAACCGTGCCAATCGCGTGCCACGTTCCGCTGAAGCGCACCGGCGCGATCGTCAGTTCGATGGGAAATTCATTGCCGTCTTTATGAACCCCTTGGATCTCGACCGTGCGGCCGATTACGGCGCCAGCGCCGGTTTCCAGAAAATGCCGATGTCCGTCATTAAACGCCGCACGATACCGTTCCGGCACGATTATGTCGTGAAGCGGCCGCCCCAGCATTTCCATGCGCGAATAGCCAAAGGTGCGTTCAGCGGCTTCGTTCCAAAATGTCACGAATCCGTCTTCGTCCATCATGATAATTGCGTCCGCAACCGCTGAGGTGATACTCCGCAGTTTCGCTTCGCTCTCGCGCAGCGCGTCTTCCGCGGCCTTTCGCTCTGTGATGTCACGTCCGACCGCCTGGAACTCGACAATGTGGCCTTCGGCGTCTCGCACCGGCGTGTCCACCCACTCTTGCCACCGCTCCTCCCCAGAATCGAAAACCGATTTATGGCGTGTCGCCACCGGACCGCTCGAGTTTCGAAGATCGAGCAGAATGTTTTCCAGCGGTTCCGAGCTCGGCACGACCTCGAGAAAGCTCTTTCCGATGAGTTCGCTGCGCTTCTTGCTGAAATAGAGACAATAGGCGTCGTTCACGTACGTCAGAATCGTGTCCGGCCTGTAGCGACATACGAGATCGGCCTGCAGTTCGATAATCTCGCGGTACCGCTTTTCGTTTTCACGGATCTCCTGCTCGGCGCGGCGCGCTTCAGTCAAGTCCATTACGCTTCCAATTACGGAACTGATCACGCCGTCGGCGCCTGTCAATGGCACCACATTTACCACGGCATGCCGGATATCCCCTGATGGCTGAAGTAACCGGCACTCAAAACTGAACGGAACCCCTTGCAAGGTTTGTTCGGCACAGCGGCTCAACACCGCATCCCGATCCTGCGGGTGGACCGTATCCTGCCATCCCCCATCTCCCGCACAGTCTTTTGATACGCCCGTGATCTCGGACCACTTGTCGTTTACAAACAGGCACTTGCCGTCCAATCCATATTCGTACATTCCCACCGCGGCGTGCGTTGTCAGCATGCGAAAGCGACGGTCCTTCTCGTCTTCCTTGCGAATCGACTCGGATAATCCGGCAATGAGCCGGTTGACGTCCTCCGCGAGCGCGGAAACTTCGTCTCCTCCGCGGACATTGATTCGTTCGCTCCAGTCCCCGTCAGTACGGATTTCCCGCACGCGGGACCGGAGTTTGCGCAACCGCGTCACGATCAAGAGCTCCAGCACAACAACAAGACCCACCAACATCAAGGTGCCTATACCCACAAAGGAAAGCGCAAAGTCGAGCCGCGCCCGTTTGGCCTGCTGGTAAATACTACGAGACGTGCTAACTTCCAGGAGCAACGCTTCCTGGCCGCGGATATCATGGAGCATCGCAAACCCGGCAATACGCCCCTCGGATCGCCGTTCCACGTAGTGTTGGCTGTCGTGGTTGGAATTCACCAACACCCTTGCCGCCCCTTCAACCTCGGGGGGCGCGGCCTGGCTCATGGCAAATGCCCGGCAATCCAGGTGAAGTTGCTGTCCAATTTCATCGATCTGAGACTGGGTTATCGTACGCGCGAAGATGAGACTACCGCGCGCAGGGCCTTCATACTGGCTGGTGAGTATGGGACGTGAGCCGATCGAAATGGCGCCGTCCTTTGTCAGCAACAGTCCTGACACGTAGGAGTCTTGCAGAGGTGCGGTATGTTGAAGAAGTAGGCTTCCCGGACCAAGCTCGCGAAGTAGTTCGTCGTTTACTGGTATCTGCTCTTTCGTCACCGGATCATAGGAACGTGACAAGACGACCTCGCCAGCCTTATTGACGAAAATCATCGTATCGATACGCAAATCGACAAAGCCCTGAGCGCTAATATTTGCTTCGAGGAATTCTGAGTTCCCATCCGCTACGAAAGTATAAACGTCATCCCAGTAGGCCCAATCGCCGCGGCACAGATCGATTACGGCCTTCCGGTGAAATGTGTCCACCGTGCGGGAAACGTGCTCGTTGATGACATCGGTCTCGATCCGTTCGTATCCGAACATCATTTGCCTGCTCAGCACGAAAAATAGTAGCGCGGTAATCAACGCGACCGACGGCGCGAGGACGAGAAAGACTTTTGTGCGCAGGCTCATATCTATATTTCGCGCTCCTGCGCGGGAGGGAAATTAGAAGGCGACAAGCTTCGCAGTTTATGGACCGTGCCGTTGCTGATTGTCATTAAGTGCGAATGATAAGGCCAACCCGCAGGCCGCCCCCCCCTTCCTCCGGTATTCCCACAGCCTTGTTGCCGTTCTGATTTGCGCGTGAGACATTGGGAGTATAGCACAGCCATGAAAATGGCGATAGCGTAAATTGCGGAGAATTGAACGTATAGATCGCGCGCAATCGCACGACTACGAAACGCATGGCGTAATTCAGTATGATCCCCGTTTCCCCGAAATGTTGGAGCGCAAAATGCCCTTTGAAATAAACCATCCAGAAGTGCAGTTCGCCGTCGAAACCGTGCGCAAGGCGTCCTTGCTGGTGCGTGAAGTAGAGCGTGAGCTCGTAGACCACACAATCACCAAGAGCGATAAATCGCCTGTTACGGTGGCGGATTTCGCGGCCCAGGCCCTGGTCGGGTGCTTGCTGGAACGCGCATTTCCGAATGATCCACTGGTCGCGGAAGAAGACTCCGCGCATCTGCGCGAGCCCGAAGCCGCGGATACGTTGAATAAGGTCGCGCGATTTGTAGGACGCTACATGGCTTATGCCACGCCGGAGACGGTCTGCGCTTGGATCGATCACGGCGGTGCGGAACCGGCGAAACGCTTCTGGACGCTCGACCCCATTGACGGCACGAAAGGATTTCTGCGCGGCGATCAATATGCCATCGCGCTCGCGCTTATTGTCGATGGCAACGTGCAACTCGGTGTGTTGGGCTGTCCAAACCTGATAAACGGACGCACACCGGATCGCGACGGGGCGGGCTCCATTATTGTTGCGCGGCGCGGAGAAGGGGCTTGGACAGTGCCATTGACGGGTGACGGCGCAGCGCCCGTGCAATTGCATGTATCGCCGATCACTTCGACCGAAGATGCGCGCGTGTTGCGCTCGGTCGATGCTGGCCATACAAACGTCGGCCGCGTTGCACAATTGATGGAAATGTTGGCTGTAAAGGCGGAGCCGGTACTGATGGACAGCCAGGCGAAATACGCGGTAATGGCGGCGGGCGACGGTGATTTGTTGTACCGTCTGCTGACCAAGGCCCAGCCGGATTATAAAGAGAAGATTTGGGACCATGCGGCGGGGTCGCTCATCATTGAAGAAGCGGGTGGACGAGTCACCGACCTCACAGGTCAACGCCTGGATTTCACGCAGGGACGATCGTTGGTCAACAACGTCGGCATCGTCGCAACGAATGGCCACTTGCACGAAACTGCATTGTCCGCAATTCGCGAAGTGTTTCAGGATTTGTCCGTTTAGTATGCACCGTGCTTTGGGTTGTTCAATTCTACTCGCGCTGTTTACTTTTTCCTGTCCCGCGCCGGAGGGGCCGTGGCGTAGCGCGTTGTACCCGGAAAACTGGTCTCCGGGCTTTTCAGATTCCGAAGGCCGGTTTCTTCATGACTTCTCTTACGCCGGCTATCACAACGGTGAAGACCTTCCGAAGAATGACAACAAAGCGAAGTTTGACGTCACAGATTATGGCGCGGATAGCTCTGGTGCATCCGACGCAACCACAGGAATCCAACTCGCAATCGATGCGGCGGAGAATGCAGGCGGCGGAATCGTTTTCATTCCAGATGGCTTGTACCGCTGCGATGGCGCGTTGCTGATTGATGCGTCGAACATCGTGTTGCGGGGCGAAGGCCCCGACAAAAGCCGCATCTATTTCACGTCGTTTAATGGCATGGCGTATAAGGGCCACATCACATTCAAAGGCGCGCTACAGCATGGTGCCGAGGTATTGCTCGATAAGGACGGCAAGAACGGCGCGACTGAAATCGTAAGCGCGGATGCGACTGCTCTTTCCGACGGCGACGATGTGAGTATCGGCTGGACAATTTCCGATGAATTTGTTGCCGAGCACGGCATGACCGGCACGTGGCAAGCATTCAACAACACATGGCAAAGCGTGTTTCGCAGGCACGTGGTCGCGGTAGAAACAGGCGGCAACAAGCATCGCATCACGCTTGATGTACCGCTCCGTTACCCTGCAAAAACTCGCGACGGCGCGAGCCTGCGGATCGAGACCGGGTACATTTCAGATTGCGGTATCGAGGATCTGGCAATCGCGAACGCGGTCGCATGGAACGACGCGTGGTCGCAGTTTCAGGTGCGCGCGGTTGAATTCGAAGACGTCAAAGATTGCTGGATGCGCAACGTGGAGTCGTTTGCATCGCCGCACGCGAATGCCGATGGGTATCACCTGCAGAATTGCGGCGTGCGGGTGCTCTCGTCAAAGCGCGTCACCATCGCCAACTGCAGGCTGCAAAAAGCGCAGAACCGCGGCGGCGGCGGATGCGGTTACCTCTACGAGATTTCGCAGAGCAATGAAGTATTGATTCGCGAGTGTGTCGGACGCGATGGCCGGCACAACTTCATTCAAAATTGGGGATTCGGCACGACTGGCTGCGTCTTCCTGCGCTGCGAAAGTTCCGGCAGCACGAACATAATCTCGCGCGGCATTCCCATCGGCTTACCTGCCTATTGCGAATTTCATCATTCACTAGCAATGGCAAACCTCGTCGATTCCTGCACGCTCGACGACGGCTGGTACGGCGGCAACCGCGGCAATGAAAGCACCGGCGCGGGGCAAACTACTACGCAAAACGTTTATTGGAACACCAGCGGCGGCGGGCTCATCCGCAGCTTTGCGTACGGCAACGGATACGTCATCGGCACGCGCGGCGTCACCGTACAAACCGGCCTCATCGACCCACGCGCTCACGGCACCGCGCCGGAAGATTATGTTGAAGGAAAAGACATCGGCGGATCGCTCGAACCGGAATCGCTTTACGAAAATCAATTGCAGCGACGATTGAATAAATACTAATTGTTATCTATGCCAACTGATTAATTTCTATCGTAATGTCGGACTTGTCGCGCGTGAGTTTGATGAAACCGTTCGCCTCGGCAGCTTCAAGCAATTGCTTGAATGTTTTGAAACCATACTGAGACTCGCTGAAACTCGGCATACGGCGCTTCAACGTAAGCTTGAGCAGCGATGACCAAATCTTCTCGTCGCCGCGCTCCTCAATGAGCGCCGCGCATGTTTTGACGATCAGTTCAAACGCTTCTTCCTTTTTGTCTGGCACTGACTTAGCAGCGACGACGTTACCCGGCCGCGCGCGGTTCTGTGTCGAAGGCCTTGCTTGCGGTTTCCTGATGGGAGCCGACGGACGCACCAGATCGTCGTAGAGAATAAACTCGTCACAGTTCGCAATGAGCAGATCAGATGTCGAATTCTTAACGCCTACGCCTACGACTTTCTTGTTGTTCTCGCGAAGCTTACTGACCAGCGGCGAAAAATCCGAGTCACCGCTGATGATCACGAACGTATCCACGTGCGACTTCGTGTAGCACAGATCAAGCGCGTCCACCACCATCCGGATGTCGGCGGAATTCTTGCCGGACATGCGCACATGCGGGATTTCGATCAACTCGAAGGACGCTTCGTGCATCGACGCCTTGAATGCGTTGTAACGCGCCCAATCGCAGTAGGCCTTCTTGACCACGATTTTGCCCTTGAGCAAAAGCTTGTCCAGCACCACACCAATGTCAAACTTCGCGTAGTTCGCGTCCTTCACGCCGAGCGCGATGTTTTCAAAATCGCAGAAGAGCGCCATGTTTGTGTTGTCGATTGTGTCTGCCATTGTCCCCGTCCCCTTGCTGGGTTTTGCGTCGTTTCTCCGCGCACGTGATAGTAACAGACTGTGTTGCGCAGGCTCAGGCCCCCCTTCGCCAGGCCTACTTGGCGTTTTTGAGCGCAACCGATCTATTCTGTCCACAAATACGGTTTGCTTGCGTCTAGCTACTAGACGGAGTTTCCGAGTGATGTTTTTGCCTATCCAACTTTCGACCGACGAGTGGGTCGTCCGGCGTGTCTTGCGCGGCCACCGGAACGATTTTAGCGTCTTAGTGCGCCGATATTACCCAACCGTCAAATCCGTCATTCGCAGTAGGCTTGCCAATCCCGCCGACGCGGAAGATGTCGCGCAAGAAGCGTTCATCCAGGCATTCCAGAAACTAGATACCTTAAAAGCGCCGCAACGCTTTGGCCCCTGGCTCATTACGATCGCGCGCAGCAAGGCCGTCTCTTCACAACGAAAGACGTGGCGGGAGACGCCGCTGACCGACGAACTGCTCGCAAGTTTGCTGGCGAAGCCACACAGTTTCGAGCAGGAGGAATTGCGGACGATGCTGAAGCACTTCTTAAATGAACTCGATCCCGAGTCACGCGAATTGCTGATGATGCATTACTACGGCGGAAAAGGCTTGCGCGAATGTGCGCAGCTTTTGAACATATCGAAGGAAGCCGCCGCAAAACGGCTGCAACGCACGCGCAACGATTTGGGAGCCCGCTTGCTCTCCGCAATTGGTGAAGCGCCCCAGGAACGTGTGTCACGAAGGGCCAAAGTAACGAGCGTAATGGGCGCGATTGCGCTTTGCTCCACGCCGTGGAGTCAACTGAGCGCAGCGGGTATGGCTGTTTCAACGGGAGGGATGACCGTGGTTACCAAAATGATTATTGGCATTTCGATTGTTGGCGCGACAGTGCTCGGAGGTGCGGCATATTCCAACTTTCAAACCGAGAACGATCACGCGCCAACTATTACCATTTCCCGCGCCATGTCAAGCATAGAAAAAGCCGACGTTAAATCGAACGATTCAACGGTTGTGGAGAGCAATTCGTTCGCACCACCTACGAACATCAAGGCGGCTCAGGTTCAAACGATCGGCATTTCAGATTCAAGAACTGTACCAGCCGCTGTAGAAGCAGAGACCATAGAACGGCAAGCAAACGCATCCAATCCGGCCAGAGCTTCGGACGAAACCTTACGCAAGTGGATACGTATTGACGCAAAAGAGTGTATTCAAAGCCGGGATCGCATCGGGCTGCCGGATGTTTATCTTATCGCAGAGGAAAAGGATCGCTTACGGGTTTGGCAAGAGGCCGCCAAACGTGACATGCCCGAAGGGCAAGTCCTACTCGCGCTTTGTCATTCTTACGGCATCGGGGTCGAAAAAAATGACGCCCGAAGCGCTGAACTTTTGGAAAGCGCTATCGAACAAGAATACGCGCCCGCAAAGTTTTATTACGCGGAAGCATTGTTCCTTGGACTTGGCACCGCGCAGGATAAGGTGGCCGCATTGGAGTACTTTAAAGAGGCCGCCATCGCCGGTGACAGGGCTGCCATGTGGGAACTCGGCGCACTGTATGGAAATGGCAACAGCGTTCCCGCCGATCCTTCTGCATCGTCAAACTGGCTCAAGAGATCGGCCTCGGCTGGCGCGCCATATGCCATGTTTCAGCTTGGACAATGTTATTTCTCTGGCAATCTCCTGCCGAAGGACGAATCCGAAGGACGGCAATGGATCGCGCGTGCAGCGGATATGGGCTGTCCTTTTGGTGTTGAGCGTTTACGAGAATTGAGCGGTCACGGCGCATATATGTTGCCTCCGAATTTCATTGCTCCAACCACGCTTGAAGCGAGAAGCACTGGACCTGTCACAGACTACGCCGCAATGGACTCGGGAGAACATGCGCGCGAGGTTGCGTCATTGTCTGATGAGGAGTTGCGTGAACAGGTACAGAAAGATGAATCTGCCATGCGCGCGGTACGGGATCGCGTCGGTTATTCGAAACCTTATCTTCAACTGCACGCCGCAAAGCAACTCCCGTATTGGCAAGAAGCCGCGAATCGCGGTATAGCGGAAGGGCAATTCTTGCTGGGTATGTGTCATACAACCTCGATAGGCGTGGAACGAGACGATATTAAGAGGCAGGAGCTCTATCGCGCGGCTGCGGAGCAAGGAGATCCCACTGCCATGCACGCACTCGCTGTAGACTTGGTACCCGATCAACACGAGCGCGTGAATTGGTTCCGAAAATCGGCGGAAGCAGGAGATACGGCAGGTATGCACCGGCTGGCAAATTGTTACAAGCATGGGTTAGGGGTGGAGCAAAGCAATGATGAGGCATTGTCATGGTACTTGAAAGCTGCTGAAGCCGGGAATGCAGAAGCTAAATACCAACTTGGCGAAGCTTTTCTCAGCGGAACCAGCTTCACGCCTCAAGATGAGAAAGAGGGCCGCCGCTGGCTTGCCAAAGCAGCCAACGGCGGTTTCCCCAAAGCGATTTTGGCTTTGCGGCGCATTGCGCCTATGCCGGAGGGGCGCGAAGGTCTCACAGATCGTGGCATTAGCCACGGGCCGGTGAACGCTCAGCCGTAAGGGCTGGCAGATTGCTCAGCGCGTGCTGCGCGCATTTCGCAGCATAATTAGTTCATCGCAGGATTTTTGATCCCGCGGCTCGTACACATCGAACCCAATCGCCTCCCATCGCGGATCGTCTGGGTCCATGCCCAGCGCTTCGATATATCCGCGCTCGGCGATGAACCATTTGCCGTGGCCCGTGAGCAGGTAGCCGCCTTTTTCTTTTTGATAAGCGCGCGCTTCTTCGTGCGTCTTGCACCAATTGTGCCAGAACGCGCTGGTACCGGGAGGACACCACAGCACGTCCGTGGCGTCTTTTAGATTCTTCCATGCAACGTACCCATGCTCGCGCGCGATGACGGCGAGCGCGTGTTTGTGCTGGATTTCGCCGCGGTCGCGATGTACTTCTACTTCGCTTTTGTCTTTGAACGGTGCAATGCGGCGGAAGCGTTCGATCGCGCGAAGACTTACTTCGCGATCATCCGAATACACGTCTTTCAACAGAAAATCGGCGTCGCGTTTGCAGTCGTCAAGGGAAGGAATGGATCGGGGCATGACAGGTGTCCTTTGCGTTGTGTTGGACCGCAACCGCTTTGGTCCTCAAAGGAAACCGACTGATAGTTCATACGAGTGGGAGTGAAACCTTCTTTCGCGGCGTGGCGTCTCCCGAAGCCAGTAATAGCGTAACAAACCACCAACGTAATCCGCAAAGAATCAAGTTACTATTTGGAGTGCGGTGGCACAGCGTTAGCGGAGACACCGCTTTGGCTATGTGCACATCAATCTTCAAGAAGCGCAAGCGGCGTCTGCCCGCCGCCGCACTCCAAATAGTCCATAAAAAAAATATGGCGAAAGGATCGAACCCGATCCTTCCGCCCAAACAAATATCGTGCGGGCCGAACTCGCGTGGCCCGAAGACTTATGCTTCTGCGCTCGCGGTCTGCTTGGTCGAACGTTCCTTCGCTTTGACGCGCGCGGATTTACCGGAGCGTTCGCGGAGGTAGTAGAGCTTCGCGCGGCGGGCGTGGGCTTCACGCGTCACTTCCACTTTTTCGATGCGCGGCGAGTGCAGCGGGAACACGCGTTCGACGCCTTCACCAAACGCGACGCGGCGCACGGTGAAACGGCCTTCGGCGCTTTCGCCGCCTTTGCGTCCGATGACGACGCCTTCATACACCTGTACGCGTTCTTTTTCGCCTTCCACGATGCGGAAGTGCACGCGCACGGTGTCGCCGATGTTGAATTTCGGCAGTTTGTCGGCCGGCTTAAGCTGGGCCTTCTTCAGTTCGTCCAGGGCAGTCATGGCTTCAATCCTCTCTATTCAATCGTTCTTCGCGTTCAACTTCGTCCAAAAGTTTCTTATC
>JADLHJ010000034.1 GCA_020848835.1 Candidatus Hydrogenedentota bacterium
CGGGCAGAATCGCGCGAGCCATATGCTCCTCCAAGCAGCCCGTTCAAGGTGTTCCGGACTCTCTTGCGCTCTGCTCTATGTATCGGACGATTAAGCATGAACTTTAGCTTTTGTTAGAGGCTCTAACGTACATAAGCGAAGAAATCTCGCGTCGCTTCAACATCGCGGTGGATTTGCGCGATTAGATCCTGAACGGTTGGAAATTTTATTTCGCTGCGGAGGCGCTTACGGAACACGAGCTCTATTTCCTCGCCCTCGATGTCGCCGGAGAAGTCGAGGAGGAAGGATTCGATGGTGAGGTCTTCGTTGCGGATGGTAGGGGCGACGCCGATGTTGACGGCCGCTGGGAATGTCTTGTCGCCGAGCTTGGCCTCGCACACATAAACGCCCTGCGCAGGGATGGCGCTGTGGTGGGGTTTGATGTTGGCCGTGGGGAAGCCGATGGTACTGCCGATGTGCCGGCCCGGAACGACTTTGCCCACGAGCGAATAGGGCCGGCCCAGAAAGGCCTCGGCCTTCACAAGGTCGCCGAGAAGCAGGCGCTCGCGGATGAGCGTACTGCTGACGCGTTCGCCGTCCATGAGCAGCGCGGGCACTTGCTCAACTTCGAATCCATATTGGGGCGCGAGCGCAGCGAGTAGCGCAAAATCGCCTCGCGCGTTTCTTCCGAAACGGAAATCGTGGCCAACGACGACAGCCGTCGCGCGGCAGCGTTCGACAATGATCTCGCGAACAAAGTCTTCGGGTTCAAGCGCAGCGACCTCTGCATTAAAACGCAGAAAGATCATGGCGTCAATGCCTGCGGCCTCGAACAGTTCGAGCTTCTTGACGCTGTGAGTGAGCAGACTCGGCGCGTGGTCCGGCGAAAAGAATTCGCGCGGGTGTGGCTTGATTGTAAGTACCGCGGATGTGCCATTGATTGCCACAGCACGACTCACGACGGTGTCAAGAATTGCGCGATGACCGCAATGTACGCCGTCAAAACTGCCTATGGTCAAAACGAGATTGGGGTCGTCGAGATGCGTGGCGCGTATATCATCAACGACGCGGATCACCGCGCGTTCAACACGCGCTTCGGTTGAATGCGCAGCACGCCGAATTCGGAATGCACCTCGCCCAGCGCGAGGAGTTCGCCATTCTCGGCTTTGACCTGCACCCAGCCCTTCTCGGCGGAACAATCGCCACGCAGGTCGTGGCGTTCGAGCGCGCCGCCTGTTGCAACGGTGTTCTTGCTCGCATTGCGCACGAAAACCGCGGGCAGATCAAGCGCGTCGTTTACAGGCAGTAGCGCTGCTGCAACGTCTTCCGGTGACTGCAGGGCGTCTAGCTGCTTTGCGTGTTCGATGGAATGTTTACCGACTGCCGTGCGACGAAGGGAAGCAAGCGTGGCCCCGCAACCAAGTTTTTCGCCAACGTCAAAGCATAGCGTACGCGCGTAGGTGCCGCGCGTGCAGCGCACGCGAAAGGCAGCGTCGGGTTCATGATATGACAACAGAGCAAACTCTTTTACGTGCACCTTGCGCGGTTCGCGTTCGACAGTCTCGCCTTTGCGCGCGAGTTTGTAGAGGCGTTCGCCGCCGACTTTCACGGCGCTGACCATTGGGGGCACCTGCATGATTTCGCCGGTGTAGTCGTTGAAGGCGCCTTGAATTTGGTCTTGCGTCAACGCAGGCACGGGGCGTTCTTCAATGACTTTGCCATCGAAATCGTAGGAATCGGTAACGACGCCAAATCGCATGGTGCCTTCGTAAACTTTGTCGAGACCGGTGAGGAATTCCGATAGGCGCGTAGCGTTGCCGAGGCAAAGAATGAGCAAACCCGTTGCGGCGGGGTCAAGTGTTCCAGTGTGCCCCACGCGGCGCATCTTCGCGGCCTTGCGGACGCGATCGACGACGTCGTGCGAAGTCATGCCCGAAGGCTTGTCTACGAGCAAGATGCCGTTCATACGTCGAGGCCGGAATGATTGCGCAGGTGCGCGAGCACTTGTTCACGCGCTTCATCGATCGGCGCGTCAATGGTTGCGCCCGCGGCAACGGCGTGGCCTCCGCCACCGAAGGCGCGGCAGATGTCCGCTGCGTTCAGCTCGGCTTGCGTGCGGAAGCTTACCTTCGTTTTGCCGTCCTTTGCTTCACGGAAAATCATGGCGACGCGCACGCCTTCAATGTTCCGCAGATAGTTGATAAGGCCGTCGGTGTCCTCGCCAAGTGCGCCGGTTTCCGCGAGGTCTTTCGCGTAGATGTCTGCGTAGGCGACAGTAGCGTTGGCGCCGAATTGAATGCGTCCGAGCACACGCTGAAGCAAGTTATACTTTCCGCGCGACATCGTATCGATTACGCGCTCGGTGATTGCGCGAATGTTGATGCCTGTTTCCATGAGTCCCGCGGCGATGCGATGCGATCGTGGGTTGGTATTCGAGTAGCGGAAGCTGCCCGTATCGGTTGTCTGCGCAGTGTAGATGCACTCCGCGGCCTCGCGCGTAAGCGGTACGCCCGATTTCACGTACAAGTCGTAGACCATTTCGCCGGCGGCAGCATAGGTCGGGTCAACCCATTTCAGATCGCCGTCTGCCTTCTCGACGAGATGATGATCGATAACGACGAACGTGTTCGCTTTCGGCAACAACGGCGCAACTTTGCCGCTACGATCCGCTGAATGCGCGTCAATCAGAACAGATGTGTCGAAAGTCTTGGTCACAGCGTCCTGCTTGACGATTTTGTCCGCACCGGGAAGCCACGTGTAGATGCGCGGCACATCGTCTTCAAGCACGCAGGTGATGTCTGTCTTGCCCAAGCCGCGTAACAAATGTGCTATGCCGAGCAGACTCCCCACGGCATCGCCATCGGGACTTACATGGCTTGTGATTAGAAAGCGCGATCCCGCGCGAAACGTATCCAGCACGCGATCGATTTCATTTGTCTTGATCGTCATGCTGTCCTTCTTCCGCGTGAATTTCCTTGAATTTCTCTTCGAGCCGGTACGCGTTATCCAGCGTCGTATCTTCACGAAAACGAATCTCGGGAGTGACGCGCATGCGCAGTTGTTTGCCAAGTTCGCGCCGGATCCAACCTGCGGACCGCCGCAGGCCCACGAGCGAACCTTTCTTCTCCGCTTCCGATCCAAACAGGCTGACGAACACATCGGCATACGAGAGGTCGGGTGACATTTTCACGCCCATTACAGACACGAATCCGATGCGCGGATCCTTCACGCCTTTCATCAGCAGCTCGGCGACGAGCTTTCTTATTTCTTCCGCAACGCGGGTAGGTCTTCCGTGGGACATTAGAGCATCTCGATATTCACGCTGGTGACTATTGCGTTGGCGTTGTTCTCCGCATAGTGAACAATCTCGTTCAACTGCGTATTCACAAATCGGCTGTCATCGCCCACCACGCAGGCCGCGAGCTGACAATAGGTCCAGTGGTCTTTCTCGCCAATCTCCGCTATTGAGCAATTGTAACGGTTGCTGATTTTTTCTTTGAGGCTTTTCACGACGCGGCGTTTATCTTTCAACGAGTGAGCGCCTGGAACGGACAGCTCCAGCTTCAAGAGGCCGATCGTCATTGCGCGTTACTCGAGAGTGCGCTTGACAGACTCGATCCGATAGGCCTCGATCACGTCGCCGGGCTTGATGTCTTCGTATTTGTCCAGCTTGATACCGCATTCGAAGCCTGCGGAAACACTCTTCGCATCGTCTTTCATGCGCTTGAGCGAATCGAGTTTGCCTTCGTGAACGACTACTCCATCGCGAGTAAGGCGAACCAGCGACGTTCTCGCGATTTCGCCATCCAGTACGTAGCAGCCTGCGATGTTGCCAAGGGCGGATGACCGGAAGACCTGGCGAATTTCCACGTGGCCCGTGACCACTTCCTTGGCCTCCGGCGCGAGCATACCTTCCAGCGCCAAGCGGACTTCTTCGATCGCTTCATAAATGATGCGATAGGTGCGAACATCCACGCCTTGTTGCTCGGCGAGTTTCTGCGCCTTCGGGCTCGCGCTGACGTGGAAACCGATGATAACCGCGTTACTCGCGCTGGCCAACATCACGTCGGACTCGTTGATCGCGCCGACGCCGCTGTGTACAACTTTGACTTCCACTTCGCTGGTACCGGCCTTTGCGAGGCTCGACTCGAATACGTCTACCGAGCCCTGCACGTCGGCCTTGAGAACGACGTTGAGCACGTTCTTCTCACCCGCGAGCATCTGGTCGTGGAAATCTTCCAGCGTGATGCGGCGCGCGCCAACACCAGCTTTGCGGCGTGCGTAGTCCGCGCGTTTCTCCGCGATGGCACGCGCTGTGCGCTCTTCCGCGACTGCTATGAATGCATCGCCTGCGCCGGGAGGCGCGCTGAAACCGGTAACGACGACCGGAGTTGAAGGCCCGACTTCTTGAACGTTCTCGCCACGCGCCGTGTGAATCGAACGGACGCGGCCATAGGTCTCGCCCGCGAGGAACACATCGCCGACGCGTAGCGTACCCGATTGTACGAGCACCCACGCGACGGGACCCTGCCCACGCGAGATTTCGGATTCGATGATGGTGCCGCGCGCGCGCTTGTTCGGATTGGCTTTGAGTTCGAGCATTTCGGCTTGCAGCACAAGAAGTTCGAGCAGCTCGTCAACGCCAATGCTCTGCTTCGCGGAGATATTCTTGATGATTGTCTTGCCGCCCCATGCTTCGTCCATCAACTCGTATTTGATGAGTTCCTGACGAATGCGATCGGGCTGCGCATCGGCCTTGTCAATCTTGTTCACTGCGACAACGATGGGCACTTCGGCCGCTTTCGCGTGATCGATAGCTTCCACCGTCTGCGGCATCACGCCGTCATCCGCGGCCACAACGAGCACCACAATGTCCGTGCATTGTGCGCCGCGCGCACGCATCGCTGTGAAGGCTTCGTGACCGGGAGTATCCAGGAACACTACGCGACCGTTACCGATAGGAACATCGTACGCGGCGATGTGCTGCGTGATACCGCCTGCTTCCCCCGCAGCGACGTTTGCGCTGCGCACGCGATCGAGGAACGTCGTCTTACCGTGGTCTACGTGGCCCATGACGGTAATGACTGGTGCGCGCGGTTGCAGGTCTTCCGGCTTGTCCGCCTCTTCGATGAGCAGTTCCGTTTCTTCAGGAATGACAGACTGCACTTCAAAGCCTTTAGGCTCGGCAAGCTTTCGAATGACGTCGATACCCAGTTCCTGGTTTTTCGTCGCCATGATGTTGAAGTCCATCAGATCGAGAATCAGATCGTTGACCCCGACGCCCATCGCGTTCGCGAGTTCTTCGACCGACATCGTTTCTTCGACTTCAATCACGTTTGATTCGGTCAACTCCTCAACGATTTCGTATTCTCCCGTGTCCGCGCGGAACTTTTTGCGTTTGCGTTTGCGTGGGCCGACGCCGAACTGGCCGCCCGCGAGATATTGATTCACTGCTGCTGCGGCATCGCGCTGCATGGTGGCGCCGCCACGCTGATTCTCCGCGCGCTTCTGTTTCTTGCGCGCGGTCTTTCCGGTACCGGCGCGGCGCGCTTCCTGTTGGCGTTGCGCGAGGCGCTTGGCCATCAGCTCGGCGGCTTTGCGCTGCACTTCGGCGACGACGGCAGGATCCGGTTTTGCCAGCGGTTTCGCCGCGGCCTTCAGCTTGCGCTCTTCTTCCTCTTCCTGGACGCGCTCGGCCTCGGCCAGCACGTCGCTGACTTCTTCTTCCTCTTCCTCGATGATCGGCTCTGCCGGAATCTCCTCGACTGCGGCCTCATCGATTTTTACGTGGGTGCCGTCCGCGCGCACGATTTCGACGACGGGCTCTGCTCGTTCGACGGCGCTGCCAATGACGATCTCGGGGGCCTTTGGTTTTTCGGGGACTTTCTTCTTCGGCGCGGGTACAGGCTTGGCAACCGGCTTTTTGGCGACGGGCACTTTTACTTCGGGGAGAACAACACCCGCAGCATCGCCGCGGACAATTTCCACGACAGGCGCCGCGGCCGCAGTCTCAGCCTTTGCGGCATCCGCAGCGGCTTTTTTCGCTGCGCGTTCTTCGGCGGCCTTTACCTTGCGCGTCTCCGCGCCTTTCTTCGCTGCGGCGCGCCGCTTTTCTTCTTTTTCTTTCTCTTTGTTGGCTTCGCCGAGTTTCTTTTTGCGGACGTTTTCTGCTACTTCTGCGTCGTCAGAGACTTCGATCAGCAGGTCACAGGCATCGTCGTCGATTTTGGACTCTGGTCCCTCGACGTCGATAAACATATAGCGCAGCCGGTCGACCGCCCATTCCGGCGACATGCCGAGTCGATCGCATAGGCTGGATACTGTCTGCATTCAGTCCTTCTCCTGGAACCCCGGTTACCCACGCCCGAGTACGGCGTGAACGTTCGGTTCACTCCGCCTCATGGCTACCGGCGCCGTCTGCATCGGTCGATGCAGGCGCGCCGTCTCCGTCCACTTCGACGCCGGTCAATTCGACGTCGCTCTTAATATCAATGCTCCATCCCATCAACCGCGATGCAAGGCGCGCGTTCTGACCGCGCTTGCCGATCGCGAGGGATAACTGATCGTGGGGAACGATTACAAGAATCGTCTTGGTTTCTTCATCAACGGTAATATCGAGAATGTCCGCGGGATTCAATGCGTTTCCGCACATCTCGACGGGGTCCTCGCTCCAGCGCACAATATCGATCTTCTCGCCGCACAGTTCTTCGACAACGGCGCGCACGCGCGAACCTTTCATGCCGACGCACGCGCCGACGGGATCAACGTTCGCGTCTTTAGACGTGACGGCAATTTTCGTGCGGCTACCGGCCTCGCGCGCTATCGCGCGAATCTCGACGGTGCCGTCGTAAATCTCAGGCACTTCCATGTCGAACAGCGCGCGCACGAGTTCAGGCGACGTGCGCGAGAGCACGACCTGCGGGCCGCGTGCGTTCTTATCTACTTCGTGCAGATACGCGCGGACGCGATCGCCGGGCTTGAAATTTTCGCGCGGCGATTGCTGGCTCTGCGGCAGAATCGCTTCCGCCTTGCCTACGGTGACGATCACGTTGCCGTGGCTCACGCGTTTCACGATGCCGGTGACGAGTTCACCTTCGCGCTTCTTAAATTCGCCGTATACGTTGTCACGCTCGGCGTCTTTCAGTTTTTGAATGATGACCTGTTTCGCGGTCTGCGCGGCGATGCGGCCGAGATCTTTCGCTTCCGCCGGCACTTTCAGCGTATCGCCGACCTGCGCCGCAGGATTGAGCTGCTGCGCATCCGCTAGGCTCATTTCATGCGCAGGCTCTTCCACAGTCTCGACGACGGTGCGCAACTCAAACACTTTCCATGCGAGCGATTTGGGGTCGATGTCCACCGCGATCGATGCCGTAGGCGGAAAGCTCTTACGCGCGGCCGTTTCGATCGCGCTGCGGATCGCTTCCAGCAAAGTGGAACGATCGACGCTTTTGTCCGCCTGGAGCTGCCGCAATATTGCCTCCAGGTTCAGTTCTTTTGGATCCACGGCAGTTACCTCGCTCCCGTCCGTTACCGGTCCAGGTTCGCTCGTTGCACATTCTCTATTGCGATGGCGTA